>CAVUYD010000001.1:0-87695 GCA_963745645.1 uncultured Actinomycetes bacterium
GGCTGCCCGCGCAGTTCCGTGTCGGCGGTCGCGGTGCGCCGGAAGTAGTGCAGCGGGTTCTCGTAACGGAGGATCTCCTCGACTGCGCTGGGTGTGAGCCCGGGATCGGCGCGCAGCGCCGCGAGCTGCTCCGGATGTTCGAGCAGCGCCATGAGCCCGTTGGCGAGCATGCCCATCGTCGTGTCGTTGCCGGCTGTCACCAGCTGCACGAAGAAGCTGCCGAAGTCGATGTCGCTCATCGGCGCGCCGGCGAAGTCGGTGGCGAGGATCAAGGACGTGAGGTCTTCCTGCGGCGGCACGGCGCGGCGTTCGGCCGCGAACTGGATCGCGTACATCGCCATGTCGACCGCCGCGCCGGCCGCTTCCGCCGCCTCGGCCGTCGCCATCACCTCGGGATCCTGGTTGCGGGTGTTGCGTTCGGCCATCTCGTGGATCGCGTCCCAGTCGGCGCGCGGCAGGCCCATGAGCTCGCCGATGACCTGGGTCGGCAGGCGCGCAGTCACGTCGTGCACGAACTCGACATCGCGCTGCTCCGCCGCGTCGGCCATGATCTCGCGGCAGATCTCGCGGACGCGCCCTTCCATCTGCGCCATCACGCGCGCCTTGAAGCTCGGTGACAGCGGCCGGCGGTAGTCCACGTGCTTCGGCGGGTCCATCGCGAGCAGCATCATGCGCATCATCTCGAGCTGCTCGGGCGCGAGGTTCTCGAGCATCACCCCGCCCTCGCTGGCCGAGAAGAGGTTCGGCTCTTTGGCGACGTGGACGAGATCGGCGTGCTTCAGGACCGCCCAGTAGCCGGGCTCGCCGTCCATCTCCTGCCAGTAGACGGGCTGGGTGCGGCGCAGTTCGGCGAAGGTCGCGTGCGGCGGACCGTTCGCATAGACGTCGGGGTCGTAGATGTCGATCGTCGCCGTCATGCGGACAGATAAACATGTGGCGACATCGTCGTGCGAGAGGGGTGGGGGATGGGCCGGCTGGACGGCAGGGTCGCAGTGGTGACGGGTGGTGCCAACGGCATCGGCCGGGCCTGTTGCGAACGGTTCGCCGAGGAGGGCGCCGACGTCGTGGTCGCCGACGTGAGCGACGACGCGGGAGCGGAGACGGTCGCCCTCGTCGAGAAGCTCGGCCGGCGAGCGGAATACGTCCGGTGCGACGCGACCAGTGCCGTCGACAACGACACGGTCATGGCGCGCGCCGTCTCGGATCTCGGCGGTGTCGCAGTCGGGCCCGGATTCATCGACACCCACATGACGAAGATCGTGCGCGAAGTCGGTGTGTTCGATGCCACGCTTGCATCCATTCCGATGCAGCGCATGGGTACCCCGCGAGGTGGCGAACACCGTGCTGTTCCTGGCCAGCGACGACTCCAGCTACTTCACCGGCGAACTGCTCCACCCGGATGGCGGCTTCTACACGGACTGATGGTGGGGTCAAAACTCGACCATCTCATTGGTGGTTCGTGCACCGCTCAGGTGCATCAGGCACCAATCTGATGGTGGAGTTGTGCACGTTCGGACTAACCTAGAACGTGTTCTAGGAGGCGCACCATGACTGCCACGCTCTCGGCCACCGACCGGTACACGATCATCTCGGCCGATTGTCACGCCGGGGCCAGCCACGAGACGTACCGCGAGTACCTCGACCCGACGTATCTCGACGACTTCGACGCGTGGCGCGAGAAGTACAGGAACCCGTTCCGCGATCTGCAGGACGGCGGCCGGGTGCGCAACTGGGACGACGAGCGGCGCAACTCGCGACCTCGAGGCCGACGGCATCGTCGGCGAGGTCGTGTTCCCGAACACGGTGCCGCCGTTCTTCCCGAGCTTCGTGCTCTTCGCGCGGCCGCCGCAAGCCCGACGAGTACGAGCACCGGCTCGCCGGCATCCGCGCCCACAACCGCTGGCTCGCCGACTGGTGCGCCGCTTCCCGGAGACGGCGCGCCGGCATCGGCCAGATCTTCCTGAACGACGTCGACGACGCGATCGACGACGTGAAGTGGATCAAGGAGCACGGTTTGCGCGGCGGCGTGCTGATCTCCGCGATCCCGCCCGACGTCGACTACGTGAAGCCGCTGTACGACCCGGTGTACGACCCGCTGTGGAAGGTGTGCGAGGACCTCGAGGTCCCGGTCAACGCCACGGCGGCACCGGTGCTCCCAACTACGGCAAGTACCCGGTCGCCGACCTGCTCTTCATCACCGAGGTCTGCTTCTACTCGCAGCGACCGTTCGTGCAGCTGCTGCTCTCGGGCGTGTTCGAGCGGTTCCCGCAGCTCAGTTCGTGATGACCGAGATGGGCTGCGCGTGGCTCCCGCCGATGCTTGCGCCGGTTCGACGCGGTGATCAAGCAGATCCGCAAGACCGGCCGCACCGGCGAGCTCGCGTACACCGACGAGCACAAGCTGCCGCAGCTCGCGAGCGAGTACTTCGCGCAGAACTGCTACGTCGGCGTGAGCCAACCCGGCCCGGACGACGCGGCCGCGCGCTACGTGATCGGCCTCGACCAGTTCATGTGGGGGAGCGACTACCCGCACGACGAGGGCACCTGGCCGTACACGCGCGAGCACCTGCGCCAGCTGTTCCACGACACCGACCCGACCGAGCTGCAGCAGCTGCTCGCGGGCAACGCGGCGCGCGCTCTACGACTTCGACCTCGACGCGCTGGCGCCGCTCGCGGCGGAGGTCGGCCCGACCGTCGCCGAGATCGCGACCGCCGCTCGACCAGCTGCCCGACAACCCGAACGAAGCGCTGCTCAAGGCCTCGCGCTCGACGCGAGACCGCTTCAGCCGGCGTCGAACGGGCCGCGGCCCATCTGGTCGCGGACGGTCACGACCGGCGGGTTGGTGAGCGAGCGGCGCTGCCAGTTGGCGCCGTCGACGACGAGCGTGTGACCCGAGATGAACCGGGCGTAGGGCGATGCCGAGAAACGTCGCGGCCCAGCCGAGCTCCTGACGCTGGCCGACGCGCAGCGCGGGCTGGCACGCGTCCTTGTCGTCGGTGCGGTCGAGGTTGCCGCGGATGTCGGCCGTCATGTCCTCGTGCGGGAACAGGCCCGGCACGAGCCCGTTCACCTGGATCCCGTACGGCCCCCACTCGACCGCGAGCGACTCGGTGAGGTTCTTCACGCCGGCCTTGGCCGCGGCGGAGTGCACGAAGCCGGGACCGCCCGTCCACGCGTACGACGCGCCGACGTTGATGATCGAGCCCGGCGTGCCCGCGCCGAGGTGCCGGCGGCCGAACTCGCGCGCACAGAAGAACGTGCCGTTCAACGTGATGTCGACGACCGTGCGCCAGGCGTTCGGCGACATGTCTTCGGCCGGGACGGGGAAGTTCGCGGCGGCGTTGTTGACGAGCACGCCCGGGAGCCCGAACGCGCCCACGGCTCCGTCGAAGGCGGCCGCGATCGGTCGGCGTCGCGGATGTCGCACGCGACCGTGAGCACGGGCGCGTCGAGTGCCTCGATCGCCGCGCGGCCCGCGTCGAGGTGCTCGGACTTACGGCTCGCGATGACGATCGACGCGCCGAGGCGCGCGAACTCCGAGGCGATCGCCTTGCCCAGGCCGGTGCCGCCGCCCGTCACGAACACGGGGACGCCCGTCGTAGGTGCCCGCAGGCAACGCACGTGTGCCGACCGGAGGGGGTGCCGGGAGTCCGATGGTTTCCGCCATGACTTCCTTCCGAGGATTCAGCTACCGCGGTAGCGCGGCGTGCGACCTTCGGCGCGCGCGGCGCGCAGCTCGGCCATGTCGTCGCTGCGGCTGATGAACGTCTGGTAGATCATCTCGTCGTTCATCGACGCGCGGATCTGCGGCTGCGCGAGCTGCCGGATCACCGCACGCGCCATCTTCACCGTGACCGCGGGCGACTGCGCGATCTGTTCCGCCATCTCCTGCACCGTCGTGTCGAGCTCCTCGGCGGCGACGACGCGGCTCACGACGCCGTGGGCGAGCGCCTCCTCGGCCGAGAGGATGCGGCCGGTGAGCACCATGTCGCTGACGAGCCCGTGGCCGCACATCTCGTAGAGGACAGCGACCCCGCCGGTGTCGGGGATCACGCCGTAGGTCACCTCGGGCAGCCGAAAGCGCGTGCCCTCGGCGGCGACGCGCACGTCGCACAGCAGCGCGCGCTGGAACGAGCCGCCCATCACCCAGCCCTTGCACGCCACGATGACCGGCGCGTCGAGCTCCCAGAGCTGCTGGATGCCGCGGTGCCCGCGGCGCATGAGCTCGTGGTGCGACAGCGTCGACCTTGATGTGTGCCGATCGATCCGACGTCGCGGCCCGGACGAGAACGACTTGCCCTCGCCCCGCCAGATGATCGCGCGGACCTCGGGATGCCGCGTGAGCTCGCTCGAGGATCTCGAACAGCTGCGAGGTCCATGTCGTCGTCGAACGCGTTGTGCTTCTCCGGGTTGTCGTTCGTGATCGTGGCGATCGGGCCGTCGATCGACAGTCGCACCCTCACGGTGTCCGTGACGGGCCGGTCATTGTCCATGACGTGAACGTATCGCGTGGTGACGTCAGCAGTACTGGAGCCCGGCGGCCTGCCCGGAGATCTGCGCGGCGACGAGATGCGCGTAGTTGGCGGCACCGACCGAGTTCACATGGAAGCCGTCCTTGGCGAACCAGTCGCCATGGCAGTTCGAGAACGTGCCCCAGTCGATGAGGTGCGCGTTCGAGTGCCGTGCGACTCCTGCCGCGAGGTGCGCGTTGACGTCGGCCTGCCACGAGCGCGGCACGCGTGACGTCAAGAAGTACACCTGACGGCCGTCGCCGATCGTCTGCATCATCGTGTCGAACTCGGGATCGCCGAAGCGACCGTTGGTGCCGAGGTGCACGACGACCGTCGACGGCAGCAGCCCCTGGTCGCGGTAGTACTGCAAGGCGGGGATCGCGTTGGCGAACTGGCGGCTCACCACCGCGTCGACGCTCATGCCCGGTATCGCTTGTTGCAGCGCGCCGCGGGCGCCGAGCATGACGGAGTCGCCGATGCCGAGCACTCCTTGCGGGATCGCCGGTGCGGTCGGCGCGGGAGTCGCCGGCGTGGTGGCGCTCGCCTGGGCCGCGGTCGTCGGTGTCGTGGTCGACGACGACAGCGTCTTCTTCAGCTCGTCGAGCGCTTCCGACCGGGGTGCGTCCGGATCCCGCTTCTCCTCGGCCGCCTGGTTGGTGATGCCGTGGATCTTCTCCTTGCCCGGCTCCGCATTGGCGAGCCCCGTGCCGAGGGCGATCGCGAGCAGCGAGAGGGCGACCGCGACTGCGACGCCACGGGTCGCGAGCTGACGCCGGCCGGCCCCGCGCGCGGCCCGGACCCGTTCCATGTAGTCGCCGATCGCCCCGGACCGGATCGGCACCTCCACGTACTTGTAGGACAGCTCCGCGACGCCGAGCGTGAGGGCGAGCCGGATCGTGAACCACAGCCAGCCGGGGGGTGTGAACCCGAACGCACCGTCGAGGTCGGAGAGCCGTGTGATCGCGAAGATCGGGAAGTGCCAGAGGTAGATGCCGTAGGACCGCAGACCGATCCAGACCAGCACCGGTATACCAAGGACGCGGTTCATGTCCGAGCGCGGGTGCACCACCGCGCAGATGACGAGCAGTGACGCGATGTCGACGATCAGGAAGCCGCCGCGGAACGCGATCGCGTCGTAGTCGTGCGTGCCGCGGAACGACCACCACAAGAGGTACAAGCCGAGCACGCCACCGAGATCGAGCACGACGCGCGCGTGCCTGCCAGTTGCACCGCGCACGCGCCGGGGCGTCCAGAAGAACGCGAGCGCGGATCCGAGCAGCAAGCCCGACAAGCGCGTGGGTGTGGCGTAGTAGAGGTTCGTGCTGCTGACACCGATTGTGTAGAGCAGCGCCATCGCCGCCGCCGACAACAGCCCGACACCGGCCATGACCCAAGGCGTGCGATGGCGGCCCAGTCGCTTCATCGCGACGCCGAGCACGAGCGGCCAGAACAGATAGAACTGCTCTTCGATCGCGAGCGACCAGAGGTGCTTCAGCAGTTCCGGTCGCCCGGCCTGCTCGAAGTACGAGCGGTTCGCGATGATCTGCCACCAGTTCGAGGTGTAGGTGACCGCGGCGACCACGTCGCTCTTCAGCTCCGAGATCGCGTTCGTCCCGCAGGAACACGAGCGTGAACAGCACGACGACGCTGACCATCAGGAAGAGCGCGGGGAGCAGTCGCCGAGCGCGCCGGAACCAGAACGCCTTCAGCGCGATCGTGCCGGTACGCGTGCGTTCGTCCAGCAGCAAGGACGTGATGAGGTAGCCGCTGAGCACGAAGAACACTTCGACGCCGTAGAACCCGCCGGGCAGCCAGCCCGGGCTCGAGCCACCGACCACATAGTTGTGGTAGACGAGCACCGCGAGCACGGAGATCGCGCGCAGGCCGTCGATGCCGCGGATGTACCGCAGATGCGCGCGCTGGGTGTCGGCCGCAGGGGCCGGATAGGGCTCGGTCACGGGGTGCGTCGGAGTTCGGTGCGCCGGGGGGGATCCGGCGGCCCTCCATCATCGCGAATTGGCACCCGAAACCCACGGACATGCGGCCCTGTGCGCAGAACGCCCCAATCGCGCTCGGTCCGCGGCGTCGCCCGCGCGAGCGGTGACTACACCCGCGGTCGCACGGCGAGGGCGACGATCAGCGCGACGATCGGGCAGAAGATCGAGAAGATGCCGAAGAGGATCGCGCTGTGACCCTTCCGGCTCGCGATGCCGACCGTGATGATCAGCAGGATGATCTCGAGGACGAAGCCGATGCCCGAGAAGATGTAGACGCCGGTATCTGCGAGAACCATCGGCGCAGTAGACCATGCGGCGGATCGAGATGTGCGGACCCTGGGGACGCCGACCTACGGCGTCGTGTTCGGGTAGAGCTCCTGCAGCATGGCGACGAACGCCGAAGTCGTGTTGTTGCAGGCGTTCGTCGCGGCCACGAACGTCACGCCGGACTTCGGGTTGTGGAGGGCAAGCGACTCCCAGCCGAGCCCTTCACCGGCGTGGCCGAACCAGTCACCGAAGTTGATGATGCCGAGGCCGTAGTGGAGTCCGGTGCCGAGGTTGCGGGTCTTGATCCGCAGGTTGCCGAGCTGCTTGGAGAGTGAGGTCGTGCCCATCGTCGTCTCGGCCCACGTGCCCATGTCGGCCAGCTTCGATGTCATGCCGCCCGCGCCTTGCGCGTAGGAGACGTTCCAATCAGTGACATCGGTACCCGCCGGCACACCGGGCGCGCCGTCGGCCGCCATCTCCGTGACACATCCCTGGTTCAAGTACCCGTGCGCCACGGGCGCCGGCAACGATGTGTCCTCCGGCGGCGGAAGCTCGGTGGCCTTCAGCTCGAGCGGGGCAGTGATCCGCGTCTTGATCAGATCCTCGAGCGACTTGCCCGTGACCTGTTCGGCGAGCAGCTGCAACACGATGAAGTTGGTCGTCGAGTAGCCGAGCGTGCCCGGCGGTTGCACGCCGAGCTTCACACCTTCGGCGATCAGCTCCTCCGGCGTCCACACGCGCTGCGGATTGGCGACGATCGCGTTGATCGCGCCGCCGGGTCGTTGCAGGTAGTCGGGGATGCCCGACGCCATCGAGAGCAGTTGCCGGACCGTGACCGCGGCGAGCTCGGGGAACTGCGCGGCCAGCGCGGGCGCATAGGTCTCGACGGTCCCGTCGAGCGTGAGCTTGCCCTCGCGGACCAGTTGCAGGATCACCGTCGCCGTGTACGAGTCGGTCATGCTGCCGATGCGCAGCGAGTCGTCGACGGTCGCCTTCGTGCCACCCACTTCGGCCAGGCCGTACGCCTTGGTGAAGGAACCCTTCTTCGGATCCCAAACGCCGACGTAGAGACCCGGTGACTTGGTGCCGAGCGATGTGAACGCGGCCTGCGCGGCGTCGTCGATCTGCTTCGCGTCCTTCGCGGACATGGCTTCCGTGGTCGGGCGGACGCCGAACGGCTTCGTCGTCGTGGTCGCCGCGTCGTCGTCGCCGCCACCGCATGCGCCCAGGCAGAGCGCCGCCGCACACCCGATCGCCACCAAGACCCTGGATCGCATCGGGGCACTGTACGGGGTCAGGACCGCAATGTGACCCCGGCGTGCGCTCCCTGTGGCACGCCGTTGTCGACGAACACTTCACCGTTCACGAGCGTGCACCGGTAGCCGCTCGAACGTTGGAGGTAACGGCCGGCAGCGGCGGGGAAGTCGTGGACGTACTCAGGCAACGGCAGCGCGAGCTCGTCGAGCGCGAGCACGTTGACGTCGGCGAACGCACCGGGCACGAGGCGGCCGCGATCCGAGATCCCGAAGAGGTCCGCGGTATCCGAGGTGAGGCGGCGGATGCCTTCCTCGATCGGGAACTTGGCGCGGTCGCGCACCCAGTGCGCGAGGAACCAGGTCGGGAGCGACGCGTCCATGATCAGCCCGACGTGGGCGCCGGAGTCGCCGAGACCGACGAGCATGCGCGGATGGTCGAGCATCTCCTCGACCGCATCCATGCGCTGGTTGAGGAACGGGAAGTTGAACAGCGCGCGACCGCCGGTCTCGCGAGATATGCGCACGAACGCGGCCGGGATGGTCTCGCCCGCCGCGTTGTGCGTGCGCGGCGAGTGAGTCCGCGGGATCACCGGCGTAGTCGACGCGATCGGGTGTCAACACGTACACGCCGGTCCAGTCGAACGGGGGCAGGTTCGCTTCGGCGTCGCGCGAGGAGCTCGGCGCGACGTACGTCGTCGTCGAGCGCGACCAGCCGCCCCGCGAGGTCGAGTGGCTGCAGTGCTTGCCACGATGGCGCGCGGTCGAAGAACGTGCGGTGTTGCATCCCGAACAGCAGGCCGATCCCTCGTGCCGTGGTCTGCGGGCGGAGCTCGCCGCCGGTCGCAGCTTCCTCGTCGACGAGGTCGAGGATCACCTTGTAGAGGTCGGGGCCGGCGTTGCTCTGCGCGACGCCGAAGGTGACCGGGCGCCCGGTGCGCCGGTTGATCTCCGCCATCCAGCGGATCTCGGCTGCGGTGCCCTCGTAGTTCTCGCCGGGCCGCTCGAAACGGGGCGCGACCTCGTATACGCCTTTGCGGCGCTTGCCGAGCACGTCGGCGATCGCCATCAGTTCGTCTTCGCGTGCCCACGTTCCGGGGACGAACCGGCCGTCCGGGACACGGTGCAACAGCGTGCGCGAGGTCGAGAAGCCGAGCGCGCCCGCGCCGATCGCTTCGTCGACGAGGGCCGCGATCTCGGCGATGTCGTCGTCGGTGGCGGGCGTGTCGTCGAGCCCGCGCTCACCCATCACGTAGTGCCGAAGCGCGCAGTGGCCGACCATGCCACCGACGTTCACGCCCTTGGGGAACACGTCGAGCGCGCGGAGGTAGTCGCCGTAGGTCTCCCAGTTGAACGCGAGCCCCTCGAGGATGCTGCGCGCGGGGATGTCCTCGACCGACTCCATGAGCCCGGCGAGCCAGTCGGCCTGACCCTCGCGCACCGGCGCGAACGCGACCCCGCAATTGCCGAGCACGACCGAGGTGACACCGTGCCAGCACGAGGAGGTCGCGTCCGGATCCCATGCGATCTGCGCGTCGAGGTGCGTGTGCACGTCGACGAAACCCGGCGTGACGTACGCGCCGCCGGCATCGATCTCGCGCTTGCCACCGTCTTCGAGCGCGCCGACGGCGACGATCCGGTCGCCGTCGATCGCGACATCGGCGCGCACGGGTGCGTGCCCGGTGCCGTCCACGACCGTGCCGCCCCTGATCACAACATCGTGGGTCATGCCCAGCTTGTAACCCAGAACCTCGCGGCCGGGCAACACGTGAGCCGCCAGGGCCTGGGTACGCTGCAGAGGTGGAGCGCACCGAGCGCACGGAGCGCGTCGAGAACGTGGAAAGCGTGGAAGCCGTGGCCGCGGGCCTGCGCCGCACACGACTATCTCGCCGACGAGGGGCTCGCCACCTCGATCTTCCTCGCGCTGCGCTTGCAACGACCGTTGCTGCTCGAAGGCGAAGCCGGTGTCGGGAAGACGGAAGTTGCGAAGGTCCTCGCGCGCTGGACCGGCGGCGACCTCCTCCGGCTGCAGTGCTACGAGGGCATCGACGCGGCCCAAGCCGTCTACGAGTGGGACTACTCGCGCCAGCTCCTGCACCTGCGTGCCGTCGAGGCGAGCGGCGCCGAGGTGGTCGAAGACGAGCTGTACTCGGAACGCTTCCTCGTGAAGCGGCCGTTGCTGCGGGCGATCGCGCACGACGGTGACCGGCCGCCGGTCCTGCTGGTCGACGAGGTCGACCGCGCCGACGACGAGTTCGAGGCGTTCCTCCTCGAGATCCTGTCGGACTGGTCGATCTCGGTGCCGGAGCTCGGTGTCATCCGCGCCGCCGTGCCACCCATCGCGGTGCTCACGTCGAACCGCACCCGCGACGTGCACGACGCGTTGAAACGGCGTTGCCTCTACCACTGGATCGCGCATCCCGACTTCGAACGCGAGCTCGCGATCCTGCGGCTGCGCGCGCCCGATGTCCCGCTGCTGTTGGCGCGTGACGTCGCGGCGGCCGTCGAGGCGATGCGAGGGCTCGAGCTCTACAAGCCACCGGGGGTCGCCGAGACGATCGACTGGGCCCAGGCCCTCGCGACGCTCGGGACGCAACGGCTCGACGAGCACACCGTCGACATCACGCTCGGGACCATCTTGAAGTACCGAGAGGATCAAGAGCGCGTGCGCGGACACGGTCTCCCGGATCTGGTGCGGGCCGCGGTGGCGCGCAGTGCCTGAGGTGCGCGTGGAGCGCGGTGTCGGGCCCGAACCCGGCACGGGTGACCGGCTCGCCGTCGCGTTCGCGCGCGTGCTCCGCGGTCTCGGGATCGACGTCCCGCTGGGTGCGACCATGCTCTTCGCACGCGCGCTCGCGTGTGTCGGCCTCGAGGACCGCGACGCCGTGTACTGGGCCGGCCAGTCGACGCTGGTGAAGCGACCCGAGGACTTCGACGCCTACGACCGTGCCTTCGCCGCGTTCTGGCTGGGCCGGTACGACGCGCGCGACGGGCTCGCCGCCGCCGGTCGAGGAGATCGTCCTCGCGTTCGACGCAGAGCTGCCCGCGGACGAGCCACCGGATGTCGGACTCGCGCCGGATGCCCCCGTGCTCTCGGTGCGCTGGAGCCCGACGGAAACGCTTCGACACGTCGACTTCGCCGCGTACACCCCGGCCGAGTTCGCCGAGGCGCGCAAGCTCATGTCCGATCTGCGGTTCGTGGGCGCGATCAAGCCGTCGCGGCGTCGCCGCCCGGGCAAGCGACGCGGTCATCCCGATGTGCGCCGAACGGTTCGCCGCGCGTTGCGTACGGGCGGGGAGCCGATCGAACGCCGCTTCGAGGTGCCCGCACCGCAACGACGCCGCATCGTCCTGCTGCTCGACGTCAGCGGGTCGATGGAGCCGTACGCACGTGCGTTCGTGCGATTCCTGCACGCGGCCGTCGTCGGGCGCACGCGCGTCGAGGCGTTCGCGCTCGGCACGCGACTCACGCGAATCACGCGCGAGCTCTCGTCCCGTGATCCGGACGCGGCGGTCGCCGCGGCGGCCCACCGCGTCACCGACTGGTCGGGTGGCACTCGTCTCGGCGAGGGCCTGCAGGTCTTCAACGACACCTGGGGCATCCGCGGCATGGCGCGCGGCGCGGTGGTCGTGATCCTCTCCGACGGATGGGATCGCGGCGGGCCCGAGTTGCTCGCCGAGCAGATGGCGCGGCTCGCACGCGTCGCGTACAAGGTCGTCTGGGTGAACCCGTTGAAGGCGACGCCCGGGTATGCGCCGCTCGCGCAGGGAATGGCCGCCGCGCTTCCGTACGTTGACGCGTTCGTCGAAGGCCACTCGCTGGCTGCGCTCGAACAGCTCGCCGAGGTGATCTCGCAGTGAGGTGCTGTGAACGCCAGGCGCAGACTGGAGGCCCGGTCGTTGCACACGTTCCGACAGGCGATCGAGGGCCGGAGGTCGTCGCCGCATGAAAGCCAGGCGCAGACTGGAGGCCCGGTCGTTGCACACGTTCCGACACGCGATCGAGGGCCGGAGGTCGTAGCCGCATGAAGGAAGTTCTCGACGACATCGACCGCTGGCAGGCGGCCGGGTACCGGGTCGCCGTCGCGCGCGTCGTCGGCACCGAAGGATCCAGCCCGCGCGATCCGGGCGCGACGATGGTCGTGAACGACGCGGGCGAAGTGGCCGGCTCGGTGTCGGGGGGCTGTGTCGAAGGGGCGGTGGTGGTCGCCGCGCTGGAGGTGCTCGCGGGGGAACGGGAGCGGGGCGTGATCTCGTTCGGCTACTCCGACGACGAAGCGTTCGCCGTCGGCCTCACCTGCGGAGGCACGATCCACCTGTTCGTGGAACCGATCGACTGGTGAGCCTGTACGAACGATTGCGCGACGCGCTGCGCGCGGACGAGCCGGTCGCGCTCGCGACCGTCATCGACGGCCCGAACATCGGCGCCAAGCTCCTCGTGCGCCCGGCCGGCGCTCCCGACAGGCACGCTCGGCGACGCCGACCTCGATCGAGTGGTGGCGCGCGACGCGCTCGGCGAGCTCGCAGGCCGGTATCACGTCGACGCGGCACTACGGCGCGCACGGCGAGGCGCGCGAAGAGGCCGTCACGCGTGTTCATCGAGTCGTTCGCGCTGCCGCCGCGCATGATCATCTTCGGCGCGGTCGACTTCACCGCCGCGCTCACCCGAGTCGCGAAGGTGCTCGGCTATCGCGTCACCGTGTGCGACGCGCGCGCCGTCTTCGCGACGGTGCAGCGGTTCCCGATGGCCGACGAGGTCGTCAACGACTGGCCCGATCGCTACCTCGCCAAGGTCGGCGACGAGCTCGGACCGCGCGACGCGGTCTGCGTCCTTACGCACGACCACAAGTTCGACGTACCCGCGATCGCGGCGGCGGTGAAGACCGATCGTCGGCTACCTCGGCGCGATGGGTTCGCGCCGCACGCACGACCAGCGGGTGGTGCGCCTGCGTGAGCACGGGTCTCGACCGAGGCCGAGATCGCGCGCGTCATGTCGCCGATCGGTCTCGACATCGGCGCCCGAACGCCCGAGGAGACGGCGGTCGCGATCTGCGCCGAGATCATCGCGCTGCGGACCGGGCGTCACGCCGCGTCGTTGCGCGACACTGCAGGGCCCTATCCACTGACACGCAGGGCATCGTTCCAGGAGGGGTCGTGGATCTCGGAATCTCGGGCAAGCGAGCGGCGGTCGCCGCCGCGTCGCAAGGGCCTCGGCTCGGAGTCGCGCCGCGCGCTCGCGGCCGAAGGCGTGCAGGTCGCGATCTGTGGACGCCGCGAGGACACCGATCACCGCGGCGGCCGAGCGCATCGGCGCGGACGCGGTTCCGATCGTCGCCGACGTGTCGACGGTCGACGGCGCGACGGGCTTCGTTCGTGACGCGCGCGCGGCGCTCGGCGGCATCGACATCCTCGTCGCTCAACGCGGGCGGTCCGCCGCCGGGCGACTTCGAGCACACGACGGTCGACCAGTACCTCGAGCGCGTTCGAGCTGAACTGCCTCGTCGTCGATCGCGATGTGTTACGAGGCCGTGCCCGAGATGCGCGCGCAGAAGTGGGGGAGAGTGGTCGCGATCACGTCGATCGCGGTGCGCCAACCGATCCCGACTCTCATCCTGTCGAACACCGCCCGCGCCGGGCTCACCGGGTTCCTGCAGACGCTCGCGCGCGAGGTCGCGGTCGACGGCGTCACCGTGAACTCGTTGCTGCCCGGACTGCACGCGACCGAACGGCGTCGCCGCGCTGCACGGCACCGGTCCCTCGACGACCTCGCCGCGGGCATCCCCGCGGGGTGCATCGGCGATCCCGGCGACTTCGGCAGCATCGGCGCGTTCCTGTGCTCCGAGCACGCGCGCTATCGTCACCGGCACCGCGATCCAGGTCGACGGTGGCGTCTACGCGGACTGCTGCTGATGTTCCGTCACGTCGTGCTGCTCACGTTCATCGACGACACCGACGCGCCAAGGACGTCGCACGCGGTCGACGATGCGCTGCTCACGCTCCCGGCGCGGCTCCCGCAGCTCCAGGACGTACGTCATCGGGACGCGATCTCGGGCTCAACGACGCGAACGCCCACGTTCGCGGTCGTCGCCGACTTCGACGACGTCGACGGCTACGTCGCGTACCGCGACGATCCCGAACACAAACGCATCATCGCGGAGCTGATCACGCCCGATCCTCGCCGTCCCGCACCGCCGCGCAGTACGAGATCGGTTGACGCTCGCGATGGCGGTCACGATCTACGGCGTCTGTGCGGTCACGTTCATGATGGTGATGTACGCGCTCGAGGGTCGCGCTCGCGGTTTCGTGCTCGGTTCGCGGCCGGCTGCGTCCTGTCGAGTGTGTACGGGTTCCTCTCGGGCGCGTGGCCGTTCGGCGTGGTCGAGTTGATCTGGGCCGGGGTCGCGGTGCACCGATACCGACAAACCGGTCCACATCTCACTCCTTGATCTTCGACCCGTCTCAACGTTCGATCCGCGAGGGGTGGCGTTGAAGGAGGTCGTGAAGATGGCCTTCGCCAAAGGGGCGGCGCGGAAGGATCCTTCGGGGGCTGTTCAGCCAAGACGTAGCCGGCCGGACTGACTGCCACCACACGCGAACCGACTTCGGCCCTCTGGCCGTAGTGGTGGTGAATCTCGTCAGGAGGACCACCGTGCGTCGCCAGAACCGTGAACACGCCGTCGTCGTCGGGGGAGCATGGGCGGCCTGGCGGCCGCGCGTGTCCTCGCCGACCACTTCGAGCAGGTCACGATCCTCGACCGGGACGAGCTCCCGATCGACGGGTTGCCTCGCCGCGGCGTCCCGCAGGGGCGCCACGCCCACGCGCTGCTCGCCGGCGGCCTGCGGGAGATCGCGCAGCTCTTTCCCGGCATCGTTGACGAACTTCTTGCCGGCGGCGCGCAGGCGCTCGACTTCAACGAAGGGCGATGGTTCCAGGCCGGCGGCTATCGCGCACCGCTGGTCGGCAACCGGCCGGTGATCAGCGCGAGCCGGCCCTTCCTCGAAGGCAACGTGCGACGGCGCGTCGGCGAGCTCCCGAACGTCACGATCGAGACGGGCGTGACCGTGGACGGCCTCGGCTACGACGGGACGCGGGTGCGCGGTGTACGCGTACGCAAGGACGACGCCGAGTGGACACTCGAGGCGGATCTCGTCGTCGACTGCTCGGGCCGTGGTTCGGTCGCGTCGAAGTGGCTGGAGCAGATCGACTTCCCGGCGCCGGCGATCGACGACGTGCGCTGCGACATGCGGTACGCGACCGTCGTCCTGCCGCGTCGTGGGGGCGACATCGATGCGACATTTGCGATCACGCGCGAATCACCGCCCACGGGCAAGCACGCCGCCTTCCTCATGCCGGTCGAAGGCGATCGGTGGATCCTGACGATCGGAGCGGGCTTTGGCGCGCCTGCACCTTCGGACGAGGCGAGCTTCCGCGCGATCGCGGCGACGCTGCCGGCGCCGCAAGTGCCGGACCTCGTCGCGGAGATCGGAATGCTCGGACCGGTCTACGTGCACCGGCTTCCGTCGAGCCGGCGCCGGCGTTACGAGCGGTTGAAGCGGCGGCCGACGGGGTTCGTCGTGCTCGGCGACTCGATCTGCAGCTTCAACCCGGTCTACGGGCAGGGTATGAGCAGCGCGGTGCTCCAGGCCGTCCAGCTAGGGGCGTGCCTCGAAACAGGGTGAGAACGACGCCGCGTCTGCCCGGCGACGTTCTACAAGCGGGCGAGCAAGGTCATCGAGACACCGTGGAGGATGGCGGCGGGCGCCGACTTCAACTATCCCGAGTGCACGGGACCGAAGCCGGTCGGCACCGATCTGGTGAACCGGTACATGCAGCGCGTGTTGCTCGCGGCGCAGGTCTCGAGCGAGGTCAACGGGACGTTGGTGTACGTGCAGAACCTGATTGCGCCACCGTCGCGGCTCCTGCGCCCGTCGATCGTGCGCAAGGCGTTGCGCGCGGCGCGGGAGGCGGAACGCCGCAACCGGCGCACGGCCGCGGCGATCCCGCGCGCCGTCGCCGCCACCGCCGACACCGCGTAAATCGGCGGCGGCCCGGCCGCGCCGACCGACATACTGCGGGATGGCCGCCGACGACACCGTGGTCGGATTTCCACCCGCCGAAGGTGCGCGCGATCGAGTGGGCCGCGCTGCCCGAGGCGACCCGAGCTGCAATCGAGGCGGAGCTCGGCGCGCCGGTCGTCGCCGCGACGACGCAGCGCGGCGGCTTCTCCCCGGGACTCGCATCGCGGCTCCGGCTCGCCGACGGCACCGAGGTGTTCCTCAAGCTCGTCCAGGCCGCCGTCAACCCGAGCTCCATCGACATCCACCGCCGTGAGGCCCGCATCGCGGCGGCGCTGCCGTCGGTGCCGGAGTGCCCGCGGCTCTTGTGGTCGATCGACGCCGGTGATTGGGTCGCGCTCGCGTTCGAGTACATCGACGGGCACACACCCTCGTTGCCCTGGCGCGCGTCCGACCTCGATCGTGTGCTCGGCGCGCTCGGCGACCTCTCCGACGCGTTGACGCCGTCGCCGCTCGCGGTCGAGACCGCAGGGGACTTGTTCGGCCCGACCTTGATGCAGTGGCGCGACCTCGCCGGCGACGAGCACCGTCTCGCGCGCGTCTCGCCGCCGTGGCGGGACCGGCTGGACGAGCTCGTCGACCTCGAGGGTCGATGGCCGGTGGCCGCGGCCGGCGACAGCCTGCTGCACTTCGACGTACGCGCCGACAACGTGCTGCTGACCGAGACGCGCGTGCACTTCGTCGACTGGCCCTGGGCTGCGGTCGGTGCCCGCTGGCTCGATCTCGCCGCCATGCTGCCGAGCGTCGCCATGCAGGGCGGCCCCGACCCGGAGACGGTCTGGCGCGCGGCATCCGTGGAGCCGCGGTGTCGACGACGACGCCCTCGACTCGTTCATCGCGGGCTTCGCGGGCATGTTGACGCGCGGTGCGCTGATGCCCGAGCCGCCCGGTCTTCCGACGTTGCGCGCGTTCCAAGGCGCGCAGGGCGTGATCGCCCGTTCCTGGCTCGCGCGCCGGAGAGGTTGGGCCGATGCCGTCGACGGGTGACGTGACCGTGCGCCCCCTCCGAGCGGATGACATCGGCGCGTGCGCGACGATCCTCCACCGGCTTCCCCAATGGTTCGGCATCCCCGTCGCCAACACCGCCTACGTCGAGAGCCTCGGCCGGCTGCCCGCATTCGTCGCGGTTCGTGCCGAGACGCACGCGATCGGCGGGGTTCCTCGCGATCGAGCAGCACCGCCCCACCGCGGCGGAGATCACGGTGATGGGTGTCGATCCGGATCTCCACCGTCGCGGCGTCGGCCACGCGCTCGTGCTCGCAGCGGAAGCGCGGTGTCGTGCCGACGGGATCGAATGGTTGCACGTGAAGACGCGCGGCCCGTCCACCTACGACGACGACTACGAGCGGACACGTCGCTTCTACCGTGCCGAAGGCTTCGCCGAGCTGTACGAGTCGCTCAGTGAATGGGGCGCGGAGAACGCGGCGCTGGTGCTCGTGAAACATCTCCCGTGCTCGACTTCTGCAGGGCGTAGTTCACGAACGCGGAGCACGTCACCAGGGTGAGCTTCGCTTCGGCGAAGTCCGGCGTGCGCTGGTTTCCATTCGTGCCGGCCAGCGACACGGCGTCGTTCGTGCTCCCGCAGAACGCGGCGACGGCATCGCGCATCGACGGTCGTACGTTCAAGTGTTCGAACAGATCGCCCATCGTCGCGTGCGGGTCCTGGGTGATGTGGCGGCACACCGCTTCGACGGCACGGGTCGACTCACGGATCGATCCCGCGAAGTCCGGCTGCGAACGGTCGGTCAACAACGCGAGGGCGGCGCGCAGGTACGCGGTCCACGGTTCGGGTGTCTTCGCGTTCACCGCTTGGTCGATGGTCTCGATCTCGACCGCGTCGGTGATCGGTTCCAGGCGGCCGTCGACGAACCTGTAGGCCGACATTTCGCGCTCGAGCGCGCCGTTCAGGTAGCCACGGAGTTGTGCGCCGCGGTCGGGCGTGTAGTGCCGGGCACCGCGGAACGCCGTGGGGAGGAACTCGAGGAAGTCGTAGACCTTCCACCACGGCCAGACGATCAGGAACGGTTCCCGCAGGGTCGCGATGAGGCGCTCGCTGCGGAAGCTGCTGATCTCGTGCACCGGCAGTTTGAAGAAGGCGCTCCACAGCGTCTCGAACAGCTCGCGGCACTCACGGTGCGCGTCGGCCAGGCCGCCGTTCAGGGGCGCCTCGAGCATCGTGTACACGACATTCCACAGCGAGTTGCGCAGCGCGGCGTCCATGTCGTCGCGCTGGATCTCCACTCGTGTCGGTGTGATCCCAATGCGTTCGGAGAAGCTGGCCATGCGTTGCCTCGGGGTTTCCGCCGTGCTGAGGTCGCGCCGGCACGACCCAGGTATCCCCGCGCGAGGCACCATCCATGCGGATGGTGCCTGTCTGTGTGATCGACCGAATCTCCTCGAAGTTGAGCAACGGCCCCGCCGACCAGGGACGATGACGATTGTCTGACGTTATTGCACAGCAGTCCCGGCCTCAGCTCGAGGTCGCGAGGTCCTTGGCCCAGCGGTAGTTCGGCTTGCCCGCGGGCGTGCGCTCGACGGTCGTCGACGACGACGATGCGGCGCGGCATCTTGTAGCCGGCGAGCGCGCTGCGGCAGTGGTCGGCGAGCGCGTCGAGCGTGACCTCGTGACCGGCGCGCGGCGCGACGACCGCGGCGACCGCCTCGCCCCAGCGCTCGTCGGGGACGCCGACGACGATCGCGTCGAACACGTCGGGATGGCTCTTCAGCACCGCCTCGACCTCTTCGGGGAAGACCTTCTCGCCGCCGGTGTTGATGCACTGCGAGCCGCGGCCGAGCACGGTGATCGTGCCGTCGTCCTCGATGACCGCGCGGTCGCCGGGGATCGCCCAGCGCACGCCGTGCAGCTCGGTGAACGTCGCCGCGGTCTTCTCCGCGTCCTTGTAGTAGCCGACGGGCACGTGACCGCGCCGCGCGAGCAGCCCGACCTCGCCGACCGGCGCGACGCTCGCCGTCCTCGGTGATCACCGTCGTCCACTCGTTCATGTGGAAGCGCGGACCCTTGTCGGTGACGTCGACCGCGCCGTTCGCGCCGGTCTCCGACGCGCCGAACGCGTCGACGATCGCGACGTTCGGCGCCCGCTCGTTGAGCTCCTGCTTGATCGCGGGCGAGAGGATCGCGCCGCCGGAGACGATCGCGAACAGCGACGGCGGCGCGGCGCGGTGCGCGAGCGCGTCGACCAGCGGGCCGCGCCATCGCGTCGCCGACGAGCGAGATGACGCTGCACGTTCTCGCGCTCGACGAGGTCCCAGATCTCGTCGGCGTCGAAGCGGCGGCTCGCGTTGAGCGTCGACCGTGTTGCCGCCGAACAGCGCGACGAACATCGACCACTGCGCGTTGCCGTGCATGAGCGGCGCGAGCGCGAGGCTCACGCCCGGCGTCGCGCTCGACGTTCTTCGGCGATCTCGCTCGGGCTGCTCGATGCCCGGGCCGCCGTAGTTCCCGCCGCCCATCGCCGCGAAGAAGATGTCCTCGGCGCGCCACATCACGCCCTTGGGCATGCCGGTGGTGCCGCCGGTGTAGAGGATGTAGAGGTCGTCGGCCGAGCGGGGGAGCAGCCCGTCGCGCGTCGGCGACGCCGACGCGAGCGCGTGCTCGTAGTCGACCGCGTCGAGCCCGTCGGTCACCGGTGCCGGTGCCGTCGTCGAGCTGCGACGAGATGCTGC
Source organism: uncultured Actinomycetes bacterium (assembly GCA_963745645.1). Taxonomy (GTDB): domain Bacteria; phylum Actinomycetota; class Acidimicrobiia; order IMCC26256; family PALSA-610; genus CAVUFH01. The sequence goes on from CAVUYD010000001.1 coordinate 19,789, forward strand.
AGCTTCGGGCACGCCCGGGCAGCACCGACGCGACGTGCGGCCCGAACTCGGCCTCGAAGACCAGCGCGACGAGATCGGCGTTGTCGAACAGGTAGCGCAGCTCCTCGACGACGTAGCGGTAGTTCACGTTGATCGGGACCGCCCGCGCCTTGAAGCAGCCGAGCATCGACTCGACCCACTCGGCGCGGTTGAACGAGTAGATGCCGACGTGCTGGCCCGGCAGCACGCCGACGTCGCGCAGGTAGTGCGCGACCCGGTTCGCACGCTCGTCGAGCTCGCGGTAGGTGAGGCGGCGATCGCCGGCGACGACCGCGATGCGATCGGGGACCGCGTCGGCGACGGCTTCGAACAGATCGGCGAGGTTGAATTCCATCCGCCGACACTACCGACCGTCGCCCGGGCGCGAGCGCCCGTGGGTAACGTCCGCAGCGTGAGCGTGTGGCTGCAGGAGGCGCGGGCGTACCCGAACGGCGTCGTGTGCACGCCGCACTATCTCGCCTCGGCGGCCGGCGCCGCGATGCTCGCCGACGGCGGCAACGCGATCGACGCCGCGCTTCGCCGCGAACTTCGTGCTCGGCGTCGTCACGCCGTACATGTGCGGCTTCGGCGGCGACCTGCTCGCGATGGTGTGGGACGGCGAGCTGCACGCGTACCGCGGCGTCGGCCGCGCGCCGGCCGGCGCGACCGCGGAGTTCGTGCGCGAACGCAGTCGGGCGAGGCCGACGATGCCCGTGTTCGGTCCGCACCCGGTCACGGTCCCGGGCGCGGTCGAGGCGTGGTTCACGCTGCATCGAGAAGTTCGCGACGCGCTCGTTCGGCGAGCTCGCGCAGCGCGCGCTGCACTACGCGGAGGAGGGCTTCCCCGTCACGAAGCGCGGCGCGTGGTTCTTCGAGAACAGCGCGCATCCTCTACGACCACTTCGGTCTGTCCGACTTCCACGACGCGTACGGCGACGTCGCGCGCCGGCGACTGGATCCGCCAACCCGAGCTCGCGCGCACGATCCGCACGCTCGCCGACGACGGTCCCGACGCGTACTACCGCGGCCCGATCGGCGCCGCGATCGCGGAGCGGCTGCAGCGCGCGCGGCGGCTGCATGACCGCGGCCGACGTCGCCGCGCACGCGGGCGCGTGGGTCGAACCGCTGCGCGCGCCGGTTCGCGGACGTCGAGATCCTCGAGATGCCGCCGCCGACGCAGGGCATGACCGCGCTCGAGGCGCTGCGCATCGTCGACGGCCTCGATCTCGGCGCCGACGGCCCGGACCGCGAGCACCTGCTGATCGAGGCGGTGAAGCTCGCGCTCGCCGACCGGCGCCGCGTACCTCGGCGATCCCGACGCGATGACGATCGCGCCCGAGCGACTGCTCCCCGACGACTGGATCGCAGCGCGCCGCGCCGCCATCGACCCGCGCCGCGCGCGAGCGTCGCGACCGCGCACCCCGAACCCGACGGCGGCACGATCTACATGTGCGCGGCCGACCGCGACGGCATGCTCGTGAGCCTCATCCAGTCGAACTTCAGCGGCGCGGGGTCGGGTCTGCGCGTCGGGGAGTGGGGCATCAACCTCCACAACCGCGGCTCGGCGTTCGTGCTCGACGACGCGCACCCGAACGGCATCGGGCCGGCGGCAAGATGCCGTTGCACACGCTGATCCCCGCGATGTCGCTGCGCGACGGCCAGCCCGTGGCTCGTGTTCGGCACCGAGGGCGGGCACGGCCAGGCGCAGACGCACACGCAGCTGATGGTGCGCATGCTCGTCGACGGCGACGACCCGCAGCGCGCGATCAGCGCGCCGCGGTTCACGATCGATCCCGACGACGGGCCGCATCGCGATCGAGGACCACTTCGACCCGGCGTGGATCGACGACCTGCGCGCGCCGCGGCCACGAGATCGACGTCGTGCCGCGGCTACCGCCACGGCCCGGGCATCGCGCACGCGATCGAGTGCACGATCCCGGGCTACCGCGCCGCTTCCGATCCCCGCGCCGAGGGCGGCACCGCGGGCTCTGTAGCCGCGTACGCTTGCGACGTCGACGCGGCTACCCTGCCATGGTCGGTGAGCACGCGGTGTCTGACGATCCCGAATCTGATCTCGGCGGCCGCGTCTGCTGTGCGTCCCGGTGTTCTTCTGGATGCTCTGGGAGCCGGACCCGGCCCGGCGCGGCGCCGCGGTCCTGCTCGCGGTGCTCGGCGCGACCGACTGGGTCGACGGCTGGATCGCCCGCCACTTCGACCAGGGCAGCGAGCTCGGCAAGATCCTCGATCCCACCGCCGACCGCGTGCTGCTCGTCGCGGCCGCGGTCGCGCTCCTCGCGCGAGGGCCTCCCGACGGCGGTCGACGTCGATCCTGTGGATCGTCCTCGTCCGCGAGGTCGTCGATCGCGGTCGCGACGGTCGCGCTCGCGGTCGCGGGCGCGCGCCGCATCGACGTCGTGTGGGCGGGCAAGGCGGGAACGCTCGCGATCATGTTCGCGCTGCCGATGTTCCTGATCGCCGACGCCGCACCGATCCGTGCGGTCTGCGTGCTTCGACGTTCTGCGGTTGGGGCTTCGCGATCGGCGGCATCATGCTCGGGTACTTCGCGGCCGCGAAGTACGTGCCCGCGGCGCGCGCCGCGTTGCGGGAAGGGCCGGCGCGCGCACGGACTCGTCGGAAGCGGAGGTGGGTTCATGAAGGCGGTGATCCTGGCCGGCGGCGAGGGCACGCGGCTGCGTCCGCTGACGAGCAACCAGCCGAAGCCGATGATGCCGATCGCGAACGCGCCGATGATGGAGCACATCGTGCGGCTGCTCGCGAAGCACGGCTTCGACGACATCGTCGTCACGGTCGCGTTCCTCGCGAACCACATCCGCAACTACTTCGGCGACGGCTCCGAGTTCGGCGTGCGGATGCGGTACGCCACCGAGGAGTCGCCGCTCGGCACCGCCGGCTCGGTGCGCAACGCGATGGACGAGCTCGACGAGACGTTCCTCGTCGTCGCCGGCGACGCGCTCACCGACGTCGACCTCGGCGAGGTCATGAAGGCGCACCGCGCCGCCGACGCGTTCGCCATCGATCGCGCTGAAGCGGGTCGAGAACCCGGTCGAGTTCGGCATCGTCATCACCCGCGAGGACGGCACGATCGAGCGCTTCCTCGAGAAGCCCACGTGGGGCGAGGTGTTCTCCGACACGATCAACACGAACATCTACGTGCTCGAACCCGAGATCTTCGACTTCATCCCCGGCGGACGAGGTCGTCGACTTCTCGGGCGACGTGTTCCCGAGGTGCTCGAGCAGCGGCGGCAAGCTCATCGGTCACGTGATCGACGGGCTACTGGGAGGACGTCGGCACGCTCGAGGCGTACCGCCGCGCGCACGAGGACATCCTCGACGGCCGGATGCACCTCGAGATGCCCGGCTTCGAGGTCCGCGACGGCGTGTGGCTCGGCGAGGGCGCCGACCTCTCGCCCGACGCCGAGGTCTACGGGCCCGGTGCTCATCGGCGACAACTCCCGCGTCGAGGCCGGCGCGGTGCTGCGTCCGTACACCGTGCTCGGCACCGACGTCGTCGTGAAGGCCGACGCCGAGCTCGAGCGCATGCGTCGTGCACGACCACGTCTACATCGGCCCCGGCGCGCGTCTGCGCGGCGCGGTCGTCGGGCGCGCGAGCGACATCCGCGACGGCGCGCGCATCGAGGAGAACGTCGTCATCGGCGACGAGTGCTTCGTCGGCGCGCACGCGATCATCAACCCGTCGGTGAAGATCTACCCGTTCAAGATGGTCGAGCCGGGCGCGCTCGTCACGTCGTCGATCGTGTGGGAGAGCAAGGGCGCCCGCACGCTGTTCGGCCGGCGCGGCGTGCGCGGTCTCGCCAACGTCGACATCACGTCCGAGGTCGCGGTGCGGCTCGCGATGGCGTACGGCACCGCGCTCAAGAAGGGCTCGGTCGTCTGCACGAGCCGCGACACGAGCCGCTCGGCGCGCGCGCTGAAGCGCGCGCTCATCGCCGGTCTCAACCTGAGCGGCGTGCACGTCATGGACCTCGAGCTCGTCGACGGTGCCGCTCACGCGCTTCCAGGTGCGCAGCGCAGCAGGCGCAGGGCGGGATCAGCGTGCGGCTCGCGTCGGGCGACCCCGACAGCGTCGAGATCCGGTTCATGGACGAGTACGGCGCCGACATCGACGAAGGCGCGCAGCGCAAGATCGAGCGGCTGCTGTACCGCGAGGACTTCCGCCGCGCGTTCGCGGGCGACATCGGCGACATCGTGTTCCCGCCGCGCGCGATCGAGTTCTACACGGCCGCGCTCGAGGCGAGCGTCGCAGCCCGAACGGCTGCACGCCGCGGCGTTCAAGGTCGTGCTCGACTACTCGTTCGGCGCGACGTCGATCCTGATGCCGAACGTGCTGCGCCAAGCTCGGCGCGAGCGTGCTCGCGGTGAACCCGTTCGCGGCGACGGCCGGCATCGCGGGGCCGGCGACGACCTCGACGACGCGGCTGAAGACGATCGGCGACCTCGTGCGCACGTCGGGCTCCGACCTCGGGTTACGTGTTCGACCCCGACGGCGAGACCGCGACGATCATCGACGACCAGGGCACCGCGCTCGTCGCCGGAGCAGGCGCTGCTCGCGCTGGTGAAGCTCGTGTGCGAGCAGCGCCCGGTGCCCGCATCGCGCTTGCCGGTCTCGGTGAGCCGCGAAGCCGAGCGCCTCGCGGCAGCGCAACGGCGCGCCGATCACGTGGACGAAGCTGTCGGCGTCGCACCTGATGGAGGTCGCGGGCAGCGGCGCCGTCGACTTCGCGGCGTCGCAGGACGGCGGCTTCATCTGGCCCGACGTTCCTGCCCGCGTACGACGCGGTCGCCACGCTCGTGCACCTGCTCGACCTGCTCGCGGCGAGCGGCCGGCCGCTGTCGTCGATCGTCGCCGAGGTCCCCGAGACCGCACGTCGCGCACGACAGTCGTGCCGACGCCGTGGGAGCGCAAGGGCACGGTGATGCGCGGCGTGATGGAACGGGCGAAGGACTTCCCGACCGTGCTCGTCGACGGCGTGAAGATCGTCTACCCGGACGGCTGGGCGCTCGTGCTGCCCGATCCCGAGCTCGCGATCACGCACGTCTGGGCCGAAGGCGCGAGCGACGTCGACGCCGCGCCGGCTCGTCGCGATCCACGCCGGTCAGGTCGCCGAGCTGACGCGCTAGCTACGCTCCTCGGCCATGAACATTCCCGAGGATCTTCGCTACAGCCGCGAGCACGAGTGGGTCCGCGTCGACCGGCAACGTCGCGCGCGTCGGCATCACCGACTTCGCGCAGGACAGCCTCGGCGACGTCGTGTTCGTGCAGCTCCCCGACGTCGGCACTCGACGTCGTCGCGGGCGCGAGCGTGTCAGCGAGATCGAGTCGACGAAGTCGGTCTCCGACGTCTACGTGCCCGGTCACCGGGCACGGTCACCGCGGTGAACGACGCGCTCGCCGACACGCCCGAGCTCGTCAACCAGGACCCGTACGGCGCGGGCTGGATGTTCGAGATCGAGCTCACCGACCCGGCGAGCTCGACGCGCTGCTCGACGCCGCGGCCTACCGCGCCCTCGTCGAGGGCTGACGCGCCCACTCGACGCTCGAACCTTCGGACTCTCGCCCTCGGGTTGAGGTCGAGGGCTCGTTGTCGGCTCGGACCGGCACCGGTAGCCTGCTCGCCGTGCTCTGCGCCCGCTGCGGACATCAGAACCCGGAGGACGCCCGGTTCTGCTCGTCGTGCGGCGCGCCGCTCGCGGCCGACGACGAGGAGGACGACGCTCACGCTGTCGGCGGTCGAGGCCGCCGACCGACGAGGACGAGCTCGAGCGCTACCTCGACGGGCTGCCGCTCGGCGTCGGGCTGCTCGTCGTCCGCCACGGCCCGAACGCGGGATCGTCGTACCGGCTCGAGGCAGCCGGTGACCGCCATCGGCCGCCACCCCGACTCCGACATCTTCCTCGACGACATCACGGTCTCGCGCCGCCACGTCGAGCTCGGTGAAGGACGAGCAGGGCTACATGTTGCGCGACGTCGGTTCGCTCAACGGCACCTACGTGAACCGCAAGCGCGTCGACGAAGCGCGGCTGCACCACGGCGACGAGGTGCAGATCGGCCGCTACCGGTTGAGCTTCGTGCTCGGGCAGACGGCGAGGCGTAGCGCGGTGGCCACGCGAACCCACGTCTCGATCGGCGACGTGCTGAACCAGCTGCGCGACGAGTTCCCCGACATCACGATCTCGAAGATCCGGTTCCTCGAGAGCCAGGGTCTCGTCGATCCCGAGCGCACGCCGTCGGGCTACCGCAAGTTCTACGCGGCCGACGTCGAACGGCTGCGCTTCATCCTGCGCCAGCAGCGCGAGCACTTCCTGCCGTTGAAGGTCATCAAGGAACGGCTCGACGAAGTCGATCGCGACGGCACCCTGCTCGCCGCAGTCGATGCGGCGGCGCCCGTCGTCGACGACACCGGCGACGCGAGCGAGCCGACGACTGCCGCACCGACCGCGTCGCTCCGGCGGGGCAAGCGCCGTCGAAGGAGCCCGTGCTGTTCGAGGAGACGCGCAAGGCGCGCGAACAAGCCGAGGCGCGCGAGGTCACCGCGGTCGTCGCCGACGACGCGGGCCCCGACGATCTCGCGGCGCCGGCAGCGGCGTGAGCCTGACCCGCGCCGAGCTGGCCAAGGCCGCCGAGCTGACCGACGAGGACCTCGGCCGGCTCGAGGAGTACGGCCTCGTCGCGCCCGTCGCACACGACCGGCGACCGCGTGCTGTTCGACGAGGACGCGCTCGCGGTCGCGCGCATCGCGTCGCGGGTTCATGCGCCACGGCATCGAGCCCCGCCACCTCCGCATGTACCGCGCGTTCGCGGAACGCGAGGCGAGCCTGTTCGAACAGGTGCTGTTGCCGTACCGCCGCCAGCGCAATCCCGAGGCGCAGGCGCGCACCGCCGAGACGCTCGGCGAGCTCGCCGGGCTCGGCCGGCGGCTGCGCACCGTCATGTTGCGCCAGACGGTGCGGCGCAGCCTCGGCGGCTGACGGCGACCGGCCGCGCCCATGCCCGCGTCCGTCCTGCTCGACGCCGACACGATCGCCGGGCTCGTCGCCCGGCTCGGGCCGAGATCGAAGCGGATCATCCCGACGGCGTCGTGCTCGTCGGCGTGCTGAAGGGTGCGCTGATCTTCGTCGCCGACCTCGCGCGTGCGATCCGCGACGTGCCGGTCGAGGTCGACTTCATGTCGATCTCGCGGTTCGCGCCCGATTCCGGTCGGGTGCAGATCCTGCACGACCTCGGCACCGACATCGGCGGTCGCGACGTCGTGCTCGTCGAGGACATCGTCGACACCGGACTGACGCTCGCGTACCTGATCGGCCAGCTCGCGCTGCGTGAACCGCGCACGCTCTCCGACCTGCGCCTTGCTCGACCGGCCCGGTCGCCGCATCGTCCCGCAGGAGCTCGAGTACCGGGGCGTGGAGCTGGTCGACCAGTTCGTCCTCGGGTACGGACTGCACGTGCGCGACCTGTATCGCAACCTCCCGTACGTCGTCGCCGGCGACCGCGCAGACGTCGCCGACGCGCCGACTGCTACGTCCCCGACCTGTACCGGCGCGGACATCCACGACCGGTCGACCGGACACGGCGCGGGGCGGGCGCTCCGGGGGCCGGTGGTAGCGTGACCGCCACACCGGAAGCCCGATCGGAGGTGCCGTGATCCGCTTGTCGCTGATCGGGGTGCGCGTCGAGGTGCCGACGAATCAGCCGATCGTGCTCCTGCGCGAGGAGAGCGGCACTCGCTTCCTCCCGATCTTCATCGGCTCGCCCGAGGCGACCGCGATCGTCTACGCGCTGCAGGGCCTGGAGACGCCGCGGCCGATGACGCACGACCTGTTCAAGACCGTGCTCGACGACCTCGAGGTACGGCTCGAGCGGGTCGAGATCACCGAGCTGCACGACGGCACCTTCTACGCCGAGATCGAGTTCGACCGCGGGCGGAGAAGTCCCGCATCTCGTCCCGGCCCTCCGACGCGATCGCCCTGGCGGTGCGCTACGGCGCCCACGTGCCGATCTTCGCCGACGAGGCCGTGCTCGACGAGGCCGGCGTGCTCTTCGAGGCGGACGAGGAAGAGCAGGAGGTCGAGCAGTTCCGGAGTTCCTCGACCAGGTCACCCCCGAGGACTTCGCCCAGTAGCGATCTCGGGCCGCCGCCGGTGCGGGTCGGGCTCGCGCTGTTCGGCGCGATCGCGGTCATCGGCGTCCTCTGGTTCTGGCTCATCGAAGGATGGAGCCTCCTCGACGCGATCTACCAGACCACGACGACCGTCACGACGGTCGGCTTCGGCGAGACGCGGGGCTTCGACGCGAGTGCCAAGGCGTTCTCGATCGTTCTCATGGTGCTCGGGGTCTCCGCGGCGCTGTTCACACTCGGCGCCGTCTTCGAGGATCAGATCGAACGGCAGATGCAGTGGATCGGGAGGAGACGCATGGATCGCCGCATCGAATCGCTCGTCGGCCACACCGTGGTGTGCGGCTACGGGCGCGTCGGCACACAAGTCGCGCAGTTCCTCACCGGGCGAGATCGACCGCTCGTGATCGTCGACGCGGACGCCGACCGCTGCGGCGCGGCGTCGGACGCGGGCTATCTCGCAGTCCTTGGTGACTCGACCGAGGACGCGACCCTGCAGAGCGCAGGCATCGCGCGGGCGCAGACGGTGATCGTGTCGCTTGCGGACGACGCCGATGCGATCTCGACGGTGTTGTCGGCACGCGTGCTGAGTCCGGGCGCGCGGATCGTCGCGCGGGCGAACGCGGACTCGAGCGAGGCGAAGCTCGCGGCGGCCGGGTGCGACCACGTCGTGAATCCGTTGCACCAGGGAGCGCAACGCCTCGCCGCCTTCGCCGACCAGCCGGCTGTCGCCGACTTCCTCGACGTCGTCGTGCACGACGGGTCGCTCGAGTACCGCCTCGAGGAGCTCGCCGTCCCCGCCGGTTCGCCGCTCGCGGACGTGACCCTCGCCGACGCGCACATCCGCGCACGGACCGGCGCGCTCGTCCTCGCGCTTCGCGCGCCGGACGGGACGTTCATGTCGAACCCGGACCCGGCCACCCGCCTGGCGCCCGGTGGCACGCTGATCGTGATCGGGACGGAGGCCCAGCTCGCGGCGCTTTCCGCGCACATCGGTGCGGTCGATTCCGCGGCAGAACCGGACGTTGACGGGGCCTCGATGTGACGTTTAGCCTCACCGTTGTAGTTACACTCGTGTCACGCCCGGGAGACCGTCCGGGGTGATGTTCCGGGGAGCACACAGTGGGTGAGGGCACAGCAGCCGAGGATCGGGCCGGCACCGCGTATCCCGACACGGGCTATCGCGGTCCGCAGGTCTGCAAGATCGTCGGCATCACGTACCGCCAGCTCGACTACTGGGCGCGCACCGACCTCGTGCGCCCGTCGGTGTGCGACGCGGCCGGCAGCGGCACGCAGCGGTTGTACTCGTACACGGACCTCGTCGAGCTCAAGGTCGTGAAGCGCCTGCTCGACGCGGGCATCTCGTTGCAGTCCGCGCGCAAGGCGATCGAGTACCTGCGTACGCAGCTCGGTGCCGACCTCGCGTCCGCGCATCTCGTCATCGACGGCGCGACCACCGGTGCTCGCGCAGACCGACGACCAGATCGTCGACCTGTCTGCGCGCGGGTCAAGGCGTGTTGAACGTCGTCGCGCTCGGTCCGGTGGTGCAGACGACCTCGCGACCGCAGCTGCACCAGTTCGCGCCGGATGCGATCGACTCGTCGGTCGGCGGCGCATCCGTCGAACACCGCGGTTCGGTAGGGAGCACGGCTATCGACGCCGAGCGACTTCCGCACGAGACCGTTCGCTTCGCGCACAACTCGGAGCGGCAGTTCGCGAAGTTGCTCGACTTCTACGCCATCGCGTGGGAGTACGAGCCGCGCACGTTCACGCTCGAGTGGGATCGCGACGGCCGGCCCGCGCAGGCGTTCGCCCCCGACTTCTACCTCCCGGCCTACGACCTCTACATCGAGATCACGACGCTGAACCAGAAGCTCGTGACCAAGAAGAACCGCAAGGCCCGCCGGCTCCGGGAGCTGCACCCCGAGGTGTCGATCCGCGTCCTGTACCAGCGCGACTACCTCCACCTGCTCGTGAAGTACGGCCTCGAACCGCCGTCGCAGCTCGTCGCCGCGGGCGCGCCGGAGCACCGGACCGCCGTTGCGCGCTCGACGTCGATCGCCGGCCGCCCGCGGGCAACGGCCGATCCCACGGCCGAGAGCGCGTGAGGTGCGCACCAGCCCGCTCGACGCCCGGCATCGCGCCCGCGGCGCCAAGATGGTCGCAGTTCGGCGGCTGGGACATGCCGATCCAGTACGGGGGAGTGCTCGAGGAACACCGCGCGTGCCGCGACGACGCGGTGGTGTTCGACGTGTCGCACCTCGGCACCGTCGAGTGCACCGGCGCGAACGCACACGACGCGCTGCAGTGGCTGCTCACCAACGATCTCGGCCGCATCGCGCCCGGCCGCGCGCAGTACACCCACCTCCTCGACCCGGACGACGCGCACGTCGTCGACGACATCATCGTGTGGTGGGTCGCGGCCGAGCGGTTCTTCGTGATGCCGAACGCGTCGAACACGGATCGCCTGCTCGACGCGTTCGCGGGTGCGCCCGGTGGTATCGACGCGACCGACATCACCGCGACGCGTGCGGTGCTCGCGGTGCAGGGTCCGCAGCGCGCGCGACAAGCTGCGACGCGATCTCGGCGGTCGCAGCCGATGTCCCGCGCTTCGCAGTCGAACCGCGTCGGCGACTGGATCGTCGCGGGCACCGGCTACACGGGCGAGGACGGTGTCGAGATCCACGTGGCCGCGGCCGCCGCACCCGCGCTCTGGGACGCGCTCGTCGACGCCGGGCATCACGCCTGCGGGCCTCGGCGCGCGCGACACGCTGCGGCTCGAAGCCGGTCTGCCGTTGCACGGGCACGAGCTTGGGCGCCGGGATCACGCCGTTGCAGGCGCGGTTCGGTTGGGTCGTGCGCTGGGACAAGGGCGACTTCCGCGGCCGCGCGCCCGCTCGCCGCCGGAGAAAGCCGCCGGCCCCGGCCGGTTGCTGGACGGCCTCGCGTTCGCCGGCCGCCAGCCCGGGCGCGAGGGCGCGACCGTGTCGCGCGGCGGTCGCGAGATCGGCGTCGTCACCAGCGGCAACTTCTCGCCGACGCTCGGGCACGGCATCGCGTTCGCGTTCCTGCCGCCCGACATGCGAACCCGGCGACGCGGTCGAGGTCGACGTGCGGGGCAAGCCGGTGCCGGCCACGGTCGTGCCGACGCCCTTCTACCGGCGCCCGTGACGCGTCCAGGCGACGCGACCGATCGACCGACCTGCCGGAGATCCTCGCGATGGTGCGCGAGCTCGCCGACGTACGAGCGCGAGCCCGACGCGGTCGTCCTCGAGCCCGACGAGTTCGCGACGCACGTCTTCGGCACCGACGCGGTCGCGCGGGCGCTCATCGCAGAGGCGCCCGATGGCCGGGTCGCCGGGTTCGCGATCTGGTTCCGCACGTTCTCGACGTGGCTCGGCACGTCCGGCATCTGGCTCGAGGACCTGTTCGTGCGACCCGAGTACCGTCGCTTCGGCCTCGGGCGCGCGCTGCTCGACGAGCTGCGCACGCGCACGACCGGTCGCGTCGAGTGGGCCGTGCTCGACTGGAACGAACCCGCGCACGCGTTCTACCGCAGCCTCGGCGCCGCACCCGCAGGACGACTGGACCACCTGGCGCTGGCCACCACGCCGCGAGGTGCCACCACGCCGCTGTCAAGAGTGTAGGTCGCACGAGTTCATGACGAACTCGTCGACGCCCACGCGGCTCGCTAGGTCTCGACACCTCCGAGCGCGCGCAGGTGCGGGTTGAGGAAGCGACCTTCGGGGTCGAGCTCGGCGCGCAGCCGCCAGAAGTGGTCCCAGTGCTCGTAGTGCGGCGCGAGGTCGGCCGGCGACGGCAGCGTGGATCTTGCCCCAGTGCGGTCGGCCGCCGTACGCGCGGAACACCGCCTCGCAGTCCTCGAACAGCGGCGACGTACGGCCGCGCGGCGTCCTCGTGCACCGAGATCGTGACGGTCGCGCGGCCGTAGTCGGGTGACAGCCAGACGTCGTCGCCGGCGACCGTCCGGTACTCGATCGGCCACTGCAGTTCGGGATGGCGGTCGTGGATCAGCGCGCGGATGTCGGCGAAGCATGCGGGCCCGCACTCGGCCGGCAACGCGTACTCCATCTCGTTGAACCGATGGTCACGCACGCTCGGGAAGACCTTGTGCGAGTGGTCGATGCGTTCGCGCTTGCGGTCGGGGAGGGGATCGCACGGTGCGTTCGTGAGCGCGAGTGACTTGTGCTCGAAGAGGTCGCGAAACGGATACCAGAAGAATTCGTAGTGCCGCGTCGCCTCGACCCGTTCGTGCAGCAGGTCGAGGCTGCTGTCGGGTCCTTCGAACCACACCCGTTCGTGCAGGTTGTACGCCGGGACGCACCGGAAGGTGATCGCGGTGATGATGCCGAGTGCACCGAGGGACAGCCGCGCAGCCTGGTACAACCCGGGGCGCACGTCCTCGCTCGCGAACACGATCTCGCCGTCGGCGGTCACGATCCGCACCGCGCTGATGGCGGTCGACAGGTTGCCGAGATCGGGGCCGGTCCCGTGCGTGCCGGTACCCGGTCGCGCCGCTCACCGTCTGCGTGTCGACGTCACCCTGGTTGTGCAGCGCGAGCCCGGCCGCGCGGAACTCGTTGCCGATCGCGGAGAGCCGGGTGCCGGCCCGCACGGTTGCGGTGCGCGCGTCCGACGTCGATGTGCTCGATGCCCGCCAGTGCGTGCAGGTCGACCGCCACGCCGTCGGTCGCGCACAGCGGCGTGAACGAGTGGCGCGAACCCGCGGGTCGCACTGCGAGCCCGTCACGCGCCGCGTCGACGACGACGGCTTGCACGTCCGGCTTCGGTGACGGGCGACGCGATACGCGCCGGCGTCGCCTCGACGTTCCCCGACCAGTTCGTCCACGTCACCACGCGCGTAGCGTACGGGTCATGTCGCGCGCCGAGCACTTCTCGCCCCTGCCACCCGAACGGCTCGAGCGTTGGTCGCGGTTCGGCGAGTGGGACACGGTGTGGTTCCCCCAGTTCTTAGGACTCAAGGTGGAGGAGATCCGGCAGGACTATGCCCGCATGCGGCTCGCGTACCGGCCCGAGTTCCGCCAGCCGGCCGGCGTGATCCACGGCGGTGTCATCGCGTCGATGATCGACACCGTCGTCGTGCCCGCGGTGGGTTCCGGATACGACGAGGCCCGAGCCTTGTTCACGATCGACATGCAGTTGCGCTACCTCGCGCCGATCGTCGACGAGGACGCCGTCGCGGAGGGCTGGATCGTCCAGCGGGGCCGTCAGATCGTGTTCTGCGAGGCCGAGGTGCGTACCGCATCGGGAACTGTGGCGGCGACGGGAACGCTCGTCTACAAGGTCTCGTCGAAGCCCGCGGTACTCGACGCGAGCTGAGAGACTCGCGGCGTGCACGAGCGATCGCGGCGCTAGCTCGTCGGTTCGGGAAGCGTGCCCGCGCCCGCGATGTTGCGGATGACTTCGGGGAGCGGCGGCGGGGGAGCGGGGAGGTCGCCCGGCGGGCCGGGGCCACACGATCGGGGTGCACCGCGCCGTTGATCGGCGCGCCGACCTCGATGCCGTCGCGGTCGACGGAGAAGTGCCAGTTGTTGTTGCGCCGGGTGGCGCCGTCGGCGATGTAGATGATCGTGTGCACGGCGCGGTCTTCGGCGGTGGTGTTCGGCTCCGCCATGTGCACGGTGAGCCCGTGGTGGAACGCGACCGAACCCTTCGGCACCTCCACGTACACCGGCTCGATCGCGCGGATCTCGGGCTGGTCCATGAGCACCGGCTGGATCCTCGGCCGTGAAGATGTTGACGAACGTGCGCACACCGACGCGGTGGGACCCGGGGAGGTAGCCCATCGCGCCGCTCGCGCATCGTCGAGCCGCGGAACGGGATCCACGCGGTGATCGACGCGGTCTCGACGATCGGCCAGTACGGATGGTCCTGGTGCGCGTCCGTCGCGCGCCCGCCGGCTTCCTTGTACAGCGCTTGGTCGTGCCACAACCGCACGCCGTCGACACCGAGCAGCTCGGCCGCGGCTTGCCCGAGCGCGGGGTGGAACGTCAGCGGCCGGATCGTGGGGTAGTCCTCCCACAGGTTGATGCACTGGTGGAACGACTGCGCGTACGCGCTGCGTTCCTCGAGTGGCGGCGCATCGCGCTTGCGCGTCGCCACCGCGTCGGTCACCAACGGTTCGTAGAAGTCGAGCTCGGATTCGGACAACAACCCGTCGATGACGACGAAGCCGTCGCGTCGGAACCGTTCGACGAGCGCAGGGTCGAGTCGACGATCTTTCGCCACGAGCGCGATTATCCCGCGGGGAGCTCGCTGCGGCCGTCGGTGGCCCACCACGACGCGGTGAGTCGCAGCCCTTCGACGTTGCCGCGGGGCTGGATCTCCTCGAACACGCGGCGGTAGCCGGTGCGTTTGATCCGCCAGTTGCCCGCGACTTTCACGTACTCGTCCTCGTAGAACGAGCAACCGCGGATCGTGATGCCCCATTGCGTCTCCACGACGACGTCGTCGAGCGCCCACGTGCCGACCGCGGTGGTCGGGCCCGTGAGGTCGATCTCCGGGTGGTGCATCTTGTGACTCGAATGGAACGTCTCCGCGCCCATCGAGCGCTGCAGGAAGTCGAGGATGCCCGCACGCCCTTCGAACGTGTAGCCGCCGCCGCTGTAGGTGGCGACCGCATCCTCGGTGAACAAGCCCGCGAGCTCGTCCCACCCCTTCAGGTCCAAGCAGCGCGCGTACGCGTACTTCACCCGCTTGATGCACTCGATCTCGACGAGCTCTTCCGGCGTCATGGCGGGGGACACTAAACGACGGTGGTGCCAGCACGATTGTCGGCCTGCGGCACCGGTCGTACGCTCCGCGACGGGGCCTCGTCAGGAGGAAAGGCGGAGCACATGACCAAACGCTTCCTTGCAGTTCTCGTCGCGACCTGCGCCAGTGCGTTCGGGGTGGTGTTCGCCAGTCCGGCCGGTGCCGCCGGAACGGTGGTCGTCCATCCGGGCCAGTCGATCCAGGCCGCGGTCGACGCCGCGGCACCGGGCACGACCATCATCGTGCAACGCGGCACGTACGCGGAGAACGTCGAGATCACCACGGACGGGATCAAACTCCTCGGGAACGGGGCGACGCTCGTGCCCCCGGCCAATCCCGCGCCGAACTTCTGCGGGATGGGCGGTCCCGCGGTCGACGGCGTCTGCGCGCACGGCGACATCGAATTCCCCGACAACGGGCCGCCGATCCTGCACGACCCACTGACCAACGTGACGGTGAGCGGCTTCACGGTCACAGGGCTTCGAGAGCACCGGCGTGATCTTCCTCGGGGCCGAGAACCCGGTCGTCACCAACGTGCGGGCGCTCGGCAACGGCGAGTACGGCATCGCCCGGTTCGTCTCGTCCGGCGGCAAGATCCTGTCCAACGTCGCCGCGGGATCGGAAGAGGCGGGCATCTACGTCGGTGACTCACCCGACGCGAACGTGCTGATCGCGGGCAACGACGTGTCCGACAGCCTCTTCGGCTTCTTCCTCCGGGACTCCGCACACGGCAAGGTCGTGGGGAACCGGGCGCACGACAACTGCATCGGCCTGATCAACCTCAACACCGGGAGCAACGAGGCGGGCGACTACTCGATCGCCGGTAACGTGTTCGCTCACAACGACAAGTTCTGCCCGGAGAACGTCGAAGAAATGACGCCGGCGCTGTCCGGCATCGGCGTGGCGATCGCAAGCGGCCACGGGAACACGGTCGTCGGCAACGTCATCACGAACAACATCCCGAGCGGCGACGTTCAGTTCTCGGGCGGCGTGGTGGTCATCGCTTCGATGGATCCCGGCGCCGACCCGCCGGCGAACAACGTCGTCAAGGGCAACGTCATCACCGGCAACCAGCCCGACATCCTCACCGACGGCTCCGGCACCGGGAACGTGTTCTTCGCCAACGCCTGCGCGACGAGCGTCCCCGACGGCCTCTGCTGAGCGGGGAGCGGCCGGCCCGGGCCCGCACTCGAACAAGATGACATAACGAGGATTATCGGCGATGCGGAGCATCGGTCAGCATCGCTGCGCTTGGCCTCGCATCGCCGATAATCCCTTGCCATGGCTGATGCCGATTGGATGGGGTCTGAGCGGTCCGTCTTGGTGCGTTATCTGGACAAGGTGCGGGACGCGGTCGTTCGGGCGTCCGAAGGGCTCACTGACGAGGAGGCGCGCCGGCCGGGCGTGCCGTCCGGGACGAGCCTGCTCGGGCTCGTGGCGCATCTCACCGAGGTCGAGGCGCACTGGTTCCGGCGGGTGTTCGCCGGTGAGGAACTCGATCTCGAGATGTCGATGGACGTGCCGGCGGGCGCGACACGCGACGAGGTCGTCGCCGCGTATCGAAGCGAGTGCGCGCGCAGCGACGCGATCGTGCTCGGCTGCTCGGACCTGGGGACGCGAGCGGCGATCGCCAACCCGGGCGAGGACACGATCGATCCGCTGCGGGTGATCGTGACGCACATGATCGAGGAGACCGCGCGCCATGCGGGGCACGCCGACATCCTGCGGGAGCAGATCGACGGCGTCACCGACGACTGAGCGTCGTCGCCCGCGGCGGGCGGGCGCGTGCGAGGATCTCGCGGTCGGGTTGACGCACGGACAGGCGGCGGGAGTGTGACGACGGAGCCCGGAACCTCTCCGGTTCCTGCAGAAGCGGACGCTGCACCGAGGGTGCCGCCGCCGGCGGCGCGCCACGTGGGTTCCGGGCCGATGTGGGTGCTCGGGCTGGTGATCATGGTCGACCAGATCGACCAGAACATCGTGCGTGGGGTCGTGCCGCAGCTGAAGGAGGCGTTCGGCATCGACGATGCCGCGATCGGCTTGCTGCTGTCGGCGTTCGTGCTCGTCAACGGACTCGTCACCGTGCCCGCGGGCTACCTCGCCGACCGGTGGAACCGGACCCGCACGATCGGGCACACGGTGCTCGGCTGGAGCGTCATCACGATGGTGACCGCGGCGGCGACGAACTTCGCGACGTTGCTCGGCCTGCGCGCGCTGCTCGGCTTCGGTCAGGCGATCACCGAGCCGTCGGCCGCGAGCCTGCTCTCCGACTACTACCCCACCTCGCAGCGCGGGAAGGTGTTCTCGAACCAGCAGGTGATGGGCTTCCTCGGGATCGGCTTCGGGATCGCGATCGGTGGCGCGGTCGGCTCGCACTTCGGCTGGCAGGCCGCGTTCCTCATCGTCGGGCCGCCGAGCATCGCGGTCGCGTTCCTCGCGTACGCACTGCACGAGCCGAAGCGCGGTCACGGCGACCGGGTGCACCTCGGTGTCGCCGACGCCGACGATGCACCCGACCCGCACGTCCCCCTGTTCGAGGACGGGTTCCGGCGCTTCTTCGTCGACATGGTGCGCGGCCTGCGCGAGGACTTCCGCACGATCTGGGCGATCCCGACGCTGCGCTACGCGCTCGTGGGCGTCAGCGCACTCATGTTCACGGTCGCCGGCATCGGCGCGTGGCTGCCGCAGTTCCACGAGCGCTTCTCCGGCATGACCCAGGACCAAGCCACGCAAGTCGTCGGCGGCATCATCATCCTCGGTGGCATCCCGGGGGTGCTGCTCGGCGGAAGGCTTGCCGATCGGTTCGCGAACCGGGTGCGCGGTGCGCGTGTCGTGATCCCGGCGTACTGCATCGGGGTGGGCAACACGATCTTCATCGTGTCGTACTTGCCGATCCCGGCGTGGGTGTCGGTGTTCCTGCAACTGATCGGCATCTTCGCAGTGACCGCTGCGATCCCTGCGCTGCGCGCGGGAACCGCTGACGCGGTGCCCGCGCACCTGCGTGGGGCGGGCTTCGGTGCGTTCAACCTCGTGTCGATCCTCTTCGGCGCGGCGGCGGCACCGCTGCTCGTCGGCATCCTCGCCGACGTCTGGAACCTGCGCGTCGCCTTCCTCGTGGTCTCGCCGCCGGTGTACGTCGGCGCGTGGATCCTGTTCATCGCACGCAACCACCTCGACGAAGACGCGATGAAGATCTTCGAAGCCGTGGTGCGCGCGATGCAGGTCGACGAAGCCCGGCGGAACCAGTCCTCCGGCGAGATTTCCTGAGCGCCCCGGTGTTCTTCTAAGTGATCGTGAAGCAACTGCACTGGGCCGCGGAGCCGGTGTTCACGCCCGCTCCGGTCCCGGGCACTTGGACGTATGCGGTGAGCAGGCCCGTGGGCGCGTTCGCCGGGATCGTCAGGTTCACCGTCAAGTGGCTCTCGTCCACGATCGTCGTGCTGTTCACGACGATGTTGTTGGGCATCTTGGCCACCGTGCCGCTGAGGAAGTATGAGCCGGTGAAGGTGTAATTCGCGGTGCTGCCCCGCGCACCGCTCGCCGCGCTGATGCTCGTGAGCGTCGGCACCACCGTGGTGCGGACGTACACATCCAGGCGCCGGTTGAAGTCGTGCCCGTCCTGCGCGATCGCACCGTCGGTGCGGAACGCGACATGGCGGCCGTCGCCGGCGATACGGCTCTCGAGTGAGAGCGACGGGTTCTGACCGAGGAACTCCTCCGTGCTGATCCGCGACGTCAGGCTGCGGGTGCGGTCGCGCACGAAGATGTCCGACGCCGCATTCGTGTCGTTCGGCACGAGGTTGGTGGCGTTCGACGTGTAGCTCACGTACCGACCGCTGTCACTGATCGACGGATCCACGCTCGCACCGTTCGCCTGTGCACCCGGGAAGCCGGAGGCATCACTGGCACGGGTCGTGAGGTGGGTTGCGACCGTGGTGACGAACACGTCGCTGACGCCGTTGGTGTCGGTCTCGCCCGGCGGGTTGTTGATCAGGTTCGTTGCGTTCGACTGGTAGGCGATGAGCGTTCCATCCTCGGTGATCGAGGGGTTCGTGCTCCCGCCGTTGCCGGCTGTCACCCGGGTGGATGCGAACCCGGCGAAGTCGAACCGGAAGACGTCGTTGACGCCGTTCGCATCTGTCGGGTCGATGTTCGTCGCGGTCGATTGGTACGCGATCCACATGTTGCCGCCGGTCCCGACGGAGGTGAGGGACGGTTTCGAGCTCGCGCCGTTCGCGTTCACCTGCGCGGGTGTCAGGGCGAAGCTCACGAGGATCGTGCCCGGGTTGCCGGTGGGATGTGCGCTCGTCAGGAAGACGTCGCTCACACCGTTCGTGTCGCCGATGGCTGCGAGGTTCGTCGCGCCCGACGTGAACGCGAGCCAGGTGCCGTCGCCACCGATCGACGATTGCGAGCTCGGGCCGTTGGCCTGGCCGCCGCTGAAGTCCACCGACACCCGCGTCGTCGTGTTGTTGGTCCGGTCGCGCACGAACACATCCGAGGAGTTGTTCGTGTCTCCGGTGACAAGGTTGGTCGCGCTCGACGTGAACGCGACGTAGCGCCCGTCGTCGCTGATCGAGGCCTCGGTGCTCGAGCCGTTCCCCTGGACGCCGCCGGTGCTGACGCTGACACGTTGGGTCGTGCCGTTCAGCAGGTCGCGAACGAAGATGTCGCTCGCCATGTTGGTGTCACCCGCGACGAGGTTCGTCGCCGCCGACTCGAACGCGACATACCGCCCGGCCCGGCTGAGCGCGGGCCGGCCGAAGGAGTCACCATTGGCTTCGCTGCTCACGCTGTCGCGTGTCGTCGTGTTCGTCTGCAGATCACGGACGAACACATCCCGTTGGGCGTTCGTGTCGCCGGTGACGAGGTTCGTCGCGAAGGAATCGAACGTCGCGAACCGGCCGTCGTCGCTGATCGCGGTGGGGCCGGTGCTGTCGCCGACTGCTTGCGTTCCCGCGGACGACACACTGACGCGCCTGGTGGTTCCGCCGGTGATGTCGCGGAGGAAGACGTCGTCCGCTCCGTTCGTGTCGCCGGTGACGAGGTTGGTGGCACTGGACGTGAACAGGATGTAGCGGCCGTTCGAGCTGATGACCGCGGCCAGCGACTGTGCGTTGCCCTGGACTTCGGTATCGCTGATGCTGACGCGGGTCGTGGTGTTGCCGGTGCGATCCCGGACGAACAGGTCGGGCGCGCTGTTGGTGTCCCCCGTGACGACGTTCGACGCGAACGACGTGAACACCACGTAGCGGCCGTCGCCGCTGATCGCGGGCGTGTTGCTGAAGGAGTTGGCCTGGGTGCCGGCCGACGTGACGCTCACGCGGGTCGTCGTGTTGGTCTGCCGGTCGCGGACGAACACGTCGCTCTCCGCGTTCGTGTCGGATGCGACGAGGTTCGTGCTGTCGGACGCGAACGCGACGTAGCGGCCATCCGCGCTGATCGACGGCTCTGTGCTGCCGCCGTTGCCGACGACGCCGGCAGTCGACACGCTCACGCGCGAGGTCGTACCGCTTTGGATGTCGCGCAGGTACACGTTCGATGTGCCCGCGCCGCCGGCGAGGAGGCCGGGCGGCCCGGCGAACACGACGAAGCGGCCGTCGTCACTGATCGCGCGGCTCCCGGCGTTGCCCGTCGAGCTGTTGCCGGTCGCTTGCGCGCCACCCGCACCGACGCTCACGCGCACGGTGACGTTGTTGACGAGATCGCGCCGGAACACATCCTGGCTGCCGTTCGAGTCGTTCGCGACGAGGTTCGACGAACTGGAATTGAAGATCGCGTAGCGTCCGTCGGGCGTCAGGCTCGCGGTCGAGCTGGTGTTGTCGCCGAAGCCGCCGTTGGTCGCGACGCTCACCAGCTTCAAGAAGTTCGCGCTCCGGCTGCGCATGTAGATCTGGGTGCTGAAGTCGTCGCTCTTGCCCGCGACCAGATCGCTGGCGGCCGACGCGAACACCATCGTCTTGCCGTCGGGCGTCAGCACTCCCCCGAACGAGTCGGTATCGGCCTGCCCGGGCTGGTTGGGCGTGCTCGCCCGTTCCAACCACGCGCATCCGGACGCGAGGAGTCCGAGCGCGGCGACAACCGCGACCATCCGAAGTTTCTGCAGCCCGACCATGTTTGCCCTCCCTGGCACTGAGGCAGGTGTCTACTGCCAAACCCGCGAACCGTTCCAATTCCCGCGAATCCGGGACGCGAGCGTTCAGGTCCGGGCGAGGATCTCCAGCCGATCGACGACGAGGTCGCCGACGTGCAGCGCACCGACGTCCAGGCGCTTGATGCTCGCCCGGCGCACGGTGAGCCGGCCGATCGCCACCGCGCCCAGGGCAACGGCGCCGACAGCCAGCGCGCCCAGGGCGAGCGCGCCGACGGCATGCGCGCCGTTGGAGCTGGCGCCGATGGCCTGCGCCCCGATGGCCTGGCGGCCGAGCGACTCGTCGGGCGGATCCGGCCGCGTGGGGATGTCGGTCATGCGGGCGACCGTACCGCTTGGCGCGCCGCGTCGAGCAGCCACGCGAACGCCCGTTCCCGATCGTCGGCGTCAGCGCCGCGCTCCGCCAGATCCCGCTCCACGTCCTCGATCGCGCACTCGAGCACGTAGAGGCGGTCCCGCACCGACTCCAACTCCTCGCGGGTGACGACGAGCTCACGGTCGCTGAGCCCGAGCTCGGCCGCGCGTCGCCGGGCTTCGTAGTCGCGCTGGCGGCACGACCGCTTGCAGAACCGCGCCGGCCGCCCCCGTCCCCCGCGGACGGGAAAGCGCCGCCCGCACCACTCGCACGGTCTTTTCGTCACAGTGACAGAATAGTCGAGCGGCTGCGATGATGCCGAGCATGTCCGCCGGTGGAACGGCTCGGTGCAACGCGACTCATGTGCCGCCGCGCGTCGTGCGCGCCGTCGTCGGCACGCTCGACGGCTCGATGTTCGTGTCGTACCGTTCGCGCGGGCCGATGCGGCTGACTCTGCCCCGAGACGGACAAGGAACAGAAGCAGACCCATGGCGGGCGAGGAAACACACGGTCGCATCGGCTCCGTCCCAAAGCGAGGGGCCGACCTGCGCCGACCCCTCTCGGTCGTCGCCCGGCGCCCGTTGGGCGGGTAACAGGCGCAGCAACAAGCCGTAGCCCGAAGTATCGCGCTGCGACGCCGCTCGTGGGGTTCGGGCCTGCGCGCCGACGCGCGTTCAGCGCATCAGGCCCTTGCCGGTGATCAGCGGGAGGTCGAGCACCGACAGCAGTCCGGGTTCGGCCGCGCAGACCGCGGGAATCGCGTTGACGATGCGGCCGGCGGTACCGACGAGGCCGGCGGTGTTGTGGTCGCCGTCGTCGCCCATCATCTGCACGTCGCACGTGTAGCTCGGGTTGCCGGTGACGATGACGCGGTAGCCACTGTGGCCGACGGGCTGCGGCCACTCCGGCGCGAGGTCGTCGTCGAGGCGGGTGACGTGCTCGAGCACGATCCGCGGCTCGCCGTCGACGATGCCCTGCACCTCGAATCGCATGGCCGCGGTGGTCCCTTCTTCGACGACACCGAAGCCGAGATCGATCTTCGCCGGCGCGGGCAGCCGCTCGTGCACCTCGCGCAGCTCGTCGAGCTCGACACCCGAGGCCCGCGGCGAGCACCTTCACGGTGCCGCCCCACGCGAACGACAGCACGCCCGGGATGAGCAGCAACGGCGTCGCGTCGAGCGCTTGCCCGAACCCCATCGTGTCGAACAGCACCGTCGGCTGCGCGTAGGTCGCGTAGTTGACGATCTCCATCACCCGCAGCGTGTCGACGTACTCGCACGGTGCCGGTGAGCACGAGCGGCAGGAGGTCGTTCGCCCAACCCGGGTCGATGCCGGAGGTGAAGCACGACACGCCGCCGGCCGCGCACGCGTCTTCGAGCGGCCGCCGCAGCTGCGGGTCGACGTGATCGGGGAACACGAGCGGCACCACCGAGCTCGACACGATGTTCTTGCCGGACGCGGCGATGCGCGCCATGTCGGCGATCGCCTCCGGCGGGCCGGAGGTCGGCGGTCGCGGTGTAGACGACGCAGTCGGCGTCGAGCGCGAGCAGCGCGTCGGCGTCGTTGGTCGCGGTCACGCCGGTCGGCTCGATGCCCGCCAGCTCGCCCGCGTCCTGGCCCGCCTTGTCGGCGCTGTGCACCCACAGCCCGACGAGCTCGAGCTCGGGATGGTCGGCGATGAGGCGCAGCGAATGCCGGCCGACGTTGCCGGTGCTCCACTGGATCACGCGGTAGGTCACGGCGCGCAAGCTACCCGCGAGAGGCAGAGGTGGGTACGGAGACTAGATGCGCCCGGCCGCGCGCGCTGCCTGCTCGGTCTCCTCGAGCCGCCGCTCCACGATGTCGAGGCCGCGATCCCAGAAGCCGGGGTCGGCGAGGTCGACACCGACGATGCGACCGAGCTCCTCGGGCGCCATCGATCCCCCCGCCCGCAGCAGGTCGAGGTAGCGAGGGACGAAGTCGGCGCCCTGCTCCTCGTAGCGCGCGTACACCGAGAGCGCGAGCAGCTGGCCGTACGCGTACGCGTACACGTAACCGGGCGTCCCGATGAAGTGCGGGATGTACGACCACCAGTTGCGATATCCGTCGGTGAGCTCGACCGCGGGGCCGAGCATGTCGGACTGTGTGCTCGTCCAGAAGTCGCCGAACTGCTCGAGCGACAGCTCGCCTTGCTCGCGGCGCGCGGTGTGGATCGCGTGCTCGAATCGGTTCATCGCGGTCTGGCGGAACACGGTCGCGATCTGGTCCTCGAGGTTCGACGCGAGCAGCGCGAGACGTTCCTGCGGATCGTCGATCACGTTCAGCAGCCGCCCGAAGGTGACCGTCTCGCCGAACACGGACGCGGTCTCGGCCAGGGTGAGTGGCGTCGTCTGGTGGAAGATGCCCTGCGGCCGCGCCAGGTACGCGTGCAGCGCCGTGGCCGAGCTCGTGCGCGAGTGTCAACACGTCACGGCGGCGCGACGTCCAGTTGAGGAGCACGTACGGATGATGCGACGGCACCGTGTACGCGCAGAACGCGCCGGGGCGCTTGCCCGGACGGGCCGCGGCGTCGATCCAGCCGTCGAAGAAGTGGCGCGCGGTGTCGGCGAGCTCGGTGAGAACGACGCGTACGCGTCGAGCACGATCTCCGTGGCTTCGGCCCAGCCGATCTCCGACTCGGTGTCGGCCACCGACGCCATGCGGTCGTAGTCGGCGATGCGGTCGAGACCGAGCAACTGCGCCTTCAGCGCGTACCAGCGCTGCGGGATCGCGTAGCGGCCCTGCACCGCGTCGACGAGTGCCTGTACCGACTCGTCGCTCGCTTCGTTCGAGAGGTTGCGGGCCGCGATCCACGAGTCGTAGTGGCGCAGGCGGTCGTCGGTCGCCTTGTCGGCCATCAACGTGTTCAGCACGAACGCCCGCGTCCGCAGGTTGGGCGCGAGCCCGACGTTCACGGCAACGGCTGCGGCCTCGGCGGACGGCGCGGTCCGGGGAGTGCAAGCGCGCGAGGCCGGCCTCGAGCGGCACCGTTTCACCGTCGAGCGCGACAGTGATCGCCGACACCTGCTCTTCGAAGAGCCGCTGCCACGCGTTGCGCCCGGTGACGGACTTCTCGGTGAGCACGACCTCTTCGGGCTCTGACAGCAGATGCGGCCGGTAGCGGCGGGCCGATCGGAGATGGTGCGCCGCGAACGCGAGGCGCTCGTCGGCGAGGAGCGCTTCGGCCCGGTCGTCGGGGACGGCCGCCCATTCGAGCTCGAAGAACAAGAGCGTCGTCGCGATCGCGGTGCTGCGTTCTTCGACCTTCTGCATCAGCGCGCCGCGGGCCGGATCGGTGGTGTCGACGCTGAAGTCGAGCCCCGCGTAGTTGTCGGCCCGCCCGACGACATCCTCCAGCTCGGCGAGCCGCGTCATGAACGTGGCGAGCACGCCGGCATCGAACGTGCCCACACGTCCGCACGCGGCCGCGAGCTCCCGCGCGATCACATCGGCTCGACCGAGCAGCGTGTCGACACCCGCTTCGCCGGGTTCCGGCAACAGCGGTTGCAGGTCCCAGACGACCCCTTCGGCCGTCAAGTCAGTCGTCGTCATGTCGATCGCTCCCAGCCGGTTCGGGACGCGGCGGCCCGCCGCGTGCGGGAGTTGCGGCGCCCGCACGGGGTGGCACGCTACCGATTGAAACCAAGAAGTCGAAGAGCCCCTCGACGAGCCGCAGGACGCGGTCAGCTCGGCTTTCGGTACCCACCACACGTCGGCGGCATCGTCGCCCGCGACGAGCTCGTCCGATCCGACCGGTGTCGCCCGGAAGTCGAGGATCACGTAGTGAAAGGTTGCGGGGTCGTCACCGGTGCGCTCGACCCACCCGGCCAGCTCGCCCACCTCGACGGTGAGGCCGGTCTCCTCCCGCACCTCGCGGGCGACGGCGTCGCGCAACCGTTCGCCGAACTCGACCCGGCCGCCGGGCGGCGCCCAGCATCCGGCGCCCACTCCCCGCCCCCGCCGCACGAGCAGGAGACAGCCGTCGCGCTCGACGATCGCGCCGACGGCCACTTCGACGCTCGGGTGGGTGTTCACGTACCCGGCCTCACGTGCCCGCGTCGGGCAGCGGCTTGTGCATCACGAGCGCACGCGCAGTGAAGCCGGCGCGCTCGAAGAAGTTCTTCGTCGCCCGGTGGCCCGGCAGCGCGAACACGTCGATGCCGATGCATCCGGCCGCGGTCGCGCGGGCGACGAGCTCGGTCGCCATTGCCTCCCCGACACCGACGGCACGGGCGTCCGGCTCGACGTACAGGTCGCCGATCAGCGCGAGCACACGTCCGTCTCGAAGCGTCTCGAGCTCGAGCGTGCCGTAGCCGACGACGACGTCGTCGATGGTGCCCGCGAGTACGATTGCGTCGTCACGCGCCAGCAGCTCGGCGAACATGTCGGCCACTGGGCTGGACGCGCGACTCCCGCACCTCCCACAGTGCACCGCCGCGCATGACGCGCAACTCGCCGCGCAGCTCGACGCGCGAGGGCGACGAGCCGGTCGATGTCGGCCACGGTCGCGGGCCGCGCCGCTTCCATCACACGCTCGGGGATTCGAGCTGCTCGATCTTGCCGAGGATGGTGCGCCGGTTGCGGTGCGTGGCTTCGTAGTTGCGGACGGCCGCGAGCTCGGCGTCGGCGAGTCCCGGCGAGCCGCTCGACGACCTGCGACGCCGAGAGCGCGTCGTAGCCCGGGAATCGGCAGCTCGGCCCGTTCGGCCGCCGCGCGCGTGCACCGTTCGCCGCCGCGGGCGAGGGCACGCGGGTCGGCAGTGAAGGTGCGGCGGAGTACCTGCGTTCCTCGGGCGCCGGTTTCGACTCGGTGGCGGATGCGGCGGCGGGCTTCGGCGCGGGTCGCGTGGCGGGGGGCTCGGGTCGCGCGCGTCGGCACCAGGCACGCGGCCGCGCCGCGTAGTTACGCGACCCGCCGCTCCGCTCGCTTGCGCACCCTCGGCAGTCCGAACGTCAACGCGAAATGGCCCATGCTCCACCGCGTTGCTCGCCTGGTGCGACACCTGCTCGTGACGTCGATCGACTTCGGCCTTGCCCGCGCGCCGCGAGCGCTTCGACGACCGCCGGTACCGCTTCGACCACCGACAGACCCGCACCGAGCGGTGCGTACACGAACACGTGCACCGCCCGTGCGGATGAGTCGCGCGCCCGGGATCGGACGTCCCGTTCTCGGACGGCCGCCGCTCGGGAGGAGTTTCGTCGTGGTTCATGCAGGATCTCCGGCCGGTACCGGGACCGGCGGCACGTCCTCGGGACGGCCCGACGGAGTCTACGGATGTGCGCCGCCGGGTCACGACGTGGGCGATGCCGCAGCCGGCGAGGGCGAGCAGGGATCCCAACACGACCCAGTCGCCGAACCGGACGTAGAGCGTGCTGCCGCGCGTCGCTTCGACCGATCCCTGCAGCACGGTGCGTTCGAACAACTCGGTACGGGCGTGTTCGCGGCCGCTCGCGTCGATGAGGGCGGAGATGCCGGAGATCGCGGCCTGCACCACCGGCCGGCCGGTCTCGGCCGCGCGGATCTGGCCGATCGCGAGGTGCTGGGCCGAGTTCGCCGAGCGTCGGTACGAGCGGTTGTTCGTCGACACGACGATCACTTCGGCGCCGTCGCGCACGAGCGGTCGGATCTGGTAGCCGAACACGGACTCGAAGCAGATCACCGGTCGCGACCTTGAACCCCGCGACGTCGAACAGGCCGGGCTTCTTGCCGGGTGCGAAATCGCGCGGGATGCGGTTGAGCTCGCCGATCTTGCCTTCGAGGAAGCTGCGGAACGGCACCCGCTCGCCGTACGGCACGAGGTGGCGCTTGGCGTAGGTGCCCTCGAGCTTCCCGTCGGGTCCGTAGAGCACGTTCAGGTTCAACGCGCGGCCGTCGGGCAGCGTCGGTGACCGCGTTGGCGAGGACCCAGGCGCGGTGCTCGATCGCGAGACGCGACGAGCGGTGCCGGAGAGGAACGGATCGAGTCCGCGGGTCTTCGTCCATCGACGACTCGGGGAACACGATCAGGTCGACCGGATCCTGGCGCGGTCGGCCGAGCGCGAAGTGGCTCCGCGGGAGGTAGCGATCGTCCTCCTCGGCCTGCGTGAGGTCACGGTTCTTGTCGTTGCCCTGGATCAGACGCGACGCGGAACGATCCCGGCCGGCTTCGGCTCCGGCCACGCGACGACGATCACACCGGTGAGCGAGAGCGATCGCGACGAGGCCCGCGCCCGCGCGCGCAGCGAGCGCCCGCGACGCGCACGCGCGGCCGGGCCGTGTCCGCGAGCAGCGCGTTCGTCGCGACGACCACGTACGTGACGAGCGCGAGCCCTCCGACACTCGCGACGTCGCGGGCGACCGGCGATGTCGTGCAGCGCGTAGCCGACCTCACCCCACGAGAACCCGTGGAGCGGGAACCGCGCGACGACCGCGTCGGCGAGCACCCACACCGCGGCGATCAGCCACGGCGACGCGGAAACCCCGACGCGCCAACCACCCGATCACCGCACCGGCGAGCGCCCAGTACGCGGCGAGCGCGAACACGAACGGCACGATCGCGATCGCGCCGAAGTACCACGACCACGAAACGAGGATCCCGTAGTAGACGGCGCCGGCGAGGAACGCGAGGCCGGCCCGACCGCGCGGACAGCGACTCGCGCCATGCGACGAACAGTGGCACCGAGCGCGACGAGCGCGAGCGGCCCGAGATCGAACGGTGGTCGGGCGAGCGCCAGCAGCAGCCCCGACGCCACCGCGCCGCCCACGCGCCGCAGGCGGCCCGAGCTCAGACGCGGTGCGCTCAGGCGCAATCGCGGCAGAGCATTCGCTTTTCGTCGGCGAGCTGGTGGCGGGGCAGGACGAGGAAGCAGCTCGAGCAGAGGAACTCGCCCGGCCGGCGGGGCACGATCTTGGTGCCGCCATCGCCCCGGTCGTCGGGTTCCTCTTCGTCGTCCTCCTCGTCCTCCAGCCCGGCAGCCGCGGTGCGCTCGCGCAGCACGACGTCGAGCGCCTCTTCGACGTCGTCGGGATGCAGCTCCTCGTCGAGGTCGACGACTTCGTCGTCCTCTTCTTCCGCCGGCCGCGGGCTCACCCTCGACCACGGCGACCTCGAGCGGGAGGTCGCCTTCCTCTTCGATCTTCGAGCTCGTCGTCGACGAGGACGTCGTCATCGTCATCGTCGTCGAAGTCGTCGGCGTCGAGCGCGTCCTCGTCGAGGTCTTCCTCGCCGAGCTCTTCGTCTTCGAGTTCTTCGTCGTCGATATCGTCGTCTGCCATGCCGCTGCGACCTCTGTGTCCTTGCGCTGCGCATGTGCGCCCGGCCGCTGTTCGGGGGCGCGTCGTCGGGGTGATCGTGGGGCCCGGATGAACCACACGTTGTGGCGTTTTGTTCCGGCTCCGGGCTCGCGGGCCGCGGAGTATAGGGAACGAAGCGGAGCCCCGCGTACCGGAGGTCAAAACGGGCGGGAGCGAGAGTGACCCAGTCGACACGGGTTTGAAACGCACGTGCAATCACCAGCGTCGGCCGGGCCGTTCAGCTGGTGGAGTGGAGGGCGCGGGCGGCGCCAGGAGACCGTTGGGGCCGCTGAGTAGCCCGGCCTGCCCAGCAGGCGGGTTATCGCAACGTTCTCTACTTGATCTCCTCGACAGCCGCCCGCAGCCCCTCCTTCGCCCTGCCCCCTGACGGTTGGCGCAGCGTTCCGGCGGCACGTGCCACGCGGCGCTGTGGGCGACGAGTATTCCGCCTCAGATCGCCGCGCCTGTCAAGCGGTCGCGCGCGCGGTTCCGACCCTCCGACCAGGCATCGGCTCGCGCGTCGGTGCAGGTCACGGTCGACCGGAATTTTTCTCGCGGTGACTCGGGCAGCCGGCGCGGCCGCACGTCGGAATTCCGTCAACCGCACGCCGGCGCGCCGGGCCTCCGCGGCGCGCTCGGCCGACAAGCGTTCGAGGTCGTACGTCTCGTGATCGACGTACGACATCGCGCTCGCGATCGCGCGGTGGCCGGCCTGCTCGGCGATGCACGTGTGCATCGCCTGCGCGATGCGCCGGTAGCTCGGATGACCCTGCGGCGACGAGCGCAACTCGCACAGGTGCATCGCTTCACGCGCGTTCATGTGCATGACGTAGCGCATCCGGTACGCGAGTGAGACGGCGTACGCGGCCTGGTCGGGGAAGTCGGTGGCCAGCACGTCGTGGAGCGCGGCCGAACGCTCGAGCGCATCGTCGAAGCGGGCCGCGACACCGGCGTCCGCCACCGCGTCCGGCAACTCGAACCCGTGCCGCGGTGACAGTTTCTGCCATTCGATCGTCAGCATCCGGTGCCGTTGCAGGTCGCGGAACGCGCCGTAGTCACCGAGCACGTCGAAGCGGTAGCCGGTGCGTTCGAACGCGCGGCCTGGCTTGTGCCGCCGGTTGGTGCGCGCACCGACGTACGCGCGCATCAGCGCGACGCGCTCGTCGGCCGGGAGCCGGCGCACCTTGTCGAGGATCTGCTCCTCGGAGAGGTGCGTGTGCGGGTAACAGATCGCGGCGAGCACCTTGTCCTCGCCGTCGGGGTCCCAGTCGACGAGCGTCACGTCGGCCACCGGCGTCTCCGGTTCCGCGCCGAAGAGCTGTTCGACCAGGTCGCCGGTCTGGGTTTCGGTGTCGTGCAGGTAGGCCGTCCACGCGCCGCCGCGGTCGGGGCGGTCGACCCGGGCGAGGAACGACGGGATGACCTTGCGCAGCTCGTCGAGCATCAGCTGCGCGTACGTGCGCGCTTCGGGCAGCGGGTGGGCGCGCATCCGGAGCAGCATCGCTTCGTATGCCTGCCCGGTGCCGTAGATGCCGACGTTCGACAGCGTCGCCGCGGGCAGCACGCCGCGCACCGTGTCGCACGCCTTGGCCTTGATCGTCTGCTTGTAGACGAAGTCGGAGTCGGACGGGTCCTTCGGGTAGCGCTCGCGCGCCCAGTCGAGGACTTCGGGCAACATCGCGCTGTACGTGTCGAAGATCGCGTCCATGTCGCCCACGTACCGCGCGCCGAGTCGCGACTCGCACACCTCGGACGGCCGGAGGTACCGGTAGCGGCCGTTGCAGCCGGGAGTCGTACGGGATGTAGCGCGTCGACTGCTCGAGGTACGCCATCAGCCGGCCCCACTCGAGCACCTTCGTGAGCAGGTTCGACGCCTGCTCGCACGCGAGGTGCACGCCGCCGAGCTGCGCGACGGAGTCGTCGCCGTACTCGAAGAACACGCGCGCGTAGAGCTCCTCGGCGCGCTGCAGGCCGACGGTCGCGTCGACGGTGAGGTCGCCGGTGAGGTCGAGGTCGCCGACGAACTCGTCGAGGAACAGGCGGCGCAGGCTCTTGTCGGAGCGCGAGTAGCGCGCGAACAGCGCGCCCTTCACGACCTCGGGGAGGTTCGTGAGCGCGAACACCGGTCCGTCGAGGTTCGTGAAGTAGGGCCGCAGGGCGGCGGCTTCCTCGTCGGTGAACGTCTCCGGTGCGTACAGCATGGGGATGGCGATGGTAGGCGCGGGTGTCGGCGGCACTCGCGGATCCTTGGGGCCGGAATTCGCGGCGGCCGAGCCTGCGTGACGGCTCAGACCAGGAGGCGGTACGCGTCCGGCCCGGACTTCCGCCGTGAGGCGGCGGACGGGCTCCCGAGCGACCCCGTCGATCTCCAGCGGGATCGGCGCCGCGGCCTCGATCTCGATCCGGCGGGCGGTCCGAGTGGGGATGCGCGGGTGCGGGAGGTGCGCGCCGGACGCGAGGCGCCGGCGCATCGGCCGGCGTTCGCGAGCGCCGGAGGCGGTACGCCTGGATCTCGACCCGCCCGTCGCCGGGATGACCCCGCGGCACGAGGTCGATGCCGTGCAGCCACTGCCCCACCGCGAGCACGACGGTGGTGCATTCGTCGTTGAACCAGACCCGGCCGTCGGCGCGGATGCGCACCGCGGTGCGCGGGGCGAAGCGACCGAGCCGTTCGGGCGGGGTCCCGAGGACGACCATGTTCACCGCGAGCGTGCCGTCGGCCAACGCCAGGACGTCCATCGGCAGTTCGGTCATCGGGGCCGGCGTCGATCCGGACTCGGGCGCGCCGGGCTGGTTCGCCTCGGTGTCGGGCGCGTCGGGTTCGAGCCCGACCGCGCGCGCCAGCTCCGATCCGCGCGTGGGCCGGAAGCGGACCAGCGCGCCGGGCGCGCCCGCGACCGCGGCGGCGAGGGCGGCATCGTCGCCGGTCACCTCGCAGTCGGCGGGGGTGGTGGCGGGCCGGCCCCACGGCTGCCCCCTGCTGATCACGTCGAGACGCCGATCATGCCGAGACCGCGACGATGCTCGAGGCCGCGATCACGCCCCGGAGGCAGGCATCGGCCGCGGCGCGTGCCGTCGCTCGCGGTGTCGGGGTCGGGCGCGACGTCGCCGATCTGGCGCAGCAGGTCGATCGTCTGCTTGACGTTGCGGACGAAGTCGCCGCCGGTCATCTCCTCGTCCTCGAGGACGTCGCCGAGGTCGTCGCCGAGCGCCCACGCGTGGATGGCCTGCGGTGAACCCGGGGTCGGGCCGGCGCGTCTCCGGAAGGCGCTCGTCGCGTTCGGACAGGTTCAGGTCGCGCCACACGTTCTCGATGCTGCGGGCGCGGCGTGCGAGCAGCGGCGCTCGGCCACCGGCGGGGCGGGAGCGGCTCGTTGCCGTCGGGGCCGCGGCGCTGGTACGTGAAGCACGACACCGACGGCCGCGAGCGTCGGAGGGTCGAGCCCGTCGAGCAGACCCTCACGGAGCGACTCCGCCAGCACGAGATCGCCTTCGGTGTTGAGCCGGGCAAGCAGTTCGCCCGCCGGGCTCAGGCCCCAGCCCTCGACGTAGCCCCACGCCTCGAGCACACCGAGCACGCGGTCGAACTGGCGGGCCAGGCTCTCGTTGCGCGTCGCCGAGCGGCGTTCGAGCCGCGCGATCTCCCGTTCGATCCGGTCGGCCTGCGACGCGGCCCGCAACCGGTTCGCGAGACCCGGCGAGTCGTGCAACGGGTGTGCGCCCACGGACGCCTCGAGCGACGCGACCGGGTCGTACTCGTCGTCGCCCGACGCCCCGCGTTCGTCGACGCTGAGCCGGCGCAACGCGTCGGCCGCGGCGCGCTGGAAGGTCTGGCTCCGCGGCGCGAACGGGCGCGGGAGCTCGATCGTCGCGACCTTGCGGATCGGGCCCCGGAAGTCGTGGGACCCGAGCCGCACGAGGTCGCGGCCCACGGTGAGCGCGAGCACGCGGTTGCCGCCGCGGCCGCGGTCCTGCTTCAGGACGACCACCTTGCCGCCGCGGCGCGGCGCGAGCACGACGTCGCCGGGACGGAGGGTGTCGAGCCGCGTCGCGTGCGCGGTCGCCGCGGTGCGCTTCGCGGCGTCGAGGTCGGCGACGAGCCGGCGGTACTCGTCCACGTCGCCGGCGGGGTCGTTCGCGGCGGCAGTGGCGCGCGCGAGCTGCTCCCGTCGCGCGTTCGAGCTGCCGCTCGAGCGAGACGACGTCGCGGTCGGCGTGGTACTGCGCGAACGACAGGTTCAGCAGGTGCCGCGCCTGTTCGGGTGGATACCGGCGCACGAGGTTCGCGGCCATGTTGTACGTCGGGCGGAACGACGACGTGAGCGCGTAGGTGCGGCGTGACGCGAGCCCGGCCACCTGTTCGAACGGGACGAACGGGTTCCACAGCACCACGACGTAGCCGACGTCGTCGATGCCGCGCCGGCCCGCGCGCCCGCGAGCTGCGTGTACTCCCCGGGCGTCAGGAACTCGTGGTGCTCGCCCGTGAACTTCGAGAGCTTCTCGATGACGACGGAGCGGGCCGGCATGTTGATGCCGAGCGACAGCGTCTCGGTCGCGAACACGACCTTCAGCAGGCCCGCGGCGAACGCCTCCTCGACCGCTTCCTTCATCGGCGGCACCATGCCCGGCGTGGTGCGCGGCGAACCCGGCCTCGAGCCCGGCGAGCCAGGAGTCGTAGCCGAGCACGTCGAGGTCGTCGTCGGTGAGCGCGGCGATGTGCCGTTCCGCGATCTTGCGCAGGTCGCGGCGCTCGGTCGCCGTCGGTCAGTCGCAGGCCCGCGGCGACGCACTGATCGACGGCCTGGTCGCAGCCGGCCCGGCTGAACACGAACACGATCGCGGGCAGCATCTGCTCGTCCGCGAGCCGCTCCACGACCTCGCTGCGCCAGGGCGAGTACAGCCGCGGCCGCCGGCCCCGGGTGCGCGGCAACGTGCGCTGGTCGAGGCGGGCCGCCACTGGGTTCGGGCGCGGACTCGCCGCTCTGGTCGGTGAACGTCGGCAGCAGGTGCAACTGCTCGGCCGAGCGGTCGCCCACCATGTACAGGTGCACGAGCTCGACCGGGCGGCGTTCCTCGATGATCGCTTCGGTCTCGCCCCGCACCGTCTGCATCCACGCCGCGACCTCTTCGGCGTTCGACACGGTCGCGGACAGGGCGACGATGTCGATGTCGGCGGGCAGGTGGATGATCACTTCCTCCCACACCGCGCCGCGGGACGGGTCCTGGAGGTAGTGGACCTCGTCGAG
Source organism: uncultured Actinomycetes bacterium (assembly GCA_963745645.1). GTDB lineage: Bacteria > Actinomycetota > Acidimicrobiia > IMCC26256 > PALSA-610 > CAVUFH01. The sequence continues at coordinate 53,798 of CAVUYD010000001.1, forward strand.
CACGACGTTGCGCAGACCCTCGAGCGTCGGCGAGCCCGCGTAGATCATGTTGCGCAGCACTTCGGTCGTCATCACGACGATCGGTGCGTCACCGTTGATCGCGTTGTCGCCGGTGAGGAGCCCGACCTGGTCGGCGCCGTACGCGCGCACGAGGTCGCCGTACTTCTGGTTCGACAGCGCCTTCAGCGGAGTCGTGTAGAAGGTCTTGGTGCCGGCGGCGAGCGACTTCGCGATGGCGTACTCGGCGACGAGGGTCTTGCCCGAGCCGGTCGGCGCGGCGACGAGCACCGAGCGGCCCAGCGTCGAGCGCGTCGAGCGCCCGGACCTGGAACGGGTCCAGCGGGAAGGGAACCGCGGCCGCGAACGCGGCGCGGACGGTCGCGTCCGTCACGGCCCTCCGGTCGACGGCGTCGTGGGCGCGACCGTCGCGCCGGGTGCCGCGGTCGTGTCGGAAGCACCCGGCACCGTCGTCTGATCCGGTGGGAGCGTCGTGGGGATGTCCTCGGGGCTGAGCGACGGTGGCGCCGGCGCCGGGTGCCGCAGCAGGCCGCCCGGCCAGAGGAACCCCGCGATCACGGCCGCGAGCAGGATGAGGAAGCCGCCCACGGCCATGACGATGACGGCCCGGCCGCGCCAGCGCCGCTGCTGTCGGAACGCCCACCACACCGAACACGAGCAGCGCGACGAGCGTGATCCCGACGAGCCAGGTCGCGCGCGGCTGGCGGTTGCCGAGCCCACCCGTGCCTTCGGTGCCGGACGGGCCCGGCCGCAGCAGCCACACCATGATCGCGGTGACGGCGACCACGCCGACGGCGCCGCCGATCGCGGTGAACAGCTCGCGCCGGCTGCGGTGACGGTGCACCGGTCGCCGGGTTCGAGACGGACTCATCGTTTCATCACCCGCCCGATCACGATCGCCATCTCGTAGAAGACGTACAACGGCACGGCCATGAAGAATAGAGAGAACGGGTCCTGGCTCGGGGTGATGACCGCCGCGAAGACGACGATCCCGACGATCGCCCAACGGCGGACGTGGCGCAGCTGCCGCGTGTTCACGACGCCCACGAGCAACAAGAAGACGAGCAGCACGGGGAACTCGAACGCGACCCCGAACGCCAAGAACATCAACATGATCAGCGTCAGGTACTTGTCGGCGGTGATGAACGGCTGGATCTGACCGCCGACCGAACCGACGAGCAGGAACTCGAGCGCCTTGCTCACCGTGAACCAGGCCACGACGCAACCGGCGACGAACAGCACGATGACGGCGATGATGAACGGGATCGCGTACTTGCGTTCGTTCGGGTTGAGCGCGGGCACGATGAACCGCCAGATCTCCCACATGACCACGGGGAGCGCGAGCACGATCCCGCCGTAGCCCGCGATCTTCAGCCGCACGAGGAACGGCGCGAGCGGATCGGTCGCGATGAGGTCGCAACCGTCCTTGCCGCAGCCGTTGCGGCCCTGCGTCACATCCCGGTACGGGCCCTCGAGGAAGTGCAGCACCTCCGGGAACAAGATGAACATGACGACGGCGCCGACCCCGACCGCGATCGCGCAGATGAAGACGCGGTGGCGGAGCTCGCCGAGGTGCTCGATCAGGGTCATCTGGCCGTCTGGAGTACGGCCCTTGTCCGCCACGCGAGAGAAGCCCGGCTACCGGAAGGATCCCGAAGGGCCTTCGAAGCCGGCTTCCGGCTTCGAAGGCGGCGCACCGCGATCCGACTCGCGGGGATCGGTCTCGGTGTGGTCCGGCTCGTCGTCCCCGTCGACCTCGTCGACCGGGTTGGCCGGCACCGGCGCGGGGCCGGTGGTCGGGGCGTCGAGCGCCGAGGCGGAGACCTCGCCGGGCGTCGCGGAGACCGGCTTGATCGTCTTCGGGTCGTAGCTCGGCGTGTCCTCCTGCATGACCGCCTGGAGCTCGCTCTTCACGGAGTCCTGCATCTTGCGCAGTTCGCGCATGGCGCCGCCGACCTGTCGGCCGATTTCCGGTAGCCGATGCGGTCCGAAGACGAGCAGGGCCACGACCAGGATGACGAGGATCTCAGGGGCGCCGAGGTTCATGTGCGATCCGAGCTCTTGCTCGCTCGAATCGTACCGGCGGGAGCGCGCGGCGCCGCGACGGGGGCGTCAGGACTGGATCCGACGGGCGCGGAGCTCGTCGGTGGAGGTGCGCACCCGGACGAGCGCCGGCCGCAGTTCCCGGCCGAAGTCGTCGAGCACCTGCAGGGCACGCGGGATCTCGCGGCTCGCTCGCCCGATGGCGAAGAAGATGCCGGTCGCCCCGAGGGCGACGACGGCGATGACGAGCAACCAGATCACGCAGGCGACCCTAGCGCGCCGGGAGGCTCCGCCAATCCGCGGACATCGTCGGTGAGCTGCTCGAACCAGGTGTCGGTCTGCAGCAGCAGGTGGAAGTCGAGGAGGTCGTCCGGCCGGAGCGGCGGACCGACGCGCGGCTCGGTCAGCTCGGCCGGCAGCCGCCAGACCTGCATGCGCACGCCGCTCGAGACGAGGAGGTCGACGATGCGTCGGCTCGCGTCCTTCGCGACCGCCCGCCGGCAGTCCGGGCACCGGAAGCAGTACGAGCCCCGCTCGTCGTCGGCGCACACGCGTACGGTGAGATCGTCGGCAGTCAGCTGCACGTCTCCACAGCTCGGGCAGTTGGCCCTGATCGTCGTCACCGCTCACCCGTCCCTGGTCTGTCGTTTTCTCCGCCCGCCCGCCGTTTCCGGTGGGCTGCCATACCCTTCGGCAGCCGCTCTCCGCCGCTTGAGACTCCGGCTACCCGGCGTCCATGGCACGATGACCGGCCAGATGGTCATGACCGTCATCACCTTCGCCCACCGTGGCGCGCCGAAGGAAGCACCGGAGAACACGCTCCCCGCGTTCCGCCGGGCGCTCGAGCTCGGCGCGACCGGGCTCGAGACCGACGTGTGGCTGAGCGCCGACGGCGAGGTCGTGTGCACCCACGACGCGACGTTGCGGGCCGGGCTGCGCCGCTACCGGATCTCGACCACGACCGCGGCGACCCTGGCGGAGCTCGGTGTGCCCCGCCTCGCCGACGTCTACGCCGAGCTCGGCACCGAGTTCGAACTGTCGGTCGACGTGAAGGAGCACGCGGCCGCGCGTGGCCTGGTCGACGTCGGCCCGGCGCTACGACGCCCTGGAGCGGCTCTGGGTGTGCTCGCCCGACCTGTCCGAGCTGCGGCGCGCTGCGGGACGACCGCGCGGTGAAGCTCGTGCACTCGACCGAGCAAGCGCTCGATCGCCGTGCCGCTCGAACGCCACGCCCACGACCTCGCCGAGCTGGCTATCGACGCGATCAACCTCCACCACACCGAGTGGACCGCCGGCATCGTGTCGCTGTTCCACCGCTTCGAGCTGCGCGGCTTCGCCTGGGACACCCAGGAGGCGCGCAACATCCGCGCCGTGCTGACGATGGACATCGACGCCGTCTACTGCGACCGCCCCGACCGCATGGTCGCGATCGTCAGCGAGTGGTCGGACGGAGCACCCCGTCTACAGGAAGCCGATCGGTTCAGCGGCCAGATCTTGAAGAACACCCGCCCGACGATGTCGCCTTCTGGTATCGCGCCGAAACATCGGGAGTCCTTGGACGCGGTGCGGTTGTCGCCCATCACCCAGTAATGCTTCGCGGGCACGGTGACCTGCGCGTCGACACCGCACGACTGGGTCGTGACCGTGCCGTCCGGGAGGTAGCTCTCGTCGAGTTGCTTGCCGTTGACCCATACCGCGCCGTTGCGGACCTCGATCGTCTCGCCCGGCAGCCCGATGACGCGCTTCACGAGGTCCTTGATCGTCGGGTCGTCCTGGCCGGGCGGCGCCTTGAACACGACGATGTCGCCGCGGTGCACGTCGTGCAGCTTGTACGAGAGCTTGTTGACGATGACGCGGTCGTTCGTCTTCAGCGTCGGGACCATCGAGTCCGACGGGATGTAGAACGCCTGGAACAGGAACGCCTTGATCAGCAGCGCGATGCGCGAGCGCGGCCGACGATCAGGATCACCCACTCGAGCGACCTGGCGCGTTCCGCTCCGCTTCGGCGCGGCGGCCGGCCTCGGCATCGTCGGGCCGGCCGGCGCCTCGGCGGATCGCGCTCGTGACGGTTCACCGGTTGCATCCTCTCATGCGCGTCCGACGCGCTCGGGTGCCAGATCGGCGCCGCGAGCGACCGGAGTCGCCCGCAGGTGCTTCGGTATAGCGGACGAGTACCGCTGCGCGGCGTCCGCGGCCCCGGCCGCACGGAGCTCGGGCGGGTCGACGACCTCGGCGTCGGGCCCGAGCCGGAGGAGCAGCCGTTCGAGCCACGCCGGCTCGCTCACCGCGAGCACGACCTCGAGCGCGCCGTCCGGCCGCTCGGTGACCGACTCGGTCGGGTACGCCTCCGGCGACCCAGCCGCGGTCGGGCGCGAGCTCGCAGCGTGACCCGCGGGTCGTCGGGCGCGGGGCGTGTAGACGTCGCCGGTCTCGAAGCCGGTCGGCTCCGGCTCGAAGGTCTCGCCGGTCGGCGCGCAGGCCGCGGATGCGGTCGACGCGGAACATGCGCTCGTCGTCGGCGCGGTGGCAGTACGCGCCGACGTACCACTCGCCGAGTCGCGAAGAAGACGACACCCGGGTCGATCTGCCGGCGTGGTCAGCTCGTCGCGCCCGGCCGACCAGTAGTCGATCTCGACGCGCTCGTGGTGCGCGACCGCGTCGCGGACCGCATCGAGCTGCCCGGGCTCGCCGACGTCGACGACGAGGCCGGGGAGCTCGAGCGCGGCTTCGAGCTTCGCGAGCGCGGTCGCGAGCGGCCCCTCGGGATCCGAGCCCGGGACCGCGAGCAGCGCGCGGCCCGCGGCGAGCAACGCGAGACCCTCGGCCGGGGTGAGCCGCAGCGGCCGGCGGAAGTAGTCGGCGAGCCGGATCGTCACGCCGCCGTCGTCGTCCTTCGTCGACGTCGAGGTAGTCGCCCGGCGAGTACGGCGGGCACGCCGATCATCAGCACGAGCGCGAGGTCGTCGTCGAGCTGGTCGACCGTGATGCCGAAGCGCTGCGCGATCTCCGCCTTCGCCGGCCCGGGGTGCGCGACGATCCACGGCACCAGCGCGAGGATGCGCTGGATCTCGGCGCCCGCGACCGGCGCTCGGGCTCACGCCGGCGCCCGCGCCGCGAGCTGTTCGAGCCAGGCGACGATGTCGGCGCGGACCTCGGGCGGCGCCAGCACCTCGGCGTGGTCGAGGAAGCCCGAGCACGAACGACCGGAACGCGGCGCGGTTCGTGATCGTCAGCTCGACCTCGACCGTGCCGTCGTCGCCGTGGACTGATCGGTCGCGTCGCCGCCGAGCTCGGCGAGCATCGCCGTCGCGTGCGTCGGCGTCGACGCGCACGCGCACGGTGACCGCGGCTCGTCGCCGAGCAGCCACGGCCGCGTCCTCGACGTGGTCGTCGGGGCGGAAGTCGTCCGGGGCGCGTCGAACGCGTCGGGCTCGCCGACCTCGACGTCGCCGTCGATGCGGTCGGCGCGGAACGCGCGGATCGCGCCGCGGTCGCGGTCGAAGCCGACGACGTACCAGTGCCCGCGCTTGCGACGAGAGCCCCCACGGCTCGACGGTCCGCGAGTCCGGCCGCGGTGCGTGAACGTGACGACGGCCCGGCGCCGGAACGCCTCGAACAGCGTCGCGAGCGCGGGCGCGATCGGCAGCGACGCGATCGGCGCGACCGCATCCGTCGCGCGAGACCGCCGAGCTTCATGAGCGCGCCCTCCCCCGCGCTGGTTGCCGAGCGAGACCGCGCTGACCGCGACGCGCAGCGCCGCGGCTCTCCTCGGCGTCGAGGTCGAGGTCGGGCAGGTAGTAGTCTTCGGGTCGACGCGGTAGCCGAGCTCGCCGCCGTCGCCGATCGATCTCGGTCGTGAGCGGCACGCCCATGCCCCGCAGCGTCTCCTTGTCGCGCTCGAACGCGCGCCGGTACGCGGTGATCTGCGGCGGATAGCCGGCGACGTCGTGAACGATCTCTTCGCGGGTGAGCGCCCGGCGCGTGTCGAGCAGCAGCGCGAGCAGGTTCAGGACGCGTTCGACCCGCGACCGGCGCGTCGGGCATCGAGCGCATGCTAGGGGCACGTGCATGCGCTCGGCGGCGCACACCGCCGCGGCCGCGGCCAGCTCGAACAGCACCGGATCGTCGGCCGCGGGCCGGCCCATCGAGACGACGTGCAGGCCGCGCGCGGCGAGCAGCGTCGACGATGCCGACCGGCGCGACGTCGACGATCTCGTGGCGGCGGTCGATGCCCGACGTCGGCGAGGTCGGCGCGGAGCCGCGCCTCGACTCGCCGCCGACCGTCGCGGACCGGGACGCGCACGCGAGCTGCGGGTCGCGACCGTGAGCGTCGTGATGCTGTGGTGCGAGACGCCGCGGTGCCGTGTCGCGCGGGTCGGCGAACGAGACGCGCAGGCACGCGATCGGCGCGCCGTCCGAGCCCGGCGGCGGCGTCGAGCACGGGGCCGACCTCGATGCCGCTGAAGCCGAGCCGGGTCGCGGTGCCGACGATGCCGGGTCCCATCGCGACGACGACCGCGTCGGCGTCGCGCGATCTGCCGCGCGACCGCGAGCGCGCTGTACACCGAGACCGCCTCGTAGTCGCCGCCGAACGCATGCCCGCACGTGATCGTCGCGTCGACGAGCTCGCGTCTGCGCAGCTCGGCGACGAGATCGGAGAGCGCGAGCGGCAGCGCGGCGCCGTCGGTCATCACGTACACGAGGCGCGCGTCGGGCCGGCGCTGCTTGAACGCGACCGCGATCGGCCGGCGAGCTGGCTGTGCAGCGCGGCGGCGACGACCGGCATGCCGTCGATCGAGACGACGTCGGCGAGCTCGGGCCAGTGCTCCTCGGTGCTGCCGACGTCGACCTGCAGGCTCGTGTACCGCAGCTTCATGACGTGACCAGGCGCCGGGCTCGGACCACTCGCGTCGCGCGAGGTTCCAGTGCACGACGTGCCAGCCGCCGGTGCCGAGCCCGAGCTCGACCGCGGTCGTGTTCACGACGACGTCGTCGCCGACGGCGACCGGACCGGTGAGCTGCGTCAGGACGTACGCCCGCTCGCGCACCGTCGCCGAGGTCGACCTCGACGCGCTGCAAGCCCGGCGCGCTCCTCGAGGATCGGCAACGACGGCACCCGCCCGGAACGACGGCACGCGGTGGCTTACAGGCGAGGCGATGAGCCGTTCGACCCGCTCGTCGCGCGACTTGAACGGGTCCTTGCACAGCACGGTGCGCTGCGCCTGGTCGTTCAGCTTCAGGTGCACCCAGTCGACCGTGTAGTCGCGCTTGCGTTCCTTCGCCCGCTTGATGAACGCGCCGCGCAGCCGGGCGCGGGTGCGTCTGCGGCGGCGTGTTGACGGCGTCGGTGATCTCGTCGTCGGTGACGATGCGGTCGACCTGGCCGCGCCGTTCGAGCAGGTAGTAGAGCGACCGGGACCGCGTGACGTCGTGGTACGCGAGGTCGAGCAGCGACGACGCGCGGGTGCGTGAGCGGCAGGTCGCCGCGCTTCCGGTACGCCTCGATCAGGTGGTACTTGATCACCCAGTCGACTTCGGTCGTCAGCTTGAGCGGATCCTCCTCGAGGTGGGTCATCACGTGTTCCCACATCTCGAGCGCGCGCTGTCTCGAGCGGCGGGAGTCCGCGCCGCTTCGCGAACCGGAGCGCGCGCGTCAGGTACTCCGCCTGGATCTCGACCGCCGAGAGCTCGCGTCCGTTCGCGAGCCGCACGCGCCGGCGGCAGGTGATGTCGTGGCTGATCTCGCGGATGGCGCGGATCGGGTTCTCGAGCGTGAGGTCGCGCCACGGTGCGGCGTCCTCTTCGAGCATGCGCAGGATGATCGAGGTCGCGCCGACCTTGAGGAACGTCGCGTACTCGCTCATGTTCGAGTCGCCGACGATCACGTGCAGCCGGCGGAACCGCTCTGCGTCGGCGTGCGGTTCGTCGCGCGTGTTGATGATCGGTCGCGATCGCGTCGTGGCGCGACGACACGCCTTCCCAGATGTGCTCGGCACGCTGTGCGATGCAGTACATCGCGCCTCGGGCCGTCTGCAGCACCTTGCCCGCGCCGGCGTAGATCTGGCGGGTGACGAGGAACGGGATCAGCACGTCGGTGAACTTCGAGAAGTCGCCGTCGCGCTCGACGAGGTAGTTCTCGTGGCAGCCGTAGGAGTTGCCCGCGCTGTCGGTGTTGTTCTTGAACAGGAACACCTCGCCGCGGATGCCCTCTTCGCGCAGACGTTGCTCGGCGCTCTGGACGAGGCCCTCGAGGATGCGCTCCCCCGCCTTGTCGTGGACGACGAGGTCGTGGATCGAGTCGCACTCGGGCGTGGCGTACTCGGGGTGGCTGCCGACGTCGAGGTAGAGGCGGGCGCCGTTCTCGAGGAAGACGTTGCTCGACCGGCCCCACGACACGACGCGGCGGAAGAGGTACCGAGCGACTTCGTCCGGGCTGAGGCGGCGTTGCCCGCGCAGCGTGCAGGTGACGCCGTATTCGTTCTCGAGCCCGAAGATGCGCCGTTCCACGTGCGCCCTTTCGCCGCCGGTCTTCCGCAGTGTATGGGCCGGGAGTGCGGACGCAGCGCAGCCCTGCTCGCGGCGCAGCCGCCGGGACGGCGCGGAGCGAGGGAGCCATGGTGATGTGCGGACGCAGCGCAGCCCCGCTCGCGGCGCAGCCGCCGGGACGGCGCGGAGCGAGGGAGCCATGGTGATGTGCGGACGCAGCGCAGCCCCGCTCGCGGCGCAGCCGCCGGGACGGCGCGGAGCGAGGGAGCCATGGTGATGCGCTCGCGGCGCAGCCGCCGGGACGGCGCGGAGCGAGGGAGCCATAGAAATCTGAGGTGCATCCCGCGGCCCTATATTGCGGGGGTGGCGATGACGCGCCTCACGTCGGTGTACGGGTCCTTCGGCGCTCGCGTCATGGCTGCTCGCCTGCAATCCGAGGGCTTCGACGTGCAGCTGCGCGGTCCGCTCGACGGTCCGTACGCGGTCACCGTGGGTGAGTTGGCGCGCATCGACGTGTTCGTTCCCGACGAGCAGGTCGACGAAGCGAGCCTGGTCCTGCTCGTTGACGAGGTCGACGAGGCCGACGAGTTCCTCGACGACGATCGGCCGCCGATCCGTGCCCGGCGCGTGCCGCGCTGGTGCGTCGCGGTGGCGCTCGTGCTGCTCGCGATCGTGACGGTGCCCGCGTTCCACGCGGTGCACCAGGTTCTGCCCTGACGGACGCGCTCGTGCCCGTCAGCCCGCGAGGATGCCTTCGAGCTCGTCGTTCTTGATGCGCCGGAAGGCGCGGCGCGGGCGGGCGCGCTCGAGCAGCGCGACCTCGAGCTGGTCGGCACCGAGCGTGTTGCCGTCGGTGCCGAGCAGCTTGGCGCCGAGCTCGGATCGCGGCCCCGAGCTCCATGCCGGCCTGGTACTGATCCTTCAGCGCGTCGTTGATCGCCTCGGCCGGAGCCGCCGAGCACGGAGTAGCCCTGCTCGTCGACGACGACGCCGTCGTACATCACGTGGTACATCTCCGCGTGGTCGTCGCTCTCGTACCCGACTTCGGCGACGAGGATCTCCACCTCGTACGGCTTCATCTCGTGCGTGAAGATCTGGTGCAGCGTCTGCGAGTACGCGGTGGCGAGCTCCTGCGCGCTCACGTCCTCGCGCGAGTACGAGTAAGCCCTTGAGGTCGGCGTGGCGCACGCCCGCGATGCGCAGCATCTGGTACTCGTTGTAGATGCCGACTGCGGCGAAGCCGATGCGGTCGTAGATCTCGCTGATCTTCTGCAGCGTGCGGGACGGGTTGTCGGCGACGATGACCACGCCGGCCGCGCACTCCAGTGCGAGCAGGCTGCGACCCCGGGAGATGCCTTTCCGCGCGTAGTCGGCGCGGTCCTTCATCACCTGTTCGGGCGAGACGTAGAACGGCGTGCTCATGACTCGGCTCCGCCCCGCTCGGGACCCTGCAGCAGGATCTGACTGCGCGCGGCGACTTCGTCGTCGGGCAGTGCGCGGTAGCGGTCGGCGTCGATGACGGCGACCGTCGGGTAGATGCCGCGCACGAGGTCGGGTCCGCCGGTGGCGACGTCCTCGTCGGCCGCCGCGAACAGCGCCCGGATCGCGAGGTCGATCGTCTCGTCGACCTCCAGGCCTTCCCGCCAGCCCGCCTTGATCCAGTTGCGCGCGTGAACGCTGCCGGAGCCCTGGGACTGGTAGTCGATCTCTTCGTAGCGGCCGCCGGTGACGTCGTACGAGAACACCCGACCGCGGCCGCGCGCTTCGTCGAAGCCTGCGAACAGCGGCACGACGACGAAGCCCGACATCGCGGCGGGCAGGTTGGCCCGCACCATCTGGCCGAGCTGGTTGGCCTTGCCTTCGAGGCTCAGCGTGTTGCCCTGGACCTTCTCGTAGTGCTCGAGCTGGGTCTGGAACAAGCGCACCATCTCGACCGCGGGTCCGGCCGCGCCGGCGATCGCGACACCCGAGAAGTCATCGGCAGGGAAGACCTTCTCGATGCGACGGCTCGCGATCGTGAACCCCGCGGTGGCCCGGCGGTCGCCCGCCATCACCACGCCGCCCGCGAAGCGGATCGCGAGCACGGTGGTGCCGTGCGTCACTTCGATGGGATGCGTGCCGCCACCGGTTGCGCCGGCACCGGGGAGCTGATGCGGCGCGACCTGCCGGAGCAAGCCGGCGAAGGAAGGACCGGGATCGAGGTCCGCGGAGAACCGCGGGAGTACGTGATCGGACATCGATCGCGGAGCCTACCGGGGTGCCCGGCGCTCCCTGTGCCCGGTGTCGACGGCTGGGTTCAGGCCGGCGTGAGCGCCCGGGCGCGACCGCGTGCGAGCACTGCGAGCTCGTCGTCCCGGTCGAGGTAGTCGGCCGCGGCGTGGAACCGTTCGGGCTCGTCGCGGAAGTCGCCGAGCGCGTTGTTGCAGGTGAAGCACAGCAAGCCGCGGATCGCGCCCGTGTCGTGATCGTGGTCGACGTGGAGCGTGCGTTCCTCGGGCCGGGGCTGGCGGCAGATCGCACACACGCCACCTTGCGCTGCGAACATCGCGTCGTACTGCTCCACCGTGAGCCCGTACTTCCGCTTCAAGTGGCTCTTGCGATCCGAGATCGCCTTCTTCCCGCTCTCGGCGTACTCGCGCTGACGCGCCTGGTGCCGCTCGGGATTCTCACGCTGCCACCGCAGCGCTCGTTCGATCGCCGGCCTCGGGTTGTTTCGGTACTTCGCCGCCCGGACCGCGAGATTGCAGGCCTTGCACTCGGTCCGGCGCCCGTCGCGAGCGCCTTCGATCCGGTAGAACTCCGATCAGCGGTTTGGGACCTTGCAGATGCTGCAGATCTTCGAACCGGGTGTGCGCTGTACCGAACAAATCGGTCACTCTCCACCCTTCTGGACGTAGTTCCTGACGAACTCCTCCGCGTTGTCCTCGAGCACGGAGTCGATCTCGTCCAGGAGATCGTCGATGTCTTCCTTCAGCTTCTCGCCGCGCTCACTGGTCGCGGGGACGTCCTCGACGACCTCTTCCCGCTCCTTCGGCGCCGGCTTCTGTTTGCGCTCCCGCTCCGGCATGTTGACCTCCTACGTCGCCGCCAGCCGCTCTACGAGCTGCCGGGGCGTCGAGACTTCGGTGAACAACTGCTCGACGTGCTTCTTGCTACCACGCATCGGCTCCATCATCGGGATTCTTCGGAGTGGGTCGGCCCCGACGTCGAGCACGAGGCTGTCCCAGTTCGCGGCCACCACCGAGTCTGCCCACAACGCGAGGCACGCGACCGCGGAAATACGCACGGGTGGTGGGCGGTGGTTCCGACATGGCTTCGTAGACGTCGGCTTCGTCGACCAGGCGTTCGACCTTGCCCGCCCGCACCAGACGCTCGTACAGCGAGCGGCCGGGTCGGACGTCGTGGTACTGCACCGCGAGGAGCTCGAGCTTGGGGTCGTCCCAGTCGAGGTCGTCGCGGTCGACGTACGCGCGCAGCAGGTTCCACTTGGTGACCCAGTCGAGTTGGCCGTCCAGTTCGAACGGATCCCGTTCGAGCGCGTGCAGGGTCTGCTCCCAGCGATCGAGCACGACGCCGCCGATCTCGTCACCGCCGCACGCTTCGAGCCCGGTTTCGTCCGCGTACTTGCGGGCGAGGCGCAGGAACTCCCATTGCAGCTCGATCGCCGTGCACGCGCCGAGGTCGGCGACGTCGACCGTCGCGCGCATCGACACGTCGTGCGACACCGCGCGCATCGACGGAACCGGGTTGGCGATGGAGAGGTCCTTGTCGATGAAGCCGTCCTCGACCATCGCGAGGACGATCGCCGTCGTGCCGCACTTGAGGAACGTCGCGACCTCGCACAGGTTCGCGTCGCCGACGATCACGTGCAGCCGCCGGTACTTCTGCGGGTCCGCGTGGGGTTCGTCGCGCGTGTTCACGATCGGGCGCTTCAGCGTCGTCTCGAGGCCGACCTCCTCTTCGAAGAAGTCGGCGCGCTGACTCATCTGGTAGTCGACCGCGTCGGCGCCGTTCTCCGCGCCGACCTTGCCGGCGCCGGTGAAGACCTGCCGCGTGACGAACCACGGGATGAGGTTGCGGACGAGCATCGCGAACGGGACGTTGCGATCGACGAGGTAGTTCTCGTGACAGCCGTACGAGTTGCCCTTGCCGTCGCTGTTGTTCTTGTAGACGACGATCTCCTGGCCCGCGGGTAGCAGCCGGCGGGCCGCGTCCATCGAGCGGGCGAGGATGCGCTCCCCCGCCTTGTCGTAGAGCACGGCCTGCAGCGGGTCGCTGCACTCGGGTGTGGAGTACTCGGGGTGCGCGTGGTCGACGTAGTAGCGGGCACCGTTCGTGAGCACCGCGTTCACGAGGTGCGTCTCGACCTCGGGCGGTTGCGAGCCGTCGCGCGCAAAGCCGCGCGCGTCGCGTCCGGGTGATTCGTCTTCGAAGTCCCAGCCGACGCGTCGCTGCTCGACGTACCCGTTGATCAGCAGGCTCGACGCGACCACGGGGTTCGGATCGGGCGCGCCCCGGAGCGTCACGCCGTACTCGGTCTCGATTCCCACGATCTTGGGGACGGCCACGGAGCGAGTGTACTGGCGCCGTTCGGGGGGTCTGTGCGGTTCCGGCGGCTCGAGAACGGGCGCTCGATGAGCACGAAGGAGAGCTTCGCCGCCGCGACCGCGAGGGCGCAGAGGACGGGAACAGCCAGGAGGGTCGCGACCGGAGACGGGAGCGGTACCGACGCGCGAGTCCACCGCAGTCCCTGATCGAGGATCGGGTAGTGCCACAAGTACAGGCCGAAGCTGATCGTGCCGAACCACGCGAGCGTGCGCTCGGCCGGCAGCGTGCGCGCCGACGGCGCGGTGAGCAACCGCAACAACACGATCGCGGTCAGCAGTCCGAACAATGGGTGGAGCAGCGCGTCCATGACCGCGTTGTTCGCGAGACCGAGGGTCGCGCCGTGATACGTACCCAGTAGGAACAGCCCGCCGAGCGCGGCCGGCAGCACCAGCGGCGCACGGGTGAAGCGCACGAGCCCGTGGCCCGGCGTCTCGCGTGCGAGTTGTCCGACGATCGCGCCGACCACGAACTGGTCGAGCCGCCCGAACACGAAGCTCGAAGGGAGGAGCAAGGGTGTGTGCAACCACCACACGATCGTGAGCACGAGGCAGCCGCCCAGAACGGTCCAGCGACCGACTCGCGAGCAGCCACGCGACGAGCGGCACGAGCAGGTAGAAGTGCCACTCCGTGGTCAAGCTCCACGTGACGGGGTTGAGCTTGTCCGGGAGCCAGAACTTCACGTACTGGTTCAGCGTCGCGAACGCGATCAGCCGCTTCGGATGATCGAGCAGCGACGCACCGAGGAGCGGGACGAGCACCAGCAGCGACACCCAGTACGCCGGGAGGATGCGGGTCGCGCGTCGGCGTAAGAACTCGAACGCGGCGCGTCCGCGGTTGGCGGCGCGAGCGCGCGTCGTCTCCCAGCTGTGCACGACCAGCAACCCCGAGAGCACGAAGAAGACGTCGACCCCGAGGCGCGTGATACCGAGCGGCCAGAACATCACCGGCACCGCGTGCGAGTCCATGCCACGCGCGACCGTCAACCGGTAGACGTGCCAGACGACGACCGCGAGCACGGCCGCGCCGCGCACGCCGTCGAGGGCGCGCCAGCGGGTGGCGGCGGGAGGTGAAGAAGTGACGGCCATAGGGCGGACGCGGTCGTCGCGTCCGAAGGGACGCGACGACTTGCTGTACCCAATTTGCACACGCGCGACAGCAAGAGCCGAATCGTGCCGCGATTCTCAGTGACTACACAGGGTGCTTACAGGTACTGGCCGGTCGTGACGCGTTCGATCTGCCGGCCGCCCTGGTCCGACTGGCCTTCGTTGACGATCGTGCGCACGTAGACGATGCGCTCGCCCTTCTTGCCGGAGATCTTCGCCCAGTCGTCCGGGTTGGTCGTGTTCGGCAGGTCCTCGTGCTCGCGGAACTCCTGCTTGATCGAGTCGAGGAGGTCGTCGGAGCCGATGCCGCGCTCGCCGTTCGCGATCGCTCGCTTGATCGACAGCTTCTTCGCGCGCCGCACGATGTTCTCGATCATGGCGCCCGACGAGAAGTCCTTGAAGTACAGGAGTCTCCTTGTCGCCGTTCTGGTACGTGACCTCGAGGAACTTGTTCTCGTCGCCCGTCGCGTACATGTGGCCGACGGCCGTGTCGATCATGCGCCGGATCGCTTCGTCGGGGTCGCCGCCCGCGTCCTTCAACTCGGTCTCGGAGAGCGGCAGGTTGTTCGTGAGGTACTGCGTGAAGATCTGACTTCGCGCTGTCGACGTCGGGGCGCTCGATCTTGATCTTCACGTCGAGGCGACCGGGCCGCAGGATCGCGGGGTCGATGAGATCCTCGCGGTTCGACGCGCCGATCACGATGACGTTCTTCAGCAGCTCGACGCCGTCGATCTCGGCGAGGAGCTGCGGCACGATCGTCGATTCGATGTCGGATGAGATGCCGGTACCACGCGTGCGGAACAACGAGTCCATCTCGTCGAAGAACACGATGACCGGGTAGCCCTCTTCGCTCTTCTCGCGCGCGCGCTGGAAGATGAGCCGGATCTGGCGCTCGGTCTCCCCGACGTACTTGTTGAGGAGCTCGGGGCCCTTGATGTTCAAGAAGTACGAGCGGGCCTTGGAGTTCCGTGTCGCTCGGCGACGCGCTTGGCGAGCGAGTTGGCGACCGCCTTCGCGATGAGCGTCTTGCCGCAGCCCGGCGGGCCGTACAGCAAGATGCCCTTCGGCGGTTGGAGCTCGTGCTCGCGGAACAGGTCGCCGTAGAGGTACGGCAGCTCGACCGCGTCCTTGATCATCTCGATCTGCTCGTCGAGGCCGCCGACGTCGTCGTAGGAGACGTCGGGGACCTCTTCGAGCACCAGCTCCTCGACCTCGGGTCGGGGCAGCTTCTCGAGCAGCAGGCCCGAGCGGCCTTCCATCAGCAGGTGGTCGCCGGCGCGGATCTTCACGTCCTGGAGCTCGTCGGCGAGCTCGCAGACGCGCTCCTCGTCGGCGCGGCCGATGACGAGCGCGCGCGTGCCGCCTTCGAGCAGCTCCTTGAACGTCACGACCTCACCGGCGACGTCGGCCGAACGCGCGAGCACGACGTTGAGCGACTCGTTGAGCACGACCTCCTGGCCGCGGCGCAACTCGTCGCCTTCGATCTCGGGGTGCAGCGCGACCCGCATCTTGCGGCCCGCGGTGAAGATGTCGACGGTGCCGTCGTCGTTCGTGCCGAGGTACGTGCCGTACGCCGACGGCGGCATCGTGAGCTTCTCGACCTCTTCGCGGAGCGCGGCGATGTGCTCGCGCGCCTCGCGCAAGGTGGCTGACAGCTTCTCGTTCTGGGAGACGGCTTGGGCGAGCTGTCCCTTGGTCTCGAGCAGACGCTCTTCGAGCGTGCGCACCCGCTTCGGCGCGTCCTGCAGACGCCGCCGCAGGACGACGACCTCTTCCTCGAGGCCCTTGATCATCTCTTGGAGCTGGTCGACTTGAGCCTCGTACTCGGTCAGTCGCCGCTCGTGCTCGGACGCCATGACTGACCACCTCCTCCGACCATTCGCGACCCTACTCCTGCGTTCAGGTCCGCCTGTGTGCATCCGATACCGTTCCCGCGCGGTTTCCGCGATGCTGGATTTGTCACATGCACTTGTGATAAATTATCGGCTATCCCAAGTGTCTCTCGACCCGATCCCCGCGGACCTGACCCGGAGACCTGAACCCCCGAGAAGTGAGGACATCGATGAAGGTCTGGATCGACCAGGATCTCTGCACGGGTGACGGGCTCTGCGAAGAGATCGCCCCGGACGTGTTCACCCTGCTCGACGACGGTCTCGCGTACGTCAAAGAGGGCGACAAGGTGTTCGACAACCCGGGTGGCGCCGAGGGTCTGGCGAACATCCCCGACGGTCAGCTCGACGCAGTCGTCGAGTCCGCCGAGGAGTGCCCCGGCGAGTGCATCTTCATCGAGGTCGAGTAGCCGCAGTCCGACGCGCGGCGGCCGAAACCCGCCCGACACGAAATCGTCACGAGCTCCGAGGGGTCCATCCGGGCCCCTCGCTCGCGTTCCGGCCCCGTTCGCCGCGCGGTGCCCGTGATCGCGGTTCAGCCGACGAGGCAGTGGCCGGTGTCGGCGCCCTGGAAGTCGACGGTGTCGAGGACCGCGCGCACTTCCTCGTCGGTGATCGCGTAGCTCGTCCCGTCGTTGCCGGGATCGATCGCGAACGCGACACCGATCACCGTCGCCGTTGGTGTTGACGAGCGCGCCACCCGAGTCGCCCGGTGCCAGCGACGCGGCGAGGACGAAGACGTTCCGCCGGCTCGAACCGGTGCGGTAGATGTCGGTGCCGACCGCGACGATCTTCTCGCCGACGCGCGCGGGCGCGGCGCGCAGCGGACCGCCGCCCGGGTGCCCGTACACGGCGCCGACATCACCGACGCCCACCTGCTCCGAGCGGCAAGCCGGCCGCGTCGAGACTCGGGACGCGCAGCACGGCGAGGTCGCGCACCGGGTCGAACGCGACGACGCGCGCGTCGTACTCGCGGCCGGTGGAGTCCTCGACCGTGGTGTCGTCCTCCCCCGCGACGACGTGTGCGTTGGTCACGACGAGGCCGCTCGTCGTGACCCATCCGCTGCCTTCTTGGATCTGGCGGCACGCGCGTCCGCTGACCTTCACGATCGACCTGCGGACCTTGCTGTCGACCACCGCCGAGATGGCCGCCTCGGGCGGGAGCCCGGGGTCGGGCGGCGAGTCGAGCGGACCGAGCGCGGAGGGATACGGCGCGTCGGAGATCGCGCGACCCCACGCCGCGAACTGGGCGGGTTGGTCCGGCGTGAGATCGTCGAGGAAACCGATGACCGCGGAGCCGCGCGCCATCCGGGCCGGCCAACCCTTCGCCGTCGCGAGCGACGGGATCGTCATCCAGACCAGCAGCGAGCACGCCGAACGTGCCGACCGCCGCGCCCGCGATCCGGTCCCAGCTCGGCAGCGGGGTGCCGTCACCCGAGTAGCGGTGGACGACGACGCCGAGCCCGAGGCCGAGTGCCTGGCCGAGCGTCGCGACCAGCACGAGGAACAGCACCGCGACCGTCACCCGGTCGTCGGCGCTGGTGCCGCCGAACGCGGTGACGACGCTGTGGGACGTAGTGGATGCCGATGACCAGCCCGAGCGCGACGCCGCGCCCACGCGAACACGCGCGCGACGAAGCCGAGCCGCCAGCCGCCGATGCCGGCGGCGAGCACCGCCACGATGATCGCGATGTCGAGCGCGTTCATGACCGGTTCAGCCGTCGGCCACCAAGAGGCGCGCGTGGGTCAGGAACCCGGTGTGCGCGACCATGCGGTGGTCCGGGCGGATCGACTGGCCCTCGACGTGCCAGCTGCGTTGCAGCACCTCGAGCGACTCCACCATGCCGAACGGCGCCTCGTTCAGTTCCTCACGCAGCCGCCCGACCTGCAGGATCGTGGGGAGGTACGCGACGAGGATGCCGCCCGGCCGCAGCGCCTCCACCGCGTGCTTCACCACGCGCCACGGTTCGGGTAGGTCGAGCACGACCCGATCGAGGTCGTGCTCGTCGATGCCTTCGTAGACGTCGCGTACGTGGACGTCGAGCGGGACGTCGTCGCCCAGGAACGCGTGCACGTTGCGCGACGGCGCGGTCGGCGAAGTCGTCACGGAGCTCGTAGCCCGTGACGCGCCCGTCGCGACCCGTCGCACGCAGGAGCGCGCACGAGAGCGCGCCGGAACCCGACGCCGGACTCGAGGATGCGCGCACCCGGGTAGATGTCGGCGAGCATCAGGATCGGCCCGAGATCCTTCGGATAGATGACCTGCGCGCCACGCGGCATCTCGAGGACGTACTCGGAGAGGGTCGGGCGCACCGCGATGAGCCGCGCGCCGCGTGGCGCTGCGGACCGTGATGCCTTCGTCGTGGCCGATGATCGTCGTCGTGCTCGACGATGCCGGCGTGGGTGTGGAACTGCGCCGCCGGCGGCGAGCGTGATGAGGTGCCGTCGCTTGCTTGTTGTCGACGAGGAGCACGCGGTCGCCGTCGGCGAACGGGCGGTTCACGATGCCGGCTCCGGGTCGCCGAGCATGGGCAGGCGACGGCCGGTGGCCCGGGCCTGCAGGCGGCAGAACGCGCAGAGGTCGCCGGGTGTCGGCGCGCCGCGACTCGCGACACGGCCGCAGCTCGGCCTTGCTCTTCCGCGGCGTCGCCGCTGAACCGGTCGTAGGCGCGGTCGAAGAACCCGAAGAGGAACGAGGCCTTGGCGCCCGGTGAACGTTCTTCGATCGCGTTCAGCGCTTCCTTGTATCCGAGGTGGCGGTTGCCGGCCGCCATCGGGCACTCCTCGACGATGTAGTCGATGCCGGTCAGCACGCAGTACGCCGCGAGCTCGCGTTCGCCGAGGCGGACGAGCGGCTTGACCTTGCGCGCGAACCCGGGTGCCGCCGGCAGCACGGGATGCTGGCGACCGAGGTACGGCGCGTCCCACCGCAACACGTTGCCGAACAGCACCGCGGCTTCGTCGTCGAGGTTGTGGCCGGTCGCGAGCACGTTGTAACCGTTGCTCAGCGCCGCCTCGTTGAAGAGGTGACGCTTCGAGAGCCCGCACGCCGAACACGGCGCGCGCTTCGCCGCCCGCGATCCGTCGGGGACGTCGAACCCGTAATCGGTCGGGCAGGTCGACCTCGAGGAGGGTGAAGTCGTGCGCCTTCGCGAAGCTCGCGGGCGAACGACGCGGAGGTGTCGGAGTACTCGCCGATGCCGAGACCGACGTACAACCCGTCGGCGTCGTACCCGAGGCTGCGGAGCAGCTGCCACAGGCCGAGTGAGTCCTTGCCGCCCGGAGACCGCGACGAGCACACGGTCGCCGGGCTCGATCATGTCGAAGTCGTCGATGGCGCGGCGGACCTGCTCCTCGCAGTGCCGGACGAAGCAATCGCGGCAGAACCCGGCGTTGTGGCGGCGGATGTCGATGACCGCCGGCTCCCGGCATCGCCGGCACTTCACGTCAGCACCGAAGTCGGGTGCGGGCGAGCGTTCACCGGGCGCCGCCCGAGATGACCGGGCGGATCTCGACGACGTCGTCGTCGCCGAGGCGCTCGTCGCGCGTCACCAAGGTCTCGTTGCGGATCACGAGGACCGATTCGGGAACGACCTCGAGGTGCCGGAGCAGCTGCTCCACCGTCCGGGGAGCCGGCAGCTCGAGCTCGCGACGCGGGTTGCGGAGCACGACCTTCATGAGGGCACCAGGGTACTTGCGGGAGCGCGGCTCCCCCCTCACGCAGCGACTCGCGGCGCGAGCGGTGCTCCGGTTACACCGGCTCTTTGCTCCCGAAGACGAAGATGTCGCCGGGGTTGATCTTGGTCCGGTAGAGCACCTCGGGTTGGCTGCGCGAGATCCGGCGGAGCGATCGAGCGCCGACCGCGAGGATCGCGAGGATCATCCACGGCCGGGACCCACTCATGCCGCGCCGGATGCCGGTCCAGGTCAGACGCCGGAGCAGGACGATGTACACGTCAGAGTCTCCGGATCTCGAACACGGGCTGACGCTTCTTGCTCCGCCGCCGGCCCAACCAGTACGCGACGACGACCGCGGTGGTCGCAACCGCGACCGCGACGACGGTGAGTGAGATCTTCACGTCCTCGACGCGGCTGTCGACCTCACCTCGCAGCTCGCGGAGCTTGGCCTCGATGTCGTCGCGGGTGACCTTCTCGGGAACCGCCGAGTCGGGCTTCTTCGCGCTCATTCGGGGAGCCTCCGTTTCTTCGCCGCCAGGTACGCGATGAACGCGACGATGAGCAGGAGGATCACCACGATCAGGTACGGCAGGAACGAACGCCAATCGGCGAAGGCGTCACCGGTTTGGGTCTGGAGCACGCGCAGGATCGCCATCGCGAGGAAGAAGCAACCGGTGCCGAGCAGCACCGCGCCGCCGATACCGAACCCGACGAACCGACCGAGGCCCTTGATCGGGTCGATCGTCTCCTGCTTCGCATACGCGACGACCAGGTCTTTCAGTTCCCGGATCGTCTGTTGCGGATTGTCGGCCACGCACTGCTCCTGGTTCTGCCGCGCGGTCAGGGGCTCCCGGCTCGGCGCAGGAGTCTTCCCCGCAGGGGTGCCGGTCGCAACACCTTCTCATGAGGTCGGGCCGCGTCCGGTCATGGGGCGGGGACGACTTGGTTCGCCGGCGCCTGTGGGTAGGCGGCCACCAGGCGCGCGACCTGATCGGCGATCGCGCGGCCGCCCGCGGCCGAGAACGCGTCGTTGGCCAGGAACGCGAACCGCAAGTGCTCGGTATCGTCGACGATCCCGGCGAGCCCCGCGACGTCGTCGATGTAGCCCGTCTTGGCGCGCAGCTGCCCTTCGAGCCCGTCGCCGCGAGCGGCCAGCGTTCCGGTGCTCCCCGCGACGGGCAGGCCGCGGTCGAGCGCCGCGAAACGGGCGTCGCGGGCGAGCGCGAGGGTTTCGAGCAGCGTCGTGCACGTCACGCGATTCGCCGGCGCGAGTCCGGAGCCGTCCTCGAGATCGAGGCCGGCGGTGCTCACGCCGAGGTCCTTCAGCGCGTCGGTCGCGACCCGTGTCCCGGCCGCGGTCGATCCGTCGCCACCGCGGCGAGCCCGACTTCGCGCACGAGCATCTCGGCGGTCTGGTTGTCGCTCGACGTGAGCATGCTCGCGACGATGTCGGAGAGCGGTGGCGATGTGACCGAGCCGACATCGCGCGCGTCGGCGGGCGCCTTGCCGCGCACGACACCACCCACGGTCACGCCGCGTGCCGCGAGCAGCGCTTGCAGCTGCGCGCCCGCGTTCAACGCAGGATCAGTGACCCGCTTGCCTCCGGCGATGCCGTCGTCGACGGTGAGCGCGCCGAGCGGCCCGATGTCGGCGGTGTAGTTGCTCTTCCACTGCGGGAGGAAGCGAAGGTCGTCCTGACGGGAGTCGTCGGCGACGATCGCCGGTACCGACTTCACACCGCTCGCGACGATCGCGTCCGCGAGGGACGCCAGCGGCGTGATGACGTCGGCGCGGGTGCGCGCGCTGTTGCGGATCCGTTGCTCGTTCTGCGGGGTGGTGAGCACGGGGTCACCGCCGCCGACGAGGAAGAGGTTCCCGTCATCGGTGAGCTTGGCGCGCGTCACGAAGGTGTGGTCGGGGCCGAGTACGGAGAGCGCAGCCGCGCCCGTGACGAGCTTCAGCGTCGACGCCGGCGCGAACGCGTGGTCCGCCTGGACCGCCGCGACGGGCGCGCCAGGTGCGCCCGGGTCGTCGACCGCGACGCACGCGTTGTACTTGCCGACGTAGGCCGCGAGCGTGTTGGCCAGCGCGACGCGCGCGGCCGCATCCGTGAACACGTACGGAATCCGCCGGGGAGACAACAGCGGCGAGGATGCTGCGGGGCTGGCGGTGGCTGCCGGTGTCGCGGCCGCGGGTTCGTCGTCGCGCAGCGCGATCACGGCGCACACCACCGCGGCGACGACCAGCACGAGCCCCACGACGCGCAGGACTGCGCGCCGGCGCGGAGTCAATCGAGGTCGTGGCGGGCGCGAGCGCGCGCGTACTGCCACAGGTGCGCAAGCGCCGTCACGGCACGATTCGCCGAGGGATAGCAGAGCCGTCCGCTGGCGCGGACCGCCGCGGGCCCGGGGTTGTCCGGCGCGGCCACGGCGAGCTCGGTCGCGGTGAGGATCGGCTTCCCGGTCGCGTCCGACACCTCGGCCGCCGCCTGCGCGAACCGCGCGTCCTGGCGCTCGTGGTAGTCGACGATCCGCTCGAGCCCGTGGTCCGGGTAGAACGGCCCGTCGCGCATGAGCCGGGCCTGGTTCGACTGGATGCCCAGGCCGAGGTACACGATCGCGTCGACCTCGGGATGCCGAGCGACGATCTCCATCACCTCGGGAATGGTGTCGCGCGTCTCGCCGCCTGCGAAGTCGATCGGGTTGTTGCGACTCCACCGGGGCGGCAGCTTCTCGTCGATCGCGGCGCGGAGCTCGTCGGGGAGGGCCATGAGCTCGAGGGTGCCGGTCCGCACGATCGCGTCGGCGGTGACGACGCCCCATCCGCCCGCAGTGGTGAGCACCGCGACACGTGGCCCGCGGGGCAGCGGCTGCGTCGCGAACGTCGCCGCGGCCTCGAACGCCTCTTCGATCGTGGTCGCGCGCGTGATGCCGGCTTGACGACACATGCCGTCGAAGACCCGATCGTCGGACGCGAGGGATCCGGTGTGGCTGGCGGCGGCACGTTCGCCGCCGCTCGTCGTGCCGCCTTTGACGAGCACGACCGGCTTGCGCCGGGCGACATCACGCAGCCGTTCGTAGAGCGCGCGACCGTCGGTGACACCTTCGACGTACGCAAGGCCGACCGCGGTTTCGGGATCGTCGGCGTAGTAGTCGAGGTAGTCGGCGATCGTGACCGCGGCCGCGTTGCCGGCCGAGACCGCGCGGCTCACACCGACGCCGGTCTGTACGGACCAGTTCTGGAACGACGAGACGAAGTTCCCGGACTGGCTCGCGATCGCGATGCGGCCGGCGGGCGGGTACGGCGCGACGATCTGCGCGCAGAGCCGTGCGGGCGTGGACACCACGCCCTGACCGTTCGGCCCGGCGAGGAGGATGCCGAGCTCGCTCGCGAGCTCGACGAGGTCGGCTTCGGCGCGACGGCCATCCGCACCCGCCTCGCCGTACCCGCCGCTCGTCACGAACGCGGCGCGGATGCCCTGCTTCGCCGCGGCGCGCAGGAGGTCGGCGTTGGTCGCGGCGGGCGTGCACACGAAGACGAGATCCCATGGGCCAGGGGGCAGCTCGGCGATGTCGCGCACGGTGTCGATCCCGAGCACGGGCACCGCTTCCAGGTTGGTCGCGGCGACCGGGCCCGGGAAGCCCGCCGCGAGGATGTTGTGGAGCGCGACGAACCCGAACTTCCCCGGGTGCGTCGAGGCGCCGGCGACGACGACACCGCGCGGTGCGAACAGCGCCTCGAAGCCCGCGTCGTCGCGCGTCCGCGGACGGGTCGCCGTGCCCGCGTCGCGTGGCACCGCGTCCGGCGTCGTGCCCGCCGCGGTCGCGTCGACCTCGACCAGCGCGTCGACTGCCACCGGCCGGCCGTCGACGACGATGAGCGGATTGACGTCGACCGCCTCCACGTCCGGCGCGATCTGTTGCGAGCCGCGACAGGCCGGTGAGCACGGCGACGAGGACGTCCCGGTCGACCGCGGGCTCGCCACGGAACTCGCCCAGCAGTGACTGCAGTCGCAGATCGTCGACAAGCGCCGCCGCGTCGACCTCGGAGACCGGAACGACGCGGAACCCGACGTCGCCGATCGCTTCGGCGAGCACTCCCCCGACGCCCAACATCACGCAGGGACCGAACTGCGGATCGCGGACGAGTCCGGCGATCAGCTCACGCGTTCCGGAGACCATCGGCGCGACCGAGCAGCGCGACGTCGCCGTCATCGGGCCGGGCCGCCGCGAGCAGTTCGGCCGCGGCGTCGTGCACGCCGACGGCGTCTCGGAGTCCGAGCCGCACGAGGCCGCGCTCGGTCTTGTGGGCGATCGCGTCGCCGCACAGCTTCACGACGACCGGGAAGCCGAGGTCCACGGCCGCGGCCACGGCGCCATCGGCGTCGCCCGCGACGCGTTCGGCCAGGACAGGCACGCCGTACGCGCGCAGGAGATCCTTCGAGGCAGCTTCGGACAGCGTCGGCACGCGAGGAGGGTACCGAAGGGGCGCGCTCGCACCCCGCCACGGTGCCCCAGCGACGGTCGCGTTTGGAGTCTCCGACCGGTCATGGGCCACGCGCAGCTCCAAACGCGTGCGTCGCTGACGCGCCGCCGGACGCCCGAGGGTCGCTCGCGCCGGTCAGACCGAGCGGTCGCTGTCCTTCCAGTACTCGTCGCGCAGGACGCGCTTGAGCAGCTTGCCGGAGTCGGTGCGCGGGAGCTCGTCGCGCAGCTCGTAGTCGCGTGGACGCTTGTACGCGGCAAGGCGGGGCTCGACGAACGTGCGCAGTTCGTCGAGCGAGATCGGCTCCCCTGCCTTGGCTTGCACGATCGCGTACACGCGCTCGCCCCATTCGTCGTCCGGGACACCGAACACGGCCGCGTCGAGCACCTGCGGGTGCGCGTACAGCACGGACTCGATCTCGGCGGGATAGATGTTGACCCCGCCGGAGATGATCATGTCCTTCTTGCGGTCGCAGATGTAGACGTAGCCCTCGTCGTCGACGTAGGCGACGTCGCCGACCGACTTCCAGTCGTGGTCCTCGAGCTCGGTCAGCTGCTGCTCGGTGCGGTGGTAGCCGTCCATCGCGAGCGTGGTGCGCACGAAGAGCTCGCCGGGCTCGTTCGGCGCGGCGAGCTCACCGTCGTCCTTCACGATGCGGATCTCGATACCGCCGTACGGCTTGCCGCACGAGCCGGGCTTGCGTAGTTGGTCTTGCGGCTGCAACACGGTGTCGACACCGAGCTCGGTGGATCCGTACACCTCGTAGAGGAAGCCGTCGCCGAGCTTGGCGACGATCTCTTCCTTCAGCGAGTACGGCACCGGCGCCGCGTTGGCGATCAGCGTGACCATCGTCGACAGGTCGGCGGTTGCCAGTGTCTCGGCCGGCAGCGACACGATCCGCTTCAACTGCGTCGGGGCGGAGAACGTGTTGGTGACGCGATGCACCTTCACCAGTTCGATCCAGCGGGCTGCGTCGAACTTGCGCAGCACGACGATCGGCGCGCCGAGCGTGTGCGAGAGCGACGCGAACGCGAGCGGACCGGAGTGGTACAGCGGACCGGTGGTGAGGTGCACCGAGTTCTCGTGCAGCAGGTTCAGCTCCGCGAGCAGCGCGAACACGAGGGTGCGATCGGTCGAGGTGCGCAGCGCGCCCTTGGGCTTTCCGGTGGTGCCGGACGTGTAGATCATCGCCGCGCCGGCCTCGGACGCGTCTGCGGGCGCCGCGGGTTCGGTGTCCGGGGCGGCCGCGAGCAACTCGTCCCAGCCCGTGCACCCCTCGGGCACCGGCCCCCCGTACACAACGACCGTACGCACCTTCGGGATGTCGGCGCGGACCTGCGCGACGAGCGGCGCCTGTTCGGCGTCTACGACGACGGTCGTCGCGTCGGAGTTGTCGATGACGTACGCCATCTCCTCCGCGTTGAACCGGTACGACAACGGAACCGCCACCAGTGCGAGCTTGCGGGCCGCGTGGATCGTCGCGAGCACCTCGAGCGAGTTCGGGCCGCACCACACGAGTCGCTCACCGTTGCGTGCGCCCGCCGCGAGCAGGCCGTTGGCGAGACGGTTCACGATGCCGTTGAGCTCGCCGAACGTCGTCGAGCCTTCCGTGCCACCGCCGCTGCTGTCGACGACCACGGCGACGCGGTCGGGCTGGGCCTGCGCGTGCACCGCCAGGACGTCGGGCGCGGCGTTCGGCGCGGCATTCGGCGCGGCGTTCGGCGCGTCGTTCGGCGTCGCAGTCATCGGTGTCCCCCTCGATGATCGGTTCTGTGGCCGACCGCTGCCTACCCTAACCGTGTGACCGGCCGGACATTCGGTGTGCGAGGCATCGTCGAAGGGTTCTACGGACCGCCGTGGTCGCACGACGCGCGGCTCGACATGCTGACGTTCCTCGCCGCGCACGACATGAACGCGTACGCGTACGCGCCGAAGGACGACGTGAAGCACCGCGCCGGTTGGCGCGACCCGTACACGGCCGAGGAGTTGCAGCGCTTCAAGGACCTCGCGGCGCGTGCCGACGACGTGGGCGTCCGCTTCGGGTTCGCGCTCTCGCCCGGCCTCGACATCACGTACGAAGCGGCGACCGACCGCTCGGTGTTGCTCGCGAAGATGCTCGGTCTCGCCGACGCCGGCGTGTCGTGGTTCCTGCTGCTGCTCGACGACATCCCCATGCGACCCGGGCTCGCGCCGCGCCACGCGGATCTCGCGACCGCGCTGCTCGGGTCGCTCACGGCGTCGGTGCCGGACGTGACGATGACGGTGTGCCCGACCGAGTACGTCGGGATGCAGCCGTCGCCGTACCTCACCGACCTCGCCGCGGGGCTCCCCGAAGGCGTCGACGTGATGTGGACCGGGCCGACCGTGTGTTCGCCGACCATCACCGCCGCGGACGCCCGCGCCCGCGCCGCCGCGCTCGGAGGGCGGCCGCCACTGATCTGGGACAACTTCCCGGTGAACGACGCGACCATGACCGCGTCGTTGCATCTCGGTCCGTACGTCGGCCGCGAGGCCGACCTCGCGTCCGTGACGAGCGGCGTGCTCTGCAACCCGATGGTGCAACCGCGCGCGTCCATGGTCGCCGTGGGCGCCGCGGCAACCTTCCTCGCGCATCCCGATTCGTACGACCCCACCCAGGCGTGGGCCGCTGCCATCTCCGACGCCGGTGGTGCACACGCGGACGCGCTCGCCGTGCTCGCGCACGCGTGCGCCGACAGCGCGCTCCTGGCCCCGCCGCGCTCGACATCGCGGCGCAGGTGCGGACGCTTGCCGGCGTGGTGGACGGCCCGGATTGGATGGAGCCGGTGCGCGAGCTCGCCGCCGGCCTGCGCGCCGCTCGCCGCGCTCCCCGATGCGTTCGCGGACGACGAGCAGTGGGTGGCCGAGGTCGGACCGTGGGCGGCTGCGGCTCGCGTCGAAGCGGCTGCCGGTCTCGCGGCTTTGCGTCTGGTCCAACAGATCCGCCCGGTCGCCGCGCGCGGAGACGGGACGTTGCAGGCCGTCGCCCCGGATGCCGACGACGCGATGCAGCATGCGTTCGTGTTGCTGTTCACCTGGCAGGCGGCACGCGGCAACGATCGCGTGGTGTTCGGCCCACGCTTCGCGCTGTACACGCCCGTCGTGCAGCTCGCCGGAGGCCTTCCGGGCCTTGACGTGGAGCTGGCCGTGCGGGAGGACGAGAACGCCATCGACGCGCTGTGCCGGCTCGCGCTGCGCGCCTACGAGGACTGGACCCGGGACGCCGGCGCGGCGGTGCGGGTCGTCGTCGACGGCGACGAGCGCGCGCCGACGGCCGACGCGACGTTCGACGCGCACGGTTCGGAGATCGTGCTGCACGCCGGGCGGCACTCGACGCGGTTCGACGGCGCACCACCCTTTCGCGACCGGCGGCTGACGTGACCGCGAGCGGCGCGTCCGGCGCCGTTGGGCGGGACGGCCTGAAGGTGAGCGTCGTCATGCCCGCGTTCAACGAGGCCGACATCCTCGAGAGCACCGTCAGCGACGTCGTCGAAGGCATGCGGGCGCGGCACCAGCCGTTCGAGGTGATCGTGTGCGAGAACGGTTCGACGGACGGCACGCCGGCACTCGCGCGGGACCTCGCCGACAAGTATTCCGAGGTCGGCGTCGAACGCCTCGCCCGCGCCGACTACGGCGCCGCGTTGCACGCCGGCTTGCTCGCGGCCCGCGGTGAGGCCGTGGTGAATTTCGACGTCGACTTCTACGACCTCGCGTTCCTCGACGCCGCGGTCGCGCGGGTCACCGCCGCCGGTGGCCCCGCGATCGTGGTTGGCACGAAGCGCGGCGCGGGCGCCCAGGACGAACGGCCGCCGTTGCGACAGCTCGTCACCGCGACGTTCGCGCTGCTGCTGCGCGTGCTGTTCGGCTTGAAGGTCTCCGACACGCACGGCATGAAGGCGATGCAACGCGCCGCGATCGAGCCCGTCGCGCGAGCGTGCCGCTTCGGCGAGGACCTGTTCGACACCGAGCTGATCCTGCGGGCCGAGCGCGCCGGTCTCCAAGTCGGTGAGATCCCGGTGTCGGTCGTCGAACGGCGACCGGCGCGCACGTCGATCCTCCGGCGTGTGCCACGGACGTTGCTCGGGCTCGCGAAGTTGCGGATCGCGCTCTGGCGCGACCGGGCTTGAGTCGTGCCGGTTCTGACCGCGTCCCGGATCATCACGGGTGACGGCGGCACATCGCCGTCACCGGCGTGGGTCGTGGTCGAGGACGACCGGATCGTCGCCGTCGGATCCGGCGCGCCCCCTGCCGGCGGTCACGGCGCCGAAGTCGTCGACCACCCGGATGCCGTCCTCGCACCCGGGTTCGTCGACGTGCAGATCAACGGCGCCGGTACCGTCGACTTCGCGACCGCGAGCGTCGACGAGATCGTCGCGGCGATCGACGAGCTCGTCGCCGGCGGCTGCACCACCTGCGTCCCGACGATCGTCAGCGCGCCGTTGGAGCAGTACGGCGCGATGCTCGACCGGTTGGCGAAGGTGCGCGACCGCGCCCCGCGGCAATCGGTGTGCACCTAGAAGGTCCGTTCCTCGGCGGCGCACCGGGCGCGCACCCCGTCGAGCTCCTCCGGCCGGTCGACCTCGAGTGGTTGCTCGCGTGCTGCGACCGCCATGAGGGTCTGGTCCGCATCGTCACGCTCGCGCCCGAGTCCGATCCGGGCCTGGCCGCGACGCGCGCGCTGAGCGAGCGCGGGATCGTCGTCTCCCTCGGCCACAGCACCGCGACCTATGCGGAAGCGCGCGCCGCCGCAGACGCGGGCGCGCGGATGGTCACGCACCTCTTCAACGGCATGCGGCCGTGGCATCACCGCGAGCCGGGGCTGTCAGGCGCCGCGCTCGACGACCGGCGGCTCGTGCCGTCGTTCATCGCGGACCTCGTGCATGTCCATCCGGCGGCGTTGCGCATCGCGCTCACCGCCCGGCCCGACGCGGTGCTCGTGACCGACCGCGTCGGGGGCGATCTCGATGTGCGCGACGGCGCGGCCCGGCTCGCCGACGGCACGCTCGCCGGCTCGGTCGTCACCATGCTCGAATCCGTGCAGCATCTCGTCACCCTCGGCGTCCCGCTGGGTCAGGCGGTGCGCACCGCAACCGGCAATCCGGCCCGCGCGTTGGGGTTGACGGACCGCGGCCGCATCGCGCCGGGCTGCCGCGCGGAGCTCGTGTGGCTCGATCCCGAGTCGCTCAGCCTGCAGGCGCGTTGGCCGGCCGTCGATCGGCCCGGCTCGTGAGCATCGCGCCGAGCACGACGAACACCATCCCCACGAGCGACAGCGCGGCGATGTGCTCGTCTCGGAAGACGACGCCGGCGATGACGGCCACGACCGGCACGAAGTAGATCGCGACCGAACCACGCGCGGCGCCGACGCGCACCAAGAGCGCGCCCATCGCCACGAACGCGACACCGGTACCGAGCGATCCGAGTGCCACGACGGCTGCGAGCGAACCCCACGCGAACGAAGAGTGGCCGATACCGACGATGCCGAACGGCGCCGTCATCAGCAACGCGAGCAGTTGGGCGCGGAAGATGACCGGCAAGGTGCCGTATTGCTGTTGCAACGGCACCGACACGTTCGCGGCGAAGCCGTAGCAGAGCAGCGCGAGCAAGCACAGCAACACGCCAGTGATGCTCGAAGACGATCCGTCACGCAGGGCCGGCCACATCACGGCGACGACACCCGCGAAGCCGATCGTCAATCCGGCGACCTGTACTCGCCCCGGCGCGCGCCGCAGGAGCACCGCCGCGATCGTCGCGGTCATGAGCGGCATGGCGCCGTTCAGCATGCCCGCGAGCGAGGAGTTGATCCATTGCTCGGCCAGCGAGAAGCAGGAGAACGGAATCGCCATCCAGGTCGCGGCGACGAACGCGAGGCGCGGCAGCTCGCGGATCGGGATCGAACGCCGCGCCGCGGGCAACACCGAGAGCGTGACCGCACCGAACGCGATGCGGAGCATCGTCACGACCGTCGGGGCGAAGTGGTCGAGACCGACGGCGATCAGCAGGAACGAGCAGCCCCAGATGAGCGGCGGCACCGCGAACAATGCCCATTCGGCCGGGCCGAAGTCGTGGTGTTGGAGCGTGCCTTCCGACGTCGAGAGCACGCGGGCCATGCGTGCAACATACGCGAAAAGGTGCAGCCCTCGACCGCCGCTGCGCGCTCGCGTTGTTAGCCTCCGCGTCCATCGACTTCGAACCGGATGCGGACCTCGCCGATCTCGAGCTGTCCGACGCGGATCGCTCGGCCGCCGAGCTGTCCCGAGGTGAGTTCGCGCGCTGCCGGTTCACGGGTGTGCGCTTCGCGGGCGCGCGGTTCGACCAGGCGCGGCTCGTCGACGTGGAGTTCGTACGGTGCGATCTCGCCGGCGCCGACTTCTCGGAAGCGTCCTGGCGCCGCGTCCGGTGTCTCGACTGCCGGTTCACGGGGAGTGAGGTCGCGCAAGCACTGCTTCGCAACACGGACTTCGTCGATTGCCGGCTCGACGATGCGAACTTCCGCATGGCCCAGCTGTCGGACGTGCAGTTCGAACGGTGCGGCCTCACCACTGCCGACTTCACTGCGGGCCGGCTCGAGCGCGTGACGTTCGCGGGGAGTGACTGTTCGGGCGCCGACTTCACGCAGGTGCACTGCGAGGAGGTGGATCTCCGGGAGACCCGTCTCGACGGACTGCGCGGCATCGGTTCGCTGCGCGGCGCGATCATCAACCGCGCGCAAGTCGTGCCGATCGCGCTGGATCTCGCCCTCGCCGTCGGCCTCGTCGTGCGGGAAGAACCGGAGCTGTAGCCGCTAGCTTCCTGCCATGGAGATCGTCGCGGCGCTGTTCGTCGAAGGCATCGAATTCCGCCAGGTCGAAGGGCCGTCGACGCGCATCGACATCACCGGCGCGTTCTTCTCGACGGCCGTCGAGTCGTATCCGGCCGCGATGACCCCTCACCTCGTCGTCCTCGTGCGGTCACCCGCAGGGAGCGAGGGCAACGGCACGCTCGAGACCGTGTTCGTACGGGAATCCGGTGAAGAGGTCGGGCGGAACAGTCAGCCGTTCTTCGTGGAGCCCGGCAAATTCGGGTACCGCCTCGTGCGCGGCGAGCTCGACTTCGAGGAGCCCGGAACGATCGAGGCGCGCTGCACGATCCTCGAGAGCGGTTCCGCGGTCACGGTCCCGCTCACCGCGCTCCCGCTCGCGTGACCTGCGGCGAGCGCGATCGGATTCAAGTCCCCCAGCCCGTCGGGTCGAAGCCGGGAGTGTGGATCTCGTGAACCGGTACGCGGCCGCGCTCTCGTTGCACCCGACACCCGTCGAAGCGGTCGGCGAAGTCGCGGGCGAGATCCTCGAACGGTTCGACGGCGATCGCCCGGATCTCCTCGTGTGCTTCGCGTCGCCGCACCATGTCGGCGCGTTCGAGGACATCGCCCACGGCGTGCGCAAGCTGCTCGAACCCGACGCGATGATCGCCACGACCGCCGTCGCGATCGCGGGCGGCGCTCGTGAGATCGAGGACGCTCCCGCGCTGTCGGTGTTCGCCGCGAGCTTCGGCGCCGGCCGCATCGATCCGCTGGTGCTCGATGCGCTGCAGACGGATGACGGCTTCGTGATCATGGGCTGGCCCGACACGGTCGCGCCGCGCGGGACCTTGCTGATGCTGGCCGATCCGTACTCGTTCCCGGTGCCGGAGTTCCTGCGCCTGGTCAACGCGCAGGTTCCCGAGCTGACGGTGATCGGCGGTCTGGCGTCGGCGGCGGCGGGTCCGGGCGGCAACCGCCTCGCCGGGGACGACTTCTTCGGCACCAGCGGGGCGGTCGCGGTGCTGCTCTCCGACGACATCTCGGTTCGCTCCGTCGTGTCGCAAGGCTGCCGGCCGATCGGGCAGCCGTACACGGTGACCCGCACCGAGCAGAACCTGCTGTACGAGCTCGGCGGCCAGCCCGCGGTGCGGCGGCTGCAGGACCTCGTCCTCGCCGCCGACGACGCCGAGCGGGAGTTCATGCGTTCCGGCCTCCACCTCGGCATCGTGGTGGACGAGCACCGGCTCGAGTTCGGACGCGGCGACTTCCTCGTCCGCAACGTCCTCGGCGTCGACCAGGAGACGGGCGCGGTCGCGGTCGGCGACCGGTTGCAGGTGGGCCAGACCGTGCAGTTCCATGTCCGGGACGCCGCCGCGGCCGACGAGGACCTCCGTCTGCTGCTCGACCCGGTGGCGGGCGAGGCCGCGCTGCTCTTCACGTGCAACGGGCGCGGGACGCGCTTCTTCGGCATCGCCGATCACGACGCGGCCGCCGTCGAGGAGCACCTCGGGCCGGTGCCGCTCGCGGGCGCGTTCTGCGCGGGTGAGCTCGGCCCGATCGGTGGCCGGAACTTCTTGCACGGGTTCACCGCGAGTCTCGCCGTCTTCGGCCGGGAGTGAGTGCGCCTCCGGTCTCGGGTACACCGGCCTTCGGCCCGGGATGGGGCGCGTAGGCTGCGATGACCGGAGGAAGGGGCGTCGTGACGAACGAAGCACTCGAAGAGCGCGCCGTCAACGTGGTGCGCGCGCTCGCGATGGACGCGGTGCAACGCGCGAACTCGGGGCACCCGGGCACGCCGATGGCGCTCGCGCCACTGGTGGACGTGCTGTTCACGCGCGTCATGAACTTCGACGCGGCCGACCTCGACTGGCCGGACCGCGACCGGTTCGTACTGTCGGCCGGTCACGCGTCGATGCTCGTGTACTCGATGTTGTACCTCTGCGGACTGGGCCTCGAGCTCGAGGACCTGCGTCAGTTCCGGCAGTGGGGATCGAGAACGCCGGGCCATCCCGAAAAGGGCCACACGAAGGGCGTCGAGATCACGACGGGGCCGCTCGGCCAGGGAATCGGCAACGCGGTCGGCATCGCACTGGCGGAGCAACACCTGCGCGCCCGCTTCGGCCCCGAACTGTGCAACCATCACACCTTCGCGATCTGCAGCGACGGCGACTTCATGGAAGGCATCAGTCACGAAGCTGCATCGTTCGCCGGGCACTACCAGCTCGGCCACCTCGTCGCGGTGTACGACGACAACCACATCACGATCGACGGCGCCACGGAGCTGACCTACACCGACAACGTGCCCGAGCGGTTCCGCGCCTACGGCTGGGACGTGCGCGAGTTGGGCGAGATCTCCGAGGACCTCGACGCGCTCGAGCGGGCACTGCGCGAGGGGATGGCGGTCGAGGACCGGCCGACGCTGCTGGTGCTGCGCTCGCACATCGGATACCCGTCGCCGAAGTTCCAGGACACGTCGAAGGCGCACGGCGAGCCGCTCGGTGCGGACGAGGTGGCGAAGGTCAAGGAGATCCTCGGCCTCCCACCCGATCAGGACTTCTACGTCCCCGACGACGTGCTCGAGTACTACCGCGCCGCCGGCCGCCGGGGTGCGGCGGTGCGCGCGGGTTGGGAGGAGCGCCACCGCACGGTCGCGATCGCGAACCCGGAGCGGGCCGAGGAGTTCGACCTTGCGATCTCGGGGCACGGTGTCGCCGGCTGGGAGCAGAAGTTGCCGGCGTGGGCGCCGGGCGACTCGCTCGCGACGAGAGTCGCCTGGGCGATCTGGGCG
>CAVUYD010000002.1:0-631277 GCA_963745645.1 uncultured Actinomycetes bacterium
GGCAATTCTTTCGCGACGGTTCATGAGGCTCCTATACGGCATTCGCCATTATCATGAGTTTATCCTGTTCGAGGATTATCGGCAGGACAAGGGATAATAATCAGCCGGTCCTCACCTTCAGCGCTTGCTCCTTGACCCAAACCCATATCCCGATGCAGGCTATCCCGGCGACCACGGAAATCACCAAAGCGATCCGCACCGCAGGACCGGACGGGATGCAGGCCGCGGCGGCCGCACAGGAAGCGACCACCACGAGGAGTTCGATGGAAGTGACCTTTCTGTGGGTCATCCCGAGGTCGGTCATCCTCTGGTAAACGTGGCTTCGGTGGGCCTGGTACCACTTCTCCCGCCGGATCAGCCGCCGGAACAGCGTGAACGTCGTGTCCAGAATGAAATTGGCGAACGGCAACGCGAGGACAAGGAACGGGACGGGCGTTGACAGCGCCGCCACCACGGATTGCATCCCGTAGAACGCCCCGAGGAACGCGCTTCCCGCATCCCCCATGAAGATCCTCGCCGGGGGCCAGTTGTGCACGAGAAACCCCATCGAAGCCGCCGCCACAACCAGGTTCGCGACCGCCCAGCCGGATCGGCCGTACCAGGCGAAAACCAGGAAGAAGAAGGACGACGCCACGACCGCCTCTCCCCCCGCAAGCCCGTCGATCCCGTCCATGAAGTTGTACAGGTTGAGCATCCAGACGACCCAGAATGTGCCCGGAACGACCCATGCCCACTTGGGCAACACCCATTTCCACAAGGAAACATCCGGAAGAAGGGGCGCAAGGAAAACCAATGACAACAAAGCCGAAACGAACTGGACCAGGAACCGGAACAGGGGAGAGAGACCGCGCAGGTCGTCGTAAAAACCAAGGAGGAACATGGTAAGAGCGAACAGGAATGTGTACGGAAATCCACGTTGATCGTTCGCTCCTCCTATCTCAAAAAACACCCACCCACCGAACGCCAGCGCCGCTGCCGCGACCATCGGCACGCCCCCCATCCTCGGCGTAGGGAGGGAATGGGAACTGCGCTCGTTGGGCACGTCCATCACCCCGACGCGTTCCGCGATGCGGATGGAAACCCACGCCCCGGCAACAGAGATTGCCAAAGAGAGGGCGGCGAAACCGAAGGTTATCGAGCCGAACGCATGTACCACTGCACCGTCCTTGCGATTCCCTCTTCCCCGGGAAAAGGCGGGACAAACCCGATCTCCTTACGGATCTTCGCGGAACTCACACGGAACAAAGAGGAGACCGAATTTGACGGGTGATCACTTTGCGATTCTGTCGATACCAATCCACCTCTCGTTTTAATCCATCTTCCAAGTTGGTCTTTGTTTGAAATCCATAGGCTTCTTCAAATTGGCGGGTGTCGTAAACGGCTTCAGCAAGCCATTTCTTCACGGTCTCATGGAGACCCGCCATACGACGGTTCGGTATCCTGGACAGATACCGACTTATGAGCAACGCCAGCGACGCCGGGACCTGCACAGGGAAAGGATTTTTTTCGAGTGCAACCGTTATTCCATCCACAATTTCTCGCAACCTGCAGGCAGGTGCTGAAACGTTGTATACACTGATGCCCGATGCAGGTCGTTCTGCCACCGCCATGCAGGCACGTGCTGCATCATCTTTATACAATAAGCTTTTCTATTACTACCGTTGCCTATCCAAAGAAAGCGCCCAGCATCCAGCGTGCGCATCAAACGGCCCACGTTTCCGGGGTCGTCCTCTCCATAAAGCGTGGCCAACCGAAGAATCGTAAGTGCCATCCCTGATCCGCGGGCGATTTCGATGGCTCGCAACTCTGCATTGTATTTTGACAGGGCATAGGGCCCAACAGGGTCACAGGGGGTATTTTCGTCACACACTCCATGGGTATATGGGCCGTAGACGGAGACAGAACTGACCAAAATAAAATGACTAATTCCAGCTACTGCCGCAGCTGACGCCACGTTGGCGGTTCCGATTTCGTTGATCTGCCGAAATTTCTCAGCTGAATCCGCATCTTGAGAAAAGATGTGGGCCAAACCTGCGACGTGAATAACTGTGGTTGCGTTCTCTAATACGGGTTTCAACTCATCCGGTCTTGTAATATCCGCTCTTCGGTACGCAAAGTCGGACGCTCCGCTGCTTGCGCCAAAGTCCGTCGTACGCATATGGTATCCAGCTGGAAGCATACGGGATAATATCGCCCGTCCAAGAAAACCGTTTGCCCCCGTGAGAAGAACTATTAATTTCTCAGGTCGCACATAGATACACATGCCCCTATATATTTCCTATTCTGTTATTATTTTGTTGGTTTTAATATTCTTTTAATGTAAATACTTGTACATGATATTATATAACTTAGTTTTATACCTGTATATATTAGTATAGATACCAATATGTTATAATCATTTTTTAAATGTTTTTTATAAAATATCCACATGGCTTGGTGCAAGAATGACACTTTATGATAAGGGTACACGTGAACACCACCTAAACCTTTCAAATGGATAATTTCTGCGGCGGGATTATACCAAACTTTCCAACCTGCATTTCTTGCTCTAACACACCAGTCAATGTCTTCTCCGAACCCTAAGATCGACTCATCCAACGGCCCGATTTGATCCCATACTTTGTGTCTAGCTAATAAACAACATCCGGAGACCGATATAACCTCATTTTCTTCATCAACAGGCAGATAAGACAGCAAGTATCCGCCGATGGTTTTATTATTGGGCCATATTTTATTTAACCGAAACATATAAAAAAAAGAAGCTACAGGTGTCGGCATACCGCGACGGCATTGTGCTTGAAAGGAGCCGTCGGCGTTTAATACTTTTGGTCCAACAATACCGCAATCCGGTTTTGCATCCATAAAATTCATTAGTTTATTTAATGTATCAGGCTTTATAATTGTGTCCGTATTGAGCCACAATATAAATTCCCCTGAGCACTGCCTTATTGCTTGATTCGTTGCCTTTGTAAATCCAACATTCTGATCGTTACCAATCAAAGTAATTTTCGGATAGTTATTTTTAATATTTCCATAAGTACCATCGGATGAATTATTATCTACGATAATTATTTCATATTGTATCTCAGGTAAACTGGCTTCAATAGAACCAATACATTCCTTCAAAACGTCCCAACAATTTAAAGATACCATGCAAATTGAAATCTTTATCACTAATAAATCCTCCATATATTACGATTTACGACAATATATTCCATAACAATAACAAATAAATTTTATTTCTTAATATTATGAATTAATAAACGCTTCTTGTAAGACAATAGAATAACATTTTTCCCGAAAAGTAAACACAATAACTTATCGCGTAAGAATCTTAAATCGAAAAATCTATAAAGTTTGTACATAGTCCTTATTCTATGCATTTCCCTAAATACCGCTGCAGGATTACTTGTGCTTACGCCACCAACTTGAAAAGTTGCCAGTACATTATTCAATTTCTTGAATTCTATATCAGCCAATTTATATCGAAGAAAGAGCTCCCAATCGCCTGCAATTTTAAAACTTGGATCGTAAGCACCAACTTTTTTAATAACGGAGCGAGGGACAAATGTAGAAGGATGATTAATAACCTGACCTTTCTTAAAATCAGGCTCAAGTGGGGCTTTTGAAATATAAGTTCGCGAAAATTTATCACATACGAGCATGTCCCCATGTATCACGGCATTTGGATATTTCAGATGCTCAAAAACAACCTGCGCCACTGTTGTGTCCGAATATTGATCATCGGCATTAAGAATACCAATGAGTGATCCAGAAGCAGCACGAATTCCTTTGTTCATCGCATCGTACATCGATTCATCATTCTCCCGAATGAGGGTCACCTTTGAACGATAGCGATGAATAATGTCTGCTGTTTCGTCGTTTGAATTTCCGTCAACAATAATATACTCGATATTTTTATATGTTTGAGAGAGCACACTTCTAATAGTCAGCTCCAGAGTGAGACCACTATTTTTAACAGGTGTTATGATCGACACCTTGCAGATAGACTTATCGTTATCCATTTAAATCCTCACTATATTATATTGGCACGACTCCGAAGTCCCCAACCCGTATGCTGACTTCGCATCCCTATTATTCCTTGACAACAATAAGATATTATTCCTGATTCACTTCTTTATTTACTATAGTATGCAGTCATGTACACTCATTTTTTATAATGTATCAATATTCCAGGATAAGACATCAACGTTATTACAGGTGTGATAAGTAATATTTGACCTCTGATCGAATATGTTTTAAACCGGAATATACAAATAGCAAAGGAAGTAATACAATACTTGCTCTATTCTTTTTCACAAAGTGCATATAAGTAGTTAGTTCACCTAGTCTCATCTTCTTGCGATTTGCGCTAAGGCCACCATGGGATTTCTGTGGTCTTGATAATAAGGTTAAAGGCTCTCCATACAATCGATAGATAGAATGGGAGTTTGAAATTCTCAAACAAAGATCATAATCCTCACAATAACTCATCGTATTATCGAATCTGTAAGAAATAGATCTTTTTAAAACAATACAAGAGGTTTGTGATGGATTATTTATAAGTAAATGTATTAAACCTAGTTTTTTTATTTTATATTTTGAAATATTACGTTCGGTAAAAAATCTTTACTTTATCATCGGTGTAAGTATGGCATAAGAAGTCACATTTCTCTGAATCTAAAAAATGTTCAATAATTTGCAATTTTGATTCGTGCCAAATATCATCCGAATCTAGAAAACAGATGTATTCACCAATTGCAAGATCCCATGCGGTATTTCTACTGATTGAAACACCATAATTCATATCGTTTCTAAGATATTTT
Source organism: uncultured Actinomycetes bacterium (assembly GCA_963745645.1). GTDB lineage: Bacteria > Actinomycetota > Acidimicrobiia > IMCC26256 > PALSA-610 > CAVUFH01. The sequence continues at coordinate 4,827 of CAVUYD010000002.1, forward strand.
AGGCGAATATTTTTATGTACGAACTTTTGCAAAAAATGAGTATATACAGATTTAACACTTTCTTTACTGCAATCATCTATAAGTATTACTTCAAAATTATTATAATTTTGCTGTAAACAAGACGTTAATGTGTAAGGCAATGTTTCCACACAATTATAGCATGGAATCAAAATTGAAAATTTAAGCATACAGTTTTGGCCTATTGAAAAGAACAATATAAAATATTATTTGAGTAACAAAAACTAAATGAAATAAAAAATCAGTAAAAAAAGAAAATAGTATCGCATGAAGTATCACGATGAGAGAAAAGCCATATCTTGGATCACCAGAAGAACGTTTTACGATAAAATAGGAAAAAAATGATATAAGCAGATAAATAATATTGCTAAAGACCGGACCAAAATCCATCAAGAATTTTGCGTGCATAGAGGACACATTCAGGGTCTCATTGACTAGATCCCATGCTGGGGCTGAAACACCAAACAATTCCATGAGGTAGGTTCTTGCAAAGGAAGGTATTAGACCACTAATTATACCGATAGGCGCATAATAAGGGACAATATCCATATTGTAAACTACATTATTTAGAGGGGACACCATATATATATATAGCCAAAGAAGGCCAGAGGGTAAATAATCGGGATAATCAATTGTTGGGCTTGCAAGGGCTATAAAACCATATCTTCCTGTCCTCATGTCTCCTACGTAACCAAAAATAAATATTAAACAAATTAGTGATATTACAATCTTAAAAAATCCTTTAAGACTTATCCCATTTATTAATATATAGAGAAATATAAACTGTACGGCAATTGTAATGAAAAGTTGTCTTGTTACTAGCAATACTGGCCATGTAAATGCCAATATTATCCATATTAAATTTTTTGTAGTAGGTTTTAATAACTGCCTAACAAAGATTATTGTAATAATAACCAATAAAATAGCATTAAATATACCATGAATTCCAGGAAAACCGAACTCTGTATACTCTATAGTTTTTCCAATCCCCAATAATGAAATTAATGGAAGATTTTGAAAATACATTAGTTCGGCAGCTAAACCCGCAATCAATATTTTTGATAAAATTGATAGCATATTGGTAGTTTGTGTTGAAAATACCCATTCTCTATAAACGTTATAATCCAATTTTGGACTTAGGATTAATCTATTCCTTATAATAGAATAAAATATATATCCAAAAAGAAACATACATATAGAAGCTGAAATGAATAAGAACGCTTCTTTAGATAGTGGAAGCAATAAGTTACTCAATCTTAGATTATATAGAAACAGCAGAAATGACCAAAGACCTGCATAAAGCAACGCAGGATTTAAAATTGCCTTCATGATTCGGAAATTAATAAAAACAAACACATATTATTCGTTTTAACATCGATAGCAACATCAAACGATTGCTGCAAGAAAAATTGTAGTAAGTGTGGTGTTACTGATATGGAAGTAAATATTGAATTAAATAAAACCCGAACGATCCTCAACAATAATTTCTTTATTATTTTGGTTCTCTTCAACATCGAGCGGGTGGAGGAATTAGTTGATCTTGCTGGTGACTATGTAGATGACGGTGGCAGGTACTCGAAGGACTTGAAGCCGTACGCCCTCTTCATCGCCGTTTTGATCTTGCCACTCGACCTCCGCACGATCCCCTGTCGTGATCCGGCTGTCGACAAATTGAAATATGCCCTGCCAGTGGCGCTTGATCGTATTCGCAGCTTTGATAACCGGTTCCAGGCGGCTGTGCGTCGCCCAGAAATACCAGCGCTTAAGGAACGTCTCGGCGTCGGCCCGGTTCCTGAGGTTCCACAACCGTTGAAGCGTCAGCTTGATCTGATACGCTTTCCCCGTCCGGGTATACGGGCGGGACAACCACGAAAGATCCGAACGTTGATTCTCCGTCATCTTCCGCCGGCCCCGCAGCCACAGCCACCGGCTGCTCTTGAGCAAGGGGACCGTCCGCACTTCCTTGCGCCGCACCAGATCGACCGCACGGTTGGACAGCGTCACCACGTGGTACCGGTCGAACGTCAACGTGGCCTCCGGGAACTCTTCAGTAATGCCCAGCCGATACGGTTCCCACATGGGGCACGCAATCCGAGGAACCCGTGCCGTCAAAAACACCTGGTGCTGAAAGAAATCCGGGAGTCGCCACGATTTCTCCGTCGCATCATGAACGGGACATCCTTCTCCACTTCCGCATTCGGGGCACGAGAACTTCGATCCCCGCTTAAAGTCCAGAAACAGGTCCACCGCTTCTGTCCGGGATCAAATGCGACCTTGTCAATGAACCACGGTGGGGTCAAACCCAACACCAAACCGAACAACTGCTTCTCGTCCATCTCCATACCCTCCGCGGCCGGTTGCCACGGAGAGTTTGCAATGCCTCAGATCCGTAACCCGTTCGAAACGGAAGAGAACCAACAATGAATTCGATTGGTTGTGCGAATTCACCAGTCAGCCTGACAGGTTTGGTGTGATTGCCTTCCTTCCGGAGGTCTTCCGGAGGTCGTGAATGGACACACTCAAGATTCAGTACGAGATTCAACGGAAACTCAAAGTCTTGGTGCGTGCCCCTGACTTTGCGAACTTCACGAAGACCTGCCGATACTTCATAATCTCCCGAGACACTTCCTGCCCTGCGAATGCAAGAAAGCCTGCGAATCGGCGTGTGAACCGGGGATGGCCTTTCAAAAGCAAATACCATGCTCCAACCTCGTCCGCAGGGTGCCTATCAATATCAAACAAAATATCCTGCACCTGCGAGAGAAATACCATTTCGGTCCTCAGAGTATCATCTGGTACCTGTGCGATAACCACGACATCAGAGACTCCACCGGATGGGTTCGAGGTCTTACGGGAAAAGTTATCCTCTAATCCTATTTTTCAAGCAATAGTCGTAAATGAAACAGCGCCCTGTTTGTCGCTACTCATCACAACTTTTCGATTTGGTTCGTATCTATGTTATAGACAGGCTTTCCCCTAATAGCCTCTATTCGGTCTCTTCCTGTCAGATAAGTAAGCCTTCCTTTACTATCCGTACTTTCTCTATACATAGGCACTACATACCCGATTTCTAATGATATTTCTCGAACAATGTTATTCAATTTATCGGCTCTAACAAAATATGCATTATTACCAGCACTATTGCAGCCTATGAAAGAGTAACCCTTTTCGGTGGACAATTGATGGAGCGCACGAAGGGATGCACCCCAATACAAATTGCTATAGTGCGCATTTGTTCGATAAAAATATTTTTCATAAGGAACTGTTATCGCTCTATCAATTCCGAAAATGCCATTGTATTCCAGTATAACTATAATTGGTGATAATACATTGATTTCTTTCCATATCCAATAATCATTCCCGTCCAAGTCAATATGAAGAATCCCAACCTCTTTCCCTAGTTCCGATGATGATAGAAGGTTGTTTATGTTTTCGGTATCTATGAATGCAGTTATTGCTTGTAGCCCGTACTTCCAATAGTATTCAGAATTGATTATTTGTGCCACATTTAATTCAGACCCATCCATTACCAGCCCTGACCAATTATTATTCATCATCAGAAATCTGGTATTGGATTCTCGGTAATTCTCTACACCAAATTCAACGAAGGTCTTATTTGAAATTTCCAGATTGTTCAATAGCCATTGAATAATTCCATCGTCGCCAAACTGTGAAAAAACCTTGAATTCCACCTCGCTTAAAGAAGTTATGTGCTGTTTTGGTTTATTGGCCTCAGATAATAACCTTCCGAGCATTAACAATTGTTTTTCTGATTCAATTGACTGGGTTGCAATCCTATTGATCGCAACGCGTAGTTTCTGAAAATTTTTAAAAATTTTCATCCAACTCTCCTTGTTTCCGTAACGGTTGACTGTTGATTAAACGGCGCGGGAGAGGAATTTCCATCCTTCGGACAGGGGTCGGTATAAGGTGTAGGTGAGATCACCCCTCGTATCGGACACTTTTCGGTTTAGAGAATTCCCTTTTGAACCTGCCTCCGACTTTGGACACTTTTCAACAACCGACTTCAGCCGGATTATTTCCAACAGCGACGCACCGGCTCAAATTCATCCAAGATTGAGAACACTCCTCGCACAAAGTCACGACTCGTCCATTGTAGAGCCCTCTTCATGCCTCGACTGATCAATTCATCCCGCAACCCTCGGTCGATGGCAAGAGTACGGATTGCGACAGCGATTTCTCTCGGATTCCGAGGGTCGACCAGAATGGTGGAATCACCGAGTTGTTCCTTGGCTCCGGAAACATTGGACGCAATGACAGGACAGCCGAGGGCAAATGCCTCCAGGGGCGGTAAGTTTTCCGGTCCAAAAAATGTTACATAAGTCATCGCCAAGGCATTCTGATAAAGTCCGACAAGATCATCCAGCGGGACAAAACCCAGGAAGTGAACTTGGTCGGATATTCCCGCAGTGCGTGCAAGTTCTTTGACGTAGGACAAGTTACCCTTGTCGGACCCGACAAGCACGAGTGGAAGCGACATACCGTATTCATTGCGCAGAATGCGGAAGGCCAACAGCAAGTTCACATGGTTCTTATGCGGCCAGAACTGGGCGGGATAAAGGAGGTAATTTCCAGGAAGGGAGTATTTCTTTAGGACTTTTTCCCCTTCCTCCGGAGATTGGTCTAGGGCAAAACCCGGGGTCGGATGAGGAAGACACTTTATTCGATCCGCGGGCACCTGATAGAATTGTTCAATTTCTTTACGGCCAGCCTCTGTCCCCACAATGACGTATGTAGCTCGGCGCAGGAATCTCGCGTATAAGACTTCTCGATCGTCCCATATGCCACCTGAACCCACCTCCGGAAACCACGGCTGAACGCGATGTTGCAAGTCCCACACGATGGACAGGTAAGGTAGGTCCACTGGCATCCCTCCCGGACCTAGAAACCAGAGGAAATCGATACCAATATTTCGTCCCACTCTTTCGATAACGCTTGGCTTCTTCCACAAACGGCGTAGGAGGGAGAATTCCAGGCAAAATCTCCTCATGATCCGCTCGAAGGGCCCTGCCGAGGGGTACGGAACGCATTGGATTTGGTCGGTCAAGGCAAGTTGTTTCACATCGATGGGGATATTTTTTGGATAAAGGAATGTAAACTTGTGCCTGCTTTCCCCGGCAAGACCGACCAGAGACTGGAAGATCTCCTTTTCGAATGTGAAACCTCCCCCCTCCTCGGGGGGAAAGCCCGAGATAACCACCCCTATGTTCATCTTTTCGAGAACATAACGTTCAATCGTTCGCGTCCCGAATGGGAAATCTATTTTCGTTGTGCAATCGCCAGGACATGCCAGGTCTGTTCCGTGATTTCTTCGTCGTCCCGGTACCCTGCAAACCACCGGATCGGTTGGAACCCATGATAGGACAAGATCCCCGCCATCTCTTGGACCAGGAAGAAACGGTTTGCCTGCGTTTCGGTAAAGCGAGTATAGGTCCCGTCATTCCGCAATACGCATACCGTGTAGGTAACATGGCCCAGTTGCCTAGCGCACTCCAGCCTGGTTTCGGAAATACGAAGGATTTCTCCTTCCGGCACCGTCCACCTGCGGACGCGGACAGGATCGTAGCTTCTCAGCATGGCGCCCGCGTGCCAAAAATCAAAAACAAATAAACCTCCAAGCCGCAACTGCTGGTGGACTCCTCTAAATACTTGCGCCAACTCATCGTTCGTCGTTACATAGCCGATCGCGTTGAAAAGGCAAACCGTCGCATCGAAGGACTGGGGGGAATAATCCAGCGTACGCATGTCCTTCCGTTGAAAGTTAATTTTCGATTTCACCCGGGCGGCTTTCTGCCGTGCACTCGCCAACATGTCTTCCGTATAATCCGTAGCGACGATTTCATACCCGTGTTTCTCCAGTTCCAGCGCATGTGTTCCCGTGCCGCACGCCAATTCCAGCAAACGTCGCACGGGGCCATCGCCATAACGGACCAAGCAATGATGGACAAACGCAGCCTCATCCTGATATGGTTTGTCCCCATAAAATACGTCATAAAGTTCAGCATGGATTCCGGAATACGAGCTCATGCTTCACCCATTCCGCTCAGCGTTCAAGGTTATTGACAAGTATCCACCCGTCATCGTCGTCATTTTTTTGGAACCGACCCGGAAGGTCGAGGATTTCTTGTGGGATAAACGTAATCGGCTGGGACGTAGACATGAGAAGGGGTCCTCTTTTCCGAACAACTGAATCTTCACCTTAACCGGCTGTCCGAAAAAAGGGGGACACTACGATATCGGCAATTTTCTGTATGGTGGATTCGGTCAATGTGTACGTGGACGGCAGGTATAAGCCTGTCGCCCAGAGTTCGTCAGCGACGGGGAGCGGATCGGCGGGAAAACCGGGAATCTCCTGCAGGCAGGGCTGTTGATTCATCGGGCAGAAAAAGGTGCGGGTCTCAACCCCGGCCTCAGCCAGTTTGGCGGCCAGTTGATCACGAGTTAGACCAAAGTCCGGTTTGACCGTGAGACCGTACATCCAATAAACGTTGCGGGCCCAATCCAGTTCCACAGGCAATTGCAGGCCGGGAATATGACTAAGAAAGCGGTTATATGTGTGCGCCACGCGCCGCTTCTCTTCAATGATGTGCTCGATTTTGTTCAATTGCGCCACGCCCATGGCAGCCTGGTAGCCCGTCATGCGGAAATTATAGCCGAGCACCTCGTGGCGAAAACGCGGCGTGGTAAAACCGAGGTTGCGCAACAGACGCAGGCGTTCGGCAAGTTTTTCATCGTTGGTGACGACCATGCCGCCTTCACCAGTAGTGATTATTTTATTAGCATAAAAACTAAAACAGCCCATATCGCCAAAACTGCCGGCCTTGCGGCCACGTACCATTGCCCCATGCGCTTCCGCGGCATCCTCGATGACGATCAAATGATGCTTGTGCGCAATTTCCATCAAGCGATCCATGTCCACCGGGTGACCGTAAAGGTGGACGGGAATAATGGCGCGCGTTTTTGGTGTTATCAAACTTTCAATTAGGTCAAGATTCAAGTTCCAGGTAATGTCTTCCGAATCGACCGGGACGGGAATGGCATTATTGTGCGCCACGCATAAAGCGGTGGCGATGTTGGTGGAGGCGCTGACCAGAACTTCGTCGCCGGGCTGGATGCCCGCCGCATCGACAGCAAGGTGCAAAGCAACAGTTCCATTTGCCACACCGACGCCATACTTGCATCCACTGTATTCAGCGAATCGCTTCTCGAACTCTTTCAACGCTTCACCAAATGTGCCCGAGATTTCCCCGCGCTTGAGCGCGGCGACCACGGCGTCAATTTCCTCTTGTTCGATAATGGGTTCAAAGACGGGAATTCTCATTTGCGGAACTCCACATTCGCCTTATCAAGTTCCGTTCCAAGAAATGGACCTTGTTTAACGCTGATGCACTGCATGTCTTCGATGATACGCAGGGAATGGATGCCGTGGATCAGCACGATGGCGTCCCCGGTCTTCAGCGTCACCTCGTGGAACATTTCACCTTCGTCGGTGTAGAGTTGCACGGCCACCACGCCGCGCTGGACGACGAACATTTGCTGAAGGTCGTTGATCTCGCGCGTGAAAGGCCGGTGGTAATGCGGCGGCTCGAAGAAGCCCGCCTCATGCGCCAGTAATCCAAACTGAAACGACGACTCGGGTGGGGAGAAAAAAGTGGTTTTTTCCACACGGACAGCCGCCCATATGATTTCGGCGTAGCGCTTGCCGTTATGTTCAATGGTTTCAATGCTCAAAAGGAGGATCCCTCCGGTGATCTCTGCCGTAATGATACCACACTGGATTATCGTGCTAGAGCCCGGAAACTTTCCTGGAGAGAGTCTTCTCCCGCGGGCCCAGTTCAGTGTTGTCGGTGAATTCCAGCGGGACTTGGGAGCGCGATCAGCGTCGTGACAGCTTGTTTAAATAGCATGTTCTGGTTTTCATTTTTATCATGTGCGGTTCGTCCGAAGGCCGGAAACAGGCCGGCGGCTCCTTTCCGTTGATCGCCATATCGAGAAGCGCCAGGTACTCCTCTCCCTCGAACCCGCGCTCGCTCCTGTGGATCCTGAAATCATGCGGAGACCGGTCGTTCGGTGCATCCATCAGAGACACCACGGGAGACTTTTTCTCGATGGACGACAGGATGTCCGAGTTGATGACCATGAGCCAAAGATGGATCTGCTCATCCGTCATGGCATCCAGCGCTTCCTCGATTCGACTGATCCTGTTGATGAACCCGAGCATCCGGAACTCCTTCATCCACGCCGAAAAGGAATGAACCGGATAGGTTTTATACTGGCTGTCTTCCAGGTCTTCATTCGGAGTATAGGGTATTCCTTCGCTTTTCAGATGGGTCCTTTCGATCGACGGATCTTCGTTTTCCAGCCAGGACGACTCCCTCGACAGGCTGTCCGGCAGCAGGAAAGAACTCTCGCCATCGCGCCAGGCGAACAGATTTTCCTCCTTTTCCGAAAGGGCGCCCTTGTTCCACCCGCTGCAATCGAACTTGTGAATGGCCTCCAGGTAATGATCCGTCATTTTCCCCCGGAAAGGGATGCAGCCGATCGATGTCCCGAACAACCCGCGTACCGCATATGGAAGAACGGGAATTCTCTTCCCGAGTTCGGGCGAGAATCTTGACGGATTGATGAAAATCCCCTCCACTCCGTTCCCCTTCAATTCGGCGATCTGCCGGTTGGTAAGCATGAATTCCGGCGGGAGGAAGAAATTCCGGATGTTCTCGAACTCTTTAAGGATGGTTTTCCGGCCGTATTCGAAATTCAAGTAAAAGCCATCGCCGATCCTCGTCAGCCCGATATCGTGACTGAACGGACGCAATATGATCTCGAAGATATCCGGATGCCGGTTGATCAAATCGATGACTTCCGGATTGTGGCTGGAAATATCCGCGATGGTCGCCCCTGTAAATCCCAAAATGACTTTCTTTCCAAAACCGACATAGAGACGGAGCCATTCGGCCAATGCGGACCCTCCCCCGCCCTGGAGGAGGGAAAGCCACCTTCCCGCCGAGAGGCAGGAGGCATCGGCGTTGAAATTGACGACATCGAAAAGACGCTTCACGGAAGGATCGCCTTGCGAAACAACGGAGACAGGGTGAAGAATTCCTCCGATATCGATTCATGAACCGGGATCCCCAATGCGACGCGGGCACCGTACCTCTTTTTTTCTGGATCCCCGGCCACCATCACAGGCTGGTCCGCATCGAGCGGCGGGAGGATACGGATTCGATCCGCCACGCCTTGCACGATATTTTTAAAAACCGAAGGATCGATGAAGCGTGAGATATCCACTGCGACGAAAAAATGGCTCAGGCGCCTTTTGACCGGATCGGGCGGAGGGGAAAACATCGGCAGGATGTCCCCGTCCATCGGGCCACCCGCCAGTGCGCCGCAAAGAATATCTATCATCATTCCGAGGCCGAAACCTTTATACTCACCCACCGGATTCAGGGTTCTTGCGCTATCCGGGTCCGTCACGCTGTTGCCTTCCTCGTCGAAGGCCCAATGGGCCGGTATGCGTTCCTTCTCGCGGCGATGGTTCTTGATCCTGTTCCAGGAAACCAGGGAAGTCGCCATGTCCAGGCAGTATGGGCCTTCTCTCGCCATGGGCGCGGTGAAACAGATCGGATTGGTCCCGAAAAAAGCCTGCCTGGCCCCGAACGCCTTGACGAGAGCGTCCGCATTCGTGAACGCAAAACCCAGGCACTCCTTTTCCGGCGCGCGGAGCCCGAAGTAGGCGGCCGCCCCGAAATGGGTTGAATTCCTGACCGATACGGCCCCCACGCCGGATTTTTTCCCGAGTTCGATCGCCAAGTCCATGGCCACCGCCCCTGCGTGGTGCCCGAACGCGTGGTCGGCGTCGACGACGGCGGCGGATTCCCCGGTCTTGTCGATCGTCAATCTGGGGTTCCCGTTGATCCTCCCGGCGACCACGGCCCGGCAGTAATGGGGAAACAGATTGATCCCGTGCGAATCCACGCCCCGCAGCGAGGTCTGCACCAGGGAGGATACGACATGATGAACCGATTCGGGGCTCACCTTTCTCTCCTCCAGCGTTTCCATCATCACATCGGAGAGGATCGTGCTGTCAAAAAGCGGCATGGATCCTTACCCAGTTGGATTTCCCGTGCATGCTCCTGTTCACGGCCTCGACGACCGCGGTGGAAACCATCGACTGCCGGAAGGTCGGCCGGGACGGTTCAAGAGATCGAACCGTGGCGTTCCCTGTTTTCAAGTCCTGGACATCGCGGAGAAAGAGGTTGATGCTCTCGTGCCCATATCCCCCGAACCGCAAGGTCCCGTCCGGTCCCGGTAGATACTCCGAAAAGTACGGATTCACCGCTTGCACTCCGTGGTTCTCGCGGACCAGCTCCACCCCCCGGTTTTTCTGGTCGCACTCGATTCTGCCGCGGGTGCCGATGATCTTGTATTTCTGGTCCGACATGGCGGAGGTGCACGCGGGGTCGATCCAGTTCGTCGAGAATTGCGACAGGAACCAGTCCTTCGGGTCGGCAGGATTCACCCAGGTGATCGTCGCGTGAACGGAGTCGTATGTGTCGATCCCTTTTCGCTTGAGGATGCCGTCCGTGCCGACGGCCATCGCCTTCAAGGGTCTGTACCCCGTCAGGAAATAGATCAAGTCGACGTAGTGCACCCCGAGGTACTGGAAGATGTTCGTTCTTTCGGCCCATCCCCGAAACGTTTGCACGGGAATGGTGATTTTCTGGCTGTAATCCACGGTGATGTACAGCAGCTTGCCGATTTTCCTCTCCGCCAGGGCCTTCTTGATGTAAAGGTTCGTTTGATCGAGGCGCTTGTGAAATTCGACCACGCCGAGGAGCCCCATGCGCTCCTGCGCGTGGACGAGTTTTTTCGCTTCGGCGAGCGTCGGGACCAGGGGCTTGACGACAAGGCAGTGCATCCCCTGCTTCAATATCTCGACGGCATACGCAAAGTGCAGGTGGTCCGGAACCGAGACGATGGCGCAATCGAACCGTGCTTTTCGGCAAAGAGCCCGGATCCCGTTTCCGGCGTTCCCGCCGACGGTATCATATTCCACGTCAAGGTCCGAACCGATGGTTTTATTAATCCTGCCAACGGCGTCTTCGACCACACCCCGATTGCCGCGGTGTCGCGCGACCACCACCACTTCATCGATATCCAATGTTTTCGAGGTTTCCGCCAGCGAAGAAAGGATCGTGCCCGTTCCCGTCCCCTTCCTTCCCGTGACGTACATGCCCGCGCCGATGACCAACACTCTCATGGCCTGCCTCCGAAGAGGCATTCCGCCACTTTCAGGTCCCTCGGCGAATCGATGTCGATCACTTCGTCGGGGTTCATGACATACGGGAATATCCTGTCCCCCGTCATGGAGTGCTTATCGAAAATCGTGGAGGGCCGGGTCACGTCAATGACGCAGTTGTAATAGTACACATCCGGTAAATCCTGCCTTCGGAGCAGGTACGGGACGGGGTGCAGATGCTTCATGATCGGTTCGAGGTACCCTTCCGGACCGATGGTGAACATCCGGTAAGGATGGCTGTCGGGCTTCGAAACGGACCTGACGGAATCGGCATCGGCATGGTGCGCGAGGAGGCGGACCGCCTCATCGATCCATTCGGGGTTGCGATGAGGCGTCGTGGGTCGAAGGTGCACCACGGACTTCCGGATGATAATTCTCCGTTTCCGCAAGGTACTTCAATGCGTGTTCAAACACCGGAAGGTCCAGGACGTGGTCCTCCGCCAGCTCCTTCGGCCTGAGGAAAGGAACCTCCGCTCCGCATTCCAGCGCAACCCGCCGGATTTCCTCGTCGTCCGTCGAGACAAGGACACGGTCGATCCTCCGGGACGCAAGCGCATGGAGGATGGAGTGCGCCACGAGAGGCTTCCCGTTGAACAACACCAGATTTTTCCGTTTGATCCCCTTCGACCCGCCCCGGGCGGGAATGATCGCCACGACGCTCATCTTCAGTCCCCGCCGCCCTTCATATTACGGCCTCCACATACATCGAGACGAATCGCCGGTCTTCCGAATCGAGGTCGGCAAGAAGTTTCCCGCACCTTCCCTCCCGGAAACCGGATCGTGTTATATCACGAAAGTTGTTTTTTTCCAGGAAGATCTTGAGCGTTTCGAAGTCCCAGGCGGACACATGGCCGTACTCCTGAGTGACGAAACTGACGGCGCCCAGAGGGGAAAACAGTTTCCGACTGGAACGCTCGGGGTCCTCGCTGTCGATGAACATCAACCGTTCCCACTCCCGAAACCATTCCTCGTTCTTTCCGCAATAGTTTTCCAGAAAAAGGGACAGGTCGGGCAAGACGATTCGAATGGTCGAACCCGGTTTCATGATTCGGTGACATTCACCGAGCAGCGCATCGACCTCGTTGTAGTTCAGGTGCTCCAGGGTGTGTTCGCAGAAAATCCCATTCACACTCCCGCTTTCGATCAGGAGAGGAAAACGCAGGTCGGCGCCGTAATCGATTCCCCTCGTCGAGAAAAAATCGATGTTGATCAAACCTTCCACGGCATGGGTGCCGCTTCCAAGGTTCAGATAATTTTCCCTGTTTTTATCCAGAACGAACGGTTTCGCGCGGAGCCTTCCCCACACGGGAGAATATTTCAAAGAAAACTGCATCCATCAACGGCGAAGGGACGAAAAAAAAGATTTTGCGGACCAACCTTGCAACGATTTTCCGCAAGCGGTTCCTCCCGTGTGTTGCCCCAAGGCGCCCGGAGCTATTTCAACAGATCCTCGAACGGCATGCGCTCGAACATGTTCAACAGACCACCTCTCGTGGCGTTTATTATCCGGATGTTTTTCCGTTCGGCCGCATCTTTCAACAGGTTGCACTGTTTCCAGATCATCCACTGTTGCACCCAGTCGCCGCCCGATGCCCCCGAAGAATTTTCCACATCGATTTCCGCCTTGTTGGAGGTGATCGGCGACAGGCCGTAGAATCGGACGTTCGTCCGATCGGCAGCCCTGCAAACCTGGTCGAGGTCGAACCCCAGAAGAACGATCTCCTTGAATCCCATGTAAATCGCGATGGCCAGGCACTGCGTCAAGACGGTAGGCACCCCCATCAGGCATCGCGTGATATCCACCGGTGCTTTGCCTGCCACCGAGGCGCTGTATCCCGTGTTCACATAGTAAGCTCGGCCCACGAAGAATTGCCAACCGGTCGACCAGATATTTCGTGTTTTTTCCGAAAAAAAGAATGGTCTCCCCGGGCAACCTCTCGTTCATCGACCTCAACCAGGAGACCCAGTCGTTATCGAATTCCTGCGGCTGGTATTTCGGCACGACAACGTGGTACGCCGGGTTTATGGTCCGGATCTGTTCATGCGCATGAAAATGATTTTGCGTCATGACGATCTTCCCGTTCAATTTCTCGAGGGCTTGTTCCTTGATCGACGGTCCGCTTCCCAGAATAAAGCATCTCTCTCCGCGATGAAGGTTGTGAAACCGCGCATTCCGCTTCAACAAGGAATCCGGCCCGATGTCCCGAAGCATCGTGGAAGCGTGTTGCATATATTGATTCACCAGCCATTTCAGATCCATGATCTTCCTCTCATCGGCCGATGTATCACGGTTTTGTCTTTCTTCCACCGAAAAACTCCTCGGACACGTACCTGATGGTATCCGGCAGAAAAAACAGGAACGTTCTGGTTTTTATCCGGAAGATGACCCTTGTCCGGGTGTTGATCACGTCAAACAGATAGGACGAGGCAAACTGCGTGATCAAGGTGGCGATCGCGGCGCCGTTGATGCCGTATCGCGGGATCAGGATCACGTTCAAACCGATATTGACGACGGCTCCGGCGATATGCCGGTAAAGATTGTAACGATTCAGATTTTCGACGAGATACCAGTGGTTGCTGACCAAACCGGAAAAAACGAAGATTCCCGCCCAGCATTGGATGGATAACGCGGTCGACGCGCCTTTGTACTGCTCACCGAACACCAGCAGGATGATGCTTTCGGCGAACAACGTGATCAGGATGGGAACGGCGATCGACAGCCAGAACAGCCCGAGGTACAGTTTTTTCAATCTGTCGTAGTACTGGTCTTCGCTCCTCCGCTTCGAATCGACGATCGCGGGGAGCACCGACGAGGTTATGGCCATGGGAATGAAGTACCAGACCTCGGTCAGGTTCACGGCGACCGAGTAGATCCCGACTTCGGCAACCCCGAGGATGTTTCCGATCATCACCTGGTCTATCCGGATGTAAATCATCACGACAATCCCCGAAAGGATGAGAGGCCAGCTGTCGGCCAGCATTCTCTTGGCGGTATCCCGGCGGAAACGCCACTCCTTGAGACGATAGCCGTTCATCCGATACACCATGATCAGCCCCATCGATCCGAGAGCGATCTCGACGAGTCCGGCCGCGGCAAAGGAGATGACCGACGCTTTCGAGAGGATCAGGGCGACCTTGACCAGGCTGACGACCAGGAACGCCGAGTTTTTCGCATATACCGTGTATTTCGAGAGAACCTGCGACTGGAACCAGAAATCGATGGCGTCGAACGCCTGGAAAATCGTTCCCAGCGCGATGATCCCCACGACTATGTGGCTTACCGTATCCCCCGGACGAACCACCAGGATGGTCCCGACCGCAAGAACGACGGTCACCGCCGCGCCGAGAAGCTTCAGGAAAAAAGCGGTGCCGAGAATTTCCTCCCTGCGGGAAGGGTCCCTGACGATATCCCGCACCGCGACGCTGTCGAGACCCAACGCGGCGATCGCCGAAAACAGGGCGACGTATGCCTGGGCGTAACTCAGCACCCCGTATTGCGCCGGGCCCAGGTAACGCGCCACCCATACTCCGACAAAGAGCCCGAACCCCAGGCGCACCACCTTGTCGGCGAAAAGCCAGGCGGTGTTCCTGACCACATCCTGCAGGTACTGTCTTCCCTCCAGTTTCTCCCTGAGGGCCCGGGGGAGAACCTTTATCCAGAATTCGTTCATCGAGGGCGCAATGCATCCTGCATTTCAATACCGTGGCCGGAATCTCACCCCGGCCCCCTTTGTGTTTGAATGGTTTTATCAGGAAGAAACTTCGGGTGGCTCCACCGAATGCCGCGCCCGATCGGTTTTTCGGACCTCCACCACGGACAGCACCCCCGCGGAGATCAAGAACCCGAGAAACGCGGTCACGACGACTATCATGGACTTTTTCGGCCGGGACTTCCTTTCCGGAGGGACCGCCCGGTCGATCACCTGGATGACGACCGCGTCTCTCGCCTCGTCCAGTTTCGCGAGCTCGTATTGCTTCGACAGCAATTCATAAAGGGTTTCGTTGTATTTCAGCTGTCGCAGTTTCCGGAGGTATTCCGTCCCCATCTCGGGGACCCGCCCCGAGGACATGAGCGGGTCGAAACCGCTCCCCTTGGATGTCTCGACTTTCTCCAATTCGATGCGAAGGGCCTGGATCTCCTCCTCGACCCGCTGCAGGTCGGGATTCTGGGCGGTCGCGAACGAGCGCAAGACCTTGGCCTCTACCTCCTTCACCGCAATACTTGCCCGAAGGCGCGCGATCCCCTCGATGATGGCTCTCGCCTGGGCGTCGACCTGGATCATCCCCGTCCGCTGCTGAAACCCCTTGACCTCCTCCTCGGCGCGGGTGAGCGACACCTTCGTCTGCCGGAGCTGGTCCTCGAAGAACATGCGCCGCTGGCCGGCTTCCGAGATCGCCAGACCGCCGGCCAGGGATTTCAGCTCCTCGACGAAGGCGTTGGCCATGTCGGCGGCCCGTTTCGGGTCCCGGTCTTCCACTGTCAGGGTTATGATCCCGCTCTTCCGTTCCTCCTGGACCTTGAGGACTCCGAGTGAGACTCTTCCTGGCATCCTCACGGTATTTTCCCTTGTAGAGTTTCATCAGGTCGAACCGGTCGACGATGCGGTCCAGGACCGTCCGGGACTTCGTCATCGCCACGTACAACTCCCCTTGGGACTTTCCGCCCGCGGCCCCACCCGCCAACGCGATCAACCCTCCCGCCTGGCCCATCAACTGGGCTGCAAGATTGCTCCCCTTATCCTGGGGAGGAAGGATCCTTGTTTCCGCTTTGTAATAGACGGGGAGCAACAGGGAGACGACCAGTGCGACGACGGCGGATGCCGCGGTGATTCCGAGAATCAGCCGCCACCTGCGGGACAGCGCGCTGAACAGTTCCGTCAGGTCGATTTCATCCTCGACAGGCACCGTGCGGGGCTCCATTTGCTTATCCATGACAGGCGTCCCTCAGAACAGCACGATCGCGACGCCGGCCGAGACCATGACATTGGCCAGGATCTGGGTGATGTCCTTGATTTCCCGCAGCCAGGCGATCCGGTCCAGCTTCTCGGGAACCACGATGCTGTCGCCGGGCTCCAAGAGCGGCTTCCCGTCTCTCGTCGTATACGCGGATTTGGAAAAGAGGAAGAGGCCGCCCTTCCTCGGCTGGACCGCCGACCCGTTCACCTTCAAAATGAAAACCCGGTCCTTGTCGGCGGATTCCGTGTAGCCTCCCGCCATCTCGATATAGTCCGGAAGGGCCTTCGTGGGATCGAACACGAACGCCGTCTGGTTGAACACGGCGCCGAGCGTCTGGAGGCTCCGGGGATTTTCCGGAATGAACAGGGTATCCCCGTTCTCGAGATCGATGTCGTAGATGGAGTTCCGCAACGCCGCGACCGAACTGATCTCCAGCACCATCCTCCCGGTCGCCTGCACGGTCTTCAGCTTCGCGATCAGTTCCTTGCTCTGCAGGAGCTCCCCCTCCTTCGCCTTCAGCTCCTCGGGAGACGCCGCCGTGGAGATACTGGCCGACCCGCGGGCCAGCAGGTCCCTCTCCAGCCGATCGATCGATTCCATGAGCCTTTTCTGCTGGAGCTCCCGGACGCTTTCCCTCGTGAACATGGCGCCCCTTGGATAGGCCTTCTCCGTGAACCCGCCGGCCCGCTCGATCAGGGAAGAGAGCTTCTCCCCTCTCCGGACCGTGTACGTTCCGGGAAAGCGGAATTCCCCCAAGACCGTGACCTGGCTGTACGTCCTCCACTCGGGGACGGCGCGGACGAAAACCTGGTCGTCCTTCTGCAGGGGCAGGTTCGCAACAGGATCCCCGGCGATCGCCTTCTCGAGGTCGACGTTTATCTTCTCGACTTTCGGGCCCGCATCGCTGACGTGCAGCCGGGTCAACTCCCCCTCTTTCAGGAACGCGTAATATTTCGTGCCGCCGGAGAAGGCGACCAGGTCCTTGATCGTCATGCCGGGCGTGAACCCGAACTCGCCTTCCCGCTGCACGGCCCCCGTGATGCGAACCGTCCGACGATCCTGAACGACCTGGAAGACCTTGAGAATATCCCCGGAACGCAGATCGACCTCCTTTTCCCTCGATTCCTCGAGGTCGGATTCGAAGACGATCTGCTTGTTGTTGTTCACGATCCGTTCGATCTGGAGGCGCCCCTTGAACGCCACCGTGTTCAACCCCCCCGCCAGCTCGACCAGCTGGGCAACGGTCCGTTCCCCTTTTAACTCGTACAGGCCGGGAGAGTTCACGTTGCCGGCGATGGCCGCCACCGGTCCGACCGGAGGGATGAAGATCACGTCCTCCGGCAGAAGGCGCTGGTCGCCGGTTTTGTCTCCCCTCCGCAGGAAATCGTACATGTCGAAGTGCGCGACCGGCTTCCCCCCCCGGCGGATCTGGATGTCCCTCATCGATCCCGACTTGGTCGGTCCGCCGGCCTGGATCAGGACGTTGACCAGCGACGCGAGGGAGGAAACCGTGTAGGCCCCCGGCTGTCGCGCGCTGCCGACGACGTAGACGGACATCGTCCGCAGCGCCCCCAGCGTGACGTTCATCTCGAACCCGCTGTAGTACCTGGAAAACTCTTTCTGCAACACCTCCCGGGCCTGTTCGAAGGTCATTCCCCCCAACGCGACGACTCCGACCTTCGGCATCCGCACCGTGCCGTCCCGCTCGATCGTGAGGTTCCACGCCCCTTCGACTTTTCCCCATACCCTGACTTTCACCTCGTCCCCGGGACCGAGCATGTAATCGGGACCCACCGGCAACCGGTTCGTCGTGAGGAAACCGGCGCGCCCCTGGAGGAACAGGTCGTGCCCGAAGTGCTTGAGGTCCATCGATATCGAAATGGGACTGCTGATCCCGAGAAGGTGGAACATTTCGCGGATCCGGTCGGGAGGACCGACCAGGTACCCCGCCTCCACGTCCGTCGGCAGGATCGTCTGCTGCCCGATCGGCTGCGGCCCGACCGGCTGCGGCCCGACCGGCTGAACCGGACGGTATCCCTTCTTCTCCGGATCGGGGAGGATTTTGACGGGCACGAGGATGGTACCCGGAGGGGGCACCCCCATGTAATTCATGAAGCGGATGGCCGGATCCTTGATGATCACTTCGACCTGCGGCCTTGTGATCTCCACCTTCCCGGAAACCAACTGCTCGAACGCGGACTGGCCTTCCGGCGGAAGTGGAGGAAGCGGCGGCGAAATGCCCGTTTCCATCGACGGGGAGAATTGGTGGAACCGCCCCCCTGGGGGAATAGAGACGTCGAAGAAGGCTGCGGATAAGGGCGGAACTCTCGCGGGAGGAGCCGTCTCCCCTAGGGAAAGGAGACATCGAAGAAGGCTGAGAATACGGGGACTGGAGACCTGGAGCCGTTGGATAAGAACCGGTTGCTCCCTGGTAGGGGGACTGGGTCTGGTCCAGGCTCCCGCCGGTGGACCCGTACGGGTCGGCGGCCCATGCGGCATTCACGCCGACAAGGGAGGAAACAAAAAGCAGGATCGCTACCTGATCGTCGCGGCGCGCGATCCGCACTTCTTCCCCGAACAAGGCCTCGCCGCGCACCGGCCGGACGTGTTGCTGCTCTTCGAAGCCGAACACCCGGATCACGTGGAGCGCGTCGACGCGTGGATGGACCGCAAGGTCGAGGCACTGTTGCGACACCGGAGTCAGTGGCGCTCCACGATGGGCATCGACGATCGGCCCGAGGAGCAGCAGGCCGCGTTCGTGACCCGTCTGCACGACGCCGCGCAGCACGAGGGCGTGCGGGCCGGCGTGCGCGCGGGTGAAGCGTTCCGCACGATCACGAACCTCTGAGGCCGCCATCCGCTGACGCGCGGACCGATCCGGGAACGCGAAAAGGGCCCGGGTGCACCCGGGCCCTTTTGCGATCGCCGTGGAACCGGCTCAGCGCCGCTTGGCAGTGCGCTTCCGCGCAGTCCGCTTCGTGGCTCGCTTCGCAGAGGTCTTCTTCGTGGCCTTGCGCCGCGTCGCCTTGCGCTTCGCGGGAGCCTTCTTGGCCGCCTTCTTCGTGGCCTTGCGCCGCGTCGCCTTGCGCTTGGCCGGCGCCTTCTTGGCCGCCTTCTTCGTGGCCTTGCGCCGCGTTGCCTTGCGCTTGGCCGGCGCCTTCTTGGCCGCCTTCTTCGTGGCCTTGCGCCGGGTTGCCTTGCGCTTCGCCGGAGCCTTGCGCTTCGCAACCTTGCGGGTTGCCTTGCGCTTGGCCGGGGCCTTCTTCGCCGCCTTGCGCTTCGCAGGCGCCTTCTTCGCAGCCTTTCTGGCTGTTGCCTTCTTTGCCGGAGGCACGGTCACCACCTTTCTCGAGAGCTCTCACTCAAGGGAAGTTCGAACTTCACGTGTGTTCACTCGGCGCGTGAGGGAGTGTGGCCTCACGCCCTACGCGGCTACGAGCTTTGCACCTGGGCCTTGAACTTCGAGCCCACGGAGAACTTCGCAGCTTTGCGTTCCGGGATCTGCACTGGCTCGCGCGGTACGCGGATCGATGCCGGTACGTGCTTTGCGCAGCGTCGGTTGGAACGAGCCGAAGCCGGGCAGCGTGACTTTGTCACCGCCCGCGACTGCATCTTGGATTGTGTTGATGAACGCGTTGAGCGCGTTCTCCGCGTCAGCTTTGCTGAGGTTTGCGGAGCTCGCGATCGCGTCGACCAGTTCGCCCTTGTTCACGGGCATAACCTCCACGCGTTGCGTGTGTTCGTGCAATGAGAACGTATTTATGCAACGAGGTCAAGCATTTCCGGATTTGCGCGCTGCATATCCACCACCTCGCGTGCACGTTGCGCGATAGTTATCTGTTGCACGCGTGCCAAGATTCAGCACGCGTGCGTTCACGAGTTGCACCTTGCATGAGTACCCACCTCAGTGCATGCGTGAACCCGCGTACGCGTCTTCCGCGCACAACGATGCAACACTCGACGCGTGACACAACCGCTCGACGACGGCAGTTATGACGCGTTCATCGTGTGGGCAGAACGACGCGACGACACGGTCGTGTTGGAGTGCACGATCACGTCCGGCGAACACCGTGGTGACGTCGTGAACATCGCATCTTCCCTGGTCAGCGTGCATGACGAGCTCTCACTCGTCGGCATGCCGTGCACGCTCGTCGTCAGTGGCGACGAGATTCGCGTCGTGCTCGATTGACGCGCGGTCGCGCCAATTCCTGGTTCGGCTCGCGTCGCGCCGGGCGACGCGACGCGTGTGACCGCACGGCTCGTCGAATTGAGGTTCCGCGCACGTTCACGAAGCTCGTGAATCTCGCGCCGCACCGTCGCAAGGCCGTGCGAACCTCCGACACGCGCGTGCTCCCGCCGTAGGTGTCGTACGCACCTGCGGGCCTCCGAAAAAAACCTTCGCGAGCCACCCGAATGGCCCGAATTTCGTCACGCGGCGAGGGTTGCCGCGAGTTCCTCGAGCAGATCGGCCGGCGTTCGCGTCACTTTGTGCCATGTCGCGAGAACGATCCGGAAGCCGTGACGACCGGGAACACTCCACTTGTCGTTGTCGTGCTCGTAGTCGTTGGCGTCGTCATGCCAGCGTCGACCATTCGTCTCGAGGATCGTGCCCTTCCGCTCGAAGGCAAAGTCGAAGCGGTACGTACGACCGTTCCAGACCAGCGCGCCCCAGAGCCGCTGCGCGCTCGATGGGGGAACGGCGGCAATGCGATACGTGTCTGGAAGTACGAGCTCGATCGCGCCCGCGTCGCGCAGTAAAGCATCGGGGCGTAAGACAAGGCGGGGGAAGCCTCAGGGGAAGAAGTGGTGAGCACCCCGTACGGGATTCGAACCCGTGGTCTCCACCTTGAGAGGGTGGCGTGTTAGGCCGTCTACACCAACGGGGCTTGTGTGCGATTGCGCTCGGGGGGGAGGACTCGAACCCCCAAATACAGGACCAGAACCTGTTGTGTTGCCGATTACACCACCCCCGAAGGAGGGATCAGCATACCGAGTCCGGGCACCACCTTTCCCATCTCTCGCCCTTGCTCGAGACGGCGGTAGCCGAACAGCCGGCCCGCGCCGACCCGCAGCGTCTCGGTTCCGAAGCGACGCCACTCCGCCGCACCCTTGATCGGGCTGGTCGTTGTCGGTGATGTCACCGCGTGGAGCCCGACCTCTTCGGCGATGTCGTCGATGCGAGCCGCGTGATACGGGTCCGAGACGAGCACGACCCTGGTCTGGTCGCTTTCCTTGAGGAAGTGCGCCGCGGCCGCCAGCGACTGCCAGGACGAGCGTCCGCTCGTCTCGCGCAGGATCGCGTTGTCGGGCACGCCGTGTTCGTGCAAGTACGTGGCACCCGCGGTCGCCTCCGTGAACCGGTCGCCGGCCTGGCGACCCCCGGTGACGACGATGATCGGTGCGACACCCGCTCGGTACAGGTCGAGCGCGTGATCGAGCCGCGCTGCGAGCACCGGTGACGGCCGGCCGTCGTACTGCGCGGCGCCGAGCACGACGATCGCGTCGGACGGGCGCGCCGCGTCCTTGCGGGCCGTGCGCCATACCTGGAAGAACGTGACCGCGAGGTAGACGAAGACGATCGTGAAGAGCGCCAGCGCGGTCCGCCACGCGATCTTGAAGGCGAGCCTCATCCCGAGGCGAACCGCTCGCGTCCGCGTCGGAGTCGGGTGAGCGCGGACTCACGTCCGAGCATCTCGATCGACTCGAACAGGGGCAACCCCGCGGTGTGACCGGTGATCGCGGCATACAGCGCTTTCATGTGCTTCGACTTGAGCCCAAGTGCGTGCAGGACGGGCTGCAGCGCGATGCCGTCGTGGGTCCATTCGCAGTGCTCGATGTGCTCGATCGCGGCAGCCATCAGCTCGTCGACCTGGTCCAGCTTGCGCACCGCGTCCACCGCATCGGCGGCGATCTCGAACTCGGCGTCGGGGACGAACAGGAACTCGGCCTGGTCGGCGATCTGCACGAGCGTCTTCGAACGTTCCTGGGCGAGCTTCACCGCCGCTTCAAAGGTTCGGATGTCGAGGCGGTCGCCGTAGCGCGCCTTGGCGAAGGGCAACGTCTCCCCCGCGAGCTCCTCCACAGGGAGGCGGCGGATGTGCTCCGCGTTCATCCACTCGAGCTTCTGCGCGTCGAACGCGGCAGCCGAGTGGTTCACCCGCCCGAGATCGAACTCGGCGACCAACTCGTCGCGATCGAGGACTTCGCGATCGTCCTCGGGTGCCCAGCCGAGCAGCGCGAGGTAGTTGATGATCGCGTCGGCAAGGTAGCCCTGCTCCTGGTACTCCTCGACCGAGACCGCGCCGTGCCGCTTCGAGAGCTTGGCGCCACCGGGACCGACGATCAACGGCAGGTGTGCGTACACGGGCTGGCCCTCGACGCCGAGCGCGCGCCGCAGCGCGAGCACGCGGTGCGTCGAGTCGATCAGGTCCTCCCCGCGCAATACGTGTGTGATCCCCATGTCGATGTCGTCGACGGCGTTTGCGAGGAAGAACACCGGCGTGCCATTGGACCGGACGATGACGAAGTCGGCGATCGTCGACCAGTCGACGGCAACCTCACCGCGGATCGCGTCCACGAACATGCTGCGTCCCGAGTCCGGCGTGCGGAACCGGATCGAGCCCGGGCGACCTTCGGCACGGCGCGCGTCGCGCTCGGGCGGCGTGAGATCGCGGCAGCGGCCGTCGTACCCGGGTCGCTGACCCGTCTTCATCGCCTCGTCGTTGCGCGCCTTCAGCTCCTCCTCCGTGCAGAAGCACTCGTACGCGTCGCCGGCCGCGACCAGGCGGTCGGCGGCCGCGAGATACGTCTCGAACCGATGGCTCTGGAAGATCGGCCCTTCGTCCCAGTGGAGCCCGAGCCACTGCAGGACGAGCTGGATCTGCGCGACTGCTTCCTGCGTCGAGCGCGCGACGTCGGTGTCCTCGATGCGCAGGATGAACGTGCCGCCCGTGTGGCGCGCGTGCAACCAGTTGAACAGCACCGTCCGCGCGTTCCCGATGTGGAGGAACCCCGTCGGCGCGGGCGAGAACCTCACGCGCACGTCACTCATAATGATGCGGCTTCGACGCCAGGCCCTCCATGACTACAGACTGTGTCGAGCAACTCCCGGTCCCGGCGTCTGCGCCTGGCCCGGACGCAGAGTGTACGGGCGGCCGGGGCCGAGCTCAGGGCTGAACGGCGAACAGCTCCCACCGCTGGTCGAGGCCCTTCAAGTCGTGCTCGCCGCGCGATTCCATGACCAGGCCGGAGCCCGCGACCACGTCGCTCACGGTCCGTGAGACGAACACCTCGTCGGGGCCGGCCTGCGCCGCGACACGCGCGGCGATGTGGACCGCGAGACCCGCGAGATCGTCACCTCGTCGTTCACATTCGCCGGTGTGGACACCCGCTCGCAGTTTGAACCCAGCCGCCGATGCGGCAACGACGATCGCCGTCGCACACCGCACCGCCGAGGTCGGCGAATCGAACGTCGCGACGAATCCGTCGCCGGTCGTGTTCACCTCACGACCAGCGAAGCGACCCAACTGGCCCCGCACGATCTGGTCGTGCGCGTCCAGCTCGCCCCGCCACGCCGAGTCACCCATCCCGGCTGCACGTTGCGTCGAGTCCACAATGTCCGTGAACAGCACCGTCGTGAGCACGCGATCCGCGGAACCGTGCCGGCGGCCGGTGAGGAAATCCTCTATTTCGTCGAGCAGCACATCAGCATCGACGGTCCACGGAATGTGATCACGGCCGGGCACCAGGACGAATTTTGCGCTCGGGATATGCGCCGCGACGTAGCGGCCGAGGCGCCGTGGTACGAACTGGTTGTCGCGTCGATGGATGACGAGCGTCGGTACGCGCACGTCCGGCAGCAGCGCGCGTACGTCGGCAAGCGCGGTCATGGCCAAGTAGTCACGGGCGTTCGCTGGGCTTGCACCGCGGCGAGACGCGTGTTGCAGCCAGTCCCGGAACCTCGCGTCGCCTGCCATGCTCGGCGCGAACAGCGCGACATCGTCGAAGCCGTCGACAGTCCACTGCGCTTCCGGATCAGCGTTCTCGAACACGAACCTCTCGATCAGGTCGGGCGGAAAGCCCTCGGGGTAGTCGTCGGCCGCGGTCATGCGGGCGTACGCGTCACCGAGAACCAGCGCCGACACCCGGTCCGGGAACGCGCCGCGAGTGCGACCGCGATCGGCGCGCTCGCGCCCCAGGCGACAACGGCTGCTTGTTCACTTCCGACGTTGTCAAGCACAACAATGGCCTCGTCGACCGCGCTCGTGACCGTGTTGCCTTCCGGCCCGGGGGGGTCGGATGTCCCGACACCCCGCGGATCGAAGTGCAACACACGCGAAAACGACGCGAGACGGCGGTAGTACCGCGCGACGTGTGGCTCCTCGTCCAGCGCGTCGACCGGCAGCAGAAATCCGGTGAGGTGTAGCAGGTCGAATGGGCCGTCTCCGAGCACGTCGTACGCGATGTGGTAGTCACCGCCCCGGGCGTACCGAATGGTCACGGCCGATTCGCCACTTCAACCCTCGAGCAAACGCTTCGCGACGACGACGCGCTGGATCTGGTTCGTGCCTTCGTAGATCTGCGTGATCTTGGCGTCGCGCATGAACCGTTCGGCCGGCAGGTCCTTGGTGTAACCGACACCGCCGAGCAACTGCACGCAGTCGGTCGCGACGCGCATGGCGGTGTCGGCCGCGAAGAGCTTGCCCATCGAGGACGAGATCGCGGTGTCGGTGCGGCCGTCGTCCAGACGGGCGCACGCGCGGTAGACGAGGAGGCGGGCCGCGTCGACCTGTGTCGCCATGTCGGCGAGCATGAACTGCAGGCCCTGGAACTCGGAGATCGGGCGGTTGAACTGCTTCCGGTCCTTGACGTACTGGAGCGCGAGGTCGAGCGCGCCTTGGGCGATACCGAGCGCCTGCGCGCCCACTAGTGGACGCGAGCGGTCGAGCGCGCCCATCGCGTAAGCAAAGCCGGCACCTTCCTCACCGACGAGGTTCGCGGCGGGCACGACGCAGTCGTCGAGGACGATCTCACCGGTGGGCGAGCCGCGCACGCCCATCTTGTGCTCGAGCTTGCCCACCGAGAAGCCAGGGAAGCTCGACTCGACGACGAAGACGCTGATGCCGCGATGACCGGCGCTCGGATTCGTCTTGGCGAACACCGTGTAGAAGTCGGAGACACCGGCGCCGGTGATCCACATCTTGCGACCGTTGAGCACGTAGTCGTCACCGTCGCGCACCGCCGGGTCTTCATCCCCGCGACATCGCTGCCGGCGTCGGCTTCGGAGAGGCAGTACGAGGCCTGTGCATCGCCCGCGGCCACTGCGGCGACGTAGCGCTCGTTCACACCGTCCGAGCCGTGATCGAGGAGCGGCGTCATCGCCAGCTTGGAGATGAACACGAACAGCGAGGACGACGCACAAACACGCGCGACCTCTTCGACACAGATCGCATGCGCCAGGATGCCGCCGCCCTGGCCGCCGTACTTCTCCGGGAAGGACAGGCCCGCGAAGCCGGCGTCCCGCCACGCTTCCCAGCTCGCCTGCGGGAACTGCTCGCTCTCGTCGGTGGCAGCCGCGTTGGGGGCGATCGACGTCTCGGCGAGGCGACGCACCGACTCGCGCAACGCCTCGTACTCGTCGGACAGCTCGAACGCGGTCATCAGCCGGCTCGCCGCGCTACATCGTCGGCTGGCGGGCAAGCTCGGGGAACTGACCTTCGGTGATCGTCCGGCGCCACTCGTACACCGCGCTGTCGATCTCACCGGGCGGCCGGCGCAACAGCGCTTCCGGAACCACTTCGACGATCGCGCGGCGCCGGTAGTACGAGTGCCCGGCTTCGTGCACGAGGAGGGCGCGGGCCCGGGCGAACGTCGGGTCGGCGCTGCCGTCGTAGCCGAGCATGTTCATCGCGACCTCGACGTCGTGGATCACGGGCGCGCGGCCGAAACTCGCCGCCCGTCGCCCCGCGATCTCGGCGAGCACCGGGATCACGTCGTGGAGGTCCTCGTGCTCGGCGAGCACGAGGCGGTCGGCGACGTGCTCGGCGAGCGTGTACGCGAAGCCGACGTTGGGGCCGGGACTGCCGAACAGCCCGCCCTGCGGCGACGCCGATTCGAGATCGCCGGGGCGGTCCGACCGCCAGCGCCGCGCCGGCGGCAGCGCGGTGCCGGGCGGCAGGTTCTGTTGTTGACGGGGCAGGTCGGCGGGGTCGGCAGGGACGAACGGATCGGTCGGCACGCCCCGAACGCTACCGGCTGCCCTGGGCGCGCAGCAGGCCGTAGTGGATCGAGTCGAGCAGCGCCTGCCAGGACGCTTCGATGATGTTCTCGTTGACACCGATCGTCGTCCACGTGGCGTCGCCGTCGGTCGAGTCGATGAGGACCCGCGTCACCGCGCCGGTGCCCTTGTTCGTGTCGAGCACGCGGACCTTGTAGTCGGTGAGATGCACCCGCTCGAGCGCGGGGAACCGCCCGTTGAGCGCGCTCCGCACCGCGCGGTCGAGCGCGTTCACCGGTCCGTTGCCCTCTTCGGTGGCGATGTGGCGCTCCCCTTCGACGTGGAGCTTCACCGTCGCTTCGGTCATGACCGTCGCCTGCGTCTCTCCCGTGAGCGTGTCGACGCCGCGCCGATCGTCGGTGATGACGCGGAACGACTCGACGTCGAACCAGTCGGGTCGCCAGCCTGCGATCCGACGCATCAGCAGTTCGAGCGACCCGTCGGCGACCTCGAAGTGGTACCCCTCGTGCTCGAGCAGCTTCAGCTGTTCGACGACTTCGGAGAGCTGCGGCCCGTCGAGCTCGAGCCCGAGCTCCTTGGCTTTCAGCACGAGCGTCGACCGGCCCGCGAGCTCGGAGACGACGAAGCGGGTGCCGTTGCCGACGACATCGGGTGGAACGTGCTCGTACGCGTCCGGTCGCTTCGCGATGGCGCTGGTGTGGAGGCCGGCCTTGTGCGCGAACGCCGAGTGCCCGACGTACGGCGCCTGCGCGTTCAGTGGCATGTTGACGAGCTCGGCGATGTGGTGGGCTACGGGCGTCAAGCGGTCGAACCGGTCGCGGGGATCGTCTCGATCCCCATCTTCAGCGTCAGGTTCGGGATGATCGTCGTGAGGTTGCAGTTCCCGGTGCGCTCGCCGTAGCCGTTGATCGTGCCCTGCACCTGCACCGCACCGCCGCGGACACCGGCGAGCGCGTTGGCGACACCGGTGCCGCCGTCGTCGTGCAGGTGCACCGCGACTCCGACGTCGTTCCCGAAGTACGCGACGACCTCGGAAACGACCCGCTCGACGTCGTGCGGGAGCGCGCCGCCGTTGGTGTCGCACAGCACCAGCCGGAACGCGCCCGCTTCCACCGCGCCCTCGAGCACCCGCAGCGCGAACTCCGGGTTGCGTGCGTAGCCGTCGAAGAAGTGCTCGGCGTCGAACAGCACATCCATGCCCGCGCCGCGGAGGAACTCGACGGAGTCGCGGACCATCGCGACGCCTTCGTCGAGCGTCGTGCCGAGCGCTTCGATCACGTGGTAGTCCCACGACTTGCCGACGATGCAGACGGTCCCGACGTTCGCTTCGACGAGGTGCCGGAGGGTGTCGTCGCTGTCGACCTTGCCCTTGACGCGGCGCGTCGGAGCCGAACGCGACGAGCGTGCTCGCCGCGAGCTGCAGCTCGGCCGGCGCGCGCCGGAACAGCTCGTCGTCCTTCGGGTTGGCCCCGGGCCAGCCCGCCTCGATGTAGTCGACGCCGAGGTAGTCGAGCTGCTCGGCGATCCGCAGCTTGTCCTCGACGGTGAGCGAGATCCCCTCGAGCTGCGACCCGTCGCGCAAGGTCGTGTCGTAAATTTCTACGGACCGCTTGCTGGTCGGCTCGCTGGCGCTCGCGATCGGAGCTGCGCGGTCCAGTGCGTCGCCGTCAGCCGACATGCTCGCACCAGTCCTTGTACTTGTCGATCTGGCCGCGGACCGCTTTGCCGTACTCGCTCGCGATGGTCTTCGTCATCGGACCCGGGCACGGGATCGCGCGGTCGTCGACCGAGTTCACCGCGCTCACCTCGGCCGCGGTGCCGCACACGAACATCTCCTCGGCGATGTAGAGGTCGCTGCGCGAGATGTCGTCGACCGCGACCTCGAAACCGTGGTCACGCGCGATCGTCATCACCGAATCCTGAGTGATCCCCGGGAGCGCGCCGGCCGAGATGGGCGGCGTGATCAGCACGCCGCGGCGTGCCGCGAAGATGTTCTCCCCGGTGCACTCGGACACGAGGCCGTCCGGGTTCAACATGATCGCTTCGTCGTAGCCGGCCTTCAGCGCTTCGACCTTGGCGAGCGACGAGTTCACGTAGTTGCCCGTCGTCTTCGACAGCGGCGGCATCGTGTTGTGGTCGTGGCGCGTCCACGACGAGATCTTCATGCGCACGCCCTTGCTGACAGCGCGTCGTCGCCGAGGTACGCACCCCACGGCCAGCACGCGACTCGCCACGTCGACCTCGCACGGCAGCGTGTTGAGTCCCATCTCGCCGTAGCCGTAGTACGCGATCGGCCGGATGTAGCACGACGGCAATCCGGTGGAGCGCACCGTTTCCTTCACCGCCTGCACGATCTCGTCGACCGTGTAGGGGATCTCCATCATCATGATCTTGGCCGAGTCGAACAGCCGCACGATGTGGTCCGTGAGCCGGAACACCGCCGGGCCGTCGTCGGTCTCGTACGCGCGTATGCCCTCGAACACCCCGGTGCCGTAGTGGAGCGTGTGGGTGAGGATGTGGATCTTCGCGTCCTCCCACGGAATCAGCTCCCCGTTCATCCAGATCTTCTCGGTCGGGGTGATCGGCATGACTGCTCTCCTCGTAGTGGCCGACTAGAGCGCGGCGGCGATCGCGTCGCCGATCTGCTTCGTCGTACCGGTTACATCGTCGGAATTCTCGACGGCTTTCTGGATTCGGGCCGCGGCGTCCGCCTCGCCGAGGAACTCGCACATCATCGCGGCCGAGATGACGGCCGCCCGGGGATCGGCGGCACCCGTCCCGGCGATGTCGGGCGCCGAGCCGTGGACGGGCTCGAACAGGGACGGCCCGGTCCGGGCCGGATTGAGGTTGGCCGACGCCGCCCTCCCGATCCCGCCCGCGATCGCGCCGCCGAGGTCGGTGAGGATGTCGCCGAAGAGGTTGTCGGTGACGATCACGTCGTAGCGCCCGGGATCCTGCACGAAGTAGATGCACGCGGCGTCGACGTGGTTGTACGCCGTGTCGACGTCGGGGAAGTCCGCCGCGACGTCGTCGAACGTGCGCTGCCACAGGTCCCCCGCGAACGTCAGCACGTTGGTCTTGTGCACCAGCGTCAGGTGGCGGCGCTCGCGCGGAGCGGGCGAGCTCGAACGCGAAGCGTACGCACCGTTCGACACCGAGCCGCGTGTTCACCGATCCCTGCGTCGCGATCTCGTTGGGTGTCCCGCCGCGCAGGAACCCACCTTCGCCCGCGTACGTCCCTTCGGTGTTCTCGCGGACGACGAAGAAGTCGACGCCGTCGTTGTGCCGGTTCGGGCCGGCCTTGAACGGCCGCAGGTTCACGTAGAGGTCGAGCGAGAACCGCAACCGCAACAACAGCCCCCGTTCGAGCACTCCGGGCGGCACGTCAGGGGTCCCGACGGCACCGAGCAGGATCGCGTCGAAGCCGCGCAGCTCTTCGAGCACGGCATCGGGCAGCACCTCGCCGGTCGCGAGGTAGCGGCACCGCCGAGGTCGTAGTCGACGGTGTCGAGCGGGACACCGCTCGGCGCGCACGACGTCGAGCGCGACCGCGACCACTTCGGGCCCGATCCCGTCGCCGCCGATCATGGCGACCCGGTGGAGCACGACATGGCCCCAACGCTCGCGCCGAGCGGCCTGCGGCTTGCGGGGCTCCACGCGTCCGACGTCGGTCCTTTCACGAAAAAACCGCCCACGTGGACGTGGACGGTTGCGAGCGAACGCCGGGCGGCGTTCGCTTACGGAATAACGATGACGAGTGCGTTGAGGCGTGCGAGCCGAGAAGTCTGAGGCCGCAAAGTCATAGAACGACCAGGATCGCGCCGGACGCACACACATGTCAAACCCCACTGGCACTTGGGTACCCTGCCCGGCCATGGCTGAGTCACACCTCTCGCCCCAGGCCCACGAGCGGCTGCGCGAGGAATTGGCGTGGCGGACGGGCGAGTACCGCCGCGAGCTCTCGCTCGCCATCGAGCGCGCACGCGAGCTCGGCGACATCAGTGAGAACGCCGACTACGACGCGGCCAAGGACGAGCAGGGCAAGAGCGAGGCGCGGGTCCGCCAGATCGAGCAGATGCTCAAGACCGCGGTGGTCGTCGAGAACGCCGCGGGCGACGTGGTCGAGCCCGGATGCCTCGTCGACCTCCGCTACGACGGCGACGACGATGCCACCACGTATCTCGTCGGCTCGATCGAGGAGCGCGACGAGACCTACGACGTCCTCTCGCCCAACTCGCCGTTCGGACAGGCGATCCTCGGTGAGGCGCCGGGCACGAGCGTCACGTACCAGGGTCCGCGCCGCGAGCTGTCGGTCACGGTCGTCGGGGTCCGGCCTCGCGGCTGAACGGCGTCCCGGAACCGCTCGTACATCTCGGGCAGCGGGATCCCGAACCGTTCGCAGAGCGCGTAGACGTCGCGCGCGTCGTCGAGATCGGGTGCGTACGTGGTGTGCGAGCGCACCATGAAGTCTGCGGTGCAGCAGTGCACGGTGCGGCCGGCGATCGTGCCGGTGGCGTCGAGCGAGCCGACCTCGTATTCGAGGCCGTTCGGTCCGTAGACGTCGATCCCACCTGCGACGGCGACTGCGACGTCGCGGTCGACGAGATGCACGTCGACCTCTCTCCCGTTGCGGTCGGCAACGACGAAGTTCTTCGGCGTCGCGTGCAGCGTCTCCGTCGCGTGGAAGCCGTTCGCGTACATCGCCGAGCGATACCCGTCGACGTCGTAGTGATTGATCGCGAGGTCGAGGTCGTTGTGGTCACGGGTCTGCTCACCGAGCAGCGCGTCGACACCCCAACCACCGTCGACCCACGCGACGATCTCGGCTGCCTCGAGGAGATCGAGCACGAACAGCACGTCGGCTGCTGACATCACGGCCGTCATTCTCGCCGCTCCGCAGCCGGTCAGCCGACGATGTTCACGACGACGCCCGTTCTGGTCCGCCCGGTCGGGGGGCGACCGCGAGCACTTCGGCGACGCGTGCGAGCGTGACGCGCAGGTTGTCCTGGCCGGCGAGGCTCGCCGCTTCGTCGAGCGTGCACCACTGGAGTCGCGCCGAAGCGTCCTCGGCGACGATCGCGTCGGGCGCCGCCGTCGCGAGCACGTAGCGGAAGTCGGCGTGCTCGTGCGCGTCCTCGCCGCGGGCGGCCGGCACCGGCACGATCACGACGTGGATCAGCCGGGGCACCGCGGGATCGGGCCATGCGACGAGATCGTCGAGCCCGGTCTCTTCGATCGCCTCTCTCATCGCGACTGCGAACGGCGAGGACTCACCTGGATCGCCATGGCCGCCGATCTGCAACCACGCCTGCATGCGCGCGTGCCAGCGGAGCAGCACCCGTCGCGTCGGCGGATGCACCACCAGCGCCGACGCGGTGACGTGGAGAGGAGCCGCGCCGCGACCACGGGTCGGTGCCGTCGAGGACGGCTCGCACGCGCCGCGACGTCGCGTTCCTCGCTCGCCGAGCGGGGGACGTAGGTCGTCAGTGCCGCGGCGACATCGGTCACGTCGGTTCGCCTGCGCGGCCCCATCCGCCGCCGCCGGGCGTGCGGACGCGGAGCACGTCGCCGGCCTGCAGCGTCACCGTGCACTTGTCGGCGAGCCGCTCGGCCCGCGCTTCGTCGCCGCCGGGCAGCAACCAGTTCTCGCCGCACGCGCCCGCTTCACCGCCCGCCAGGCCCCACGGCTGCGACGCCCGCCGTTCGGTGACGAGCGAGACCGTCACGGTCTCGAGCATCTCGAGGTCGCGCTCGATGCCGTCGCCACCCGGCGCCGCGCCGGCACCACCGGGTCGCGACGGAGCGCGTAGCGGCGCACGCGCATCGGGTACGCGCGCTCGAGCGCCTCGACCGGCGTGTCCTGCGTGTTCGTCATCGCGGTGTGGACACCGTTCATGCCGGCGCGCGGACCCGGACGACCGCCTTGCCCGCCGCCGATCGTCTCGTAGTACACCCACGTCGCCGCCGATCAGCACGTTGTTCATCGTCCCCTGCGACGCGGCGCCGACCCGTTCGGGCGCGGCCTGCGCGAGCGCGCCCAGGCACACGTCGGCGACGCGCTGGCTGACCTCGACGTTGCCCGCCCCGACGGCAACCGGCGGCTGCGCGGCGACGATCGACCCCGGACGCGTGACCACATGCACGGGTCGGAGCGCGCCGCCGTTGGCCGGGATGGTCGGGTCGTCGACCGAACGCATCGCGAACACGACCGCGCTCACCGTCACCGCCTCCACCGCGTTCACCGATCCGGGCCGTTGGTCGTCGGTCCCGCGGAAGTCGAACGTGATCTCGTCGCCGGTCACCGTGACGCACACCGCGATCCGGGCCGGTTGCGATCCGGCGGGGCCACCGGTGGAGTCGAGCCCGTCCTCGAACTCGAAGACGCCGTCCGGCAGCGCGCGGAACGCGGCGCGCATCCGGCGCTCGCCGTACTCGACGATCTCGTCGAACGGTGCGCCCGCCAGGTCGAGGAGCCGCGTCACGCCGAGCCGGTTCGCGCCGAGCTGCGCGTCGAGATCGCCACGCCGCTCCTCCGGCGTGCGCGACGCGGCGACGAAGATCGCCTCGACGTCCGGGGTGTCACGCACCGGCGGGATGCGCAACCCTTCCTGGTAGATCTCGGTTGCTTCCGGCGGCATCGATCCCGGCGCCATGCCGCCGAGGTCGGCGTGGTGCGCTCGGTTCGCGGCCCAACCGACGAGCGTGCCGTCCTCGGCGAACGCGGGCGCGACGAACGTGACGTCGTTGAGATGGGTGCCGCCCGCGAACGGATCGTTGACGATCGATCTGGTCGCCGGGCTCGAGATCGGCCCCGCACGCGTCGATCGCGGCGCGGACCGCCGCCGGCATCGACCCGAGGTGCACCGGGATGTGCTCGGCCTGCACGAGCAGCGTGCCGTCGGGGGTGAACAGCGCGCACGAGCAGTCGGCCCGCTCTTTGATGTTCGGGCTGTACGCGGCGCGGCGCAGCACCGCGCCCATCTCGTCGGCCACTCCGGTGAGGCGCGAGATCCACACCTGCAGCTCGCCGCGTCCATCCCTCAATACTTGCGTGACTTCACCCATCCGCGCGGTGGGCGAACTCACGCAAGTTCGGGATCGGGGTGCAGGGGTCAGGTGCGGGTGAGGACCCAGGCGCCGAGCTCCCGGGGCTCCGCCACCCATCCGTCCGGGATCCACACGGTGCAGTCGGGTTCGGCGACGACCGCGGGGCCGCGCACGACGCGCGCGCTCGACGGCGGGCAGGTCGGCGACGCGAGCGGCGCCGCGGCAGTCGCACGCGTGCGCGCACGGCGACCACCTCGACCGGTGCGCCCGGCCGCACGTGACCGTTGCGGCGTTCGTGCTCGCGCGGGAAATCCTCCGGCGACGCGACCGTGAGCTCGTGACTCTGACCGACGTAGCGGCAGTCGACCGCGGTCTCGACGACGGCATCGGCACCGACGCGGTCGCGCGCGGCACGGCCGACCGCGGCGCGCGCGTCGGCGAGTGACTGCGCGCCGAAGCAGCGCACGACTTCCTGGCGGCGCGGCGACGCCAGCAGACCGACCGCGGAACCGACGCCGGCGCGCGGCGGCACGATGACCGCGCGCATGCCGAGCGCATCCGCGATCGCGCACGCGTGCAACGGCCCGGCGCCGCCGAACGCGACCAGCGCGAGATCGCGCGGGTCGACGCCGCGCTCCACGGTGACGGCGCGCACCGCGCGTTCCATCGCGGCGTCGACGACGCGCAACGACACCCTCCGCGTCGACACCGGCGCGTTCGAGCGCGTCCCGTGCCGCGCCCACGTCGAGCCGCCCGAGACGCCGGGAACGGTCGCCCGGTCGCGATGCGGCCGAGCACGAGGTCGGCGTCGGTGACCGTCGGCTCGTCGCCGCCCCGCCCGTAGCACGCGGGCCCGGGCGCGACCCGCGCTCTCGCGGGCCGACGACCAGCGCGCCGCCCGCGTCGAGCGCGCGCGATCGAACCGCCGCCCGCGCCGATGGTGTGCACGTCGAGCGCCGGCAGCCGGATCGGGAACCCGCCGACGATCGCGCTCCGCGGCCGGCTCGGGCACGCCGCCGCGGACGAGGCACACGTCGGTGCTCGTGCCGCCCATGTCGAAGCTGACCGCGTCGGCGAAGTCCGCACGCGGCCGCGATCTCGGCCGCGGCCCGCACGCCGCCGGCCGGACCGGAGAGCAACAGCGACGGCCGGCGCCCGCTGCGGCGTCGGCGACCGGGACGAGCCCGCCCGCCGACGTCATCACGAGCGCCTCGGCCGCGAACGCGGCGAGCGCTCGAGGTACGGCGCGCACACCGGTTCGAGGAACGCCTCGACGACCGTCGTCACCATGCGTTCGTACTCGCGGAACTCGGGGCTGACCTCGTGCGAGCACACGACGAGCGTCGGACCCGCCGCGCGCGGAGACGCGGCCGCGACCGCGTGCTCGTGCGCCGCATCGAGATCGGAGTGCAGCAGGCAGACCGCGATCGCGTCGACCTCGGCCGGCAATGCCGGCAGCGACGCCGTCGAACGGCTCGATCTCGCGCCCGCGCGCGTCGAGGCGCCCGTCACCTCGAACCGCAGCGCGCGCGGCACGAGCGGCGTCGGGCCGGTCGACGAACGGGTCGTACAGCGACGGGCGGCACCTGGCGCGCGATCTCGATCTCGTCGGCGAACCCGCGCGTCGCGATCAGCGCGACGCGCGCACCGCGTCGTTCGAGCAGCGCGTTCGTCGCGACCGTCGTGCCGTGCGCGAGCACGTCGGGCGCGGGCATCGCCCGCGTCGACCGCGTCGATCGCGCGCTCGACCGCGCGCGCCGGATCGTCGGGCGTCGACGCGACCTTCGCGACCCGCCCGTCGCCGGCGACGACGTCGGTGAACGTCCCGCCGCTGTCGATCCCGAGTCGCACGCCGACGACGCTATCCGGCACGCCGGCTCGTCCGGCCCCGTCGGCGTACCCGTCAGCGGTGACCGTTGCCGTTGCCGTTGCTGCTCGCGGACTTGCATGAGGTAGCCGCGCGACCGCACGGTGCGGATCTCGAGACCGAGCGGCGCGATGCGACGGCGCAGCCGCAGCACGTGCACGTCGAGCGCGTTGCGGGTCGGCACCCCCGACGGGCCACGCCCGATCGGCGAGCATCTCGCGGGTCGACGACCGCACCGAACCGGTCGAGCAGCACGCCCGCGAGCGCCTGCTCCACCGGCGACAGCGAGACCCACGCGTCGCGGT
Organism: uncultured Actinomycetes bacterium; assembly: GCA_963745645.1. Lineage (GTDB taxonomy): Bacteria > Actinomycetota > Acidimicrobiia > IMCC26256 > PALSA-610 > CAVUFH01. The sequence continues at coordinate 40,577 of CAVUYD010000002.1, forward strand.
GATGCAGCAGGCCGTCCTCGTCGAGCAGCGGGCGCGACGCGCGTGCTGCCTCGGCGCAGCGACGAGCGCCCGCCGCCGGGCATCGACCTCCCATCCGGGCGCCCCGCGACGTCACCCAGTCCTCGAGACAGTCGACGGCAGCGGCAGCTCGCCGTCGCCGTCGGCCACGACGAGCAACCGGGGAACGCGCTCTCCCGAAGCTCGGCCAGCACGCTGCTCGTCGGCGGGCCAGCGCACGACTTCGACGTTCACGGAGCCGACGGTAGAGTGCGATTTGTTACGCCCTTGTTACCCCGCCGTGACGTGCGGCGGGCTGCGACCGCCGAGCCGCAGTCGAGCGACCGCGGCCGCGTACCGCGCCGCAGCCGCGGCCCGGATGCTGGCCGAGGCGGTCGATCGGGCCGCTCACGCTGATCGCCGCGACCACCGCAGCCGCGGCCGTCGAACACCGGCGCGCTCACGCTCGCCACGCCCGCCTCGCGCTCGCCGACGCTCTCGGCCCAGCCCGCGCTCGCCGGACGCCGGCCAAGACTCGCGGCGCCACGTCGAAGTCGACCGCGTCCGGCGCCCACGCGAGGAGCACCTTGCCGCCCGAACCCCGGTCGAGCGGCAGCACCGCGCCGAGCGGCACGGTGTCGCGCAGGCCGCTCGGCCGCTCGTGCACCGCGACGCAGACCCGGTGGTCGCCCTCGCGCACGTAGAGCTGCGCGCTCTCGCCCGTCGTCTCGCGCGAGCCGGGCGAGCACGGGCCGGGCCGCGTCGGCGAGGCCGCGTCCCGGCGACCGCGCCCCACGCCGCGAGCCGGCCGCCGAGCAGGAAGCGGCCGTCGTCGTCGCGCGCCAGCACCCCGTGCCGTTCGAGGCGCGACCGCGAGCCGGTACGCGGTCGGCCGGGGCAGGTCGGTCTCGCGCTGACGAGGTCGGCGAGCGAGCAGCGGCCCGCACGCGGCGACCGTGTCGAGCACGCAGGACCGCGCGATCGAGCACCTGGATGCCGGCTGGACGCCAGCTTGCTACACTGACCACCTAGCGATATTAGCGTCTCATATGTGAGACAGGAGCCGAGCACGAGCGATGACCGCGACAGAGCCGCGCGCAGACCCTGTCGGAGAAGCTCTGGGACCGCGCACGTCGTGCAGCGCCGCGCCGGGCGAACCCGACCTCCTCTACATCGATCTGCACCTCGTGCACGAGGTGACGTCGCCGCAGGCGTTCGACGGCCTGCGCGCTCGCGGGCCGCGGCGTGCGCCGGCCCGACCTCACCGTCGCGACGATGGACCACAACGTGCCGACCACCGAGCTCGACAAGCCGCTCGCCGATCCGATCTCGGCGAAGCAGATGGACGTGCTCGCGCGCAACTGCGAGGAGTTCGGCATCCGCCTCTACGGCGATGCGCGATCCGGGTCAGGGCATCGTGCACGTGATCGGGCCCGAGCAGGGACTCACGCAGCCGGGCATGACGATCGTGTGCGGCGACAGCCACACCTCGACGCACGGCGCGTTCGGCGCGCTCGCGTTCGGCATCGGCACGAGCGAGGTCGAGCACGTGCTCGCCACGCAGACGCTGCCGCAGATGCGGCCGGGGACGATGGCGATCACCGTCGACGGCGACCTGCCGGCCGGCGTCTCCGCCAAGGACATCGTGCTCGCGATCATCGCCCGCATCGGCACCGGCGGCGGCATCGGCTCCGTCATCGAGTACCGCGGCTCCGCGATCCGCGCCCTGTCGATCGAAGGCCGCATGACCGTGTGCAACATGTCGATCGAGGCCGGCGCCCGCGCCGGGCTCGTCGCGCCCGACGACACGACGTTCGCCTACCTCGAAGGGCGGCCGTTCGCGCCGAAGGGCGCCGACGTGGGAACGCGCGCTCGACGACTGGCGCGCCCTCGTCACCGACCACGACGCCGCGTTCGACAAGGAAGTCTTCATCGACGCCGCGACGCTGCGGCCGCACGTCTCGTGGGGGACGAACCCCGCGCAGACGATCCCGATCGACGCCAGTCGTCCCCGACCCCGAGGCGCTCACCGACGATCGGCGCCGCGAGTCGGCCAAGCGCGCGCTCGTGTACATGGGCCTGAAGGCCGGCACTCCGATGCGCGACATCGCCGTCGACACCGTGTTCATCGGTTCGTGCACCAACTCGCGCATCGAAGACCTGCGCGTCGCGGCCGACGTCGCACGCGGTCGCAAGGTGAAGGCGGGCGTGCGCACGCTCGTCGTGCCCGGTTCGGTCGCGGTGAAGGCGCAGGCCGAAGCCGAGGGGCTCGACCAGGTGTTCGTCGCCGCGGGCTTCGACTGGCGCGAACCGGGCTGTTCGATGTGCCTCGCGATGAACCCCGACAAGCTCGCGCCGGGCGAACGGTGCGCGTCGACGTCGAACCGCAACTTCGAGGGCCGCCAGGGCAAGGGCGGTCGCACCCACCTCGTGTCCCCCGCCGTCGCCGCCGCGACCGCGATCGCCGGCCACTTCTCGACTCCGGAGGACCTGCGCGATGGAACCCGGTCCGCGTCATCACCGGCACGGGCGTGCCGCTCGTGCGCTCCGACGTCGACACCGACCAGATCATCCCGAGCGACTGGCTGAAGCGCGTCGAGCGCACCGGCTTCGGCGAGGGGCTGTTCTCCGAGTGGCGCGAGAACTCCGACTTCGTGCTCAACCAGGAACGCTACGAGGGCGCGAAGATCCTCGTCGCCGGTCCGAACTTCGGCACCGGCTCGTCACGCGAGCACGCGGTGTGGGCGTTGATGGACTACGGCTTCGAAGCCGTGCTCTCGCCGCGGTTCGCCGACATCTTCCGCAACAACTCCGGAAAACAGGGCCTCGTCGTCGCGACCGTGGACACCGAGGTCGTGCACCGGCTGTGGGAAGCGATCGACGAGGATCCGGATCTCGAGATCGTCGTCGACGTCGAGCACAAGCGGGTCGCGGCGCCGTCGATCGGGCTCGACGCGCCGTTCGAGCTCGACGACTTCACGCAGTACCGGCTGCTGAACGGGCTCGACGACATCGGGCTCACGCTGCGCCACGGTGACGCCATCGACGCGCACGAACGATCGCGCCCGACCTACAAGCCGAGCATCCCAACCGCTACTTCGTCGCAGTAGGCGCGACGGGTCCGCCGACCGCGCCCGTGAGCGGCAACGGCGTCGCCGCGAGCAGGAAGTCGGCGACACCGTCGGCCGCGCAATCGTCGGCCAGCGCGTCGAGGTACCAGAGCTGTCCTTGCACCAGGCCCTGGTCTCGGAGGTCGAGCATGTGGACCGGCAGCATCGACCGTGGGTCCTCGCACGGCCAGACCTCGAACGCGAGGGTGTCGGTCGCGACGGCCGCGACCTCGGCATCGTGGAACCACTCGATCGCGCCCACACCGATGCCCGGCGTGTTGCCGGCATACCGCGGCTTGTCGCCGGCCGCGAGCAGCCGCATGTTTCCGGTGCGCACGAGCACGATGTCGCCCGACTCGATGTGCACCCCGGCCCGGGCCGCGGCCGCGGCGAGATCATCACCACCGATCGCGTATCCGGGTTCGAGGCCGTCGACGCCGTGCAGCCGGGCGATGTCGAGCAACACGCCGCGGGTCACGACCGGGCCGAAGTGCTCGATCCCGAGCTGGGCCGCGCCGTGCTCGTCGATCGCGTCGTCGCGGATCCCGTTGTACAGGAGGCCGTCGTAGCCGACGTGCGACAGCGCGTCCCAGTGCGTGGCGGCCTGGGTCCCCATCTCGAACGCGTCGTCGCTCGTCGTGAAGTCGCTCCGGTCGCCGGTGAACGCGGTGTTGAACATCAGCATCCGGCGCTGCGGGTTGATGCGGCCGGGGATGCTGCCCGTCTGCGGCCCATCCGCGTCGAACGGGATCGCGAGCGAGAAGGAAACACCGCGCCGCACGGCTGCCGCGCCGCGTCGCACCGCGTCCGGAGTGATGAAGTTCAACGTGCCCCGCTGGTCATCCGGACCCCACCGGCCCCAGTTCGAGACGCGGTGCGCGAGATCCTGCAGCTCCTTCGACAGCGCCATGGCTGAAGTGTGTCAGAGCGGGCGGAACGGCGCGAGCGCGGAAGCGTCCGTCAGCGCGTGGCGCGCGGCGGTCGAGCCAGAGCAATGCTTCTCGACGCGACATCGGCGACAACCGATCCGCGTTCGCGGCGACGAAGCGCCGCACCGCAGCGGCGTCCGTCTTGGAGTACTCGCGCAACGCCCAGCCGATTGCCTTGCGCAGGAAGAACTCGTCATCGGTCGCGCGCTGGCGGCAATATCGGAAGAGCCGGCCGCTGTCGGTGTGGGTCTTGAACCGCAGCTGGTGGAGCAGCGCGACCCGAGCGAGCCAGATGTTCTCGTCACCGATCCAGGAATCGAGCTCGGTGCGGAGCTGCGGATGGGCGAGCACGAGCGCGCCGACCGACGGTGCCAGCGCGTCGACGGTGTCCCACCACGACTTGTGCGTGACGAGGAACCGCAGATCGGCGAGCAAACGCTCGGAGCACAGGCCGACGTACGCAGCGATGATGTCGCACGCCGCGTACTGGTACTCGCGTTCGTCGAGCTTCCACGCTGCGGCGGGCGAACGTCGCGAGCTCGCGTTCGCCGGGTACCGGCGCGTCCCGCAGCACGGCGCGGGTGAGGCGCGCGCCGCTCGGGAGTCGGGATCCCGAGGAAGGGGAACTGGTCCCGCATGTACTTCTCCATCGCCGGCGCGCGTCCGGGATCGCGATGGGCGCTGAACGACTCGACCAGACGTGGGAGCAGCGTCACCACGTGGCTGCACGATTGGCGATCAGGCGGCGGTTTGCAACTCGGGGACGTAGCCGACCTCGTGGGCGACCCACACGTCGGCGAGCTCGTGCGCGAGTTCCCGAGTGGACTCGTTCGAACCAGGTACTCGAAGAAGTCGATGATGCTCATCACAGTCACATCCCAGTGGCCCGTCGGACCTTCTCGTGCAAACGTCGTCCGCCCCGCGAGTGTTCCCCGCTGACCGCGTGAACACACCGCCGCGGAGGGCGCGCTACTCGGGCCGGTAGCCGCCGACGACCGCGAGCTCGCGCCACTTCCAGAAGCAGTCGACGTCGCGAAAGCCCAGCTCATCCAGCCAGCTGCAGGTGCGACGGGACGGGAACGAGCTGGTTCGACGGGTCGTCCTGTTCCGGCGTCCGGCCGAGCGCGGCGAGGAACGCGTGTGAAGTGCGTCAGTCGGGGACGCGACGTGCTCGACGTTCACGAACAGTCCACCCGGCCGCAAGCGGTCGAACACCTCGCCGTAGAGCGCGCGCTGCCGGTCGGGCACGAGATGGTGGATCGCGAAGCTCGACACCACGACGTCGAACCGCCCGAGATCTTCCGGCAGCGGCTGGTCGAGGTCGTGGCGGTCCGATCTCGACCCGCGCGTCACCCTCGAAGCGTTCGCGCGCCCGGCGCAGCATCTCCTCGTCGAAGTCGAGGCCGACACCAGTCGCCTCCGGGTGCGCCGCGAGCACGAGCGCGAGCGTGATGCCGTCGCCGGTACCGAGGTCGAGCACCCGCTCGACGCGTGCCGGCAACAGCTCGCAGCAAGACTTCGAGCGCTTCGACGCGGTGCGGGATCGCGTCGCGCTCCCGTAGGTAGTTCAGTGCCCACTCGGGCTCCACCCACAGGTTGACGTTGTTTGCTCGTCGCGTTCGCTCTCCGCGCGGATGCCCGACGGCGCCCTGTGGGTCGCTCTCCGCTCCGGCGAGTTCGCTCCGCTCCGCTGCGCTCACCGCGCCGTGTGACGGAGGTTCCCGGTTCCCCACCCTCACGGACCTTCGATCTTGGCGCGCACCTCGCCGCGCTCGTGCATGCGCACGATCTTGTTCACCGCGTTGAGGTAGGCACGCGCCGACGCCTCGACCACGTCGGTGGCGACGCCGCGACCGGTGACCTTGTCGGCCGTCGGCTTCGACCGTGATCGCGACCGCACCCAGCGCGTCGGAACCGCCGGTCACCGACGACACCTGGAAGTTGCCGACCTTGCCCTGCGACGCCGGTCGCTTCGGACGATCGCCGCGATCGCGGCGTCGATCATGCCGTCGCCGGTGCCCGTCGCCTCGATCTTGCCGTCGGCGTCGGTCGACGACCACGCGCGCCGTCGGCGGCGACGTCAGTGCCGCCGCGCACCTCGAGCTCGTGCAGCACGAAGCGGTGGACGAGCGCCGCTGCCGATCTCCTCGGCGACGATCGCCTCGAGGTCGGCTTCGGTGATCTCGACCTTCTTGTCGGCGAGCTCCTTGAAGCGCACGAACGCGGCGTTCAGCGCGTCGCCCTGCACGTGGATGCCCATCTTCTCGAGCGTGTCGGCGAACGCGTGGCGACCGGAGTGCTTGCCCAGCACGATCTGCGCCGCTTCCTGACCGACGGTCGACGCGTCGATGATCTCGTACGTCTCGCGGTCCGGCGAGCACACCGTGCTGGTGGATGCCGGCCTCGTGCGCGAACGCGTTCCGACCGACGACCGCCTTGTTGTACTGCACGTGGTAGCCGGTGAGGCGCGACACCATGCCGCGACGTGCGGGCGAGCTCCTCGGTCCGCACGTTCACGTCGACAGTCGGCGAAGTAGTCGCGCCGCGTGCGGATCGCCATGACGACCTCTTCGAGCGCGGCGTTGCCGGCCCGCTCGCCCAGCCCGTTGATCGCGCACTCGACCTGGCGCGCGCCGTTCGCGACGCCGGCGAGCGAGTTCGCGACCGCGAGGCCCAGGTCGTTGTGGCAGTGCGTCGACACGACGAAGTCGCCCTTGCACCGTGTCGATCACGTACGGATGAGCTTGCCGTAGTCCTCGGGGACCGCGAAGCCGACCGTGTCGGGGATGTTCAGCGTCGTCGCGCCGTTGTCGACCGCGATCTGGCACACCTCGCACATGAAGTCGGGATCGGAGCGGTAGCCGTCCTCGGGCGAGAACTCGACGTCGTCGAGGTAGCTCTTGGCCCGGGCGACGGCTGCCGCCGGCTTCTGCTTCACCTGCTCCGGCGTCATGCGGAGCTTCTTCTCCATGTGGATCTTCGACGTCGCGATGAACACGTGGATGCGGGGCTTCTCCGCGTGCCGCACCGCTTCCCACGCCCGGTCGACGTCCTTGAACGCCGGTGCGCGAGAGCGCCGGTGATGATCGGGCCGCGGCACCGCCTTGGCGATCGCCTCGACCGACTCGAAGTCGCCGTCGGAGGCGATCGGGAAGCCGGCCTCGATCACGTCGACGCCGAGGCGCGCGAGCTGGTCGGCGATCTCGAGCTTCTCGGTGACGTCGAGCGAGATGCCGGGCGACTGCTCGCCGTCTCGCAGGGTCGTGTCGAAGATCTTGACCGTGTCCATCTCGTTCTCCTGATGCTTGGGGTTGCGGAAGCGATGCGGCAGGGATGCATGCCGCAACGAAAAACCCTCCGGCCGGATCGGCACGGAGGGTCGAGCGCGAGCACCGGTGGGCGCCCGCGCCTACATAAGGAGGAGGCCCAGCAGAGCTGCGGAAGCCGTTGTCTCCTTGCGCATAAGTCCCGCCAGTCTGCCAGTGTCGAGGCCGGTTTCGTCAAACCTCTCGGTCGGCAGGGCAGTCATCGTCGATCACCGCGTTCGCATGAGAGAATTCGCCGGATGCGCAAATCCGTGAAGCGAGCGCTCGGCGCTCGGCGATCCTCGGCGGCGTCGCGTACGCGGCGTGGCGCGCCATGGAACGCGCGGGTGCCCGAGCGCCCGACCGGCGTCGAGTGGGACGACCGCGCCGTTCCCGTTCCCGCCGGTGCCGCGCCCGAGCCCGTCGCGACCGAGCCGCGCCGCCGGCACCGGCGCGCGCCGCTGCGGTCACGCGGCGTGGGTCGAACCGGACGCCGACGGCAGCTGCCCGCGACTCGCACCCGATCAAGGCGAAGCTCGTCGAGCGGCATCTACCACGTGCCCGGCGGCGCGAACTACGACCGCACGAACGCCGACCGCTGCTACGTCGACGAAGCCGCGCGGCCGCCGCCGACGGCCTCCGCACGTCGCAGCGCTGAGCGCAGCTGCGGAACGCTTAGCCGAGGTCGATCGCGCGGGCGCGCGACTGCACGCCGGGCTCGGCGCGTGACGCTGCTCGACGACCTCGGGCGGCACCGGGGTGTCGGTCGCGATGCACCATCAACGCGGCCTCGCCGCTCGGGCTCTGGCCCACGTCCATGTTCGAGATGTTGAGGCCGGCGTCGCCGAGCACCGATGCCGACGCGACCGATCATCCCGGGACTGTCGTCGTTGTGCACGACGAGCATGTGGCGCGCGGGCGGCAGGTCGACCTGTGGCCGTCGATGCCGACGATGCGCGGCGCCTGCTGCTTGCCGAACAGCGTCGCCGCGACGTGCGTGCCCTGGTCGCCGCGCACGACGATGAGGTTCACGTAGTCGCGCGCGTCCGACGACTTCGTCTCGCGCACCGAGATGCCGCGCTGCTCGGCGATCTGCGGCGCGTTGACGAACGAGACCGGCTCGTCGACGACCGGCGCGAGCACGCCCTTCAGGATCGACAGCGTGAGCACGCGGCAGTCGTAGTCGGCGATCTCGCCTTCGTACTCGATGTTGAGCGTCGACGGCGCGCCGCCGGCGAGCCCGGTGAACAAGCGGCCGACGCCGCTCCGCGAGCGGGAGGTACGGCCGCACGCTCTCGGACGCCTCGGACGCGGCGACGTTCACGGCGAACGGCACGAAGTCGCCGCGCAGCGCGAGCACGACCTGCTCGGCGATCGTCTCGCCCGCCTTGTCCTGCGCCTCGGCCGTCGACGCGCCGAGGTGCGGCGTGACGACGACGTTGTCGAGCGCGAACAGCGGCGACTCGGTGGTCGGTTCCTTGGCGAACGTGTCGATCGCGGCGCCGCCGAGCCGACCGTCGGCGATCGCGGCCGCCAGCGCGTCCTCGTCGACGATGCCGCCCCGGCCCGCGTTGATCAGCCGCATGCCCGGCTTGGCGTGCGCGAGCACCGCCGCGTTGACGAGCCCGACCGTCTCGGGCGTCTTCGTGGCGTGGATCGAGACGAAGTCGGCAGATCGCGACGAGCTCTTCGATCGTCGGCACGAGCTGCCACGCCGAGCTGGCGGGCGCGATCGGCGCTCACGAACGGGTCGTACGCGACGAGGCGCATGCCGAACGCGTGCGCGCGCTGCGCGACGAGCACACCGACGCGACCGAGGCCGACGATGCCGAGCGTCTTGCCGTGGAGCTCGACGCCTTCCCACTTCGAGCGGTTCCACGCGCCGGCCTTCAGGTCGGCGTTGCGCCTGCGGCACGTTGCGCGCCTGCGCGAGCAGCAACGCGAGCGTGTGCTCGGCCGCCGAGAGGATGTTCGACTGCGGCGCGTTCACGACCATCACGCCGCGGCGGGTCGCCTCGGCGACGTCGACGTTGTCGAGCCCGATGCCGGCCCGGCCGACGACGACGAGGTCGGCGCCCGGCTTCGAGCACCTCGGCGGTGACCTGCGTCGCGCTGCGGATCACGAGCGCCTGCGCGCCCTTGATCGCGTCGAGCAGCTGCTCGGGCGACAGGCCCGGTCTGCACGTCGACGTCGAGGCCGGCGGCGCGCATGGCCTCGAGCCCGCGCTCGGCGAGGGGTTCGGAGACGAGAACGCGCGGCTGCCATCGGCCGCGAGGGTAGACGGCTAGCCCGAGCAGGTCGGCGATCCGGCGCACACCTTCGCCGAGGTCGTCGTCGCCGAGCGCGAACGACAGGCGGGCGTACCCGGGCGCGCCGAACGCCTCGCCGGGAACGATCGCGACCTTGGCGACGTCGAGCAGCAGCTCGCACAGCTCGAGCGTCGTCTGCGGCGTGCGGCCCGCCGATCTCGCGTCCGAGCACACCGTCGAACGACGGGAAGCAGTAGAACGCGCCCTGCGGTTCGAGCACGCTCACGCCGTCGATCTTCGACAGCAGCTCGTGCATCATGTGACCGCGGCGCGCGAACGCCTCGCGCATCTCGACGACGGCCGACGAGGTCGCCGCTCACCGCCGCGAGCGCGGCCGCCTGCGCGACGTTCGAGACGTTCGACGTCGAGTGCGACTGCAGGTTCGTGGCCGCCGCGGTGACGTCGGCGCGGCGCGATCATCCAGCCGACGCGCCAGCCCGTCATCGCGTAGGTCTTCGCGACGCCGTTCAGGATCACGCAGCGGTCCATGAGCTCGGGCACGAGGCCGGGCATCGACGAGAACACGTGACCGTCGTAGGTGAGGTGCTCGTAGATCTCGTCGGTGACGACCCAGATGCCGCGCTCGAGCGCCCAGCGACCGATCGCCTCGACCTCCTCGGGCGGGTAGACCGCGCCGGTCGGGTTGCTCGGCGAGACGAACAGCAGCGCCTTGGTGCGCGGCGTGCACGCGGCTTCGAGCTGCTCGACGGTGACGCGGAAGCCGTCGGCCTCCGACGTCGGGCAGCACGACCGGGACGCCGCCCGCGAGCGTGATGATCTCGGGATACGAGGTCCAGTACGGCGCGGGCAGCAGCACCTCGTCGCCCTCGTTACACAGCACCTGGAACGTGTTGTAGACGGCGTGCTTGCCGCCGTTCGTGACGATGACCTGCGCGGCGGCGCAGTCGACGCCGGAGTCGCGCTTGGTCTTGAACGCGATCGCCTCCCGCAGCTCGGGCAGGCCCGGCGTCGGCGAGTAGTGGTGGAAGCGGGGATCGCGGCAGGCCGCCGACCGCCGCCTCGACGACGTGCGCGGGCGTCGGGAAGTCGGGCTCGCCCGGCGCCGAAGCCGATGACGTTCTCGCCCGGCGGCCTTCAGCGCCTTGGCCTTGGCGTCGACGGCGAGCGTCGCCGATTCCTGGATGGCGGCGATACGCGCCGAGATGCGTTCCACGCACCCATGCTGGCACGCGCCACCCCGGAGAACCCGAAAATCTGGGGCGTCGCGCCTACCCTGATTCGCTCGATGACCCGCCGTGGACCGCTGGCCGCGTGTGTCGCGCTCGTAGTGCTGCTCGTCGGCGTCCTTCTCGCGCCAACGCCGGCCGGTGCGGCGCGCCCGGCGACGCGTGACCTCGCCCCCGTGGCACGCAGCGTGGCGCGCGCGTCGCGGCGCCGCAGTCGCCGCCACCGAAGGCGTACATCGTCGTGGACGTGCAGACCGGCACGGTGCTCCTCGCCGATCACGAGCACGACGCGCTGCCGCCCGCCAGCACCGCGAAGGTGATGACGGCGTTGACCGCCTTCGAGCGGCTCCCCGCGAACGCAACGATCAACGTCAGCCCGCTCGCCGCGGGCCAGCCTGCGAGCCGGATCAACATGGCCGCCGGTCAGCAGTGGCCGTTCGAGAACGCCGTGGCGTCCCTGCTCATGGCCTCCGCCAACGACGCGGCCTACGCGATCGCGGAGACGGCGGGTGGCAGCATCGACGGCTTCATCGCCGCAATGCACCAGAGCGGCGCGCGTCTCGGCATGAAGGACAGCACTTTCGCCGACCCGGCCGGACTCGACGACAAGACGTCCTACAAGGGCGGACCGCGGATGAGCGCGTACGACATCGCGATCGCGACCCGCAACGCGATGGCGGTCCCGGAGATCGCGAAGTACGCGGGCCTGCGCACGTTCAAGTTCGACGATCCGACGGGCTTGCACCGGTCGCTCACCAACCACAACAAGCTCCTGCCCGGCTCGAGCCACGCCTACCAGTGGGCCACCGGCTTCAAGACCGGTTACACGGAGCGCGCGGGCCACACGATCACGGCGACCGCGACGCGAGATGGCCGCTCGCTGATCGCAGTGATCATGAACACCTACGACACCTACGGCTGGGCCGCGCAGCTGTTCGACCAGGGCTTCGCCATGGCGAACGAGGCGGGAACCGGCACACGCCTGCCGCGTGTGGCCGTCAGCACCTACGACCAACGGGTCGCCGATCGGGATGCGTTCTCGACGTTGGTGCGGGGCACGAGCCTCACCTCCGCGACCGGGGCCGGCTCGACGTCCCCATCATCCGCCGCGCCATCGTCGTCGGCGGCATCATCCACCTCGTCTTCTGCTTCCTCGTCGACGTCGTCATCGGCGCCGGCAACGACCGCGGAGCCGCCCTCGAGCGTCGTCGGCGGCAGCGCGATCGCGTCGCAGCAGCCGGCCGCCAGCACGGGCGGGTCCGGGCTGCTCAGCGTGCGCAACATCGTGATCGTGGTGCTGATCCTGCTCGTGATCGGGTTCGTGCTCCGCCGCCGGGCGGTCCGCCGTCAGCGCGCCCGGCGCATCGCCCGCCAGCGCAACCGCGCGGCCAAGATGCGCAGCGGCGGGCTCACGGTCGTGGACGGCCGCTACCGGCCCGGCGACCGGATCGGTCCTCCGGTCGAGTCGCACGTACGGCTCCGTCGCGACGACGAGTAGCTCGCGACCCGCGACAATACGGACATCCGCGTCCTGGTGGTCGAAGACGAGATATCGCTCGCGCAAGCCGTGGAGCGGGGATTGACCGCCGAGGGTTTCGAGGTCGAGGTCGTCCACAACGGGCTCGACGGGCTCGCGCGCGCCCGCGAAGGCAACTACGGCGGCGATCGTGCTCGACATCCTCCTGCCGGGCATGAACGGCTACAAGGTCTGCCGCGACGCTCCGCGACGAGGGCGTCTGGACGCCGATCCTCATGCTCACCGCCAAGGACGGCGAGTACGACGAGGCCGAGGCGCTCGACACCGGCGCCGACGACTTCCTCTCCAAGCCGTTCTCGTTCGTCGTCCTCGTCGCCCGGCTCCGCGCGCTCGGCCGGCGCGGTGATCGGCCCCGCCCCGAGGCCTTGACCGTCGGAGACCTGGTGCTCGACCCGGCCACGCGCAGCTGCAGTGCCGCGCGGAGGAGCCGATCGACGCTCACCGACGCGCGAGTTCGCGTTGCTCGAGGCCCTCATGCGCCGCAACGGCGACGTCGTCGTCGAAGCACCAGCTGCTCGACGAGGTGTGGGGCCACGACTTCGAGGGCGATCCGAACATCGTCGAGGTCTACGTCGGGTACTTGCGGCGCAAGGTCGACACGCCGTTCTCGACCGCACACGATCCTCACCGTGCGCGGCGCCGGCTACCGAGCGGTACCCGAAGCGGGCCGTGACATCGCCGATGCGTGACGCGCTGCGCCGGACGTTCGGATCCGTCCGGTTCCGCGTCACGGTCGCGGCCGCGCTCGTGTTCGGCATCGCGTTCGGCGTCGCGTCGATGGTGCTCGTGCACACGGTCGAGACTCGCCTCGAGGACCGCGCCGCGAACGACGGCAAGCTCGCGCTCGAGACCGCGGTGGCACAGATCCGCGCCGGCGAGGATCTGTCGAGCGTCATCGTCGCGACGCGTACGCCCGTGTGGACCTGGGTCATCGGGCCGGGGGGCACGGTGCTCTCCAGCAGCGCGTTCGTGCCGCCCGGCTTCGACGTCGCGACCACGGCATCGCGGTCGGGAGAAGAGATGGCCTCGCCCGTCGGCGACATCGTGCTGTTCACCCAGCGCGTCGAGAGTCCGAACGGGCCGCTCACCGTCATGGTCGCGAGCCCGCTCGACGAGCGCGCAACGTTCCGCCGACGAGCTCGGGAACGGGCTCTGGCTGCTGACCGCGTTCCTCGACCGTGCTGGTGGCCATGCTGGCCTGGGTGATCGCCGGTCGCGCGCTCCGCCCGGTCGAGGCGATCCGCACCGAGGTCCTCGCGATCTCGGGCGAGACCATGCATCGCCGGGTCCCCGTTCCGGCGGGCCGCGACGAGGTGCACCGCCTCGCGGAGACGATGAACGAGATGCTCGACCGGCTCGGAAGCGGCATCGGCCCGCCAGCGCGAGTTCGTGTCCGACGCGTCACACGAGCTGCGCAGCCCGGTCGCGTCGATGCGCACCGACCTCGAGGTCGCGCTGCGCGATCCCGACGCCGCCGACTGGCCCGACGCTCGTGCCAACGCCTGCTCGCCGAGGACCGAGCGCCTCGGCGCACTCGTCGACGACCTCCTCGCGCTGGCCCGGCTCGAAGAGGGCCAGCTGGACGCCGCGCGCGTCCCCGTGGACGTCGACGAGCTCGTGCTCGCCGATGTCGGCAGCCGCCACGGACCGATTCGGTTCGACACGAGCGGCGTGTCCGGCGGCCGGGCCGACGGCAGTCCCGACAGCTCGCGCAGGTGGTGCACAACCTCCTCGACAACGCGGCCCGGCACGCGAACCATCGCGTCGACGTCGGACGTGCGCACCGAAGCCGACGAAGTCGTGTTGACCGTCGAGGACGACGGGCCGGGGATCGCGGACGCCGACCGCGAGCGCGTCTTCGACCGGTTCACGCGCCTCGACGCGGGCCGGGCGCGCGACGAAGGCGGTTCCGGCCTCGGCCTGGCCGTCGTGAAGCGCATCGTCCTGGCACACGGCGGCACCGTGCGTGTCGAGAACGGCGCGTTCCCGGGTGCGGGCGCCAACTTCGTCGTGCGGCTCCCGAAAGCGGAGTGAGCGAGACGGCCCCGACTACCAGGGCATCGAGACGCCACCGTTGGGGCGCTCGATCTGGCCGGTGATGAAGCTCGCCGCGTCGGAGACGAGGTAGAGGAACGAGTTCGGCGACGTCCTGCGCCTCACCCGCGCGCCCGAGCGGCGCCATCGCGCCCGACGCGCTTGTGGTACTGCTCCAGCTTCTCCGGCACGACGTTGCCGTCCTCGTCGACGAAGTTGTGGCGCGAGAAGTTGGTGAGGATCATCCCGGGCGCGATCGCGTTGACGCGGATGCCGCTGCGCCCGACCTCGGTCGCGAGCGTCTTGGTGAGCATCGCGACCGCGGCCTTCGTCATGCCGTAGCACGCGAGCGTCGGCGCGGGCGTGTCGATCGCGCCCGACGAGATGTTGACGATGTTGCCCGAGCCCTGCGGCACCATGTGCTCTGATCGCGGCCTGGCAGCCGTAGAAGACGCTCTTCAGGTTGATCGCGAGGATCCGCTCGAACTCCTCGTCGGTGCACTCGGCGACCATCTTGTTGTGCGGGACGCCCGCGATGTTGCCCATGATGTCGACGCCGCCCGAACTCGGACTTCGCGCGGTCGACGAGCGCGTCGACGTCGGACGCGCTGCGTCACGTCGGTGCGCTGCACCACGCGCGGTGCCGCCGTCGGCCGTGATCTCGTCGGCGGTCGCCTCCGCGCCGCGCCTCGTCGATGTCGCCGCCGACGACCGTGGCGCCCGCGGCCGCGAGCGTGAGCGCGCGTCGCCTTGCCGATGCCGCTGCCGACGCCGGTGAGCACGGCCACCTTCCCCGAGAGGTCGAACATCTCTTCCACGCTGGCCACAATGCCCCCATCCGAAGGATTTTCGGCCCCATCCGACGGGACCGACGGCCGGGGAGCCTACGCGCGGCGTTCCCGATCCGCTCCCCCGGCGCAGCACAATGGACCCGTGCTCGCGCTGGGGTTCGCGGTTCAACGACGTCAGCGTCTTCGCGTACCTCGCCGCGTTCGGCGGTGGGATCATCTCGTTCCTCTCGCCGTGCGTCCTCCCGCTCGTACCCGCGTACCTCTCGATGGTCACCGGCCTCGACCTCGCGACACTGCAGGACGGCGCCAAGGCGCAGCAGCGCCGCGTGATCCGCACGACCTCGCTGTTCGTCCTCGGGTTCGGATCGGTGTTCGTGCTGCTCGGCCTCAGCGTCTCGAGCCTCGGGCCAGCTCCTCCGCGATCACCAGGACCTGCTGACGCGCTTGTCCGGCGCGGTCCTCGTCGGGATGGCGCTGTTCCTGCTCGGCTCCTTGTTCCTGCAGCGCGCCGTGGCTGTACCAGGAGAAGCGCTTCCACCCCCAGCTCGGACGGTTCGGCGACGCCGCACCGGTCGTCGCCGGTGTCGCGTTCGGCTTCGGGTGGTCGCCGTGCATCGGCCCGATCCTCGGCTCGATCCTCGCGCATCGCGGCGAACGCAAGACCGCGTCTGGGCCGGCGCCACGCTGCTCGTCGCGTACACGCTCGGCCTCGGGCTCCCGTTCCTCGTGACCGGGCTCGCGCTCGGCCGCGTCAGCGGCGCGCTCTCGTGGGTGAAGCGACACTTCCCACTGCTCGTCGGCACCGCCGCCGTCGTCCTCATCGCGTTCGGCGTCGTGCTGATGTTCGATCAGCTCAGCCGCGTGACGTCCGAGATGCAGCAAGCCCTCGACGGCACGCCGTTCGAGTGGCTGGTCCAACTCGGCTGACGGTTCGGCACGGCGATCCGGGATGCGTGGACCACGTTCACGGCTGCGGCAACGCGCGAGGCTGGCGCGATGCGAGTCGGTGCGTCGTTGCGGAGTGGCTACAGCCCGATGGACGCGCGCGAAGGCGCGCGGTGGATGGTCGAGCGGGCACATGCCGCGTCGGACGCGGGGCTCGACAGCTTGTTCGTCGGGGACCACCACAACGTGCCGGTGCCCTACTACCAGAACGTCCCGATGCTCGGACGGCTGCTGGCGGAGTGGGACTCGCGCCCGCGGGCGCGCTGTTCCTGCTGCCGCTGTGGCACCCGGTGCTCGTGGCCGAACAGATCGGCACGCTCGCGTCGATCGCGCGGCGGCCGGTTCATCATGCAGTGCGCGCTCGGTGGCGGCGCCGGGCAGTTCGCCGCGTTCGGTCTGTCCGAGAAGCGGCGGCGGTCACGCTTCGAAGCGTCCCTCGACGTCGTCCGCCGGTTGTGCGCGGGCGAAGAGGTGTCGATGGCGATCGCCGTTCGAGATCCAGCGGGCCCGCATCGCCCCGGTGCCGCCCGAACGCCTCGAGGTGTGGATCGGCGCGTCGGCGCCGCCGGCGATCGACCGCGCCGCGCGGCTCGGTGATGCGTTCCTCGTCGGGCCCGAGGCGCACGCCCGCCGAGGCGCGAGCTCATGGCGGTCTATCGAGAGGCGTGCGCACGGCACGGCGTGCAGCCGTCGACGATCGCGATCCGCAGCGACATCCACGTCGGGCGCGGACGATGCCGACGCCGAGCAGGTCGCAGGGCCGATCCTCGAGCGCGGCTACCGCGGTTTCGACCCCGCGGCGCCGGTGGTGGGCGGGCCCACGAAGGTCGCCGGCGAGCTTCGCCGAGCTGGCCGAGATGGGCTACACGGACGTCATCATCCGGCACCTGGCCGACGACCAGACCGAGGTGTTGCGGTCCTACGCGCGCCTCGCCGAAGTGCGCCGGGACCGTCAGCGACCTCTGAATCCGGCAGGATGAGGGGGTGGAACCCCTCTGGGTCGCAACCGACAGCCGCGCTGGAAGACCTCGTCGCCCGCCTGCTCGAGGAGCCGCGGTACGCCCTCGACACCGAGTTCCACGGCGAACGGTCGTACTGGCCCCGGCTCGCGCTGATCCAGATCGCGTGGCCCGGCGGGCTCGCACTGGTGGACCCGCTCACCATCGACGCGAGCCGCCTCGCCCCGCTGCTCGCCGCCCCGAGCTGCATGGTCGCGCACGCCGCCGAGCAGGATCTCGCGATCCTCGTGCGCCTGTGCGGGCACGGCCCCACGCAGATGTTCGACACGCAGGTCGCGGCCGGCTTCCTCGGGCTCGGTTCGCCGTCGCTCGTCGCGCTCGTCGAGAAGATGCTCGGTGTGCGGCTCGGCAAGGGCGACCGGCTCACGGACTGGACGCGGCGCCCGCTCACGTCGGAGCAGCGCGTCTACGCGGCCGCGGATGTCGCGCACCTCCTCGAACTGCAGGACGTGCTCGTCGCGCGCCTCGAAGCGGTCGGCCGGCTCGAGTGGGCGCTCGACGAGTGCGAAGACCGCCGCCAGAAGGTGCGCACCCGCCCCGAACCCGAAGTCGCGTGGTGGCGCATCAAAGGTGCGCGGCAGCTGCGGGGCCGGTCGCGGGGCGTCGCGCAGGAAGTCGCGGCCTGGCGCGAGCGCACCGCCGAAGGGCTCGACGTGCCACCCCGCTACGTGCTGTCGGAGCTCGCGCTCGCCGGGATCGTGCAGCGGCCGCCGCGCTCGCGCGAGGAGCTGTCGGGCATCCGCGGCGTCGACAACCGATCGACGAAGGACGGCACCGCGGCTGCCATCCTCGGCGCGGTGACGACCGGGCTCGCGCTCGAGCCACCCACGTTGCGGCTGCCGGAACCGGACCGCATCGATCGCAGCCTGGCGCCATCCGTGACGGTGCTCGGCGCCTGGCTGGCGCAGCGGGCGAGCGAGCTCGAGCTCGATCCCGCGGTGCTCGCGACCCGCGCCGACCTCACCCAGATGTTGCAGGGCAATCCGAGCCGGCTCGCAACGGGCTGGCGCGCGGAGTTGGTGGGCGCGCCGTTGCGGCGACTGTTCGCGGGGAAGGCGGTGCTCGCGCTCAGCGACGGCGGCCGCCGCATCGAGCTCCGCGACGACGACCGGGGCAACGCCAAGGGTGGCGCGGCCGCGCGCGCCGAAGACCCGACGGGCATTTCCGAGCCCACCGGCCCGAGCTGAACGGAGTCCGACTGACATGGCACGATTTCGCGTCGGAGTGCAGCTGCACCCGCAGGCAACGACCGTCGACGAACTGCGCGACGCGTGGCGGACGGCCGACGAGCTCGAGGTCGACAGCATCTGGGTGTGGGACCACTTCTACCCGCTGTACGGCGACCCTGACGCCGCGCACTTCGAGGCGTACACGCTGCTCGCGGCGATGGCCGCCGACACGCAGCACGCCGACATCGGCGCGCTCGTCACGTGCAACTCGTACCGCAACCCGAACCTGCTCGCCGACATGTCCCGCACGATCGACCACATCAGTCACGGCCGCTTCGTGCTCGGGATCGGTTCGGGCTGGTTCGAGCGCGACTACGACGAGTACGGCTACGAGTTCGGGACCGCACCGGGCCGGCTCCGCGATCTCGCCGCTGCGCTCCCCGTGATCATGGACCGCTTCAGCCGGCTCGAACCGCCGCCGCAGGGTCGCCTCCCGATCCTCATCGGCGGTTCCGGCGAGCAGGTCACGCTGAGGCTCGTCGCGCAGCACGCGGACGGGTGGAACACGTTCGGGCCGCCGGCGAACTTCGCGCACAAGAACGCGGTGCTGAACGACTGGTGCGAGAAGCTCGGCCGCAACCCGCGTGAGGTCGAGCGGACCGTCGGCATCAACGCGGGCGAGATCGACGACTGGCAGGCCTACCTCGACGCCGGCGCCGAGCACCTCATCGTGATGACCGGACCGCCGTTCGACCTCGACCCGGTGCGCAAGCTGCTCGAAGACGCCCGCGACTAGCAACGAGCCCGGACCCGGGCTACGCGGGTTCGTCCGCGAGGACCTTCCCGATCCGGAGCAGCTGCGGGGTCGCCGGCCCCGAGCGTGAACTCGTACTGCTTGAGCCACAGGAAGTACCGGTGGATCGAGTAGTCGAGGTCGATGCTGATGCCGCCGTGCACGTGCAGCGCGGCGTGACCGATGCGGTTGCCACCATCGGCGGCCCAGAACTTCGCGGTCGCGACCTCGAGCGCGTCGTCACGTCCCTCGTCGAGGTGGGTCGCGGCCTGCAGCATCGTGAGCTCGATCGCCTGGCTGTCGATGAAGCAGTCGGCCATGCGCTGCCCGACGGCCTGGAACGTGCCGATCGCTCGGTCGAACTGCTTGCGCTCGGTCGTGTACTGCGCGGTGATCTTCAACGCCTGCTCGGCGACACCGCTGACGACGCGCACACGACGCGATCGTCGCGCGGTTCAGCGTCCACGTCAGGATCTCGCGACCCTGACCGGGCGCGCCGAGGCGAGCATCGTCGCCGACGACGACACCGTCGAGCGTCAGCTCGCAACAGCGGCTCGTGGTTCATCGTCTGCTGCCGCACGGTGCTGACGCCGTTCGCGTTCGTCGGCACGAGGAAGATCGCGACGTCGTCGCCGGTCGTGGCCGGCACGAGCACGAGCTCGGCGACGTGCGCGCCCGGCACGTTGGACTTCACGCCGTCGAGGCGCCAGCCGTCGCCCGTCGCGCGTCGCGGTCGTGACGGGTGACTCGGATCCGGCGCCGAGCTCGACGAGCGCGGCGGTGAGGAGCACGTCTCCGGACGACGACCTTGGCGAGCACCGCCTGCTGCGCGTCGGTGCCGAAGCGCGCGATCGGGAGTCCGCCCGCGACGAGCGTCGGGATGGCGGGCAGCGGCGCGACGTGGCGTCCGATCTCCGCAACACGAAGCAGAGCTCGAGGAAGCCGAAGCCGAGTCCGCCGGCGGATTCGGGAACGCGACGCCGAGCAGGTTCGCCTTGGCGAACTCGCTCCACGTGTCCCGGTCGTACCAGTCGTCGGAGAAGTCGCGCGCCTTCAGGTGCGCGAGCGTCATGCGGTCCTCGAGGATCTGCCGGGTCAGGCCCTGCAGCTCCTCTTGCGACTCGGTGAGGGCGAAGTCCATGCGATCGTGCTCGGTCTCGGGTCAGCGGGGGCTTCCGGGCATGCCGAGCCCGAAGATGGCGATCAGGTCGCGCTGCATCTCGTTGGTGCCGCCGCCGAAGGTGAGGATGTGCATCGAGCGCAGCATGCGCCTCGACGCCGGCCGCGCAGCACCGCGCCGGGCGAGTCGCCCGAGATCGGCGCCTGGTCGCCCATGACCTCCATGAGCAGCCGCGCGGCCTCCATGTAGAACTCGGTGCCGAACACCTTGATCGTCGACGCGTCGGCCGGGTTCAGCGGCGCGCCGCTCTGCGCGAGCCACGCGACCTTCCAGTTGGCGAGGCGGAGGAATTCGAGCTTGGCGTGCACGCGCGCGAGGTTGACCTGCACCCACTCCTGGTCGATCACGCGCCGGCCGTCGGCGAGCGTCGTGTCCTGCGCCCACCGCCGCACGTCGTCGAGCATGCCGCTCCACGACGCCCGACGAGCACAGCGTGACGCGCTCGTGGTTGAGCTGGTTGGTGATGAGGTTCCAGCCCTGGTTCTCCTCGCCGACGAGGTTGCCGACCGGCACGCGCACGTCTTCGTAGTAGGTGATGTTGGTGTTGACGCCGCCGAAGTTCTCGATCGGGACGCACGGAGAATCCGGGCGTGTCGGTGGGGACGATGATGATCGAGATGCCCTTGTGCTTCTTCACTTCGCTGTTCGTGCGCACCGCGAGCCAGATGTAGTCGACGCCGCTCGCGAGGCTGGTGAAGATCTTCTGACCGTTGATCACGTACTCGTCGCCGTCGCGCACCGCGCGCGTCTTCAACGACGCGAGGTCGGTGCCGGCGTCGGGCTCGGTGTAACCGATCGCGAAGTGGATCTCACCGGCGAGGATCTTCGGGCACGTAGAACTGCTTCTGCTCCTCGCTGCCGTACCGCATGATCGTCGGCGCGACCGAGTTGATCGTGAGCATCGGCACCGGCGCGCCGGCGCGCATCGACTCGTCGAAGAACACGAACTGCTCGATCGGCGTGAGGCCCTTGCCGCCCCACTCCTTCGGCCAGCCCGACACCGGCCCAGCCGTCGGAGGCCATCTGCTTCCACGTCGCCTTCGAGACCGGTCCGACGCCTTCTCCCTTGCGCAGGTCTTCTTCGACCTCGGGCGTCAGCAACTTCTCGTAGTACGCGCGCAATTCGTCGCGCAGGTCCTCTTGTTCCTTGCTCAAACCGACGTACATGGGACTCCCGGATCACGCAGTAGAACGTGTTCTATCTTCGCTGGTCGGAGCGCGTCTGTCGACTCGCGCCGACCCCCGCTACTCGGGCGGCATCAGCACGGACGGGTCGATCTGGCCGGTGAACAGGCCGCCCTTGAAGCCGCCGTCGGCGTCGAGCTGGACGCCCGGTGACGAACGACGCACGCGGGCTGTTGAGGAACACCATCGGCCACGCCTGTTCCTCGGCGACCGCGTGCCGGCCGAGCGGCACCGGGAACGTCGTCCATGTACTTCTTGCCGATGGCCTTCTCGAACTCGGGCATCATCGGCGTGTCGGTCGGGCCGGGGTTCACGCAGTTGATGCGGATGCCTTGCGCCGCGAGCGGGAACGACCGGAACGCGGTGTACGCGTTGATCGCTTCCTTCGAGAGGCCGTACGCGTTCGCGAGCTCCTTCGGGTGCTCCTCGCACCACGCCCGCGCAGCCGCGAAGTCGGGCGTCGCGAGCAGCTCGAACGAGCAGCTCCATGTTCTGCATCCAGCCGATGCCGGCGGTCGACGCGATGCACGCGATCGCGCGCAGCCCTCGATCATCAGCGGGATCACCGCCTCGGTGAGCTGGCGCAGCCCGCAGAAGTTCACGAGCATCACGTCGAGATCCGGGAACGTGTTCGGCAGCCCCGCGCAGTTGAAGAGCATGTTGACGATCTTGCCGATCTTGGCGACCGTCGTCGTCGATCTGCGCGGGATCGCGCAGATCGCACTCGCTGAAGCTCGCGAGCCCGGTCATCTCGGGCTTCTTGATGTCGATCGCGTGCACCTCGGCACCGAGCTCGACGAGGATCTGCGCGGTCGCCGCGCCCATCCCCGACGCCGCACCGGTGACGATGCACGCGCTTGCCCTCGTACTGCAGCACGTCGCTTCACGCGGCTCAGTCCTCCGACGGTGA
This sequence comes from uncultured Actinomycetes bacterium, assembly GCA_963745645.1. Taxonomy (GTDB): domain Bacteria; phylum Actinomycetota; class Acidimicrobiia; order IMCC26256; family PALSA-610; genus CAVUFH01. The sequence goes on from CAVUYD010000002.1 coordinate 62,978, forward strand.
TCGCGCGCTCCGGGCAGTTCTCGGCACCGACGCGCGCCTGCTCGGCGAGCGCGCCGTCCGACGTCGGCGACGAGGATCTCGCAGTGGCCGAAGTCGTCGGGCGCGAACACGTCGGGCGCGAGCACGTAGCAGCGGCCGTGGCCGACACACAGATCGGGATCGACGCGCACCTTCACGGCCGACAGGCTCGCCGTCGCTACGCGGCGCCAACTGATGATCCGTGCGTAGCATCGTGCGCATGCGGCCACTCGTGTTCGTGTTCGTCGGTCTCGTCGCAGTCGTCGTGCAGCAGCGGTAGCGCGCTCGACGCGCGTCGTCGCACGACGCCACGTCCGCACCCGGTCACGCCGAGCCCGGATACCGCCTCGACGACACGCTGCGGCTCGACCAGGTGCAGGTGCTCGGGTCGCACAACAGCTACCACGGCCGCCCGTACCCGCAGGTGCTCGCCGCGCTGCTGCAAGTCGACGCCCGGCGACTCGCGCCGACGCTCGACTACGCGCACGCGCCGCTGCCGCAGCAGTTCGCGACCTCGGCGTGCGCCAGATCGAGCTCGACGTGTGGTCCGATCCGCACGGGCGGCAAGTACGCGCAACCCGTCGTTCCCGATCGCGCAGGGCGTGCAAGATCCCCGACAACCCGGTGATGCACGCGCCCGGGCTACAAGATCATCCACCAGGCCGACGTCGACACGAACTCGACGTGCCTCACGTTCGTGGTCGTGCCTGCAGCTCGTGAAGACGTGGTCGAACGCGCATCCCGGTCACGTGCCGATCGAGATCCAGATCGAGATGAAGGACGACACGCGATCACCGAGCCGATGTTCGACGAGCTCGAGCAGGAGATCCTCTCGGTGTTCCACGCGCGACGAGATCATCACGCCCGACGACGTGCGCGGCAACTGCCGCGACGCTCGGCGCGGCGGTGCGCGCGCACGGCTGGCCGACGCTCGGCGACGGTGCGCGGCAAGGTGTACTTCACGCTCGACAACGAGGGCTTCCGCGACGACGTACCTCGCCGGGCACCCGTCGCTGCGCGGGCGGCTGCTGTTCACGCCGTCGTCGCCCGGTCAGGACGACGCCGCGTTCGCGAAGCTGAACGATCCGATCGCCGACGCGGCCAAGATCAAGGCCGCGCTCGCGGCGCACATGATCGTGCGCACGCGCGCCGACGCCGACACGGTGCAGGCGCGCGCGAACGACACGACGCATGCAGCGACGCGGCGCTGACGAGCGGCGCGCAGCTCGTGAGCACCGACTACGAGCAGCCCGATCCCGACGATCGGCAACGGCTACATGGTGCGCGATCCCCGGCGGCACGCCCGCGCGCTGCGATCCGGTGACCGCACCGCCCGAGCTGCACGCCGACCGACGTCGAGGATCCCGACGCAAGCTCGCGGTCAGAGCTCCCTCGACCAGTCGCGCGTCTCGACGATCTCGCTGCACGCGCGCGAGGAACGCGCCCGCGTACGCGCCGTCGACGGCGCGGTGGTCGAACGCGCAGGCAGAGGTGACCGACCGGCGCGATCGCCGAGCCGCCCGTCGTCGTCGACGACGACCTGCTTCGACACGCCGTCGGTCGCGAGGATCGCCGACCTGCGGCCGGTTGATGACCGGGAACGAGATCCACGTGCCCGACGCGCCCGGGTTCGTGATCGTGAACGTGCCGCCCGCGAGGTCGTCGGGCGACGAGCTTGCGGGCGCGGGCGCGCGCCGCGACGTCGCGGATCGCGGCGGCGAGGGCGCGGAGGCGCAGGCCGTCGGCGTCGTGCACGACCGGCACGACGAGACCCTCGAAGTCGAGGTCGACCGCGATCCCGAGGTGCACGGCGCGGTGCACGACCGACGCGTCGTCGCCGTCGAGCGTCGCGTTCAGCAGCGGGAACTCGCGCAAGCGCGTCGACGACGGCGCGGGCGACGAACGGCAAGCAGCGGTGAGACCTGCTCGCGCCGCTCGGCGCGCGGCGTACGGCTTCGATCGCGCGAGTAGTCGGCCGCGACGACGCACAGCGTGTGCGCAGACGTGCTGCTTCGACGCGAGCAGCCCGACCGCGGTGCGCTTGCGGATGTTGTCGAACGGCGACGACCTCGTCGCCGACGTGCGGCCGCTCGCGGCCGCGCCGCGCACGTCGTCGCGGGTGACGCGCCCGCCCGCGCCGCGTGCCGAGCACCGTCGGCGACGTCGACACCCAGCTCGCGCGGCGAGCCCGCGCACCGCGGGCGAGACGAACGCTTCGCGTGCCGCGTCGGCCGGCCGCCAGGCAGCCACGTCAGGGTCATCGTGCGCGCAGCTCGGACCACGCAGGCTACGTCGCAGAGGAGCCAGATCATCACTGACCCAGGGTAGGCCGTACACTCGACCGCAGTGCACGACGCCGCATCGGTCGACCGATGGGGGACGCGCGTGCGCATGCTCGAGCGTCAGGCGAGATCGACCTCGACGAGGCGCTCGACGACTTCCGCCTCGCGCTCGTCTCCCGCTTCTGCGACGACCGCGAGATCGCGCTGCGCCAGCAGAACCGCGCGTTCTTCCAGATCTCCGGCGCGGGCCACGAGGCGCTGCTGCTCGGCCTCGCGCGCTACCTGCGGGCCGGGCTACGACTGGTTCTTCCCCTACTACCGCGACCGCGCGCTGGCGCTCGCGCTCGGCGTCACGCCGCTCGAGATGCTGATGCAGGCGGTCGGCGCCGCGGCCGATCCCGCGTCCGGCGGACGGCAGATGCCGTGCCACTGGGGATCGGCCGCGGCTCAACATCGTGAGCCAGACGTCGGTGCACCGGCGAGCCAGTGCCTGCCCGCGGTCGGTTGCGCGGAGGCGGCGCGCTACATCGGCCGGCGCCCGCACCTGCCGGGCTGCACCGCGCACGGCGACGAGATCACGTACGTGTCGCTCGGCGAGGGCGCGACCTCCGAAGGCGAGTTCTGGGAGTCGCTCAACACCGCGACCCGGCTGCACCTCCCGGTGCTGTTCGTCGTCGCCGACAACGGCTACGCGATCTCGGTGCGGTCGACCGACCAGCACCCGGCGCCGATCTCGGAGATGGTGCGCGGCATCCGCGGCCTGCACGTCGTGAAGATGGACGGCCGCGACTACTTCGAGGTGCGGCGCAAGGGCGCGAACGCGATCGCGCACGTGCGCGCCGGCGCGGGACCGTGTCTCGTCCACGCGCTCGTCACCCGGCCGTACTCGCACTCGCTCTCCGACGACCAGAAGAAGTACCGCGTGCCCCGAGGAGCTCGACGACGAGCGCGAGCACGACCCGATCACCGTGCTCGAGCAGCAGCTGATCGACGCGGGCGCGCTCACGCCCGAGCACGCCGAGCAGATGCGCGCCGAAGCCAAGGAGACGGTGCGCGCCGCGGCCGAGCAGGCGCTCGCGGCGCCGCGGCCCGCGCCCGCGTCGGTCGTCGACCACGTGCTCGGGCCGCTGCCGGTCGTCGACGACCCCGGCGAGCCCGCCGGTCGCCGCCCGACGCCGAGCTCGTCACGTTCGGCGAGGCGATCCGGCTCACGCTGCACGAGCAGATGGCGCTCGACGAACGCATCCGCGTGTTCGGCGAGGACGTCGCCGACGCCGATCCCGCACGTCATCGACGAGGTCCCGGGCAAGGGTGGCGTGTTCGGCATCACGTTCGGTCTGCAGCGCGCGTTCGGCGACGCCCGCTGCTTCAACACGCCGCTCGCGGAGGCGAACATCATCGGGCGCGCGGTCGGCCAGGCGATGCGCGGGCTGCGCCCGTGCGCCGGAGATCCAGTTCTTCGACTACGTGTGGCCCGCGATGAACCAGCTGCAAGTCGGAAGCGGCGACCACGCGCTGGCGTTCGAACGGCGCGTTCACGTGCCCGATGGTCGTGCGCATCCCGATCGGCGGCTACCTGCAGGGCGGCGCGATCTTCCACAGCCAGTCGGGCGAGTCGATCTTCGCCCACATCCCGGGCCTGCTGATCGCGTTCCCGTCACGCGCGCGCGACGCGGCCGGGCTCTTGCGCACCGCCTTCCGCTGCGACGACCCGGTGCTGTTCCTCGAGCACAAGCACCTGTACCGGCAGGGCTACAACCGCGACCCGATGCCGCCCGCCGACTGGATGCTGCCGTTCGGCAGCGGCACGTACGTGACGCCGCGGCGACCGGGCCACGGTCGTGACGTGGGGCGCGACCGTGCACCGCGCCGCAGGCCGCGGTCACGGAGCTCGGCGACGACGCCGGCATCGAGATCATCGACCTGCGCACGATCGCACCGTGGGACCGCGACATCGTCGCCGAGTCGGTGCGCAAGACCGGTCGCGTGCTCGTGCTGCACGAGGACACGCTCACGTGCGGCTTCGGCGCGGAGATCGCCGCGTTCGTCGCCGACGAGTGCTTCGAGTACCTCGACGCGCCGGTGTGGCGCCTCGCGGCGACCGACACGCTCGTCGCGTACGAGCCGTCGCTCGAGAACGCGATCCTCCCGCAGGTCGCCGACATCACCCGCGACCTCGGCGCGCTGCTCGCCTACTGAACTTCTTGCGTGAGATCGCCCACCATCGGGGGGCGAAGTCACGCAAGTCGGCGGATGAACGCGGCGCGATCGGGCGGGCCCATGGGCTCGGGCACGGGATGCGTCTCGCGGTCCTGGTACGCGGCGAGCACCTCGTCCACGATCTCGGGGTCGCTCATCAGCGCGTCGGGCGTGCACAAGCAGGTTGAACCAGCGCAGGAACGCGCGGAACACGATCGGCGACGTTCGCATCGCGGGCAGCAGGCCGTCGCGGAAGACTGCTCTGCACGAACGCGCGCGGATCCTCGGGCGGCAGCTCCTCGCTGCAGCTCGCGCGCGCCTGCTCGTCCTGCAACACCGCGGAGCGGAACCACGGCACCAGCTCGCGCTCGGTGAACGCGGCGAACGTCGCGCGCGAGCGCGTCGACGTCGTCGCCGTGCTCACGCAGCGCGTCGGCGAGGCCGAACGCGTGCACGAGCGCGAGGCTGACAGCCGCGCCCGTAGAGCGGGTTCGTGCACACCGACGCGTCGCCGACGGCGAGGAAGCCGTGCACGAGCGGCGCGCCGTCGCGTCGACGAGCGGGCGATAGCGGTTGCGGAGTCCGGCCATCACGTGCACGTCGGTGATCGGATCGGACACACCCACTCGCCCGCCAGGGCGCCGTCGCCACCAGCGCGCGGGCGACCGCTTCGAACCCGGTTCGCGTCCGCGAGCGCGCGTCGCAGCTCCTCGTCGTCGCTCGTCGATCGGCGTACGTGATCGAGAACGTGTCGTTGTCGCCGAGGAAGATCGCGTACTTCAGGTAGCCGAGGTCGACGGCCGCCGTGCCCGCCGCCGGGCGGCCCGTCCGCCGCGCTCACGAGCCGGTAGAAGCGTGAGAAGTACACGATGCCGCTCTCGTGCAGCTCCTCGGGGACCGGCCGCGCGCCGATCGCCGCGAGCCACTCGTCCGACGACGATCGCGGACCGCGCGCGTCGACGACGAGATCGGCGTCGAGCCCGTCGACGCCCGTGACGCGCGGGACGGGTCGCCGGCCACGACGTCGAGCCCGTCGACGCGCGACGCCGTGCCGCAGCTCGACGCCCGGCTCGCGCGAGCACGAGCGCGCCGCAGCACCCATTCGAACGTGGTGCGCCGGCACGCGAGCGCGACGAGCTCCTCGTCGCCGGGACGCGCGGCCCGGTCGGTGAGCGTCGCGGGCAGGTTCGCGGTGAACGGGATCTCGGTCGCGCCGGCCGCGAGGAGCGACGTCGAGCACGTCGGGGGCGCGGTCGCGCAACAGGTTGCGCAGCCGCGCGAGGAACGCGTGCGAGTGCCGCACCTGCGGCGCGCCGCGTCCGCTGCCACGCGAACGCGGCGTCGGCGGTCGGCCGGCATCGGCGTGTCGTCGCGCTCGAGGATCGTCACGTGGTGACCGTCGCGGGCACACGCGAGCGCGGTGCCGAGCCCTGCCATCCCGCCACCCACAACCACGATCCGCATCGACCGAGGCTACTGATCGCACGCGGCAGGGAATCGCACCACAGCGCGGGCAACCGTCGGCGTAACGCGTGGCCGCGTCGGCGAGGGAGATGTCGAGCTGGCTCGCGAGCGATGCGAGCCAGGCGAACGCGTCACCGAGCTCGTGCAGCTGCTCCGCGCGCGTTCCCTTGCGGGCCGCGCCGGCGAGCTCGCCGACCTCCTCGGCGAGCCAGGCGACCGTCGCGGGAACGCCACGCGCCCGATCTCGCTCGCCGTATGTCCGCGCCATCAGCTCTTGGAATGCCTCGATCTCCATCGCCTCGGGTCTAGCCGGTCGGGTTCGGACCCGCGGCCGTCAGCTCCGCGTGCGCTGCGGCCTCCGATGTAGGAAACTTCTGCCAGACCGGTGTCAGGGAGGACGCATGGGCGGCGCATCACGGACCTCACCACCATTCGAGACGGGCGAAACCGCGCTCGCGACGAGTGGGGCCACTGGGCCGGCGATCGCCGCGCTGCGACCGGCGCCGCCCGGCCTCTTCCGGCTCCCGAAGCGTGCCCCGCTCGTCACCCTGGTCAGCGCAGGCGACGGGCTGCGGGCCGCGCTCGATGTCGACGCGTCGATCGCGGCCGCCGCTGGGACGTCATCGTCGCGGACCGTGTGCTCGTCCTCTGCCGTGTGCGCGGGATCGATCCCGTCGTCGCCGGCGCGCTGCTCGGGTTCGTGCTGCTCCCGGTGATCGGGGTCGTGCCGGGAGCACTCGTCGGTCGGCGGATCGGCCGGAAGCGCGGTGGCGCGGCGGTACGTGGAGTACTGCCGAACGCCAGTGTCGGCGCTCCGCGCCGATCCGCGGCATCGAACGCTGCGCGTCGCCGAGATGCGCACCGCAGTCCTCGCCGAGCGGCGGGCGCGCCGGCGCCTCACCGTGCGGCGGGTCGACGGCGGCCGTGACCGCTTCGTCTGGGACGTGCGCACGGCCCGCAACGACGCAGCATCATGGGCGCTGCCGTTCGCGCTGGGCCGCGCGTTCCGCCTCGACCGGCCACCCTCGCGCCGGCCTGACCCGCCGTCGCGCCGCCGGCGCACCCCCGTTCGCGAACCCCACGGCCGGCCGCCGAGGCGACCGGACACGGCGCGATTCCGGTGTCACACTGCGCGCGGCTTGCGCGCGAGCGTCCGAGGCGGCAGTCTCACAAGCCAAATCTGACGGGGCATCAGGTTCGCGGCGGGGGCGACCGAAATGCCTGATGAGGGGGAACGGTGAAACGTCTGCGCTTGCTCGCGATCGCGAGCGTGCTGGTACTCGTCGTGGCCGCGTGCGGCCGGAGCGACGAGTCGACCAAGGCCGACAACGGCGGCAGCGGCAACAGCGGCCAGACGTCGGACACGACGGCCGGCAGCGACAAGGGTCTCGACGCCGGCGCCTTCGGCGACCTCGGTGTCCTCTGCCAGCCGGCAGCGAAGGATCAGAAGGCGCCGTCGACCACCGATCCCGGTGTGACCGCGGACTCGATCCAGGTTTCGACCTTCTCCGACCCCGGCTTCCAGGGCCGCTTGGGCTTGAACCAGGAGATGTTCGACACCGCCGAGGCGTTCTCGAAGTGGTGCAACGACCACGGCGGCATCAACGGTCGCAAGATCGTGCTCAAGGAGCGCGACGCCAAGCTCACCGAGTTCCAGCAACGCGTCATCGAGGCGTGCGACGAAGGCGACTTCTTCAGCGTCGGTGGTGGCGCGGTGTTCGACGACACCGGCCAAGCCGACCGGCTCAAGTGCGGCCTCCCGATCATCTACGGCTACGCCGTCACCGCGGTCGCCGCGGACGCGGACCTGTCGATCCAGCCGATCCCGAACCCCGGCGACCAGCAGCCGATCGGCGCGATGAAGTACATCGAGAAGGCGTTCCCGGGTACCACGCAGAACGTCGGCGTGTTCACGGGCCAGCTCGAGACGACCAAGGTCGTCGCCGAGCGGAACAAAGAGGCGATGGACCAGCTCGGCTGGAAGGTCGTGTACGACGGCACGTACAACCCGGCCGGCGAGCAGAGCTGGCGGCCGTTCCTCGAGCCGATGCGCAACCAGGGCGTCAAGGGCCTCTACTGGGTCGGCGAGCCGACGAACCTGTCGAAGTTCCTGAGCGAGGCGGCGAGCCTCGACATCAAGTTCGACTGGGTGCTCACCGACGCCAACCACTACGACCCGCAGGTCACCTCGATCGGTACCGCGGCCGACGGCACGTATGTGCGGACCGCGTTCTACCCCTTCCTCGACAAGGCCGAGGCGGCGAAGAACCCCGCAACCCAGCAGTACCTCGACCTGATCGAGCAGTACGACCCGGGCGGCAAGATCGCCAACCTCGGCGCGCAGGGGCTGTCTGCGTGGCTGTTGTTCGCCAAGGCCGCGAACGAGTGCGGCGCGGACCTCACGCGCGACTGCGTGTGGGCCAAGGCCCAGGCGATCACCGAGTGGACGGGCGGTGGCATGCACGCCCCGCAGGACCTCAAGTCCAAGAAGGCGTCGAACTGCTACGCGCTGTTGAAGGTCGAGGGCGGCAAGTTCGTGCTCGACACCGGCATCAAACCAACCGATGGCATCTACAACTGCGACAAGGGCAACGTCGCGACGCTGACGGGTGATTACGGAACCGGCGCCAAGTGCCCGAACTCGGCCTACGCCACCGACCCGAAGCCGTCGAACTGTTCATGATCGCCCCTGAAGGGTCCGGTATGGATGTACGGGCCCGGCCTCGCGGCCGGGCCCGCACTTCGTGAGGGAGCCGGCGTGACGGAGTTCCTGAGCTACACGATCACCGGCCTCTCCCTGGCGGCGATCCTCGCGGTCGCGGCCAGCGGCCTCGTGCTCACGTACACGACGACGGGCGTCTTCAACTTCGCGCACGGAGCCATCGGCATGCTGGGCGCGTTCGCGTACTGGCAGCTCCGCTTCGAGTGGAACTGGCCTGCGCCGCTGTCGATCGCGGTCGTGTTGCTCGTCCTCGGCCCGTTGTTCGGCGCGTTCTTGGAGGTCGCGATCTTCCGCGGCTTACAGGGGACCACCGACACCGTGAAGCTCGTCGTGACGGTGTCGTTGCTGTTCTCGATGATCGGGATCGCGAACTGGATCTGGAACCCGACCGAAGCGCACAACGCGACGAAGTTCTTCAACACGACGCGGCCGTACTTCATCGGTGACGTACCGATCACGCGCCACGAGCTCATCACGATCGTCGTCGCGATCCTCGTGGCGATCGGCCTGCGCTACCTCCTGTACCACACGCGCGCCGGGATCGCGATGCGAGCCGCCGTCGACGATCGGCCCCTCGCGGCCTTGCACGGCGCCCGTCCCGACCGGTCGTCGATGCTCGCGTGGGCGATCGGCTGCTCGCTCGCGGCGCTGAGCGGCATCCTCTTCGTCGGCACCATCGACCTCGCGTCGACGCCGATGGCGTTGCTCATCGTCAACGCCTACGCCGCGGCCATGATCGGACGGCTGCGCAGCCTGCCCTACACGTTCGTCGGCGCGCTCATGCTCGGCCTGCTCTCCGGCTACCTGCAGGGGTACCTGGTCGTGAAGAACAACCAGTACTTCGACTCGACGTTCGTGTCCGCCGTGCCCGTCATCGTGCTGTTCATCGTCCTGCTCATCCTCCCGAGCTCGCGGCTGCGCGCGCAGGGCATCGCGCGGCACGCGCGAGATCATCCCGATGCCGACGATGCGGGGCACGTTCATCTTCAGCGCGGTGATCGTCGGCGGTACCGCGCTCGCCATCCCGCTGCTCACCCGCTCGAACACGGTCACGATGGCGCGGTTGTTCGGCATCGGCATCGTCGCGCTCTCGATGGTGCCGCTCATCGGCCTCGCCGGACAGGTGTCGCTCGCGCAGTGGAGCCTCGCCGGGCTCGGCGCGATCACGATGGCCCATCTCGGCGTGGGCGGCACTCCCCTCGGGATCCTCTGGGCGTTCGTGTTGACCGCAACCGTCGGTGCGCTCATCGCGTTGCCGACGTTGCGGCTCTCCGGCATCTACCTCGCGCTGGCCACGGCCGCGTTCGCGGTCTTCCTCGAACGGTGGATCTTCGGGCTCCCACCATTCAACCTGCCGTTCACCGATGTGAAGATCTCGATCTTCGGAACCGGGTCGCTCACCGTCGCCCGCCTGAAGTTGTTGGGCTATCAGTTCGACACCGAGTACCGGCAGCTCATGCTGCTCGCCACGACGTTCGCGCTGCTCGCGATCTTCGTCGCCTGGTTGCGCCGCGGCGCGTTCGGGCGGCGGTTGCTCGCGATGAAGGACTCCCCCGCCGCGTGCGCGACCGTCGGCATGAACCTCACGTTCACCAAGCTCGCAGTGTTCTCGATCTCGGCGGGCATCGCCGGGATCGGTGGCGCGCTGATCGGCGGGTTGCAACGCAGCACGAACCCGCAGGACTGGCAGTTCGCCGCCGGGCTTCCCGTGTTCATGGTCGGCGTCGTCGGCGGCATCGCGCGCATCGGCGGTCCGCTCTTCGCGGGCATCAGCCTCGCGACACTCGTCGCGATGCCGACGTGGCCGATCCTGCGCAACGTGAGCTGGTTCCCGAACCTCACCGCGGTGACTCCGGGGCTCATGGGCATCGGGCTCGGTCGCAACCCGAACGGTGCCGTCGCCGACATCCGCGAAGCGTTCGACCCGCTGCCGAAGCGCAAGGTCGTGTTCGCGATGTTCCTCGTCGTCGTCGCCGCGCTGTACACGATCGTGCTCGTCACCGACATCGGCGCGTGGTGGTTCGTGATCGGCAGCGTGATCGCGCTGATCGCCTTCACGCAGGTCGCTGCGCTGCGCGCCCAGCCCGATGCCGAGATCGAAGCGGAGGCCGGCGTCGAGTTCGCGGATGTCCCGCTCGAGTGGGTCGGCATCGATCGCCCGTTCACCCCCGAGGACGTCCAGGAGCTCGACGAGCGGCTCGGGCTCGCGGAGGTGCGCTGACCGTGGCGTTGCTCGAGGCCCGCGGGTTGACCGTGCGTTTCGGCGGCCACCTCGCGCTCGACGACGTCGACATCGACGCGGACGCCGGGCTCGTCACCGGCCTCATCGGTCCGAACGGCGCGGGCAAGACGACCTTGTTCAACGCGGTGTGCGGGCTGCTGAACCCGTCCTCGGGCGTCGTGCGCCTGGACCGGCGGGAGATCAATTCGCTCGCGCCGTACAAGCGGGCGCGTCTCGGGATGGCGCGCACGTTCCAACGGCTCGAGCTCTTCGCGCTGCTGACCGTGCGCGAGAACGTCATGGTCGCCGGCGAGGTCCGCAAGAACTACGCCGCGCGGCGACCAGGTCACCGAGATCATCGAGCGCGTCGGCCTCGGCGATCGCATCGACGACCGCGTCGACGAGCTGCCGACCGGTCAGGCGCGGTTGGTGGAGATCGCACGCGCGCTCGCGACCCGGCCGCGCGTGCTGTTGCTGGACGAGCCGGCATCGGGCCTCGACGAGCAGGAATCAGATCAACTCGGCGCGCTCCTGCGCTCGCTCGCGAGCGAAGGCATCGCGGTGCTGCTCGTCGAGCACGACGTACACCTCGTGATGGAGGTGTGCGACCTGATCCACGTCCTCGACTTCGGGCGCATCATCGCGGCGGGCGACGCGCAGAAGATCCGCACCGACGAAGCCGTGCTCGCGGCGTACCTCGGCGGCAGCCTGGAGGTGCAGTGACCGCGATCCCGCCCGTCACCGACATCGAGACGCCGCTGCTCGAGCTGCGCGGCATCAAGGCCGCCTACGGCCGCATCGAAGTCGTGCACGGCGTCGACCTCGTCGTCCCGGCCGGCAAGGTGCTCGCCATCCTCGGCCCGAACGGTGCCGGGAAGTCGACGACCTTGAAGGTGGCGTGCGGACTGATGGCGCCGACAGCCGGCGACTTGTTCGTCGCGGGCCGGCGCGTCAACGGCGCGCGCCCCGACGAGCTCGCACGCGCGGGCTTGTGCCTCGTGCCGGAGGGCAAGGGCATCTTCCCGAACCTGACCGTGCGCGAGAACCTCCGCATGTGCACGTTCACCGGCCGCTCGCTGCAAGAGATCGAAGAGATCGCGTTCGCGCGCTTCCCGCGCCTCGCCGAACGGCGCAGCCAGCTCGCGGGCACGCTCTCCGGCGGCGAGCAGCAGATGCTGGCGATGACCCGTGGGCTCGCGACCGATCCCGCGCTGCTGCTCCTCGACGAGCTGTCGATGGGGCTGGCACCGATCATCATCGAAGAGCTCTACGAGGTCGTCGCGAACGTGGCTCGCGAAGGCGTCTCCATCCTCGTCGTCGAGCAGTTCGCGCAGACCGTCCTCGGCGTCGCCGACGAAGCCGTGATCATGGTGCACGGCGAGATCACCTCCGTCGGGACGCCGGCCGAGCTCGCGGAGCAACTGTCGACCGCGTACCTGGGCAGTGTGGACGCCGCCATCGGGCCGGTTGTGAGCACATCCAATGGCAAGTCGGTACGGTAGGGAGATCATGAGTCAGACGCAGGAGCACGCCCAGTCCGGATCGGCGTCGTCAGGATCCGCGCCGACTGCCGGCGATGACCGCGTGGCGCGCTTTCGCGCCGATGTCGCCGACATGCACCTGAAGGATCCCAAGGCCGGCCGCGAACGGCTCTGGATGTTCATCGGCGGCACGCTCATGGTGCTCGGCGTCGCGCTCGCGATCATCGGCTACTTCCAGTCACATGGCGCCAAGGCGGCGTACAACACCGAGGGACCGGCGACACAACGCGACGCGATCCTCATCGCGCTCACCGGCGTGACCGTGTCGGTCGTCGGCGCCGCGATCTTCTTGCGGTACTCGCTCGCGCAGTTCCTGCGCTTCTGGCTGGCCCGCCTCATCTACGAGCAGCAGGCCGCGACCGATCGCATCGTCGAGTCCCGCCAGCCCTGACGGCCGGCGTCGACACCTACTTCGGAAGGTCGCGGAACGGCAGCGTCTTGTCGACGCGCACGTCCGAAGGCAGTCCGAGCACCCGCTCACCGATCACGTTGCGTTGCACCTGTTCGGTGCCGCCACCGATCCGGCTGCTCCACTGACTGAGGAACATGTTGCTGCCAGTAGCCGCCGTTCGACCGCGTCGTCGGCGTGCAGCAACCCGGCGGTGCCTTGCAGCGCGACCACGAGGTCGCCGTCGAGCTCCTGGCGCCGTGACGCAGCGAGCTTGAGCACCGACGCTTCCGGGCCGAGCCCCTGGTCCTTGCGACTGCGCGCCCGCCAGCCCAGCCACTTGATCAGCTGCATGCGCGTGTAGCTCTGCGCGAGCTCCTGGCGCAGCACCGGATCGTCGCTCGACGCCGCACGTGCGCGCGAGCGCGGCGATCTCCTTGAAGCTGACGCGGCCACCGCCACCGATGAGCGCCCGCTCGTTCGACAGCATGGTGTTGGCGACGCGCCAGCCGTCGCCTGCGTCACCCAGCCGGCACGTCGTCCGGCACGCGCACGTCGGTGAGGAACACCTCGTTGAAGTGCGCGACGCCCGGTGATCTGGCGCAGCGGCCGCACGTCGATGCCCGGGCGTGCGCATGTCGAGCGAGGAACGCGGTGATGCCGCGGTGCTTCGGCACGTCGGGGTCGGTGCGGGCGAGCAGCAGGCCCCAGTCGCTGTAGTGCGCGCCCGACGTCCACACCTTCTGGCCGTTGACGACCCACTCGTCGCCGTCGCGGTCGGCGCGGGTGCGCAGCCCGGCGAGGTCGGAGCCGGCGCCGGGCTCGGAGAACAGCTGGCACCAGATCTGCGTCGCCCTGCAGCATCGCGGGCAGGAAGCGCTTCTGCTGCTCCTCGGTGCCGCAGCGCGATGATCGTCGGGCCGGCCATCCCGATGCCGACCGCGAACACGCCGACCGCGACGTCGAAGCTGCGACTGCTCCTCGTTGAAGATCCGCTGCTGCCAGCCGGGTCCGCCGCGGCCGCCCGCTTCCACGGGCCACGTGATGCCGGCCCACCCGCCGTCGTACAGCGTGCGCTGCCACTCCTTGCACGCCTCGACGTGCGCGGCGTCGGCTTCGGGCGTCGGGTCGCCCGAGCAGGTAGAAGTGGTCGGGATCGGTCGCCGACCTGCGCGCGGCTTCGCGTGCGCCTCGCAGCCAGCGCGCGCACCTCGGCGCGGAACGCCGCTCTCCTCGGCGTCGGATCTCGTCGAAGATCCACTCGTCGCTCAGCCGCCCATGTCACTCGAACAGGAGGCCGTAGTCGGGGCCGCGGCGGAGCTGGTGGCCGCCGTCGATGCCGATCATCTGGCCGGTGACCCACGTCGACTCCGGGCCCGGCGAGGAACGCGACCACCGCCGCGATGTCGTCGACGGTGCCGACGCGCGCGACCGGCATGTTCGTCGTAGGTAGCTCGTCGAGGATCGGGCCGCCCGCGGTGATGAAGCTCATCGAGCTCGGTGTCGACGAGCCCGGGCTGCACCGCGTTGACGCGGATGCCGTGCTCGCCGAGCTCGTCGGCCGCGCACCTTCACGAGCATCTCGATGCCGGCCTTGCTCGCGCAGTACGCGCTCATGAACCGGTGCGTCGTGTGGCCCGCGATCGACGACATCGCCGATGATCGAGCCGCCGCCGCTCGCGATCATCGCCGGCGCCGCGTGCTTGATGCAGAGGAACGTGCCGACGAGGTTGAGGTCGAGCGTCGCGCGCCACGCGTCGAGCGTCGGACGTCGACGATCGGCCCGCCGTGCAGCGAACCACCCGCGCACGCGAACAGCACGTCGAGCGCGCCGGTCGGCTCGCGCGGCCGGCGACCGCCGCGCTCGACATCGGCCTCGACCGTGACGTCGCACACCGACGTGCTGGACGGTGACACCCGGCGCGGCCTCGGCCGCGATCTCGCGCGACCGCGTCGACCAGGCGGGCCTCGGTGCGGCCCGCGATCGTGACGTGCGCGCCGTCGGCCGCGAGCCGCTTCGCGCTCCCGAGCCCGATGCCGCTCCCGCCGCCGGTGACGAGCGCGGCATCCCTTCCACGCGAGATCGCGCCATGCGTTACTCGTCGACGATCGTGATCGCCTGCTTGGGGCAGACGCGCGCGGCCTCGTCGCACTTCGCGCGCAGCTCGTCCGGCGGCTCCTCCTGCGAGCACGTACAGGAAGTCGTCGTCGCGCACCTCGAACACCTCGGGCGCCGCCGCCATGCACAGCGCATTGCTCTCGCACTTGTCGAAGTCGACCTCGACCCGAAAGCCCATCGTTCTTCCTCCGTTGCCGATGCGGGCCGCACCGTACTCGCGCGGGCGTGCGGCCCGTCAGCTGCGCTCGAGTCCGCGTGCGAGCGTGGCGAGACGATCGTCCCACGCCGCGCCGACCTCCGACATCCAGCGCGCCGCGTCGGCGAACGGTTCCGGCGTCAGCTCGTAGACGACCCGGCGCCCGTCACGCGTCGCCCCGGACCAACCCGGCATCCTCGAGCACGGCGAGGTGCTTCACCACGGCCTGGCGGCTGACCGGGACGAAGCCGGCGAGATCGCTCGCGGTCGCGGGCTGCGTGCCGAGCTGCTCGACGATCGAACGGCGGGTCTGGTCCGAGAGCGCGACGAAGACGGGGCCGGCGTCAGGCACGGGCGAGCGCACTCGGGGGCCGCAGCAGCGCGTGGGCGTCGAGGTCGAGCTGCACCTCGCGCACCCAGAGCCGGGTGATGTCGCCGACCCGCTGGATCTCGACGTCGACGCGCGACGCGGGCTCGTCACCGTCGGGGGTGGTCCACCAGAACGAGAGGCTGCGCCCGGGTTCGGCGGCCTCGACGACACCGACTCGGCGTGTCGACGCGCAACGCGCCACCGGGCCGGGCGTCGATCTCGACGTCGGTACCGAGCCAGGCGCCCGCGACGATCGCATCCCACACCTTGTCGAGCGGCGCGGGGAGGTCGATGGTGCGGTGGACGGCGGGCGCGTGGTCGCAACTCATGGGTTGCACGTTACCCGCGCCGCGAGCTCCCGTGCGGGTGGGGACGTGGGCTCGTAGGCTCCCGAACGAGTGCCGGCGCGGACGCGTGGCCGCAACCATCCCGGCGGGGCGCTGCGGGCCGGCTTGCTCGCGCTCCTCCTCGGCGTCGCGCTGCTCGGGCCGGTCCTCACCGACATCGCGCCGAGCGGCGCCGCACCGGGCGACATCGCCGACCTCGTGGTGGGCAAGCAGGACAGCCCCGACCCGGTGATCCCCGGCCAGACGCTCACGTACACGATCTCGGTCGACAACCTGGGCCCCGCCACCGCGACCGGCGTCAAGATCGTGGACCCGCTGCCCGCCGGCGTCACCGCCGGCCCGCTGCCGGCCGGCTGCACCGCGGCGGGCCAGACCGTGACCTGCCAGTTGGCGAACATCACGCCGTTCCCGTCGACGCCACCGTCGGTGCAGATCCCGGTCACCGTGAATCCCGCGCAACGCGCGGACGCTCACGAACACGGCGACCGTGTCAGTCCGTGGAGACGGATCCGAACACTACGAACAACACGATCCAGTGCACCGACGAGTCTCAGGCCCGGGCGGATGTCGCGGTTGACCAAGACCGACGCGCCGGATCCGGTCGCGCCCGGGCAGGATCTCACCTACACGCTGAGCGCGACCAACAACGGACCGTCGACCGCGACGAACGTCTCGGTCACCGACCCGTTGCCCGCGGGCGTCACGTTCGTGAGCGCGACGCCGTCGTGCACGGGCACGACCACGTTGACCTGCGCGCTCGGTGCGATCGCGCCGGGCGCGAGCGTCCCGCTGACGATCACGGGCACGGTCGCCACGACGGTGACGTCCGGCACCACGCTCACCAACTCCGCGACGGTGACCCGGACCGAGCCCGACCCGAACCCGGCGAACGACACCGCAACCGCGACGACCAGGGTCGACGGCACGGTGCGGGCGGACCTCGCGATCACGAAGACCGACAGCCCGGACCCGGTCGTCGCGGGGCGGCAGCTGACCTACTCGCTGACCGTCACCAGCAACGGCCCGTCCAACGCCCCGGCAGTGACCGTGACCGACAACCTCCCGACGACGACCGTCACGTTCGTCTCCGCGACACCCTCGGCCGGGACCTGCACCCAGGCCGCCCTCGTCGTGTCGTGCAGCATCGGCGCGCTGACGGCAGGCCAGACGCGCACGATCACCATCGTCGTGAACGTGAACTCGAACCCCGGCTCGGTCAACACGCTCACGAACAAAGCGACGGTGAGCGGTGGATCGACACCGGATCCGAATTCGGCGAACAACTCGGCCACGGCCACCACGACGATCACGAGGTCGGGCGACCTCAGCGTCACCAAGGCCGACAACCCGGACCCGGTCGCGCCCGGCCAGAACCTGACCTACACCGTCATTGCGAGCAACGCGGGACCGTCGGTCCAAGGCCCGGTCACGCTCACCGACATCCTCCCGCCCGGGGTCACGTTCGTCTCGGTCAACACGACCTTGGGGTCGTGCTCGCAGGCGGGGGCACCGTGACGTGCGGGCTCGGCACGATGAGCAGCGGCAGCAGCGCAACCATCACGATCGTCGTGGGGATCCCGGCCGCGTTCGCCAACGGGACGATCACCAACTCCGCGACGATCGCGCCCACGGCCAACGACCCGGTTCCCGGCAACAACACCGCGTCGGCGTCGACCACGGTGACCCGCCGAGCCGATCTCCAGATCACCAAGACCGACGCGCCGATCCCGTGGTCGCGGGCCAGCAACTCACCTACACGTTGACGGGGCGCAACAACGGACCTTCGAACGCGTCCGCCGTCGCGATCAGCGATTCGCTGCCGGCGGGGACCACGTTCGTGTCCGCCTCGGCGGGTTGCACGAACACTTCGGGCACCGTCACGTCCGCGATCGGCGATCTCGCGCTCAACGCAACCGTGACGCGCACCATCACCGTCTCCGTCGCCGCGGCAACCGCGGCCGGCGCGACGCTGAGCAACACCGCGACGATCAGTTCCGCGGCCGCCGACCCCACACCCGGGAACAACAGCGCGACCGCGACGACGACCGTCAATCGGAGCGCGGACCTCTCGATCACCAAGACCGACAGCCCGGATCCGGTGACAGCCGGAACGAACGTCACGTACTCGATCAATGTGACGAACGCCGGACCTTCCGACGCCGCCGCGGTGACCGTGACCGATCCTCTTCCCGCGGGCACGGCGTTCGTCTCCGGAACCACCGGATGCACGAACGCGGGGAGCATGGTCACGTGCGCGCTGGGCACGGTCGCGGCCGGCGCGACCGCGCCGATCTCGATCGTGGTGTCGGTGCTGCCGACGGTCGCGGCGGGAACGACGCTGACGAACACCGCGACCGTCGCATCGACCTCGACCGACCCGACGCCGGGCAACAACAGTGCGACCTCGACCACCGCGGTGACCCGCAGTGCCGATCTCGCGATCACCAAGTCCGACGCTCCCGATCCGGTGACGGCCGGGAGCCAGATCACGTACACGCTGAACGTCACGAACAGCGGACCGTCGGACGCGGCCAACGTGATCGTCACGGACCCGCTGCCCGCAAACACCGTCTTCGTCTCGGCGCCGGCCGGATGCGCCGAAACGTCGGGAACCGTCACGTGCACGATCGGCACGCTCGCGGCGAGCGCCTCGGCTCCCCGCACGATCGTCGTTGCAGTGCCGGCGAACGTCGCGCCGGGCACGACGTTGACGAACACGGCAACCGTCACGTCGTCCACGCCCGACCCGACGCCGGGGAACAACACTGCGACCGCGACGACGACGGTCAACTCGAGTGCCGACCTTTCGATCACCAAGACCGACGCGCCCGATCCCGCGAACGCCGGCGAGTTCGTCACTTACACGTTGACGGTCACGAACAACGGCCTGTCGAACGCGAGTGGCGTCACGGTCACGGACACGCTCCCGGCCGGGATCACCCCTGCGCCGGCGCCGGCCGGGTGCACGCTGGCCGGGTCCACGCTTACGTGCACGATCGCGAGCCTCGCCGCTTCCAGCACTGTGACCTTCACGTACACGGCCGGCATCGCGCCGCAGACGCGCGGCGTGCTCACGAACACGGCAACGGTCGCGGCGACGACACCGGACCCGAACCCGAGCAACAACAGCGCAACGTCCACGACCACGGTCAACGCTCCGGCCGATGTGTCGATCACCAAAGGCGACACCCCCGACCCGCTGACCGCCGGCACACAGCTCACCTACACGCTGACCGCCGCGAACGCGGGTCCGGCCCGTGCGAACAACGTCGCGATCACCGATGCCGTCCCGCTCGGCACCACGTTCGTCAGCGCGTCCGCGGGCTGCACGAACACGGCGGGCACGATCACGTGCGGGATCGGCGTGCTCGATCCCGGCGGTACCGCGACGGTCACGCTCACGGTCGCGGTCCCGGCCGCGACGCCGGCCGGAACGACGATCACGAACACGGCATCCGTCGCGGCGGCGGAGACCGATCCGACTCCCTCCAACAACAGCTCGAGCGCGACGACAACCGTCGACACGAGCGCGGATGTCGCGATCGGCAAGACCGATGCGCCCGACCCCGTGAACGCGGGCGGCCAGTTGACCTACACGCTCACCGTGACCAACACCGGTCCCTCCGACGCCGCAAGCGTCGTGATCACCGATCCACTCGACCCTGCGCTCGCGTTCGCCGCGGCATCACCCGGCTGCACCTTGGCCGCGGCCACGGTGACCTGCGCAGTCGGCACCATCGCCGCCGGTGCCACCCAGACGCGCACGATCACCGTCACTGTGCTCCCGACCGCGCCCGACGGCCTCCTCTTCGGCAACACGGCGACCGTCGCGGCCGCGACACCAGACCCGACGCCCGCCAACAACACCGCCACGGCCTTCACACTCATCACCGCCAGTGCCGACTTGGTACTCGCGAAGACCGACGCGCCCGACCCGGTCGTCGCCGGCTCCCAACTCACCTACACGCTCACGGTCACCAACAACGGTCCCTCCGACGCGGCAGGCGTCGTGATCTCCGACCCGCTCGACCCGTCGCTCGCGTTCGTGTCCGCGTCGCCGGGGTGCACCAACGCGAGCGGCACCGTCACCTGCACCATCGGCACCGTCGCCGCGGGCGCGACCGTGACGCGAATCATCACCGTCACCGTCCTCCCCAACATCGCCGACGGCACCGCGATTACCAACACCGCCACGGTCGCGTCGACCACCACCGATCCCGACCCGAGCAACAACACCGCCACGACGTCGACCCTGGTCCTCGCCCGCGCGGATCTCGCGATCACGAAGACCGACTCGCCCGACCCGGTCACCGCCGGCACCCAACTCACCTACACGCTCACAGTCACCAACAACGGCCCCTCCGACGCGGCGAACGTCGTCGTCACCGACCCGCTCGACCCCACGCTCGCGTTCGTGTCCGCGTCGCCCGGGTGTTCAAACGGCGTGGGCACCGTGACGTGCTCGGTCGGACCGCTCGCCAACGGTTCGAGTGTGTCCCTGACGATCACGGTGGTCGTCGCGGCCGCGACCGTGCCCGGAACCATCAGCAACACCGCGACGGTCACCTCCGACGCGGTCGACCCGAACCTCGCGAACAACACCGCGACCGCGACGACGAGCGTCGAGCGCTCCGCCGACCTCGCGATCACGAAGACCGACAGCCCGGATCCCGCGGGGCCGGCGGCGGGCTCGAGTACACCCTCGCCGTCACCAACTACGGGCCGTCGGACGCGAGCGCGGTGCAAGTCGTCGACGCGTTGCCCACCGAAACAGCGTTCGTCGATGCGACCACCGGATGTGCCGAGGCCTCCGGCACCGTGACGTGCACCGCGTCATCGCTCGCGGCGGGCACGACGACGAGCTTCGTCGTCCGCGTCAGCGTCGCCGCGTCGGTACTGCCCGGCACGACGATCTCCAACTCGGCCACCGTGACGAGCGCCGATCCCGATCCGGACCCCTCGAACAACGGCGCAAGCGCGACGACGACGATCACCGCGGGCGCCGACCTCCGCATCACGAAGGCCGCGCCGCCGGGCATCGCGGGAACCGACGTCACGTTCACGCTGAACGTGCTGAACGACGGCCCGTCGGACGCGAGCGCCGTGACGGTCACCGACGTGCTGGATTCCACGTTCACGTTCCGCGACGCGTCTCCCGGTTACGCGGAAGTCGCGGGCACGGTGACGTGTGTCGTCCCGCAACTGCTCGCGGGCGACGATGTCGACGTCACGATCACCGCCTCGATCGACTCCGGGTTCACCGGCACGTTGCCGAACACCGCGTCCGTGACCGCGAACACTCCCGATCCGATTCCCGCCGACAACACCGTCACGATCGACGTACCGGTCAGTGCCGTGGCCGACCTCGCGATCACGAAGTCCGTGACACCCGATCCGATCGTGCCCGGTACGAACGCGACGTACACGATCGCCGTGACCAACAGCGGCCCGTCGGATTCGACCGCGCTCGTCACCGACACGTTGCCGCCGTCGCTCGCGTTCTCGTCCGCCGACGCCGTGTGCACCGCTTCCGGCGCGACGGTGACGTGCGACCTCGGGACCCTCCGCTCCGCTGCCACGATCTCGTTCGCGATGGATGTTGCGGTCCTCCCGACCGCGACGGGCGCGATCGTCAACACCGCCACCGTCGCGGGAAGCGCGACCGATCCCGACCCGGCGAACGACACGGCCACGATCAGCACGCCGACCGCGCCCTCCGTCGACCTCGAGATCACCAAGACGGCAACCACGACGCACTACGTGCCGGGCGGCCCACTCTCGTTCGAGATCACGGTCGCCAACCACGGCCCGTCGACCGCGACGGACGCCCGCGCGACGGATCCGCTCCCGCCGACGCTCACGGACGCGGCGTGGACGTGCACTGCGAACTGCACGCCGTCGTCCGGGGTCGGATCGGTCGACACGGCCGTCACCCTCGCGCCGGGCGCCCGCAGTGTCATCGTCGTGACGGCGATCGTCGCGCCCGGTACGACCGGCGTCGTCGTCAACGTCGCGTCCGTCGAGGGCGGCGGTTCCACGCAGGTTGCGGGCGCCGAGGTGATGCCGGGCCGCAGCATCAGCGGTCACGTCTTCGACGACCTCAACCGCAACGGCCGGCTCGATCCCGGTGAACCGGATATCGCCGGTGTCGTCGTCCGGCTCACGGGCGCGGGACCGGACGGCGTGCTCGGGACCGCCGATGACGTGCCGGTCGCGTCGGTCACGACGTCCAGCCCGTATGTCTTCGCGAATCTGGCCGCCGGCGCCTATCGCGTCACCGTCGATACCGGCACCGTGCCGTCGGGACTGGTCGCGACGGGCGACTTCGACGGCAGCACCGACTCGCGTGCCGATGTCGTCCTCGGATCCGATCAGTCCGTCACCGGGGTTGACTTCGGATACGCCGATGCACCGGCAGTGGGATCGGGCGGATCCGGTTTGCCCTTTACGGGCGGGCAGTTCGGAATGTCGTTCGCCGTCGCGGCGGGGGCGATCCTCGCCGGTGCACCGATGGTGCTCGCGCGCCGGCGGCGGCGCGTAGCAGAACGCTGATTCGTCGCTGAATTCGCACTCAGAAACACAATCCGGGCCGATGCCCCGTTCCCGAGGCCGCAGAGCCATGATGAACGAATGCTCTCGAGCGGGTGGCGACGAGCGCCGATGATCGTCAGGTGAGCGCGGTGCACTTCGACATCCCCGACCTCCGGACGATCCTGCGCCACGCCGCGCCGCGGATCATCGAGGGCACGTTGGTGCCGGTCGTGTTGCTGCTCGTGACGCTGCGGCTGTTGGGGACGCACGGGGCGATGCTCGCCGGCGTCGTGTGGGTGTTCTGCGCGATCGGCGCGCGGGTCGTGCTCCGCAAACCCATCCCGGGGATCCTGTTGCTCGGCGCCGCGACTCTCACCGCGCGCACCGCGATCTCGATCCTCTCGGGCAGCATCGTCGTGTACTTCCTGCAGCCGTCGCTCGGTACCGCGTTGGTCGCGACCGCGTTCTTGATCTCTGTGCCGCTGAACCGGCCGCTCGCGGCGAAGCTCGCAACGGACTTCTGCCCGCTGCCGGACGACGTTCGGGCCAACCATCACGTGCGTCAGTTCTTCAAGCAGATCTCGCTGCTCTGGGCCTTCGCGGGCGCCTGCAACGCGTCCATCACGATCTGGTTGCTGCTGAGCCAATCGGTTGCGACGTTCGTGGTCGCGCGCGTCGCGGTTTCGTGGACGGTGACGATCACGGCGATCATCGTGTCCGCGTTGTGGTTCCGCCGGAGCATGGCGCGCCACGGCATCACCGTGACCCTGCCGACCTGGCGGTCGAGCACCCCGGCCGTCGTGGCACAGACCGCGGGCTCACCCGAAGTCGTACGGTGAACGGCTGATGCGCCCGACCCTCACGACCTCAGACGGCCTCCGGCTCTCGGGTCGCGGCTGGCGCACGATCGGGACGCCGAGCGCGGCGGTCGTGATCGTGCACGGCATGGCGGCCTCGGCCGACTGTCCGCACGTCGAGGCGCTCGCGGAGTCGATCCATCGATGCGCGTTCGACGTCGTCACCTACGACGCCCGCGGCCACGGCACCTCCGAAGGTGAGTCCACCCTCGGCGACGACGAACAGCACGACGTCGCCGCCGCGGTCGCGTTGGCGCTGCGAGCGTGCGGACCGAGTCGTGCTCGTGGGCGCGTCGATGGGTGCGGTCGCCGCCGCCCGCTACGCGACGACCGATCCGGCGCTCGACGGCGTCGTCCTCGTGTCGTGCCCGTCGCGGTGGAAGTTGCCCCGCAACGTGCGGGGTGTATTGGCCGCGGGGATGACGCGAACGCGTCCGGGCCGGCTCGTGGTGTCGCGCCTCTCCGGCGTACGCCTTGCGCCGAAGTGGACGAACGCGATGCCGCCGGTCGGGCTGGTTGCCCAGCTCGACATGCCTGTGGCACTCGTCCACGGGCGGGACGACCGGTTCATCGCGTGCACCGATGCCGCCGAGCTCTACGCCGCCGCGCCCGAACCCCGCCGGCTCACGATGGTGCCGCGGATGGGGCACGCGTTCGGACCGACGCGATCGAGCCGGTGCGCGACGCGATCGACTGGGCCCTCGCCGTCCCGCAACCCGCCACCCGCTGATCTCACCCGCCCGCTACTGCAACTCTTGGGTTGCAGTTCGGGGGCGGGGTCGCTATATTGTGCAACCATGCGGTTGCAGGTACCTCAGATCACGGCGCCCGAGCCGGGCGGTCGCTTCGAAGACGACCTCGGTCGCAAGATGCTGGCCCAGCGGCGGGTCATGCTCACCGGTGCGATCGACGGCGCGGTCGCGGAGCGCATCTGCACGCAGTTGCTCGTCCTCGACGCGGACGGCGACGGCGACATCACGCTGTTCCTCCACTCCCCCGGCGGTGAGGTCGACGCCGGCTTCGCGATCTACGACACGATGCAGGCACTGCGCTGCGACGTCGCGACCGTCTGCATGGGCTTCGCCGCGTCGATGGCGCAGTTCCTCCTCTGCGCGGGGACCCACGGCAAGCGCGCCGCGTACCCGAACAGCCGCATCCTCCTGCACCAGCCGCACGGCGCGGTCCAGGGCTTCGCGGTCGACATCGCGATCCAGGCCGAGCAGTTCACGCGCATGCGCGAGCTGATGGCCGAGCTCATCGCGAAGCACTCGGGGCAACCCGTGCAGCGCGTGTTCGAGGACGGCGAGCGTGACCGTTGGTTCACGCCCGAGGAAGCGCTCGAGTACGGGCTGATCGACGAGATCCTGCAGTCAGCGCGCTGACGGCTCCGCGCCGTCGTCGACGGCGACCGGCTCCCAACGCCACGCGAGGCCGACGAGCCCGGGTCCGGTGTGCGCGACCATCACCGCGCCGAACGACGCGACGAACGTCTCGCTCGGGTCGAGCTCCTTGGCGACGCGGTTCAGCAGATCCGTCGCGACTTCGAGTGCGTGCGCATGCAGGACGGCGACCTGCAGACGGTGACCGTCGGCATGCGCGCGCCGGCAGCGCGCGACCATCCGCTCGAGCGTGTTGTCCATGCCGCCGCGCCGGGCGGAGCGGGTGGGCACCGGCGTCGCGGAACTCGAACAGCGGGGTGAGCCCGAGCCGGCGGCCGGCCCACCCGGCGATGTTCGGCACACGGCCGCTGCGCACGAGGTAGCCGAGGTCGGGGACGCACGCGACGAGGCGCACCTCGTCCATCGCGGCGCGGGCGACGGCTTCCACCTCGTCGAGCGTGGCCCCACGCGCCGCCGCCGCGCGCGGCCGCGATCACGACGAGCCCCTGTGCACCGGCCGCGGTCCGCGTATCCACGACGCGCGACGCGGTCGGCACCGTGCGCGCGCCCGACGAGCTCCGCGCCGAGCACCGCCGCCTCGTACGTGCTGCTCATCGTGGCGGAGATCGTGAGCAGGCACACGCCGTCGTCCGTGCTGCGGTCGCGCAGCACCGCTTCGAACTCGCCCGGTGTAGGGCCCGACGTCGAGACGTGGCGGTGCACGATCAGCTCGTCGAGATCCACTTCGTCCTCGTGCCGAGCCGTGCCGTCGAGCTGCAGCCACATCGGCACGACCGTCACGCCGAGCGCGTCGACCACTTCGGCGGGCAGCGCTGCCGCGCTGTCGGTCACGATCGCGACGGTCACGCCGTGTCCACCGCCCGCACCCGAACCCGCGTCGCGCTCGAGCAGCACCAAGATGCCCGCCCAGAAGAGGACGAGCCGCGCCGGGGCAAGCGTGCCCACGACCGGCCAACGCACGCCGTCGACGAGTTCGCCCGCGGCCCCGGCCCCGATCGCGGCCACCGCGAGGCCGCACCGGATGACGACGTGGAACGCGGAGAACGCGAGGACCCGTTCGTTGCCGTCGAGCCGAGACTGCAGCGCGCCCATCCCCGACGCGAGCGTCCACGCCGCCGCCGCGCCGAACGCCGCCGCACCGATGAACGCCAGACCGATCACCGGAGCCAGGCTGAAAGACGCGACGATCGCCCCGAGCGCAGCCACGCCGATCCTCGTCGCCCGTATGTCGTCGAGATCCGGTGCGGACCGGAGCAACTGCAGCCCGGCGACCGCTCCGACGCCAAACAGGGCGATGAGAACGCCGAACTGCGCGTCGCTCGCGTCGAGCACGTCGCGTACGAACACGATGCCGAGCGAGAACAGTGCGCCCAGCCCGACGGCGACCGCGACCGCGGCCGGCATGACCGCGCGCACGAGCGGGATGCGGAACGCATCGCGGAAGCGGAGGTCCTGGTGCGCGTCACCGCCGGTGCCCGCGCCACCGGCCACGTGTGCGGGCGTTCCTCGCGAGCAATTGCGTCAGCCGCGCGATCAGCAGCGCCGACACCACGAACGACGCGGCGTCGAGCCAGAACACCAAGAGGAACGGACGGCCGAGCAGATCGTGGCCCGGCAAGGCGGTGACGAGCGCGAACAGTGCCGCGCCCAACGGGATGGTGCCGTACGAGGTGCCGAGCACGAGTCCGTTCGCGAGCGGGAGGTCGTCGTTGTCGACGAGATCGGGAATGGACGCGTCGCGCGCGGGCAGGAACACCAGGCTCGCGACCTCGATCGTGAACGCCCAGAGGTAGATCCACCAGAGCTGGTTCACGAGCGGCACCAGGATGACGATCCCGGCGCGCACGACATCCATTGCAACCATGACCCGGCGGCGATCCCAGCGCGATGCGGGCGCGGCGGCGAGCGGTCCGCCGATCGCGCCGGGAAGCAGGCGCAGCGCGAGGATGCCGCCAACCGCGGTCGACGAACCCGACTGCTCCAACACCAGTGCCATGAACGCGATGGTGCCCATCCAGTCGCCGAGGGCCGACACCGCCTGACCGACGAGCATCGTGCGGTAGCCGGTGCGTCGCCAGAGCACCGAGACGCTCACGCGCGACCTCCCGACTCGATCGCGGGACCTTCGCGATCGTCGGTGCCGTCCCGATCGAACAGCAACCGCTGCAGGTAGGAACGGGCGTCGCGAACGGGCCGGAGGCCGGTTGCCGAGCATCCGCTTCGCAAACATCGGTACGACGACACATATGCCCGCGAGCGCCCCGACTGCGCCAGAGGTGAACGCGGTGACCGGCGTCAGCACGACGAGCGCGACGAACGATCCGAAGCCGGTCTGGTGCGCGACGCGCCCGAGCACCAAGCCGGCGATGAGTACGACCGCACCGGGCCAGGCGACGACGAGCAGCGCTCCGAGCGCGGGTGCGACCCCGCGCCCGCCCGCGCCCGCAGGAACGGTGACCAGTTGTGGCCCGCAACTGCGAGGCCGGCGCACACCGCCACGAGCGCGGTGTCGGGCCCCGCGAGCAGCGGGCCGAACGTCGCCCTTGGCGACCTCCGCGATGCCGGCGATCGCGAGGGCACCGAATCCGGCGACGCGGAACAGGCTGGTGCCCGACACCGTGCCCGTTCCGACGTCACGGAGGTCCACACCGGCCCGGCGTCGGGCCGCGATGTTCGAGAACGGGATCGCGCCCGCGAGGAAGGCCGCGATGGCAACCCCGACCGACGGCGCGAGGTTCGTCACTCCCGACATTCTGTCGCCGTCGCCAGCGGGTGCGGGTCACTCACGGCGTTAGCCTGCGCCCATGCCCACCGGATCACGAACCCTCGAAACCGCCGACGGCCCCATGCGCTGCTACGAGGCGGTGCCCGACGACGGCGCGGAGGCCGCGGTCGTGGTCGTGCAGGAGGCGTTCGGCGTCAACAACCACATCGAGGACGTCACCCGCCGGTTCGCCGCCGCTGGATACCACGCGGTTGCCCCCGACTTCTTCCACCGTGCCGGCGGCGGCACCGCGGAGTACGGGGACTGGGACGCGGTGATGAAGTTGTTCGGCTCGGTGAGCGGCGACGCGACGGTGCTCGCCGACGTGGATGCCGCGCTCGACCACCTGCGCGCGCAGGGATTCCGCGACGAGCACATCGGCATCGTCGGGTTCTGCTTCGGAGGCCGGGTCACCTTCATGGTGTCGTTGCAACGCGCGCTCGGCGCCGCCGTCGGCTTCTACGGCGGTGGCATCGTCACCGCGCGCTTCCCGCAGTTCCCGCCGCTCGTCGAGCGCAGCGCGTCGTTGCAGACGCCGTGGCTCGGACTCTTCGGCGACGAAGATGCATCCATCCCGGTCGAGGACGTCGAGCAGATCCGCTCCGCGTTGCGCGCCGCGCCGGTCGACACCGAAGTGGTCCGCTACGCGGACGCGAAGCACGGATTCCATTGCGACGTGCGCGCCGACTACCACGCCGACGCCGCAGCCGATGCGTGGCGCCGCACCCTCGACTGGTTCGGCAAGTACCTCTAGACGCCCGCACCCCATTCAGTCGTCCTCTCCGTCCTTCCCCGGCTTCCCGTTGTCGCCGCGACGATGCCCGTGTTCCTTGGTTGACGTCGGCGGCGTCGCCGTTGTCTTGGCGGTCGTCGTCGTGGTCGTCGTGGTGGTCGTCGCGACGTAGCCCGTCAGCGCCGCCCGCACCTCGGCAACCGCGTGGCGGACGGCCGTGGCGCGCCCGTCGCTGAGGTCACCCTGCCGGGCAAGTTGCACGGTGCGCGCGTCGATGCCGTCGAGCAACTCGCGCGCGTGCGCGTACTCGGCGGTCGCGACGGCCGTGCGCGCGTCCGCGACCTGCGCCTGCAACGCGGTCGCAGCCGCGGTGGTCATCGACGTCTCGTCGGTACCACAGGCCGAGAGCAGCGCCGCCGACGCGATCACCGCGACGAGCACGAGGTGCTTCACGGCTGCACCGACCGCTCGAGCTGGTCGAACGCGTCGCGCAGCGGTGCCGGCACCGCCGGCGCCGGCACCGTCGTGGTCACGACTGCGCCCGGGTCCTTGCCACCCGAGTCCCGGCGCGCAACGGACCAGATCGTCCCGACCGCGAGGCCGATGACGACACTCGCGACGAGCACCGCGATCACCGTTCCCCGCCGGGTCGCCGGCCTCGGCACCGCCGGCTGCACCGTGGTGCGCGTCGAGGGCGTACCGGCCGCCGGTGTCGCGACCGCGGCGCGCGCCGTCGGCGTCACCGTCGCGATGCTCGGCGCCGGTTCGGTGACCGCCTGAGGTCGACTCGAGCGACCGAGGAGATGCCGGAACTCGTCCGCGCTCTGGGGTCGGTCGGCCGGATCCGTCGAGAGCGCCTGCATGATCGGCGCGGTCAGTGCAGTCGGAAGATCCGGACGCAGCTCGGAGAGCGGGCGGGGATCGCCGGCATGGATCGCATGCGCGAGCGCGATCGGCGAGTCGCCATCGAAGGGCCGAACACCGGCGAGCGCCTCGTAGCCGAGCACACCGACTGCGTAGAGATCGGATCGCACCGTCGCGGGTCGACCGGCGACGCGCTCGGGGGCGAGGTACGCGGGCGTGCCCATCACCATGCCGGTGAGCGTCAGGTCGCCGGGCGCGACCCGAGCGATGCCGAAGTCGGCGAGCTTCACCCGGCCGGCTTCGTCGAGCAGCACGTTGCCCGTTTTGATGTCGCGGTGCAGCACACCCTTCGCGTGCGCGGCGCCGAGCGCCGCGAGGACGTCGTCGAGCACGGCAGTCGCGCGCGCCGCAGGCATCGGACCGGCGCGGAGCTCGTCGGCGAGCGTGCGGCCCGGGAGGCACTCCATGACGATGTACGGCACACCATTCGGGGGTCCGCCCTCGATCCCGACGTCGTGGACCGCGACGACATTCGGATGGGTGATCGACGCGGCCGCCCGCGCCTCGATCTCGAAGCGAGCGCGTTGCTCGGAGTCGGCGCCGCGCAGCGCGTCGAGCACCTTCACCGCGACCTCGCGATGGAGGCGCTCGTCGACCGCGCGGTACACGATCGCCATGCCTCCGCCACCGAGCCGCGCACCGACGAGATAACGGCCGCCCAGCCGACGCCCCGTCAGGGCGTCCGTGCCCACCACCGAGCGCTCGTTCACGGGAACCGTTGTACCCGAAGGCCCGGTCCGGACAATCCGGGCACCCCGGCCGGACGCGCCGTATCGTCGCGGCCGTGGTGACCAGCCGGTTCGAGCGCGCCATCGCCGCGATCGACGCAGCCAACGCCGAGGATCCGCACCAGATCACCGTGCGCGGCCGGACCGGTCCCAAGGAGATCCTCCACGCCGAGCTCGTCACCGAGTGGGTCCGCGAGCTCGCGCCGGACGCAGGAGAGGAGTTGCTCCTGGCCGGGCGCGGCCATCACCTGCGCCGGTGGACCGTGCCGCGCGCTTCCGCGCCGGCGGGACGATCCGGGTACCTGCGCTGGCGCAAGAACCTGCACGAGCAGCACGCGACCGAGCTCGGCGCGATCCTCGGCGACGCCGGCTACGACGACGCCGCAATCGCGCGCGTCCAGGCCATCGTCCGCAAGCAGGGCCTCGGACATGATCCCGACGTCCAGACACTGGAGGACGCGCTGTGCCTCGTGTTCCTCGAGACGCAGCTCGCGGAGATCGCGGCCCGCCTCGAGCCCGACAAGCTCGTGACCGTCATCCAGAAGACCGCGAAGAAGATGAGCCCGGCCGGGCTCGATGCGATCGCACGCGTCCCGCTCGACGACGCCGACCGTGCGCGCCTCCAACGCGCCGTCGGTCCCGCGGCGCCGGTGCACCGCTACCTGGACGCACTCGCAGTGCAGGCGTGGGACGACCTGACCGGCAGCCTCGCGCCCGACATCGAACGGATCGGACCGTACGGCGACGACTTCCACGGTCGCGACGGGTATGTCTCGTTCCTGCGCTCGACACTGGCGCGGCTCTCCGGTTACGAGCTGCACGTCGAGCGCGTCCTCACCGCGGGCACGAGCGTCGTCGTCGAGCTCGACGAGACCGTGGATGCCGAGGGCGGCCGGTTGCGCACCGACGAGGCGATCGTCTTCGACGTCGCCGACGACCTCATTACGCGCGTCGCCGTATACCTGCAGAAGTCCGAGGTCACGTGAGTCGCCCGGCCGTCGACCGCCTGCTCCGCCCGCGGCCGGTGGTCGGCCCGTGATCGTCAGGATCGCGTCCGGCGCGCCGAACGCTGTCGACGAGGGCCATGCGCGCCCGTGCGACACGCGATCGGATCGTGCCGACCGGCACCCCGCACACATACGCCGCCTCGGCGTAGGAGAGGCCGAGCAGCTGAGTGAGCACGAACGCGGCCCGTTGATCCGCGTCGAGCTCGGCGAGCAGGGAGTCGACGATTGCGTGCGGTGATGCATCGGGCGCGACGAGGTCGACCGCGGACGAACCCGCAACCGCGTCGCGCCGCCGGATCCTGACGTTCCGCCGCACCGCGTCGGCGCAGGCGCGCCGCGCGATCGCGAGCAGCCAGGTGCGCGCCGTCGCTTCGCCGCGGAACGCGGGGAGCGCGCGCACCACGCGCACGAACGTCTCCTGGGTCAGATCGTCGGCTTCCTCGCGGCCGACGAGCTGCGCGCAATAGCGCCACACGTCGGCCTGGGCGCGGCGCACCACGGCCGCGAACGCCAGCCGGTCCCCCTCCCGCGCCGCGAGCAGCTCACGGGTCAGCTCGTCCATCCGGGCCGGAAACGTACACGTTTCCGGCCCGGCTCCCCGGTCGGGTCACAGTCAGGCAAGCCGGAGGCCCGGTGCTGCCGCCGTTCCACTCCGGTGTTCGAGGGCTGGAGGCTGGAGCCGCATGAGGCTCGGAACTCGAGACGGCCGGCAAGCGACTCTTGGAGCATGGATTGCTCGGACGCGCGCACCCTCTACTCCGCCTCCCTCGACGGCGAGGCCACGCCCGCCGAGGAACAGCGCTGGCAGCGGCACCTCGTGGGCTGCGCGGCGTGCCGGGCGTTCGCCACCGACGCCGGCGCGACCCACCGGCTGGTGCGCATCGCCCCCGCGGAGCCGGTGCCCGATCTCACCGCCGCGATCCTGCACGCGACCGCGGAGGCCGCCGCGCCGTCGCGACCGTGGGCGCTTCGGCTCCGGCTCGGGCTCGTTGCGGTGGCCGTGATCCAGATCCTGATCGCGATCCCGACCCTGCTCGGAGGCGAGGAGCACACCCAGCACCTGTCGGCCTTCGACCTTGCACTCGCGGTCGGCTTCTTGTGGGTGGCGGCCCGCCCCACCCGCGCGCTGTCGGGCTTCCTCCCGATCGGCACCGCCCTCGTCCTGCTCTGTTTGGGCCTCGCGTTCGCGGACGCGGCCCGGGGCGACGGCGAGACGGTGCGGGCCGTCACGCATTCGCTCGCCGTGTTGGGCATGATCGGGGCATGGCTCCTCGAGGCGCAGGCCCATCACCGAGCCGCGCCCGCCCCGCCGCTCACGGCATGAGGCGATTCCTCCTCGCGGCCGGGCTCGTCGCCGCGGTCGTGTTCGTCACCGCGCTGCCGGCCTTCGCGCACGCCTCGCTCGACAGCAGCGATCCGGGGGCGAGCCAGTCGTACCCGGCCGGGAAGCCGCCGGCCGCGGTGACGCTCACGTTCAGCGAAGGGGTCCAGGTCGCGAAGGACGGCGTGCGCGTGCTCGCGAGCAGCGGCAAGGCCGTGCCGGGAGTGGGTGACGCGAAGCACGGGGCCAAGAGCTCCGTCGTGGTCGCGTCGCTGCCCAACCTCGCCGACGGCACGTACGTCGTCGACTGGCAGGTCGTCTCCGCCGACTCGCACCCGATCAACGGCGCCTTCACGTTCACTGTTGGCGCGGCCACCGGCGGCAACGTGGCCGGACTGCTGAAGAACGACACGAACCACGGGGTGGGAATCGCGTTCGGGCTCACCCGTGCGCTCGCGTTCGGATCCGTGCTCGTCCTGATCGGGGGCATCGTCTTCCTGCGCACGGTGTCGGGCGAGGCGGGCGACGACCAGGGCGTGCGCGGGCTCCTGTGGGTGAGCTGGGTCGTCGGCTTCGTGACCGCGCTGTTGGGCATCGGCATGCAGGCCGCGTACACCACCACCCAGAACATCTCGGCGATGTGGGACACGACCGCACTGCGCGATGTCATGGACACGCGCTTCGGCCAGTCCTGGTTGATCCGCGCCGGGCTCCTTCTGCTGGCGTTGCCTGCGCTGCGCAAGCCCAGCACGCGCCGTCCGCGGTTCGTGAACGCGGTCGACACCGTGCTTGCTGTGTTCCTCCTGGCGACGTTCACCTTCGCGGAGCACGCGCGCACGGGCCGGTGGATCCTCGTCGGCACGGTCACGGATCTCGTGCACCTCGGATCCGCGTCGGTGTGGCTGGGTGGTGTTGCCGTCCTCGCGACGTTGCTGGTCCGGCGCGTCGTCCCGCACGACGTGCCCGTGATCACCGCGCGCTTCTCGCGCATCGCCGCGCCGGCCATCGTCATCGTCGCGATCTCCGGCGCGGTCCAGGCGTGGCGGCAGACCGACGGCCTCGATTCCGTGTTCGACACGACCTACGGGCGGCTGCTGCTCACGAAGATCGGGCTGGTGGTGATGATCGTCGCGGCGGCGAGCGTCAGCCGGCACATCGTCCGCCTGTGGGCCGACCGGCAGCTGATCCCCGCCGGCCCGGGCGCGTTGCGCGCCGAAGCAGATCCCGAGGACGTCCGCGAGCTGCGGAACGCGGTGGTCGTCGAGGTGGCGATCGCGGTGATCGTGCTGCTCGTGACCGCACTCCTGGTGAACACCGCGCCCGCACGGGTCGAAGGCGGGAACACCGAGCGCGCCGTCGGTGACAACGCCCTCTCAGCCGGTGAAGCCGGCCGGCTACAGCGCCACGCTCTCGAACGGCGGGATCCAGTTCGACGTCAAGCTCTCCCCCGGCTTGAAGGGCACGAACCAGCTCACGGTCGCGACCACCAAATCGGGCGCACCGTTCGATCCGATCGACATCACGGCCAAGCTCACGGACTCCGACCAGGGTGTGACGCTGAACGTGCCGCTGACCAAGGGCGCCGCCGGCACCGGCACTGCGGCGGGCAACATCGACCTGCCGTTCGCGGGCACGTGGAAGCTGGAGATCCGCGCCCTGCGCACCGACGTCGACGAATCCGTCGTCACCGACGACGTCGAGATCCTGTAGCAGTTTGCGGACGCGCGTCGACGCGGCACACTGGGTGGGGTGACGACCGTCCCGACGCGCTATTGGCATGCGCTCCCCGATGGGCGCGTGCAGTGCGACGTGTGCCCCCGTGCGTGCAAGTTGCGCGACGGTCAACGCGGGTTGTGCTTCGTCCGCGCCCGGGAGGGCGACGGCGTCGTTCTCACGACCTACGGCCGGTCGAGCGGCTTCTGCGTCGACCCGATCGAGAAGAAGCCGCTCAACCACTTCCTGCCGGGCTCGAGTGTCCTCTCGTTCGGCACGGCCGGCTGCAACCTCGCGTGCCGCTTCTGCCAGAACTGGGACATCTCCAAGTCGAAGGAGGTCGACACGCTCGCCGACGCGGCCGCGCCGGACGACCTCGCCGCGGCCGCGCAACGGCTCGGGTGCCGCAGCGTCGCGTTCACCTACAACGACCCGACGATCTTCATGGAGTACGCGATCGACGTCGCCGATGCCTGCCGTGCGGCGGGCATCTCGAGCGTCGCGGTCACCGCGGGTTACATCTCACCCGAGCCGCGCCGCGAGATGTACGCGCACATGGATGCTGCGAACGTCGACCTCAAGGCATTCACGGAGGACTTCTACCGGCACGTGTGCGGCGCGCATCTCGCCGATGTCCTCGACACCCTCGAATACCTCGTGCACGACACCGACGTGTGGGTCGAGATCACCACGTTGCTCATCCCCGGCCGCAACGACGATCCCGAGGAGATCGACGCGATGACGCGCTGGATCGTCGACCACCTCGGCCCCGATGTACCGCTGCACTTCACCGCGTTCCATCCCGACTTCAAGATGATGGATGTCGATCCGACCCCGCCCGCGACCTTGACCGCGCGCCCGCGAGATCGCGTGCCGCAACGGCGTGCGCTACGCGTACACCGGCAACGTGCACGACACCAACGGGGGCAGCACGAAGTGCACGGGCTGCGGCACGTTGCTCATCGAGCGCGACTGGTACCGGCTCGGCCGCTACCACCTCACGGACGACGGTCGCTGCCGGTCGTGCGGTACCGCGCTTCCGGGCCACTTCGCCGGGCCGGCCGGCACGTGGGGCGCGCGCCGCCTCCCGGTTCGGATCGCAGGCGCGTGACGGGCGAGGCCACACGCGTGCGGGAACCGGCAGTTGCCGGCCGCTTCTACCCCGGCCGCACCCGCGCGCTCGCGGACACCGTCGACGGCCTGCTCGCGGCCGCGCCGATCGCGGCCGCCACCGGCGGGACGGCGCCGGTTCCGAAGGCGATCGTCGTCCCCCATGCCGGCTACGACTTCTCGGGTCCGATCGCCGCGAGCGGGTACGCACGGCTGGCGCCGGCGCGCGCGACCGTCCGCCGCGTGGTCCTCCTCGGGCCCGCGCACCGCGTTGCACTCGACGGCCTCGCGGCGCCCCGCGCTCGACCTCTTGCGCACGCCGCTCGGTGACGTACCCGTGGACGTCGACGCTCGCGCAACCGTCGCCGCGCTCCCGCACGTGGTGATCGACGACGTGCCCCACGCGGGGGAACACAGCCTCGAGGTGCACCTCCCGTTTCTCCAGCGCGTGTTCGACGCGTTCTCGGTACTGCCCCTCGTCGTCGGCGTCGCGAGCGCCGAGGAGGTCGCCGCTGTGCTCGACGCGGTGTGGGGCGGCCCGGAGACGTTGATCGTCGTGTCGAGCGATCTCTCGCACTACGAGCCGCACGAGATCGCGACTGCGCACGACACCCGCACCGTCGACGCGATCCTCGACGGCCGGATCGAGGCGATCGGCCCTCGTGACGCGTGCGGCCGGTTCCCGCTGCGGGGGCTGCTCCTCGCAGCCGCGCGCCGCGGGCTGCGCCCGGAACTGCTGGACCGGCGCACGTCCGGCGACACCGCGGGGCCGCGCGATCGTGTCGTCGGCTACGCCGCGATCGCGTTCGACGAGGGCGCTTGCGCCGAGGGCGCGTGCGACGAGGGCGCGGGGTGACGAACGCGCTGGCGTCGCTCCCGGCGATCGCGCTCGACGCGATCGCGCACACCCTCTGCACCGGCCGCCGCCACCTCCACCGCGCGCGGCGAGCTGCACCCCGAGCTCACCCGCCCCGGCGCCGCCTTCGTCACGCTCGAACGGGACGAGGAGTTGCTGGGCTGCATCGGCACCCTCACCCCGGAGCGTCCGCTCGGGATCAGCGTCGCCCACAGTGCGATCGGGGCCGCGTTCGACGATCCGCGCCTCCCCGCGGTCGACGCGGATGACTTCCCCGAGATGCATGTGAAGGTCTCGGTCCTGTCGGATCTGCAACCGCTCGCGGTGACGTCGCGCGCCGGACTCGTCGACGCGCTCGAACCCGGAGTCACGGGAGTCGTCGTCGCGCGCGGGCCGCGCCGGGCGACGTTCCTCCCCGCAGTCTGGGCCAAGGTCGCCGATCCGGACGACTTCCTCGACGCGCTATGGGCGAAAGCCGGGCTGCGCGCGCGGGTGTGGGATGCTCGCGTGCGCGTGGCCACTTACACGACCGTCGAGCTCGTCGATCCCGGCCCCCGGCACCGCCTGGCATCGAGGTCGCGCGATGTCTGACGCACCGATCGCCGCCGTCGACCTCGATCGAATGATCGGTGCGCGAGTCGCCAAGGTGCGCGCGGCCATGGACGCGTCGGGCGTTGCCACGCTCGTGTGCTGCGGCCAGAACAACGTCTCCTACGTCACCGGTGCCCGCGCGCCGGCCGCGGACGCCCGCGCGCGTCGGCGTGGCGTTCGGTCGCGGTGCTGCGCGCCGACGAACCGCGCCCGCAACTGTTCACGCAGTTCCCCCAGGGTGCCCGGCCGGGTCCGATGGTCGAGGAGTGGCTCGCAGTCGAGACCACCGAGGGGGCGCAAGAGCTGGTCGCGTCGCTCGGTGAAGGCCCGATCGCGCTCGACGACGCGCCGTTCCCATTGTGGACCGCGCTCGCCGGCCGGCCGGTCTGCGACGCGAGCGTCGTGCTCGGGCCCGCGAAGCTCACCAAGACCGAGGACGAGCTGCGCTGCATCGAGATCGCGCAACGCATCAACGAGGAAGCGATGCAGTGGGTGCGGCCGCTCGCGCTGCCCGGCGTCAAGGCGACGACGGTGTCGGGCGCGTTCCTCCGTGCGGTCGCCGAGCGCGGCGCGACCGCGAACACGGTCGACCCGGTGTTCCAGGTGATGCCCCGCGTGGTCGAGGTCGAAGCGACCTACCCGACCCCGACGCAACCGGTCGAGCTGCAGACCGGCGCCGTGGTGTGGGTCGACACCGGAATCAACTACGAGGGCTACGCATCCGACTTCGGCGCCACCTGGATCGTCGGTCGTGCGCCCGACGCGGTCGAGCGCGACCAGTTCGAGCGGTGGCGCGGCGTGGTCGACGGCGTGCTCGACGCGCTGCGGCCGGGCGTTACCGGCGGCGACCTCGTGCGCGCCGCGGGCAAGGACGTGGGTCGCACGCCGTGGCTGTCGTACTTCTACCTCGCACACGGGATCGGCACCGACAGTGCCGAGATGCCGTTCATCGGCACCGATCTGGGCCCCGACTTCGACGACGCGTTGGTGATGCAGCCGGGGATGGTGTTGGTGCTCGAGCCCGTGATCTGGGACAACGGCCACGCCGGCCACCGTTCGGAGGAGATCGTCGCCGTCACCGACACCGGGTACCGGCGCCTCTCCCGGCCGGCGACGCTCGACGAGGGGGGCGCGTGGCTCGGCTGAACGACTGCGTCGCCGCGATGGCGCCGGCCGGCTTCGACGCGTTGGTGCTGGGGCGGGACGCGCACGTGCGCACGATCACGGGCGAGGCCCGGCTGTGGCTGGCCGGGACGCGACCCTTCACGCCGAGCTGCATCGTCGTGCGCGCCACGGGTGCCGCAACGGTGCCGCCGCTCACGTGGAACCCGGCCAACCTCGCGCAGATGCTGCTCGAGGTCCCGGGCTTCACCGACGCGCGCCGGATCGGCGTCGACGGCATGACCCCGATGGCTCGTTCCCTGCTGCAGTCCGTCGTTCCTGGTGCCGCCGTCGCCGACGCGACGCCGATGCTGCGCGAGCTCGTGCGGGTGAAGACCGCGGACGAGATCGACGAGCTGCGCGCCGCCGCCGCGGTGGCACGGGAGGCGTTCACGCAGACCGCGGCCGGGCTCCGGCCCGGCGTCACCGCCGCCGCGTTGCGGGGGAGGTTCGCGGAAGCGGCGGCCGCGTTCGGCGTCACCACGCCTGCGTTCGAAGCGGTCGCCACGACCGCGTTCGAAGGCAGGTGGTGGTCGACGCCCGGTCCGCTCGATGTCGAGGCCGGCACCGTCGTGCTGCGCGGCGGTGTCCTGCGCGAGGGCTGGGAAGCGTCACTCGCGCGCACGTTCCGCGCCGGCGCGCCGGTGAACCCGCCGGGATGGGACGCCGTCGTCGGCGCGTGCCGGCCGGGTGAACGGGTCGGCGACCTCT
Organism: uncultured Actinomycetes bacterium; assembly: GCA_963745645.1. Lineage (GTDB taxonomy): Bacteria > Actinomycetota > Acidimicrobiia > IMCC26256 > PALSA-610 > CAVUFH01. Next base: position 101,252 of record CAVUYD010000002.1, read on the forward strand.
TCATCGTGAACGGCGTCGGCCGTGGGCGGGAGCCGCTCGACGAGGACGGCGTCCTGGAGCCGGGCATGGTGGTCGCGGTGGAGCTCGACGCGGGCCGGGCCCTGCGCGAGGACGTCGTGCTGATCGGTGCAGACGGTCCGGAGAACCTGACCGCCGAGGGCGAGCGCCGCGCCGGCTAGGCGGATCGGGTGCTGCCGCCCGGGTAGCCACCGCCGCCGAACTCGGCGTCGAGCGCGTCGTAGTCGACCGCGAAGCCGTGGCGGGGCAGCTCGTCGACGAACGCGATCGACTTCGGCTTCTTGTAGGACGCCATCCGATCCTTGCAGTGCGCGACCAGGTCGTCGCCGGTGGCGGACGCACCCGGCGCGAGGACCACGATCGCCTTCACCGATTGGACCCACTGCGGATCGGGAACGCCGATCACCGCGCAATCGGCCACCGCCGGGTGCGCCTTCAGGCAGTTCTCGACCTCGACCGGGTAGATGTTCTCCGCGGCCGACTTCAACATCCGGCGCTTCGGCCCGACGAAGGTGAACGAGCCGTCGGCTTCGTAGCGGCCGAGATCGTTGGTGTGGTGCCAGCCGCCGCGCGAACGTTGCGCGTTGAGCTCGGGCCGGTTCCAGTACCCGCACATGACCGTGGTGCCGCGCACGACGATCTCACCGGTCTCGCCCACGGGGACCTCTTCGTCGTCGGGGTCGACGACCCGCACGTCGACGAGCGGTGACGGCCGGCCGTGGGTGCCGATGCCGTCAGGGGCGAGGAGGTTGAACGTCGCCATGCCCATGACCTCGGACTGCCCGTAGCCGCCGGCCCGCCGGCCCCACGGCGAGGTGTCCGGCTGCACCCACGCGTCGAACGTGGGATTGCCGCGCCGGCCGCGGAAGGTCGACAGGTCGAAGCGGCCGTCGGCGTTCGCACTGACGATCGCGTCGACCATCGGCCCGATGACGAACCCGCCGGTGACCCCGTGCGTCGCGATGGCGCGGCAGAGCTCTTCGCCGTCCGAGCGCCGGACGAACACGTTCGTACCGCCCATGACGAACGTCGAGAGGTTCGGCATGAACGTCCCGATGTGGAACAGCGGCCCGGAGTTGAGGAACACGTACGCGGCGTCGATCCCGGACCACGGCGCCATGAGGAGCCCCTGCGCGATCAGGGCGCGTGACGGCAGCATCGCCGCGTTCGGGCGGCCGTCGAACGCGGCCGTGTAGACGAGCAGCAACGGCGCATCGGCCGGCGCGTCGGCGTCGGGATCTTCGGGGCTACCGGCGGCGACGAACTCCTCGTACTCCGCCGGCCCGGCGTCCTCGGTGTCGTGCCGGATCCACACGGCGTCGTGCCCGGCGCGGGCCCGGCCGGCTCGCACCGACGGCCCCACTTCCTCCGCTTGCCACACGACGACGGTCGGTGCGAGGTCTTCGATCACGAAGGCGAGCTCGTCGGGCTGCTGGCGCCAGTTCGCCGGGCAGAACGTCGCCCCGATCTCGCAGCACGCGAGCAGCAGCTCCTGGATGCGGAAGGAGTTCTGTCCCAACCACAGCACGCGGTCGCCGGGTCCGACGCCGACCGCGCGCAACGCGTTCGCGCACCGGTGGACGCGCGTGGCGGCCGCACGCCAGCCCAAGGTGAGGTCACCATCCACGAACGCCGGCGCGTCGGGCCGGGTCCGGGCGTGACTGCGCAACACGTCGGCCAGGGAACGGCGGTCGCTCGCCATCGGGCGAATCTAACGGCACCCGAAAGAGGAATCGGGCGCCGAAATCGGCGCCCGATCGCTACCCGCTCAACTGCTCTTCAGAAAGTGCCCGCCCGGTTTGCCCGCCCGGCTTGCGCTCTCGGTGTTGCCCACCCGCCTTGCTGTGCTTCCTTGCTTGGCTTCCTTGCCGCCCGGGGTTGCCCGCCCGGGTTCCTTGCTTGCCTTGCTTGTCTTGCCGCCCTTGCTTGTCTTGCCGCCCTTGCTTGCCTTGCCGCCCTTGCTTGCCTTACCGCCCTTGTTCGCCTCGGCTTCCTTGCCTCGGCTCGCTTGCCTTGCCGCCCGTGCTTGCCGTGCCCGCCCTTGCTTCGAGAGGGGCGCATGTGGGGTTGAGTCCTCTTGCCCGCCCGCCGTCCGTGGCGATCAACCCCACATGCCCCTCGCGCCCACCCGAATGACCACTATCCGAGACCGGATCGCGATTGGACGGGAAAATTTCTGCGGATGCGCGCGGGGCGTGTCAGGCGAGGCGGAAGACCGGGATCGTCGTGCCGTCGCGCACGTCGTACCAGTCGACGCGTACGGGCATCCCGATCGCGACCGCGTCGGGTTCGGCGTCGACGACGTTGCCGACGAGCCGGCACCCGCCGGTGTCCGGGAGCTCGACCACCGCGGCGACGAGCGGCAGGGAAGCGGCCACGGGCGGGATGACCGCGTGGCGGATGACCGTGAACGAGTAGATCTCGCCGGTGCCCGGCTGCTCGACCCACTCGACCGACTGCGCGCGGCACGCGAAGCAGAACGGCGACGGTGGCAGCCGGTACGTCCGGCAGTTCGTGCAGCGCGGCACGACGAGCCGGTGCTCCGCGGTCGCCCGCCAGAAGGGTTCGGTCCATTCGTTGGGCGTGAGCTGGATGAGGTCGGCAGGCAGCAGGCCGTTCACGGGTGGGTCCTCACTTCCGCAACAACAGGGACGAGACGGGGATCGACGCCGGTCCACCGGTGACGAGCGCGACTTCGCGCGCCATCGACCTGGTTGACCGCGGTGCCGCGGAGCTGTTCGACCGCTTCCTTCACGTGCGTCATGCCGATGATGTACGCCTCCGACAGGTTGCCGCCGTGGGTGTTGACGGGCAGTCCGCCGTCGGGCCAGCGGATGTTGCCGTCGGCGACGAAGGGCCCGCCCTCGCCGATGCCGCAGAAGCCGTAGTCCTCGAGCTGCATGATGACCATGGGCGTGAAGTGGTCGTAGAGCAGGGCGACGTCGACCGCGTCGGGCCCGACGCCGGCCATCTCGTAGAGCCGCCGCGCGACGGGTCGGTGCCCCGACGACGCGAACTCGTCGTCCGGCATGCCCATCCACGTGATCGCCTGCCCCCAACGCCCGTGCCCGCCGTGCGCGGATGCCATCACGTACGCGGGCGGGTGCCGCAGGTCCTTCGCCCGCTCGGCGGTGGTCGTCACCACCGCGACGGCGCCATCACACTCCAGGCAGAAGTCGTAGAGGCACAGCGGATCCGAGATCATGCGGGCCGCGAAGTACTGCTCACGGGTGAGCGGCTCCTTCATGAGCGACGTCTCGCGGCGCACCGCGTTCGCCCGTGTCGACAGCGCGACCTCGCAGAAGTGCTCGCGCGTCGTGCCGTACAGGTGCATGTGCCGCTGCGCGAGCACCGCGAACATCTGGCCCGGCGCCATCAGCCCCGACGGTTGGAGGAAGTTGCCTTCCGGCGAAGGTGGTGCGCTGTACGTCGCGTTCGACGCGCTCCCGACGCGGCGCATAGGACGCACCGAACCGACTCGCCGCCTGTTGCAGCGTCATCACCGACACCACGCACTCCGCCATGCCGCTCGTGATCGCGGCGGCCGCGAGCCCGACCGATCCGGCGGCACCCCCACCGCCGCCGGTGAGCATGGCGGTGAACTTCACGTCCGGCACTCCGAGCCACTGCGCGAACAGCGACGTGTCGAACCCCATGCTGTAGAGCGCGAAGCCGTCGAGGTCGTCGGCCGTGAGCCCCGCATCCGCGAGCGCGGCGAGCACGGCCTTGCCCGCGAGCTCCATCGACGTCTGCGGCAACGACTCGCCCCGCTTGTAGTACGGCGTCGCACCGACCCCCACCACCGCGGTCTGATCCTTCAGCGTGTGCACAATCCACCCATCTGTTTGTTGTCCTGTCCACCGCACAGGTGCTTGATCCACCAATCAGATGGTGGAGTTATGCACCCGCGACGCCGTAGAGGCGGGCGGCGTTGTCGTGGACGATCGCTTGCATCACGTCGTCGGGGACACCGGCGAAGATGCGCTCGACGACCTGCTGACTCTCCGGGAACGTGCCCTCGGGGTGCGGGTAGTCGCTCGCCCAGAGCAGCGGACCGACCCCGGTGATCTCGCGCGTGAGCAACGGCGCGCGATCGGCGCCGAGGGTGACGAAGCACTGCTCGCGCACGTAGTCCGACGGCGGCCGTTCGAGCTTGGGCTTCACCCATTGCTCGTGCTCCTCGAACGCCTCGTCCATACGTTCGCAGCAGTAGGCGAGCCAGCCCGCGCCGGTCTCCACGAACACCAAGCGGAGGTCGGGGAACCGTTCGAGCACGCCGGACGCGGCGAAGTAGCACAGCGTCTCGGCGGAGAGCAGCCCGACCTTCGCGTAGTTGATGACCGCGCCGCCCGGCCCGCGTTCGTGCTGCGGCAGCGCGCCGGTACCGGTGTGCAACGAGAGCGGGATGCCCGCGTCGGACGCGACCTTCCACAGCGGGTCGAACACCGGCTGGTTGTACGGCGAGCCCTGGGGCGCGGTCGTGGGGATCGTCGCGGCCTTGAAACCGAGCGCGGCAACGCGTGCGAGCTCGGCCACCGCGGTGTCGACATCGCGCACCGGCACGATCGCGGAAGGGATGAACACGTCCGGACGGTGCAGGAACGTCTCCGCGAGCCAGTCGTTGTAGACGGCCGCGCACGCCATCTGGAGATCGGCGGCCGGGATCATGTCGATGAACAGGCCGAAGGTCGGATAGATGACCTCGGCCACCACGCCGTCGAGCGCCATGTCGCGCAGGCGACCGTCGGGGTCGGCGCCGCCGGCGCGCACGCCGAGTTCATGAGATTTGGGCTCGTGCGACTCCTTGGTTTCCCCGCCGCTGCTCTCACCGCCATTGACCCCGCCACTCGCCTTCGTGAGCTTCCGGTCCGGCATGCCTTCGATCGCCATGACGATCCAGCCGTCATGCGTCTCGACGCGCGGCCCGCGGTCCCGGAATCCAGTCGGCAACCGCTCCTGCCAGAGCGTGACCGGCTCGAACACGTGGTTGTCGGCACTGATCAGCGCACGCGTCATCGCGACACCTTTCTTGATTCCGTCATGGGGAGGAGCCCGCCGTCGACGAGCTCGCCGTACACCGCGGTGCACGCGCGCACGAACGGCGTCGCGCGCGGTTGCAAGCTGGTGACGAGCACACGACCGTCCGTGTCGATCTCGAGCTCCCACTCGTCCGCGTCGAAGCGCGCCGGCGCGCTCGGCGCGACGCCGACCGCGATTGCAGGGCCGCAGCACACGAAGTGGTGCGGATGCAGGCCGCCCTCCCGCAGCCGCTCGTACGCGTCGGGCCGCGCGCCGATGATCTCGACCGCGCCGAAGACCTCCGGGTACGGATGGCCGAGCGCGTCGAGGCCGTCGAGGATGGCACCGGTCACGCCGAGCACGGCGCGGTACTCGACCAGCCGCGTGAACATCGCGACCCGCGGCGCGTCCCCTTCGCTGGCGTCGGCGCACGAGAGCTGCGCGCCCGAGAGCATGGCACCGACCGTGAGCGGCCAGAACTGCCCGGCCTCCGAGAGCATCGAGCAGAAGAGGACGCGTGTCCCGGCCGTGATGCCGAGCGACGCGAGGGTCCGCCCCGCGCTGCCCATGTCGCGCTCGGATCTCCGCGTGCGAGATCTCCCAGGGGACGCGTCGCGCGCCGTCCTCGTAGCTGCCGACGCCCCAGAGTGTCTCCGTCATCGCCGGGCCACCCGTGGGATCTTGTGGGGCGGGCCCAACTTCAGGAGCGCCGCGTTCGGGACCAGCTCGACCTCCGGGTCGAGCCCGAGCGCGGCGAATACCGCGCCGCGCACGTCGTCGCGCACCGACTCCACGCGGTTCTCGTACGCGGGCGCGTACCCGACGCGCAGCCGCAGCGCGTCTTCCTCCCGCGCCGAACGGATCACCTGGAACAGTCCCATCGCGCACGCGTCCACCGACTCGACCGCGGCCCACACGTCGACGGGCAGCACCGGCCGGCCCTGCACGACGATCTCGTCACCCTTGCGGCCGATCGGCCAGACCCGCGCGTGCGTCCGCCCGCAGACGCACGGAACGTGGGTGAGCCGGACGATGTCGTCGGAGCGGTAGCGGATCAGCGGCGCGGTGCGGTTGAAGAGCGAGGTGGCCACCAGCTCGCAGCGCTCGCCGTCAGCCATTGGCGCGTCGCCGTCGGGATCGAGCCCTTCGACCAGTGCGGTGTCCTCCCAGAAGTGGAGCCCGTCGTGCGCGTGGCACTCGAACGCAGCCGTGACATCGCCGATGCCGGTGTGCTCGTACAGCTCGACGCCCCACTCCTCGGCGAGCGCACGCGCCCGCGGGCTCAGCGGCTCGCCCGCGAACACGACGCCCTTGTAGGACGCGAACACCTCCGTGGGATCGAACCCACGCCGCCCGCACACGTCCCGCACCTCGTTGATGAGGATCGAACCGAAGTTGTAGAGACCCGTCGGCCGGTAGCGCAACGACAGTTCGCAGAACCGCTCCATCTCGGCGGGGTCGAAGTCGAACAGGATCGGCACCGTGCCGAGGCCCTGGAACAGTCCGTACGTGGGCCCGCGGAACGTGAAGAGCACGAGCGCGATGTGGTCGCCGGGGCGCACGCCCATGCCCCAGAAGTCGCGCGTGATGATCGTCGGTTTCCCGCCCCCTCCGCCCCACTTCTCGGGTACGAGCGTGGGGTCGCCGGTGGTGCCCGACGTCGACATGACGGCGGTCAGCTCGCTCGGTGGGAGCGCGCACAAGCCGCCGTACGGGTCGTTACGTTCGTCGCGAAAGCGCCGCACCGCGTCCTTGCTGACGAACGGTGCGGCGGCCCGGAAGTCGGCGAGACTCGTGATGTCGCGCGGGTGGACGCCGGCGGTGTCCCATGTCTCCCGGATGAGCGGCGCGTGCTCGTACGCGTAGGGGAGCATCTCGAGCAACAGCTCCTCTTGCAACGCGAGGAGCTGCGGACGCGGCATCGTCTCGTACTCGGCGTCGAAGTACTCGCTCTCGACCGGCGGCAGGTTCACGGCTGCACCTTCACGGTTGCAGACCCAGGCCGGGCAGGCAGAACCGCAAGACGTGCGCGGCGCGGCTTCACGATCGATCGGGGCACCGCGCAGCTTCTGCTCGACGAGCTCCCACGTGACCGCGTAGACCGACCACGCGTCGCGCGCCGGATCCGGGCTCGGCAGTGCGCGCAGCACCGCTTCGAGCGGCTGCACCGCACCCTCGAGGATCGCCGCGAACTCCTCGGGGAAGTCGGCCTGCGCGCGAGCCCCCTCGGCGGCGAGCACCTTCGTCCGCCGGGACCGTCGCGGCTCGAAGCCGAGGGCGAGCATCTCGTCCACCCACGTCTGGAGCGCGGCGCGGGGCGAGGCCGCCCGCGCGAGTTGCGCCTCGAGGCCGGCGTTGCGGCGTTGCGCTTCCTGTTCGAAGACCGCGAGCACGAGCTCGTCCTTCGACTGGAAGTGCCGGTAGAACGCGCGCGTCGACAGGCCCGCTTCCGCGAGGACCTCGGCCACCGTGAGGCCGGCCGCGCCGCGCCGGCGCAACACTGCGAGGCCCGCCTCCACGAGCGTGCGCACCTCGTCCTCGGCCCGCTTTCGCCGGGCTGCAACCGATCGAGCCACTGCCCGCTCTGAAACCGTCATCGTCGAACGCGAGAATGCCGTTTTCAGCACCCGCCGTCAAGTGCCGCCACGCGGCCGGCGTCAGGCTTGCTGAGCGCGGCCGCGGTCGATGATCTTCTGGCGGCGGGCCTCGATCGACGCGGGGTCGAAGCCCGGACCCTCCCACTCGCGGCTCACGCGGTCCTCGAGCGTCCACGCCGCTTCGGCGGTGCCGAGTGCGCCCTCGGCGTAGGTCTGCAGCATCCGGCGCACGCCCATGGGGTCGTTCGAGACCACATCCGCGGCCAACTGCTTCGCGAACGGCAAGAGCTCCTCGTGCGGCACGACGTGGTTGACGAGCCCCCACACCAGCGCGGTCGCGGCGTCCACGTAGTTGCCCGTGACGCTCATCTCGCGTGCCCGCGCCACGCCGACCCGTTGCGGCAACAGCACCGTGAGGCCCCAACCGGGCATGACGCCGACGCGCGCGTGCGTATCCGCGAAACGTGCGCGGTCCGACGCGACGAGGAAGTCGCACCCGAGTGCGACCTCGAGGCCGCCGGTGACCGCGACACCGTTGATCGCGCCGATCAGCAGCTTCGTGCGCGGCGGCAACGCGCCTCGGAACGGGAGGTGCCCGTCGTCGTCGCGGCTGCCCATGTCGGCGGTCGGCGCCGGTTCGTCCGCCGCACTCGCCGGCGCGGAACCGAACTCCTTCAGGTCGACACCGGCCGAGAACGCCGGATCGGCACCCGTGAGGATCATCACGTCGACCGCGTCGTCCGCTTCGAGCGCGGTGATCACCTGCGGCAGCCGCTTGCGCACGGCACGGTTGAGCGCGTTCCGCTGATCGGGACGGTTCAACGTGATGACCGCGACCCGATCCGCGATGTCGACGAGGACGACCGAGTCATTGACGGCGGGGTCACTCATGCCGCATCCGCTCGGAAGTCGAACGCGACCTTGATCGCGTTGGAGGTGTCCTGGGTCGCGAGCGCGGTGAACGCGTCGCGCCAGTCGTCGAGCGCGAACCGGTGCGTCAGCATGCCGGTGAGGTCGACCCGGCCCTGTTCGACCAGGTCGAGGTAGTGCGCGATGCCGTGCTGCCGCACGCCGTCGACCGTCTCGACGCCGAACGCGTTCGAGCCGACCATCGAGATCTCCTTGAAGTAGAGCGGGGTGTCCTCCCAGAAGGTCGGACCGTGCACGCCGGCCTTCACGAGCGTCCCGCGTGCGCGCAGGACACGCGTCCCGACCTCGAATGTCTCCTGCTTGCCGATCGTGTCGTAGACGACGTCGATCGCGCCCGGGTACGCCATCGGGAGCCCATCGCTCGGCTGCAAGAGGCCGCCCGACCACGCCGCGGCTTCCTCGATGACCGACAGCGCGGGCGTGTGACCGATCACGGTCGCGCCGAGCTTCCGCGCGAGGTCCGCCTGCTGTGCGAAGCGCGCGACGACGAGCACTTCGACGTCCGGGTGCAGCGCGCGGACGATCGCGGTTGCGCTCGACCCGAGCGCGCCGGCGCCGTAGACCATCACCTTTCCACCGGGCGGCGGTGAATGCCGGGTGATCGCGTGCAGCATGACCGCGAACGGGTCTGCGAACACGGCCTGCTCGTCGGCGATGGCATGCGGCACCTTGTAGAGCATCGAGTCGTGCGCGGGCATCAGCTCCGCGTAGCCACCCGACGCGTCCTTCGACGTGCCGGTGTGGATCCCCGGCGCGATCGGTCCGACGCCGAAGGACGCGCACAAGCTGAAGTCGCCGCGTGCGCACGCCGCGCACACGGGAGCGACGCCGCGGGGCGCGCACGACAGCCAGGGGTTGAGGACGACCCGGTCCCCGACCTCGAGCCCGTCGGCTTCGGGCCCGAGCGCGACCACATCCGCGACGACCTCGTGCCCGAGCACCTGCGGCAGCGAGAAGAAGCCCTTCATCGGGTTGTCGGGCGAGCGCACGTCGCCCCAGTCCATGAACACCTGCTTCGAGTCCGATCCGCAGATCCCGGTGAGGCGGGGTCGGGTGACGACCCAGTCCGGCCGGAGGAAGCCGGGGTCGTCGAGGTCGACCAGCCGCATCGGCGTCTGCGCGAGGCCGCGCAGCAGGTGGTTGTCGGTGTCGGGCACCGGCACCGGGTCGGGCCGCACGCCGTAGAGGAGCGCCTTCATGTTCGGACCAGCGGGGGCACGCTCGGACCATATCGGCCGCGTAACGTCGCGGGCTCGTGAGCGACTTCGAGATCCAGATCGTCGATCACGCGTCGACCGAGGACTCCACCGCGCTCAGCGACGCGCTCCACGCGTTCAACTTCGACGCGACGGGCTACCGCGACGGCCGCTCGCTCTCGTGCTTCCTCCGCGCTGACGACGGACGGCTGCTCGCGGGGATCGACGGCTTCACGTGGGGCGGCTACGCGCGCATCGACACGCTCTGGGTCGACGCGTCCCTCCGAAGGCAGGGCCTCGGCCGGCGGCTTCTCGAGGCCGCGGAGCTCGAAGCCGCGCGCCGCGGCTGCCGGACGATCGTGCTCGACACTCACGAGTTCCAGGCGCCCGGGCTGTACCGCAAGTGCGGGTACACCGAGCGCGGATCGACCGACGACACGCCCATCGGCGCGCGCCAGTTCTTCTTCCAGAAGGCGCTGGCCCCGGACGGGTGTCAAGCACCCGCGTCGGACTAAGCGGTCACTTCTTCGCGCGGCAGGGCGTCGGTGCGGCGCCGATCGGTGAGCCGGCGTTCGGTGCCGTCCCACGCCCCGATGCAGTCGGCGAGGCGGAAGCCTTCACCCCGAGCGGTCAACAAGAACCGCGGCCGGGACGGGTCGGGCTCCAACTTCGCCCGGATGCGCCGGATGTGCGCGACCAGGCGCTCGCCGTCGTCCGGAACCGAGAGCGGCCATGCCTCGGCCTGGAGCTCTTCCTTGGTGAGCACGCCACCTTTCGCACGCACGAGCGCGGCGAGGATCCGGAACTGCACCGGTGTCAGGTGGACGACATCGCCGTCGAAGCGCGCCTGCCGGCGACGCAGGTCGAGCTGCAGACCGCCCCAGCTGAGCTCGCCGTCGAACATGTCGGTCGCGCGGAGCTCGAGCAGCGCGCGCACCCTGGACGCGAGCTCCAGCGCCGCGATGTCGGCCGGCAGCACTGCGTGCACGTGACGCGGCGCCGGACGGCGGGATTCGCGCGCGAGGAAGCACAGCACGACGTCGCGCCGACCCGCGAACGGCGCGACCGCCGCGCCCTCGGGATCGATCGCGGCGTCGATGACGATGCCCGCGAAGGAAGTCGAGCGCATGAAGGCGCGCAGTTCGTGCTCGTCGAATGCGAGCACCGGGATGAGTCCGACACGCGCGAGCGCGCGTGCTATCTGTTCCGGCCGGCGTTCGTCCGAGACTGCTACCAGGACTGCCGGGCCCCCCCGCGCGAAACGCAGCATCCTTTTCCGCCGTTTCTGCCTTGGCCCCGAGACATCTTGACTCAAGGCCGCCCTCACAATCCAGAGCGAAACGGAATGCTTGAGAAACGTCCACCACGTGGACACCCGCGCGTGCCGCCTTCGCTCGCCCTGGAACGCGGCCCGGCCGGAGCCTTCCGCCGCCGCCGGCTCGCCGCCTCCCCAATTGCTGCCATCCGGTTTCGAGATTGTGAACGAAATCTCAAGCTGACGCGCAAGTGTCGCGATGCTGCCCTGCGCGGCGACCTGTTCTCCGCTCCGTGGGCTTGTTTGGCTGTGCCGGTGCCCAAGAGGGGCACAGCACGCTTGTGCAAGCGAAGAGGTCCGTATCCCTCCATGGAGGTTGTTTTGGCGAACAGAAAAGCATTGCGAAGCCTGGCCGTTGCCTTCGGGCTCGCCCTGCCGCTCGGTATGGCTGGTGTCGCGTACGTGGACGCCAACGTCTCGAGCGACAACCACGCGAGCAACAGCAGCGACCAGTCTGCAGACGTTCAGACCGAACAGGGCTCACTGTCGAACTCCGGCCACAACTCGGCCGACTCGAGCGTCGACGGTGCGAACTGGACCGACCAGGATGCCAACAGCGACGCCGACGGTGGAAACATCTACGGCGGCTCTGACGACACCTCGGACAACACGGCCAGCAACACGGGCGGCGACGCGACGAACGACGCGACGTCGGACAACACTGGCACCGCGAGTGCGAGCGTCACGTCGGGTTCCTCCGACGCGTCGAACACCTCTGACGTGACCGGCTCCCAGGACAACTCGTCCTCGGCGACGGCGAACAACACGTCGGATGACAGCTCGGCGTTGACGGACGACGGCTGCGAATGCGGTGACTCGGCCACTGTTTCGGCGAGCAACTCGGCGACGAACTCGTCGAGCCAGTCGGCGAGCGTGTGGACGGGCCAGTGGGCCGCATCCAACTCCGGCAAGAACAGCTCGTCTGCGTACGTCACCGGTTCCAACAACACGACGCAGGGCGCCAGCGCTGCGGCGAGTGGCGGGAACGTGACCGGCGGCGAAGACGACACGTCCGGCAACTCGGCGACGAACAGCGGCGGCAGCGCCGGCAACACCAGCTCGTCCTCGAACACCGGGACTGCGACATCGAACGTGACCAGCGGCAACTCGTCCGCGTCGAACTCCAGCACCACGGGGATCACGCAGACGAACAGCGGTGGCGCGACCTCGACGTCGTCCAGCACGGGCAGCAACGCCACGACTGAGTAATCACGATCGAGCGAGGGGGAGAGGCCGTGCGCCTCTCCCCCTTCTCGACGTTTCAGCTCGCATGTTCAAGGACCGAACCTCGGGAGCAATTGGTGCTGCTCGCTCGTAATCATCACCGGATCCGGTTGTTCGTCGGATCCGCCGTGTGTCTCTCGTCGGTGGTCGTCCTCGGTGGGCGCGCCTACGCCGACGATCCCGCGCCCTCGACACCCGACCCCGTCGCGGCGTCGACGCCGCCGAGCTTGCCGGCCACGGATGCCCCGGCCGACACACCACCGGCGGCCGACCCGCCTCCGGCCGCGACCGATCCCGCGCCGAGCGACCCGCCGGCAGACCCGCCGGCGACCGACCCGCCCGCCACGATCGACACGCCGGCGAGCGAAACCACGACGCCGCCGCCCACGAACACGAACGACCAGAACGCGAACGCGACCACGACCGGCACCGCGATCGCCGACACCGGCAGCAACACCGCCGCGTCGGGCACCAACTCGAACGTCGCCGGTTCGGTCGGCGGCTCCACCAACCCCTCGGCGAACGTGGGCGCGACCTCCGGCACCGCCGGCGCGACCGGGAGCCAGGACACGACACAGGTCGACCAGATCGCCACCGCTACCACCAACGGTCAGGGCGCGGTCGACATCCTTCAGGTCGCATTGGTCATCAACCTCGGCGTGTCCAACGGACAGTCGGGTTCCAACACCGCGATCGCCGCCGGCGGCCCGGGCGGCGCCGGCGGCGATCCAAGCGTCGTCGGCGGCGGGGCCCAGGGCGCGATCGACACCGGCAACGCGTCGGCGGTCGGCAACCGCGCCACCACGACGGTCACCCAGGCCGCGGTCGTCGCGGGCGGCGACGCCAGCACCCAGATCGCGGCAGTGCTGAACATCGGCATCGGCGTCGGCAACACCGGGCTGAACGTGGCGGTCGGCAACGTGACCGTCGACGGCATCTCCGCGGCGCAGCTCACGCTCCTCAACAGCGGCACCGCGGCGGTGCAGAGCGGCGACGCGGACGCGTTGGGCAACCGCTCGGACACGCGCGTGCTCCAGTCGGCGACGGGTACCGCGAGCGGCACCGCGGTGTTGCAGATCGGCCAGTGGGCGATCGTCCTCAACTTCGGTACCGCGTTCGCGAACACCGGCGGGAACGCCGCGGTCGCCGGCACCGGTCCGGGCGGGATGGGCCCGGCCGAGTACCAGGCCGTGCTCGCGATCATGAACGTCCTCGCACCGATCCTCGACGGCCTCGGCACCCCGACCGGCTCGACGGTCGGCAACTCGAGCGCGGTGATCCTCACCGGCGACGCCGCCGCCCTCGGCAACGACGCCTCGACCACGATCGCGCAGACCGCCGCCGGCGCGGTGAGCGGCAGCCAGTACGCGAGCGCGAGCCAGCGGGCAACGGTCGCGAACCTCGGCCTCGCGCTCGCCAACACCGGTTACAACGCCTCGCTCGCGAACACCGGCGCCCTCGACCTCGCGTCGCTCGCGCCCGCGACGTCGCAGCTGAGTCAGTTCTTCGGGCTGCTCACCGATACGAGCTGGCTGTCGAGTGCGAACCCGTTCGCGTCGTTCGCCCAGTCGGTCGACCTGGGCGGCCTCACGTTGTCGCTCGGCGGCGACATCTCCGGCACCCAATTCCTCCTCGGTTGGGACGACGCGCTCGTCCCCGACGGCGGGCCGATCACGCCGGGCGTGCGCGTCCGCCAGATCAGTGCCGTCCTCAACATCGGGATCGCGCTCGCGGACTCGGGCTCGAACACCTCGCTCGCGCTCGTGTCGGGTGCGAACACCACGACCTCCTCTGATGTGCAGGCCTTGCTCAGCACGCTGTCATCGACCCAGGGCGGCGCCGCGGCCAACGGCTCGGCCCTGGCGCGCATCGCCACCGGCGACGCGTCCGCGGTCGGCTCGGACGCCGTGGTGAAGATCTGCCAGGCGTTCCACGACGCGCGTCAGCTGCGCGCCCGACCCCGGTCCGCCGACGGTCGACCCCGTGGGCCCGATCCCGAGCGACCCACAGCAGCCGGCCACGCCGCAGGCGATCCCGGCCGTCGCCGCGGTCGTCGCCTCGGACCCGGGTACCGGCGGCGACGCCGGCTCGCTGCCCTTCACCGGCAGTGACCCGCAGGCGCTGGTGCTCGCCGCGTTGGGCCTGATCGGCGCCGGCGGCGTCCTCGCCCGCAAGCGGCGGACGCTGTAGCCGTCTCGATCAGAGCGTGAACGCGAGGTTGTCGACGACACGCGCTCCGAGCGCGCGCGTCGCCCTCGATCTGCACGTGACCCGCGGCGCGGGCCGTCTCGCCGGTCCAGCGACCGCCGGCGAGCCGGGCGAACGTGCGGCGGTCGAGGGTGAGCCGAGTGGTCGGATCCGCCGGCGTCGTCGGGAGGAGCGCGGCGCGGCCGTCGACGCCGACCGCCGCTTCGATCGGCGGCTCGCCGGTGACGTCGAACACGACCGTCGCGCCCGGCGGCGCGCTGCGCCTTCTTCCCGACGACGTACGGCAGCGCCTTCGTCGGGATGCGGCCGAGCGAGAGGTCGGCGACGTCGCCTTCGAGGAACCCGGGCCGGTCGAGTCGCCTCGCGGATGTCCTGGTCGTGATACCAGCAGTCGAACACGCGAATCGCCATGAACTGCCGGTACGGACCGGGCCCTTCGGGCGTGAACCCTTCCTCGTCCCACTTGGCCGCGGGGAGCATCGCGTAGCGCATCGAGGCGCCGGCCGGTGACACGCCGGAAGTCGTCGAGCGTGTCCGCGCCGTCTGCGGTTGCGGTAGAGCACCATCCACTGCTCGTTGAACTTGCCGATGTCGTTGCGGACGTGGGGCGCGTGCCCGATCGTCGGCGAGCGGCGGATCCTCGCCGAGCAGCATCATCTCGGTGCCGATCATGTGCGCGACGTGGTCCTGCACCGACCAGCCCGGGCAGTCGGTCGCGCGTTGCCACTGCTCGTCGGTGAGGTCGTCACAGACCGCGACGATGTCGGCCCACACCTCTTGCAGCCGGTCGATCAACGGTTCGTCCATGACCCGGACGCTAGGGACGCACGGCGCGACGTGCCAAACACGACCATCTGATTGGTGGCTTGTGCACCGTGGCGTACATCAGACGCCAATGAGTTGGCAGACTTGTGCACATGGCGACACGCACGGTGGAACGGGTGCAGTGGTTCTTCGACCCGATGTGCCCGTACGCGTACCAGAGCGGCGCGCTGGATCCGGGACGTGCGCAGCCAGGTGCCGGTCGACATCACGTGGCGGTTCTTCTCGCTCGAGGACATCAACCGCGAGCCCGGGAAGAAGCACCCGTGGGAGCGGCCGTGGTCGTACGGCTGGGGCCAGATGCGGGTCGGCGCGCTCATCCGGCGCGAGCAGGGCAACGACGCCGTCGACCGCTGGTACGCGGCGGTCGGCCACGCGTTCTTCGACGACGGCGTGACGCACCCACGATCCGGACGTGCACGCCGAGGTCATCGAGCAGGCCGGCTTCGATCCGTCGCTCGTCGAGCGGGCGATCGCCGACGAGACGACCACCGACGAGGTGCGCGCCGACTACGACGAAGTCGTCGACGCAGTACGGCGGCCACGGCGTGCCGACGATCGTGTTCGAGTCGGGCTACGCGGTGTACGGGCCGGTCGTCGTGCCCGCGCCCGACGGGCGAGGACGCGCTCGCGCTCTGGGACCTCGTGCGCGGCATGCAGCGGTTCCCGCACCTGTACGAGCTCCGGCACCCGAAGACGAGCGACGATCGTCGGCCACATCGCCGAGCAGTTCCGCACGTACGTGCTCGACGCGCGACTGGAAGACGATCGAGAAGCCCGGCGCTCTAGTCACCCGGCTCAGGACTCGACCGGCACGGGCCGGCCGCGACCGCGACGACGCGCTGCACCTCGCCGGTGACACCGGCGACCTTCGAGCCACCACCGTCACGGGCCGCGGCCCGCACCGACTGCGCCGGGGATCGCGATCGCGCCGTCGACGGTGAGGAACGCGACGGACTCGGCCGCGGGCGCGACCGCGGCGAGCCGGCCGCCGCGCGCCTTGTCGACCTTGGCCGCCTTCACCCCGGCACCGCCCCGCGCCTGCACCGGGAAGTCGTCCGCCGGCGTGCGCTTGGCGAACCCGCCCGCGGTCGCGATCACCACCGTGTCGTCCTCGGCGACGGCGCACGCGCCGACGACTTCGTCGCCCGGCTTCAGCCGGATGCCACGGATCGCGCCCGCGCTGCGCGACCGACCGGCCGCACCTCCTCTTCGAGGAAGCGGATGCCCTGGCCCTGCGCGGTGACGAGCAGCAGCTCGTATTCCTCCCAACCCGGGAACACCGCGACGATGCGGTCGCCGGCGGCCAGCTTCATCGCGACGATGCCGTCCTTGCGGCCGGACGCGTCGGCGAACTCGGCGAGCGCGGTGCGCTTGACGCCGCCGCTCGCGGTGACGAACACGAGGTTGGGGTGGTCGTCCTGGAGGCGGGCGTCGAGCGGCCGCGACCAACCGCTCGCCGTCGCCGAACTGGAAGAGGTTCTGCGCCGCGGTCAACCGCTCCTTGGGCAGGTCGTGCACGGTCGCGCGGTAGGCGCGTCCACGGTCGGTGAAGAAGAGCACACCCGAGAGCGCCGAGGTCTCGATCACCTGCGCGACCGCATCGCGCTCACCTAGGTTCGCGACCTTCGCAGTGCGCGACCGCTCAGGAGTCGCGCGGACGTATCCGCGCGCCGTGAGCGTGACGACGTACGGCTCGTCCTCGACGAGCGCGACTACGTCGATGCTGCCGGTGTCCTCGGCCTCGATCGCCGTGCGCCGCGGCGCCTTGTGCGCGTCGCGGATCGCAGTCAGCTCCTCCCGGATCAACCCCATGAGCACGTCGCGCTTCGCGAGGATGCGCTTCAGCTGCTTGATCGTCGCGTCGAGCTCGGCCTTCTCGGCCGCGAGCTCGCTCCGGCCGAGCTGCGTGAGCCGGACCAAGGCCATGTCGAGGATGTGGTTGGCCTGGATCTCCGAGAATTCGAAGCCCTTGCCCATGAGCGCGGTGCGCGCCGCGGCCCGGTCCTTCGACGCCCGGATCGCCTTCACGATCGCGTCGATCATGTCGAGCGCCTTCAGCAGGCCGTCCACGATGTGCAGGCGCGCCTCGGCCTTCTCCAGCCGGAACTGCGTGCGTCGGGTGAGCACGACGACCTGGTGGTCCACCCACGCCTGGAGCGCGTCCTGCAGGTTCACCGTGCGCGGCACACCGTCGACGAGGGCGACCATGTTCACCGGGAACGTCGACTGCGCGGGCGTGTGCTTGAACAGGTTGTTGCACACGATCTGCGGGTTCGCGTCCGGCCGCAGCTCGATCACCAAGCGGATCGCGCCCTGCCCGGACTCGTTGCGGATGTCGCGGACGCCTTCGACCTTGCCCGCTTCCACCAACTCGGCAAGCTTGCCCGCGATCGCGTCGACGCTCGTCTGGAACGGGACCTCCGTGAGCACGATGGCGCGACCGCGGCGGGACTCCTCGATCTCGTGGCGGGCACGCACGCGGATCGTGCCGCGGCCGGTGCGGTACGCGTCCTTGATCCCCTCGTCGCCCATGATCAGACCACCGGTGGGGAAGTCCGGGCCCTTCACGATGCGAGTGAGCTGCCCGAGCGACGTGTCCGGCGCTGTCGATGAGCTTCAGCGCCGCGGTGCACACCTCGACGAGGTTGTGGGGCGGGATGTTCGTGGCCATCCCCACTGCGATCCCCTGCGCGCCGTTCACGAGCAGGTTCGGGAAGCGCGCGGGAACTACGAGCGGCTCGCTGCCGGACGCGTCGTAGTTCGGCTCGAAGTCGACGGTGCCTTCGTCGATGCCGGCGAGCATCTCCATCGCGAGCTGCGAGAGCCGGCACTCGGTGTAGCGCGCGGCAGCCGGCGGGTCGGCCGGCGAACCGAAGTTGCCGTGCTTGTCGATCAGCGGGCCGGTGAGCGAGAACCACTGCCCCATGCGCACGAGTGCGTCGTAGATCGCGGCGTCGCCGTGCGGGTGGTAGTTCGCCATGACGTCGCCGACGACGCGCGCACACTTCACGAAGGGCCGGTCCGGGCGGAGGTTGGCGTCGTGCATCGCCCACAAGATCCGGCGCTGCGACGGGCTTCAAACCGTCGCGGACGTCGGGCAACGCCCGGCTCACGATGACGCTCATCGAGTACTCGAGGAACGCGGACTCGACCTCTTCGGTGAGCGCGCGCGTCGGGATGTCGGCCGACGGGAGCGTCAGCTGACCAGTGTCCTGCTTGCGTCGAGCCATCGCCATCCTGCCTTTCACACCTCGACGACTGTTCTTACACGTCGAGGAATCGTGCGTCCTTGGCGTTCTGCTGGATCCAGTGGCGGCGCGCTTCGACGTTGTCGCCCATGAGGACACCGAGCACGTCGTCGGCGATCGCGGCTTCCTCGACGTCGAGCTGCACGAGGTTGCGCGTCGCCGGCTCCATGCACGTCTCGCGCAGCTCGTGCGCGTCCATCTCGCCGAGGCCCTTGAACCGCGGCGAACGCGAGCTGCCGGTTCGGGTTCGCCTCGACGAGCCGGAGCCGGGCCGCGTCGTCGGCGACGTAGACCTTCTGCCCGCCGATCTCGACCGAATACAGCGGCGGTTGGGCGACGTAGAGGTGGCCGGCCTCCACCAACGCGGTCATCTGCCGGTAGAAGAACGTGATGAGCAGCGTGCGGATGTGGCCGCCGTCGACGTCGGCGTCGGCGAGCACGACGACCTTGCCGTAGCGGAGCTTCGCGAGGTCGAAGTCCGAGCCGATGCCCGCGCCGATCGCCGCGATCAGCGACTGGATCTCGGTGTTGGCGACGACCTTGTCCATCGACGCCCGCTCGACGTTGAGGATCTTGCCGCGCAGCGGGAGGATCGCCTGCGTCTTCGGATCACGCGCGTCACGCGCGGAGCCGCCCGCGGAGTCACCTTCGACGATGAAGAGCTCGGTCTCGTCGCGGTTGCGCGCCGCGCAGTCCGCGAGCTTGTCCGGCATGCCCACGCCGTCGAGCGCGGTCTTCCGGCGGGTCAGCTCGCGCGCCTGCTTCGCCGCGCTCCGGGCCCGCGCCGCGCTCGACGCCTTGGTGACGATCGCCTTGGCCGGGTTCGGGTGCTCCTCGAGCCAACGGCCGAAGTGCTCGTTCGTCGTGCGTTCCACGAGCGACCGGATCTCGGTGTTCCCGAGCTTCGCCTTGGTCTGGCCCTCGAACTGCGGATCACCGAGCCGCACGGAGATGATCGCAGTGAGTCCCTCGCGCACATCGTCACCCTGGAACGCGACGTCCTTCGCCTTCACGAGGTTGCGTGCTTTCGCGTAGCGATTGATCGCTTGGGTGAGCGCGCGCTTGAAGCCCTCCGCGTGCATGCCGCCTTCGGTGGTGGAGATGCCGTTGGCGTACGAGTGGAGGCCTTCGTTGTATCCCGTGTTCCACTGCCACGCGACCTCGACCTCGCCTTCGGGCCCGCGATCGGCGAAGTGCCCGATGTCCTTGAACAACGGCTCCTTCGCCTGGTTCAGGTGGCGGACGAAGTCGACGATGCCGGCATCGTTCTGGAACGTCTGGCTGTGCTTGTGTCCGGGCCGCTCGTCGTGGAAGTCGATCGCGAGCCCGCGGTTGAGGTACGCCATCACCTGCAGGCGTTCCATGACCGTCGAGGCACGGAACTCGAGCTCCTCGAACACCTCGGGGTCGGGCCAGAACGAGACGGTGGTGCCGGTCTGGCCGCGCTTCGCCACGCCGACCTTCTTCAGCGGACCCTGCGGGACGCCGGCCTTGACCGCGCCGCCGCGCGACTTCTCCGGCGCGTACTCCTGCCGGAAGGTCGCGCCGTCGCGGGCGACCTCGAGCACGGTGCGCCGCGACAGCGCGTTGACGACGGAGACGCCGACACCGTGCAACCCGCCCGAGACCTTGTAGCTGCCGCCGCCGAACTTGCCGCCCGCGTGCAACGTGGTCATGACGATCTCGGCCGCGCGTCTTGCCCTTGTACTGCGGGTGCATGTCGACCGGGATGCCGCGGCCGTTGTCGACGACGCGCACGCCGCCGTCGGCGAGCAGCGTCACGTCGATCCGGGTGCAATAGCCCGCCATCGCCTCGTCGACCGCGTTGTCGACGACCTCCCACACCAAGTGGTGGAGGCCGGTGATGCCGGTGGACCCGATGTACATCCCCGGCCGTTTGCGCACCGGGTCGAGGCCCTCGAGGACGTGGATGTCCTCGGCCGAGTACCCGCCGTCTCCCTTCCGTGTCGCCATGCCAGCGAAGATAGGTGACGGGTGTGCCGCCATCGTGTCTCTGCTGATACAAGTGCTGTATGGCCACCATTTTCGCGAACCCGGCTGCCCTGTTGTCCGCCGCGCGGCACTGACGTGGGTGTGACCGACTGGATCACGATCACCCAGGACCAGATCGACAAGTTCGCGGAGGCGACCCTCGACAACCAGTGGATCCACTGCGACATCGAGCGGGCCAAGCAAGGGCCGTTCGGCGCGCCGATCGCGCACGGATACCTGACGATGTCGCTCGCCAGTCACTTCCTCGCGGAGCTGGTGCGGGTCGAGGGCATCTCGATGGGCATCAACTACGGCACCGAGAAGGTGCGCTTCCCCGCGCCGGTGCCGGTCGGCTCCCGGCTCCGGGGTCGGGGCGAGGTGCTCGAAGCCAAGGAGGTGCCAGGCGGCGTGCAGGCGACGACCCGGATCACGATCGAGCGCGAGGGCGGCGACAAGCCCGCCGCCATCGTCGACACCGTCTCCAGGTATCTGGCGTGAGGGGTGGGAGCGCCGCGAGCGCCACTCGCGAAGCCGACTGCGGGAGCAAGTGGGTGGGGAGATCGTGACCTCTGCGCTGGATGCGTTCCGGCTCGACGGGAAGGTCGCGATCGTCACGGGCGCGGGGCGGGGCATCGGCGCGGAGATCGCCCGCACGTTTGCGGACGCGGGCGCGGATGTGGTGCTGGCCGCCCGCACGAAGGAGCAGCTCGATGCGGTCGCCGAGGCCGTGCGCGACTTCGGCCGGCGCGCGGTCGTGCTGCCCACCGATGTCAACGACAACGACGCGGTCACCGGCATCGTGGACCGGACGCTCGACGAGTTCGGCCGGCTCGACATCGTCGTCAACAACGCGGGCGGCACGATGCCGCGTCCGTTCATGGATACGAGCCCGGGCTTCCTCGAGCGGTCGTTCCACTTCAACGTCACCACCGCGTTCGTCCTCAGCAAGGCCGCGGCGCCGCACCTCCTCGACGCGGGCGAGGGCGCGATCGTCAACATCTCGTCCGCGATCGGCCGCCTCCGCGACCGCGGCTTCGTCGCGTACGGCACGGCCAAGGGTGCGCTGAGCCACATGACGCGCCTGATGGCCGCGGATCTCGCGCCGAAGGTGCGCGTCAACGGAATCGCGGTCGGTTCGATCGCCACGTCCGCACTCGAAATCGTCCTGGAAGACGCCACGATACGCGACGAGATGGTGCGACGGACACCGCTGAAGCGACTCGGCGAGCCGGCCGACATCGCGCGGTGCGCGCTGTACCTCGCGTCGCCCGCGGCGAGCTTCGTCACCGGGAAGCTGATGGAGATCGACGGCGGTCTCGAAGAGGCGAACCTCGAGATGGGGCTCCCCGACCTCTGAGCGTCGCCGCGAACGTCGGGCGGTCGCGGGCGATTGCGCCCGCGAACGCGACGAACCGGGGTAGAACCGGAGGATGCCGCGGCCCGCCGAGGACGATGTCGAGGATCTGGCGCGCCAGATCCTCCGGAGTGCGCAACCGTCACCCGGTGCTCGGCTGCGGAACGCGGTCGACGTCAACACCCGCCTGCTCACCTGGGCGACGAAGCGGCCGCACTTCAAGACCGGCCTGTTCCGGTTCGTCGACGTCTTCCCCGCGTGCACGTCCCCGCACGACGTGCTCGACCATCTCGACGAGTACGTCCTCACCGAGGACACACCGGGGATCGTGCGGGCCGGGCTCGGTGCCGCGCACGCGCTCCCGCTCGGCGCCCGAGCCGCACGCCGCGTGGCGCGCGGTGGCATCCATCGCATGGCGCGGCAGTTCATCGGGGGCACGAACCCGATGGAAGCCGTCGCGCGAGTCGCCGAGCTGTGGGACGGCGGCTACGCGAACACGGTCGACCTGCTCGGCGAGAGGACGCTCACCCTCGCCGACGCCGACGCGTACGCCGAGCGGGTCCGGGCGATGCTCGACGCGCTGGCACGCGCGACTCCGGGATGGAACGCGCGCCCGACGCTCGAACACGACCCGTGGGGAGACGTGCCGCGGATCAACATCTCGGTGAAGGCCAGCGCGCTGGCGCCGTTGCTCGCGCCGGCAACCGCGGACGAAGGGGTCGCGGAAGCGCTCGACCGGCTCGGGCCGATCCTCGACGCGGCACGCGCCGCGCACGCGACGATCCACCTCGATACCGAGCACGACGAACTGAAGGACGCGACGTACCAGTTGCTGCGCGAAGTCGGGGCCCGCTACCCGGAAGGCCCGCAACTCGGTTGCGTCGTGCAGGCGTACCGCGTCGACGCGCTCGACGACCTCGGCGATCTCATCGAGTGGTCGGCAGACACGCTCGTCCTTCCGCTGCAGATCCGGTTGGTCAAGGGCGCGTACTGGGACATCGAGACGATCCGGGCCCGCGCGCAAGGCTGGAAGTCGCCGGTGTGGCCGAACAAGGACGCGACCGACGCGTCGTACGAAGCCTGCGCGTCGATGCTCGTTGCCAACGCCGGCGACGTGCGACCCGCATTCGCGAGCCACAATGCCCGGAGCATCGCGTGGGCCTTGTGCGCGGCGCGCGCCGAAGGGCTGCCCGACGACGGGGTCGAGGTGCAGGTGCTGCACGGAATGGCGGAACCGCTACACGCGGCGGTGAAGGAGCTCGGCGTCCGCACGCGTGTACGTGCCCGTCGGCGATCTGGTGCCGGGGATGGCGTACCTCGTGCGGCGCCTGCTCGAGAACACGTCCAACGAGTCGTTCGTGCGCCATCGCTACACCGAGGGTTGGGAGATCGACGCGCTCGTCGCGGCACCCGACCCGGCCGCGCGTGCCGCCCTCGACCGTCGGTTCGAACGCCGCCCGCCGACCGACTCCGACGAACCCGGCCGCTTCGTCAACGAACCGCCCGCGGAGCTGCGGCGCGAGGAGATCCGCAACCAGCTCGTCGAGGCCGTCGACCGCGTCGAGCGCGAGCTCGGGTTCCCGGTGCCGCTGCTCATCGACGGCGCCGCGATCGGCACCCGAGCATCGATCACGTCGGTCGATCCGGGCCGGCCCGATGTCACGGTGTGCCGCAGCGCGTCGGCCGGCGTGGAGCATGTCGCGGCCTCGATCGCGGCGGCCGTGCACGCGGGCCCGAAGTGGCGCGCGACTTCCTGGCGCGAACGCGCCGCGGTCTTGTTCCGCGCCGCCGACCTGATGCGCCGGCGACGCGACGAGCTCGCGGCGTTGTGCGTGCTCGAAGCGGGCAAGCCGATCGCCGAAGCCGACGCGGACGTGTGCGAGGCGATCGACTTCTGCGAGTACTACGGTCGGCGCGCGATCGATCTCGGCGCGGGCGCGCGCTTGCTGCAACCCATGGGCGAGGCGAACGAGTACCGCTACCAAGCGCGCGGCGTCGGCGTCGTCATCGCGCCGTGGAACTTCCCGCTCGCCATCTCGACCGGCATGGTCACCGCCGCGCTCGTGACGGGCAACACGGTCGTGTTCAAGCCCGCGGAGCAGACGCCCGGGATCGCGTCGCGGCTCGTCGAGATCCTGTTCGAAGCCGGTCTCCCGCCGGGTGCACTCGCGTTCCTCCCGGGGATCGGCGAGGAGATCGGGCCCGCACTCGTCGAGCATCCCGACGTCGCCTTCGTCACGTTCACCGGCTCGAAGGCGGTCGGGCTCGACATCATCCGGCGCGCGGCCGAGGTGCGTCCCGGTCAGCGACACGTGAAGCGCGTCGTCGCGGAGATGGGCGGCAAGAACGCGATCATCGTCGACTCCGACGCCGATCTCGACGACGCGGTGCCTGCGATCCTGCAGAGCGCCTTCGGCTATGCGGGCCAGAAGTGCTCCGCGGCGTCCCGCGTCGTCGCCGTGGACGAGATCTTCGACGCGCTGGCCGAGCGGCTCGCGGGTGCGGCGGACCTGGTGCCGATCGGACACCCGCGCGACCCGGCCACCGTGGTCGGACCGCTGATCGACACCGAGGCACTCGAGCGTGTGCGCTCGTACCAGGAACTGGCGGCCACGGAGGGCCGCGTGCTCGTCCAGCGCACCGACCTGCCCGAGGTCGGTTGGTACGCGGGGCCGACCGTGGTCGAGCTCACCGATCCGCACGCACGGATCGCGACCGAAGAGATCTTCGGCCCGGTGCTCGCCCTCATCCGCGCCGCGACTTCGACCGCGCGCTCGACGATCGCCAACGACAGCGACTACGCCCTCACGGCCGGCTGCTTCTCGCGCACGCCGTCGCACCTCGAGCGCGCGGCCAACGAGCTGCGCGCCGGCAACGTGTACCTGAACCGCGGCACCACCGGCGCGGTCGTCGGGCGCCAGCCCTTCGGCGGCTTCGGCCTCTCCGGTGTCGGCTCCAAGGCCGGTGGTCCCGACTACCTGCTCCAGTTCGTCGAACCGCGCGCGATCAGCGAGAACACCGTCCGCCAGGGCTTCGCCCCGGACTGAAATCCGACCATCTGATTGGTGGTTCGTGCACCTGTGCGGTGCTCAATCCGACAATCAGATTGGTGGTTCGTGCACCTGAGCGGTGCTCAATCCGACAATCAGATGGTCGAGTTCTCCACGCGTCAGACGCGCGGGTGCGAGAGCGCGAGGGCGTTCTCGCGCATCACGAGGCGGATCTCGTCGTCGGTGTAACCGGGGAGGTCGTCGACGAACGCGAGCGGGTCCGCGAGCCCCTCGGCGTGCGGGTAGTCGGAACCGAAGATCACCCGGTTCGCACCGAGCTCGTCGCGCAGCTGCGCGAGATCGTCCTCGTAGTACGGCGAGACCCACACGTGGTCGCGCAATTGCTGC
The DNA here is from genome assembly GCA_963745645.1 of uncultured Actinomycetes bacterium. Lineage (GTDB taxonomy): Bacteria > Actinomycetota > Acidimicrobiia > IMCC26256 > PALSA-610 > CAVUFH01. The sequence goes on from CAVUYD010000002.1 coordinate 126,576, forward strand.
ACGGGGTCGACGCCGCCGTATGCAGCCGGGACCTGCCCGAACGACTTCTTCAGCGTGCGCAGGAGCAGCGGGACCCAATCCGAGCCGCTCTCGATCGTCGCGATGCGCAGGTTCGGGTGGCGCGTGAACACGCCGTGGCACACCAGCGCCGCGACCGTGTCGTAGATCGGGCGGTGTCCGCCGGTGACCGTGCGGAACGGGTCGTTGCGGAACGCCTGGAAGTCACCACCGGATCCCCACTCGTCTGCGTAGCGGCCGTACCCGGAGTCACCGGAGTGGTAGGCGGTGAGGATGCCGCTCTCGGCCAAGCGCGCCCACATCGGGTCGTAGACCGCGTCGCCGGGTGAACGCCCGAACCCCGGACCCCGTACCGGCCCGGACCGCATCACCACGACGTGCGCGCCGTGCTCGAGCGCCCAGTCGACCTCTCGCGCGGCGCGCTCGGGGTCCTGCAGGCAGATATAGGGCGCCGCGTAGATGCGATCCTCGTAGTTGAACGTCCAGTCGTCGTGCATCCACTCGTTGAACGCGTGGAACACGTCGTGCAGCGCGTCGGGGTCGTGCAACAGCGCTTCCTCGACACCGACACCGAGCGTCGGGAACATGAAGCAGCCCTCGAGCCGCTGCGTGTCCATCAGCTTCAGGCGCGCTTCCGGCTCGCGGTACGCCGGGTTGATCGGTTCGAGGTCACCGAACGCGTCACGGATCGAGTCGCCGGCGCGCTTGCCGCGGAAGTACTCGTCGAGCACACCGGGCCGCGCGACCGGATCGAAGGTGGGATTCGGGATGAAGCGGAACACCTTGTTGTCGACGACCATCCGCGACTTGCCGTTGATCGTCGCCCACGTCACCAAGCGGGAGCGGTTGGCCGGCAGGTGCCGCGTGAACGCGTCGGTCGCCTCGTAGTAGTGGTTGTCGGCGTCGAAAGCGTCGAAGTCGACCGTTGCCATGGCGGGCCCCCTGTCGAGCGGCTGTGGCGCAAAGGTAGAACGTGTTCCAGCACACGGTACCAGTGCGCGCGAAACTCCGGCCATGACACGCTGGTGGACGCAACCCGAGCTCACGGCCATCGGACGGCTGCCGATGCGGCCGCCGCTGGTGGACCGCAGTGGCCCCTGGTTCCGATCGCTCGACGGCACGTGGCGGTTCACGCTCGCCGACCGGCCGGAAGCTGTGCCCGAAGGCTTCACCACGCCGGACTTCGACGACGGCGCGTGGTCGGAGGTCGCGGTGCCGGGCTGCTGGACGATGCAGGGCTTCGACCGGCCGATCTACACGAACGTCATCATGCCGTTCGACGAGTTCCCGCCCGACGTGCCCGAGCAGAACCCGACTGGTCTGCTACCGCACCACCTTCGACGTGCCGACGCGAGTGGACCGATCGGCGCGTCGTGTTGCACATCGGCGGCGCCGACAGCGTCGCTGCACTGTGGGTCAACGGCACGGACGGTCGGCGTCAGCAAGGACTCGCGCCTCGAAGCCGAGTTCGACGTCACGGATCTCGTCCGCTTCGACGGTCCGAACCTGCTCGCCGCCGAGGTCGTGCGGTGGTCCGACGCGTCGTTCGTCGAGGACCAGGACCAGTGGTGGCACGCGGGCCTTCACCGCGAGGTGTTCCTCTACAGCACGCCGACGCACGTTCCTGAACGACGTGCACGCGACGGCGTCGCTGACTCCCGACCTCGCCACCGGCACGCTCGACCTGCGCGTCAACGTGCAGTTCGACGAAACCGAGCCGCGCCGACGGTTGGGTCGTCGCGGCACGGTGCGAAACCAGTCGGCGGACGCGCCGTCACCACACCCGAGTTCCGCGGCCCGGTACCGCGCTCGCGCGCCGCGTATCGCTTCGGCGGCCACACCGTGCGGCTCCACACGCAGGTCGGCGACGTCATGCCGTGGTCGGCCGAGGAGCCCAACCGCTATCAGCTGCAGGTCGCGCTGCTCGATCCCGAAGGCAACCTGCACGACACCGCGACGATCGCGATCGGGTTCCGGCGCGTCGAGATCAAAGGCCGCGAGCTTCCTCGTCAACGGCAAGGCCATCCTGCTGCGTGGCGTGAACCGGCACGACTTCGATCCTCGAGACCGGGCGGGTCGTCACGGTCGACCAGATGCGCGACGACCTCGTGCTGATGAAGCAGTTCGGCTTCAACGCGGTGCGCACCTCGCACTCCCCCAACGACCCTGCGCTTCTACGACCTGTGCGACGAGCTCGGCCTCTACGTGGTCGACGAGGCGAACATCGAGATCGCACGCGTTCATCTTCAGCCTCTGCGACGACCCGCGATACGCTGAACACGTTGGTCGATCGCGGCAGCGCGCATGGTGCAACGCGACAAGAACCACCCGTCGCATCATCATGTGGTCGCTCGGCAACGAGTCGGGCTACGGCGCCGCGCACGAGGCGCTCGCGGCATGGATCCGCCGCTACGACCCGACGCCGGCCGCTCCACTACGAGGGCGCGATCATGTGCGACTGGGACCGCGACGCAGACGGCCACCGACGTGCTCTGCCCGATGTATCCGGAGATCGCCGACATCGTGCGTTGGGCCGAGCGCGGCGACGCACCCGATCTGCCGCTCATCATGTGCGAGTACTCGCACGCCATGGGCAACAGCAACGGCTGCCTCGCGGACTACTGGGACGCGATCGAACGCCTCGACGGCCTGCAGGGCGGCTTCATCTGGGAATTCTGGGACCACGGCCTCCGCCAGACAGCTCCCCGACGGCACCACCCGGTCCGCGTACGGCGGCGATTTCGGCGACGAGCCCAACGACGTGAACTTCTGCATCGACGGCGTCGTGTGGCCCGACCGCACGCCGAAGCCCGCGCTGTAGGAGCACCGGTACCTCGCCTGCCCGATCCGCATGCGCGCGTCGCAGGGCAACCTCAAGCGGGGCGTCATCCGGCTCCGCAACGTGCAGCACTTCGCCGGCATCGCCTGGCTGCGCGCCCGTTACGAGATCACGATCGACGGTGAGATCGTGCAGCACGGTGCGCTGCGTCTCCCCGACATCCGCCGCGGGCGACTCCGAGATCGTCGAGATCGCTGGACTAAACCCCGAGGCCGCGCCGGGCGAGGAAGCGTTCCTCACCGTGCACTTCGAGACCGCGATCGATCTCGGCTGGGCGCCGAAGGGGTTCCCGGTCGGGTGGCAGCAGGTCGCGCTCCCCACCCGCCGCAAGCGCCGCCCGCCACGCGAGAACACCAACGCCGAGCGCACCGAGGTCGACTTCGACACCGACGGCGGCCTGCTCACCGCGATCCGGTTCGACGGCCAGACCTTGCTGACGACACCGCCCGTGCTCTCGCTCTGGCGCGCGCCCACCGACAACGACGGCCTGAAGCTGGCGCCGAACCAGGAGCTCAAACCGCTTGGACGCTGGCGCACGTGGGGGCTCGAACACGTCACCCGCGGCGTCGACCGCGTCCGCAACAAGCAGACGTCGGACGGGCGGGTCATGACCGTGCGCGCGCACTTCGCCGCGGCCGACGACGACATCGAGATCCTGCAGAACACCACCTACCTCTGCGACACCAACGGCGTCGTGACCATCACCGAGGACATCCGCGTCCCGAAGGAGCTCGACGACCTTCCCCGCCTCGGCTTCGCGTTCGAGCTCCCGTCGACGTTGGAGCGGCTCGTCTGGTTCGGCCGTGGTCCGCACGAGTCGTATCCCGACCGCAAGCTCGGCGCGGCGTTCGGTCGTTACGAGTCGAGCGTCACCGACCAGTACGTCCCCTACGTGATGCCGCAGGAGCACGGTGGCCACAGCGACACCCGCTGGTTCGCGCTCCACGACGGCAACGGCCACGGCCTGCACGTCAGCGCGGGCGCGCCGTTCCACTTCTCCGCGAGCCACTTCACCGCGGCGGATCTCACCACGGCAACGCACGACGTCGAGCTCAAAGCGCGACCCGAGGTGTTCGTGCACCTCGACATCGCGGCACCGCGGCCTCGGCACGCTTTCCTGCGGTCCCGACACGCTCCCCGAGTACAAGGTCGGCCCCGGCCGCTACCGGTTCACCTGGACCCTGCGCGGCGATCGGCGACGCTGTCCGAAGCGCGCCGCGGCTGAGGCGCCGGCGGCGGCGCAGCTCGTAGCTTGGCGCGTATGCCCGCGCGGAACGAGCGCGCCTGGTCGGGATCATCGGGTGATCCTTCCGTTGTTGTTGGTAGATCGGCGTGTTGCCTTTTCGATGCGCCGCGCCTTGTCATCACACCGCTTGCAAATCGGCACGTCACCAAGAGTGGGGTGCGCCCGCCATGCAATGGCGACGTCCGTGCACAGCCCGAACCAATCACATCGCATGTTGCGCGGTGCGGGCTTGTTGCTTGCTTCCACCGCGGCATCTCCAAAGGATGAGGGTTTGTGGGCGAGCAGTCCGCCCCACCCCGCGTGGGGCGGATCTGCTCCGGTGTCGCCCCGCCCGTGCGACACCCCCTGCACGGTACTGAACAGACCTGGAGGATCCTGCAGTGGAATGCTGGTCCGTTTGGGCTATTTTCAGTTAGCCTCCGTTGGTGCCCGAGCCCCTGGTCGCTATGAAGGTGACGGTGACGGCCACGGCGCGCGACACCCTCACCGACCTGTTCGCGTGCGAGGGCATCACCTTCGGGGCGCTGATGGAGGCCTACGCCGAAGCCGTGAAAGTCGAAGGGGGCGTGCCGACCGAACTCAGCCGTCGGACGTTGCTTGACCGCGCCCGCCTCATCACCGCCGAACGGCGGCGGCGCGGGAACGGCGGCTAAACGTCGAGGCAGTCGGTTGTTTCCCTACGACCAATGGAGCTGGACCCCAGAATCGTTTGAACGAAACCGGCCCCTGTAGGGCACGCCTACGTTCAAACACGATCACGCCCGAACGGCCGTTCTCGCGCTGGTGCGCTACAGGCGATCGGCGCGGAGGGCGCCGCGGCGGAGCTTGCCGGCGTCGTCGCGGAGTGGTTCGCCGACGAACTCGAAGGTGCGCGGGATCTTGTAGCGCACGAGGCGGTCGGCGAGGAACGTGCGCAGCTCGGCTTCGTCGATGGGCGTGCCGTCGTCGGTGTGGATGATCGCGTGCGGGCGCGAACCCAGATCGTCGTCGGGGAGGCCGATGACTGCACACGAACGGACCCGCGGATGCTCGTCGAGCGCGGCCTCGACTTCGGCGGGATACACGTTGGATCCCCCGACGAGGATCATGTCGGTCTGCCGGTCGCTCAGGTAGATGTAGCCGTCGGCGTCCATGCTGCCCATGTCGCCGAGTGACTCCCAGCCGCCGGGCAGCGTGCGCGCTTCCGCGCCGACGTAGCGGTAGGTCGTGGTGCCGCCCGCCGAACGCATGTAGATCTCTCCGACTTCGCCGGGCGGCAGGTCTTCACCACCGGGGCCGACGACCTTCATCTCGCCGGACAGCGGACGACCGACCGAGCCGCGGTGTGCGAGCCATTCGGTGCCGGTGATGATCGTCGCCGACTGCGCTTCGGTGCCCGCGTACAGCTCCCAGATCGCGTCCGCGCCGAGCCACTCGATCCACGCTTCCTTGAGCCACGGCGGGCACGGCGCGGCAAGGTGCCACACCGCGCGCAGACGACGAGACGTCATAGCGGTCACGCACGCCCCGCGGAAGCTTCGAGATGCGCGCCATCATCGTCGGCACGATGTACATCGTGTCGGGCTTCCACCGGTCGATGAGCTCGAGCGTCTTTTGCGCGTCGAAGCGGCCACCGAGCACGACATGGTTGCCCGCGAGCAGCGCGGTCGTGGACCACACGAAGGGACCGTTGTGGTACAGCGGGCCCGGCATGAGGTGCGTGCCGTCGACGGTCATCATCAGCAACGGATTCGCATCGGCGTCGATGAGTCCCGGACCGCCCGCGAGGATCAGCTTCGGCCGGCCCGTGCTCCCGCCGGACGTCATCGCCTTGAAGGGATCCGAGACCGCGTCGGGCAGCGGTCCGTCGTCGACGTCCTCCGGTGGTGACCACCCGAGCGGAAGACACGCGCGTTCGGGATGGTCATCGGGCTCGGCGCCGATGATCACCTTCGGGTCGGCGAGCTTCACGATCTCGTCCAGCTCGCGCTTCGGCAATCGCGACGAGACCGGCTGCGGGTCGCGCCGATCTTCCAGCACGCCACCGTCGCGGCCATGAACTCCACGCGGTTCGGCAGTCCGATCGTAACGAAGTCACCCTGCTCGACGCCGAGACGCGTGAGCTCCCTTGCCGTGCGGTTCGCGAGGCGTTCCAACTCACCCCGGGTCACCGAGCGGTGCTCGTCGGTGACGGCGAGGTGCTCGGGATCGCGTACGGCGTGATCCGCAATGCGCTGCGCGTAGGAGATCATCGGCATGGACGGATTCTGACCGCACCCACGCAAGCGGTGCCAGCGCCCGGAATGCAGAGCGAGCGCGGCGATTCAGCGGCAGCCGCGTGTGAGCAGCGCCGCGAAGGAGCACAGGCGGGCGACCGCCTCCGGATCGGCGACGTGCTGGCGCTGCAGTGCGCGCTTGAGCACGACGAAGGAGTCCACCTCGTCGCGACAGCTCCCGCAGCTCTGCAGGTGCACGGTGACAACCGTGTGCTGGTGATCGTCGACCTCACCGTCGACGTAGCACTGCAAGGTTCCTTCCGCGTGGAACTCGTGACATTCGCTGTGGGTCATGAGAGCAGCTGTTCCCGGAGTTTGTGACGAGCCCGGTGCAGGCGCGACATGACGGTTCCCGCGGGCACGCCGAGGGCGGCCGCGGTTTCGGAGTACGAGAGCCCTTCGACGTCGACGAGCGTGACGACATCGCGTTGTGCTTCCGGAAGGGTCGCGAGCGCGCGGCGGAGCGCATCGTCGAACGCGATCACTGCAGACGCGTCGTCCTCGGTGATCGCGGGCACATCGGCGACGGGGAGGGCGCGGAGACGCCGCGCATCCTTGTAGAAGACGTTGCGCAGGATCGTGAGCAGCCACGCGGCGCGGATGGCGGCCGTCGAAGCGGCACAGCGCGCGATAGGCACGCACGAGCGTGTCCTGCACGAGATCCTCGGCCGTGTCACCGCCGTGCGTCAGCGTCCGGGCCGCGCCGTGCAGGCGAGAGATCTCCGGTGTCACCAAGCGAGCAAACGCGGCATGCCGGCTCTCGACGTCCTCCTCGACACAGACCACGAGAGAAGTGAACCCGTCGAAAGGCGCAGCCATTCCCTCACCGCGTACGATCCCGCGGATGTCACTTCAAGGAACCAGCGCAATTGTCACCGGCGGCGCGTCCGGGATGGGCGAAGCGACCGCTCGGCGGCTGGTCGCCGACGGCGCCCACGTCGTCATCGTGGACCGTGACGTCACGAAGGGCGAGGCCATCGCCAAGGAGCTCGACGGCACCTTCGTCGCTCGCCGATGTCACCGACGAAGCCGAGATGACGGTCGCGGTGAGGGCCGCGGCCGAGATCGCACCGCTGCGCACGACGATCCACTGCGCGGGAGTCGGATGGGCCGAACGCACGATCAACCGCGACGGATCGCCGCACAACCTCGAGACGTTCCGCAAGATCGTCGACATCAACCTGATCGGCACGTTCAACGTGCTGCGGCTCGTCCGCGTCCGGGATGAACCCGAACGATCCCGACGACAACGGCGAGCGTGGCGTCATCGTCAACACCGCGTCGGTCGCGGCGTACGACGGACAGATCGGACAGGCCGCGTACTCGGCGTCGAAGGGCGGCGTGGTCGCGCTCACGCTCACCGCCGCGCGCGATCTCTCGGCGGCCGGCATCCGGGTCTGCACGATCGCGCCCGGCCTCATCGACACGCCGCTCCTCGGCGGTCTCCCCGAAGAAGCGCGCGCCGCAGCTCGCACAGAGCGTGCTCTTCCCGAAGCGGCTCGGCGTCCCGGACGACTTCGCGTCGCTCGCGATGGAGATCGTGCGCAACCACTACCTGAACGGCGAAGTGATCCGGATGGACGCCGGCATCCGCATGCCCCCCAAGTAGCAGCGAAAGGAACGCGGACCCTTGGCCGACCACCCCACCCGCGCCGACATCGACCTGCTCGAAGGCAGCTTCTACGTCGACGACCCGGCCACGAAGTACGCGTGGATGCGCGCGAACGCGCCCGTCTACTACGACGCGCCGCGCAACGTGTGGGGCTTCGCCTCGTACGCCGCGATCCTCGCCGCCTCGAAGGACCCGAAGACGTTCTCGAACGCGGGCGGCATCCGCCCCGACAACGGGCCGATCCCGATGATGATCGACATGGACGACCCGGAGCACTGGAAGCGGCGCAAGCTCGTCAACCGCGGCTTCACCCCCGGCCGGGTACGCGACAGCGAGCAGAAGATCCGCGACGTCGCGAACTCGATCATCGACACGGTGTGCGAGCAGGGCGAGTGCGACTTCGTCAACGACATCGCGGCACCGCTGCCGATGATCCTGATCGGCGACATGCTCGGCGTCGCACCCGAGGACCGTGACGACCTGCTCCGGTGGTCCGACGACATGGTGAGCGCGCAGAGCGGCAGCGCCACCGACGAGCAGTACATGCAGGCGATGGAACGCGATGACCGAGTACACGACCTTCTGCACGCACGCAGTCGCGGCGCGGCGCACAGCACCCGACCGACGACCTCATGAGCGTGCTCGTGCACGCCGAGGTCGACGGCGACCGCCTCGACGCCGACGACGTGCTGCACGAGTCGCTGCTGATCCTCGTCGGTGGCGACGAGACGACCCGCCACGTGATCAGCGGCGGCATGGAACAGCTGCTGCTGCACCCGGACCAGCGGCAACTGCTGCAGCGACGACCCGGCGCAAGATCCCGGTCGCGGTCGAGGAGATGCTGCGCTGGGTCAGCGCCGATCAAGAACATGTGCCGCACGGTGACACACGATGTCGAGTTCATGGGCCAGCAGCTCCACGAGGGGCCAGAAGTGCATGCTGCTCTACGAGTCGGCGAACCTCGACGAGACCAAGTTCGACCGACCCGCACCGCTTCGACGTCGAGCGCCATCCGAACGAACACGTCGCGTTCGGGTTCGGCACGCACTACTGCCTCGGTCAGGCGCTGGCGCGGCTCGAGCTCCAGGTCATGTTCGAGCAGCTGCTGACGCGCCTCCCCGACCTCGAGCTCGCGGCCGACTCCGCTGCGCTCCCCCGCCGCCGGGCCAACTTCATCAGCGGCCTCGAGTCGATGCCGGTCCGGTTCTCGCCGACGGCACCCGTTGCGGAGCGACGCATGAACAACCAGGAGATCGTCGAACGGTTCTGGACCGACCTCTACACGCGCGACTGGGATGTCGTCGCGTCGTACTTCGCCGCCGACTCCGAGTACACCGACATGCCGACACCACCCGAGGATGTCGCACGCGGTCCGCGAACAGATCGTGGCGCGGCTGCGAGTCGGGCTCGAACCGCTGGCGAACATCGGCGCACGACGTGCGCACGACCGTGTGCGAGGGCGACACGGTCGTCACCGAGCACGTCGAGCATTGGGAGTGGCCCACCGGCGAGACAGGCCGAGCTTGCCGTTCGTGTCGATGCAGGAGCTGCGCGACGGCGTGATCGTGCGCTGGTGGGACTACTGGGACCTCGCGACGCTGATGAACGTCGCACCGGCGTGGTGGGTCGAACACATCATGACGGTCCGCGGAAGCCGGGCTGCGCGAAGCCTGACGCGGCGCCCGGTGTCGCGGCGGCAGCTCGCGCAGCTCAGCCTGAGTACGATCCCGCCCGGTCTCCCCGGTTTCCGACACGGCGACCGCGGGTACCTCGCCGCACGACGCGCGCGCACAAGGGAGCAGATGGCCGAACACGCAACGTTCCACGAGCCGATCGAGCTGCTGTCGCAAGCGATCATGGAGCGGCACCGCGCGATCACGTCGCTGATGGAAGAGCTCGAGGCCGTCGACTGGTACGACCAGCGGGTCGAGGCCACCGACCGACGACGAGATCCGCTCGGTCATGGCGCACAACCGCGACGAGGAGAAGGAACACGCGGCGATGACGCTCGAGTGGCTGCGCCGCAACGACGCGAAGTGGGACGAGGTGCTGCGCACCTACCTGTTCACCGAGCTGCCGATCGTCGAGGTCGAAGCACGAAGCCGAAGCGATGGCGACGGCGGCGGGCTCTCCGCCGACGGCTCACTCGGAATCGGCGATCTGCGAAGGGAACCGCCCGCGATGAACCATCTGCTCCGCGAGCTCGCGCCCGTCCCTCGGCGCGGCGTGGGCGCGAGATCGAGGAAGAGGCGTCCCGCACGCTGCGGCACTTCCTGACCGCGCGCCGCCTCGTCGACTTCGAGCGGTCCCGCACGGTTGGACCAAGGAAGCCGTCACGCGCGGTCGCGTCGAAGACGTGAAGCGACGCGCCGGCCGAGGCATCCAGGCGCGGCATCCGCTCGGTGCAGCCGTTGTCGAGTACCGCGCCGAGTTCTGGATGGAGCGCAGCCGAGCTCGACGCGATCGAACGCGGCGCCCTCGACGCCGATCTCGACCCGGTGCGCGACGCGGCGCGGCGGCTCGCGGTCGCCGAGGACGACGCCGTGTTCCACGGGCATGCCGGTGGCCTCATCGACGGCATCGCGGAGGCAACGCCGCACCCGAAGCTCCCGATCAGCGACGAGTACCGCGACTACCCGCGGATCGGTCGCCCGCGCGGTCGCGCATGCTGCAGACATCGGGGTCGCGCGGGCCGTACGCGGTCGCGCTCGGCCCGCGCTGCTACACCGGCGTGGTGGAGACCACCGAGATGGGCGGTTACCCGGTGCTCGAGCACCTGCGCCTCATCACCGGCGGCACCGTGCTGTGGGCGCCTGGCGTCGACGGTGCGGTCGTGCTCTCGACCCGCGGCGGCGACTTCGAGCTGACGCTGGGCGAGGACGTGTCGATCGGGTACCTCGATCACGACGCGACGTCGGTACACCTCTACCTCGAGGAGTCGTTCACGTTCACGGTGCTGACGCCCGAGGCCGCCGTGTACCTGGCGTACTCGTAACCGCGCCCGCGTCGTCGCGAGCCGTCGCTACTGCAGGAACTTCTCGACGGTCTCGGTGTCGCGGTGGACGGACGTCGTCCGGGTTCTCACCGAACTCTTCGCGCGCGCGGCGCTGACGGAGCAGATCCCAGCACTGGTCGAGCGCGACTTCGAGAGTGCGGAGCCGCTCGCGCTCGGCCGCGTCGACGGGGTGGTCGCCCGAGCTGTGCGCGTCGCGCAGCTGCTGCTCTTCGTCCATCAGTTGCTTGATGCGGTCGAGCACTTCCTGGTCGTTCATTCCTGCTCCTCCTGGGAAGCCTGCTCATCCTGCGAAACTGACGCGGTGGCCATCCTCATCGATGCTCCCCGCTGGCCCCGTGAGCACGACGGCCGACGCTTCGCCCACTTGGTGAGTGATACCTCACACGCAGAACTTCACGCCTTTGTAGCCGCGCTGCCGCTCGAGCGCCGCCTCCGCTACCACGACGACCACTACGACGTGCCCGCGGCGTGGTTCGACATCGTCGTCGAACAGGGGGCGCGCGTGGTTACGACGCGCGAGCTCGTGCGCCGGATTCGTGCTGCCGGGCTCCGCCGCAACCGCTGATCCGGTGCGCGTAGCCGAGCACGGCTTCGATGCCGAGCAGGAAGAACGATCCGAGCAGCAGGCCGCCGACGACGTCCGAGGGCCAGTGCACCCCGAGGTACACCCGGCTCGCGGCGATCGACGCGATGAGGAAGCCCGAGACCGCGACGGAGAGCCACCAGAGCAGGCGGCTGCGGGTGAAGAGCGCGACGACCAGCGGCAGGAGTCCGTACAGCGCCACCGAGGCCATGACGTGCCCGCTCGGGAACGACGGGCCGTGGCCGTTCACCATGCGCTCGAGATCGGGACGGTCACGGCCGACGACGATCTTGAGCACCGACTCGAGCAGCGGGCGTCCGAGCGTGGCGACGACGATCGCGATGCTCACGGCGCGGCACCGCCCCCACGACAGGGCGGCGAGCAGCGCGCCCGCGCCGAGCACGACCATCGTCGATCCGAACCGCGACATCGTGAGGAAGAAGGTGTCGAGGGCCTGCGTGCGGTGCGCGACGACCCACTCCTGGATCGGGAGGTCCCAGCGCAGGGGCAACCACGCGTTGGCGATGGCCGTGGACACCGCGAGGAAGGCGAACAGCGCGCCGATCGCGACCAGCAGCGGGCGCCGGCCTCGGTAGAACGATGCGGGCGTGGCCGGCGGGTGGCAGTGGAGGCACGGCGACGGGGGGTCGACTGCGGTGTCGCCACCAAGGGGCGCCACGCGCGTCGGCGGTGCGGGGTCCGCGACGATGACGTTGGTCACATCTCCCATTTCACCTCTTCGATCGGCTCGCCCGGGCATCTTGACATCGAAATTCCGTGAAGATCGTGCCGCACCCACGCTGACCAGGACCTGAACGGCTCCAATGGTTCCGAAGCGAAGTCACTTCGGTTGGAAGCGCACCGCGCCGTCCAACCGGATGACCTCGCCGTTCAAGTAGCCGTTCTCGACGATGTGCTCGGCGAGCGCGGCGAACTCGGCCGGCTCGCCCAGCCGCTTCGGGAACGGCACACCAGCCGCGAACGCATCCCGCATCGCTTCGGGCACGCCCATCATCGGTGGGGTCCCGAACGTGCCCGGCGCGATGGTGCACACCCGCACGCCGACCGCGGCGAGATCGCGCGCGGCGATGATGGTCATGCCGATCACGCCCGCCTTGGCCGACCCGTACGCGATCTGGCCGATCTGGCCTTCGTAGCCCGCGATCGACGCGGTCTGGACGCACACGCCGCGTTCGCCGCCGGCGTCGGGCTCGTTGGCCGACATCGCCGAGGACGTCAGGCGCAACACGTTGAACGTGCCGACGAGGTTCAGCTCGATGACCTGCCGGAACGCGTCGAGGTCGTGCGGCGCGCCGTCGCGTGCGAGCGTGCGGGCCGCGATGCCGCCGCCCGCGCAGTGGACCGAGATGCCGAAGCGACCGCGCGCGGTGGCTCGTTCGATGGCGGCGCTCACCATCTCGGGCGCAGTGACGTCGCAGCGGACGTACTCGGCGCGGTCTCCCAGCTCCGCGGCGACCGCCGTGCCGCGCTCGTCGTTCATGTCGGCGATGACGACTTCGGCGCCGTGCGCGTACAGGCGGCGAGCGGTGGCCTCGCCCAATCCCGACGCCGCACCGGTTACGACTGCGACAGTGCCCTCGACCTGCATTCCTTCGCTCCTGTGGCTCGTTCGACGAGTTCGGGTTCTCCGCAGACGACGAGATACTCGACGTTGCGCAGACGGGCAACCTGCCCGACCTTCTCGCCTTGCGGATTGTGGATCCCGATCTGGGCGCCGACGTAGCGCTTCGAGTCGAACGCAAGCGTACGGACCGCACCACCGCGCGCGGCGGCACATCGCTTCCAGCGCCTCGATCGAGACCCACGCTTCGTCGTTGTACGACACGACGACGAGCCGCGCGTCGACGCCGGCGATGACCTCTGCGAGCGCGTCAGGCATGCGCTTGCGATCGTTGAAGACGCTCTTCGTGTGGTCCTCGCGCGCGTCGACGCGCTTGCATGCCACTCCGTAGTGCTCGGGAGCATCCCACGCGACCAAGGTTTCCCAGATGTGGTAGTTCGTGAAGTAGCGGTGTTGGTTGTAGGGCGGATCGATGTACGCGAGGTCGAAGGCACCCAGCCCGCGCACGATCTCGCACGCGTCGCCGAACACGGCGTCACCCGGCCCCGCAATGAGGTCGGGCACGCGCAGCTCGATCGACTTGCCGGCGCGCGGTGCCCATTGCTTGACGTACGCCATCTGCACGCCGGTCGTGGAATCGACCCGGTCGGCGGCCTCGATCAGGCTGGTGAGCAGCACCGGATGCATCCACGAGTCCCGGTAGTCCCGATCGATCGCGTCACGCATCGCATCGATGCGCCGGCCGTTGTGCTCCTGGAAGAACCGCGAGCTGCGGCAGAACGTCTCGGTGACGTAACCGTCGGTGCCCGGCCGCGCCATGAGATCCGCGATCGCGGCGGCAAGGGCCGAGGTGTCCGCCGCGGCCGCGTCGAGGCCGATGTAACAGCGCGCGAATTCATTGGCATAGCGCGCGTTGTCGACGGCCGTCGTATGGGCACCGCGCCGTTTGAACTCCTGCGCGACGCGGGTCGTGCCGGTGAACAGGTCGAGCGCGCGGCGCACACCCGCGGCCGCGCACATGTCGCCGAGCACGGGCACCAGCCGCCGCTTCGACCCCAGGTACTTGATCACGGGCGCCGAGGCTACGAGCCCGACACCGAGGGTCCGCGCATGGCCGTACGGTCGCGCGGATAGGCGTGGTCCCCGAGCAGCACGAGCGCGTCGTACGGATCAGTCGCGCCGAGCGCGGCGACCGCCGCGCCGGTCGCGTCGAGCTGCGCACCGGCATGACCGATGTCGCCGGCGAACGCGAGTCGCGTCGTGGGCGCGGGCCGGTGAACAACGTAGGAATTCCGTCGCTTCGGGCCCGCTCTCCAGTGCATCAGATGGGAGACAATCTGACGCGGGTACCGAATGCACGTGAGCACCAATCCGAGAACGACGACCGCGCCGGCCGCGAAGAGGAGCGCGGAGACCGAGCCGTTCACCCTACGCACGGTACCGCTGCGAGAATCGGCTCCCTGCTACCGAACGACGGAGTGACATGCGCGTCCTGGTGACGAACGACGACGGCGTCGAATCCGAAGGCCTCCACGTGCTCACGGCCGCGCTCGCGGCGGCCGGCCTCGACGTGTTCGTCATCGCGCCGAACTCGGATCGGAGCGGTACGGGTGCCGCCATCGGCCTCGTCCACGCCGACCAGCACCTGGACTCGCAACAGGTCGAGCTGCCCGGTTGCCCGGGGATCGACGCGTACGCGATCGACGGGCCGCCCGGCATGTGCGTGATCGCGGGCCGGCTCGGCGCGTTCGGCGATCCGCCCGCCGTGGTCGTGTCCGGGATCAACCCGGGCCTCAACACGGGCCGGGCGATCCTGCACTCGGGCACCGTCGGTGCTGCGCTCACCGCGCAGAACTTCGGCGGCTCGGGCCTCGCCGTCAGCACCGAGGTCGGCGCGCGCTGGTACTGGGACACGGCCGCGCGGTTCGCGGTCGAGGTGTTCCCGCGCCTGCTCGAAGCACCGCCGCGCACCGTCCTCAACTTGAACGTGCCCGCGCGGCCCTACGCCGAGGTGGGCGGCGTGCGCTGGGCGCGTCTCGCCGCGTTCGGCGCGGTGCGGGCGGCGGTCGCGGACACCCCGGACGGTGTGCAATTCGAACTGCGCGCGGTGGACGTCGCCCCCGCGCCGGACTCGGACACGGGCCTCGTCGCCGCCGGATTCGCCGCGCTCACCACGATCGTCGGCATCGCCGAGGCGTGGCCGCCGGAGCTGCACGACGCGCCCGCGATGCTCGAGGGCGTCGTTCCCGGCGCTCCGCTCGAACCGGTGCATGCGATCCCCGACGGCTCGCTGCCCCGCTGGCTGCACCGGCCGCTCCCGCCCACCGACGCGGGCGAGGTCTAGGTCGCGGCGAACGGTGGGCCAGCACGCCGCCGAACGCGGGCAGGCGCACACGCTCGTCACACCCGTGCGCCGGCGGCACGCGGCCACGCGCATCCGTCCCGCCAACGTGCTTCGCACCGAGGAGCGCGTCCTACGCACCGCGCGGCCGGTTAGCCTCCGGTCTCGTGGAGCGCCGGGAACGCACGTTGGTGGTCGTCGGCGAAGGCAGCGACATCGCGACGCCGGATCGGTGCGTGTTGTCGCTCTCCGTCAACGTGATGCGAAAGACCGTTGCCGAGGCCATCGGTGAGGTGACGAAGATCGCCGATCAGCTCGTCGCCCACGCGCGCGAGTCAGGTGTGGGCGACGCGCAGATCCACACGCAGACGGTCACGGTGCAGGACTTCTTCGACCACCAGACCCAGCGCATCACGGGTCGGGTCGCGACCTATTTGCTCACCATCTCCGATCGCCGGCTCGACGAGGTCGGTCCTCTCGTCGCCGCGCTCACGGAGGTCGCCCGTGACGCGCTGCACATCCAGGGAATCAACCTCGTCGTCTCGGATCCTGCTCCCCATCTCGCGGCCGCGCGCGCGGCTGCCGTTGCCGACGCACGCGCCAAGGCGCTGCAACTCGCCACGGCTGCCGGAGTGGCGCTCGGCGCCATCCTCACGATCGAGGAAGGAGGCGGGTTCGGTTGGCCGCGACCCGTCGGCGTCGCCGTTGCCGCGCGTGCCGCCATGGACGCGGGTCCGTCCCTGCCCATCGAAGCCGGCAGTCAGTCCTTGACCGCCCGCGTCACCCTCACGTTCGCCATCGACAGTTGACAGCGCTGCCGTCACGCTTCCGGAGGTCCTCATGAAAGCGTTGGTGTTCGGAGTCGAACCCGAACCGGTTGCCGAGCCGCACTCCGACAACCCGCTCGTGCAGATGCTCGCGAAGACGCCGATGCGGCTCATGGAGGTGGACGATCCGGGGTTCCTGCGGCCCGACTGGGTCGTGTGCGCGCCGCGCATCACCGGCATCTGCGGGTCGGACTCGAAGCAGGTGTTCATGGACTGGGGCGAGTTCAGCGCCGACAACCCCATGATCGACTTCACGACGTTCCCGCACATCCTCGGGCACGAGGTCGTCGCCGACGTCGTCGCGTTGGGACCCGAAGCCGAAGGACTCGAGGTCGGCCAGCGCGTCGTGCTCAATCCGTGGCTGTCGTGCGCGCCGCGCGGCGTGTCGCCACTGTGCCCGGCGTGCGCGGCCGGTGACCTGTCGTTGTGCTGGAACTTCCAGGTGGGTCCCATCGCCGCCGGCATCCATTCGGGGACGTCGAAGGACGCGAGCGGCGGCTACGCCACGCTCATGCCCGCGCACGACTCCATGCTCTTCCCCGTGCCCGATTCCATCCCCGACGAGATCGCGATGTTCGCGGATCCGTTCGCGGTGGCCCTGCACGCGGTCACGAGGCACGCGCCTGAGCCGCACAGCAAGGTCCTGGTGTACGGCGCCGGCGCCCTCGGGTCTTCCGCCGTCGCGATCTTCCGCGCGCTGTATCCGGACGTCGAGGTGGGCGTCGTCGCGCGTTTCGAATCGCAGGCGGAGCTCGCGCGGAGGCTCGGCGCAGCTCGCGTGTTCGCGCACGAACCGCTCACCGCCCTGATCGAGGAAGTCGCAGCCTGGTCGGGTGGCGTGCTGCACGGGCACCACGAGCTGCCGATGGCGTATCCCGGTGGGATCGATGTCGTGTACGACACGATCTCGCGCCGCGAGTCACTCGAGGTCTCGTGCCGCGTGCTCAGGGCGCGCGGGACGATCGTGAAGGCCGGTGTGCACGGCCCGACGCAGTGGGAGTGGACACCGCTCTACTTCAAGGAGATCTCCTGGTCCGGCTCCAATGCGTTCGGCATCGAGGAGGTCGAGGGCGAGCGCAAGCACGGGATCGCGCACTACCTCGATCTCGTGCAGCAGGGTCGCATCGACCTCGGCCCGATGCTCACGCACCAGTTCGCGCTCGACGACTGGCGGGACGCGTTCGGGGTGCTCGCCGACCAGGAGCAGTCGGGCGCGATCAAGGTCGGCTTGCGGCCGTAGCGCTCAAACGAGCGGCGGCACGAAGTCGCCGTGCGCGGCGAGAAGCGCGTCGACGAGCGCGTGGATCTGGTCGAGGTCGAGCTCGGCCGCGGTGTGCGGATCGAGCATCGCCGCGTGATACACGTGGTCGCGCCGACCGGTGAGTGCGGCCTCGACCGTCAGCTCCTGGACGTTGACGTTGGTACGGATGAGCGCCACGAGCTGCGGCGGCAGCGCGCCGATCGCCGTCGGTTGCACACCGTTGCCGTCGACCAGGCACGGCACCTCGACGGTGCATCCGGCCGGGAGGTCGTCGATCAGGCCGTCGTTGGCGACGTTGCCGTAGATCACGCGCGGCTTTCCGGTCTCGATGCTGCGGATGATCGTCGCCGCGTACTCGAAGCTCGGCCGTACTTCGAACGCATCGCCGCGCTCGAGCCGATCTCTCTCCGCCTCCCAACCCGCGATCTGCTCCTCGCAACGCCGCGGGTACTCGTCGAGCGGGACGTTGAAGCGGTCGACGAGGTCGGCGCGATCACGTTTGATGAACCACGGCACGTACTCGGCGAAGTGCTCGCTCGACTCGGTGACGAAATAACCGAAGTGGCGGAGCAGCTCATAGCGCACCCGGTTGTGCTCGGGGACGTCGCCGGTCGCCGCGCGCGCCCGGAGCCGCGGGTAGAGGTCCTCACCGTCGCGTTCGAACCGGAGGTAGAACGCCATGTGGTTGATGCCGGCCGCGAGGTACGTGATGTCGCGGTACGGGATGCCGAGGTCGAGGGAGAGCTCGAACGCGGTGCCTTGCACGCTGTGGCACAAGCCAACGGTGCGGATGTTCGTGGCCCGGTTCACCGCGCGGCAGTTGATCGCCATCGGGTTCGTGTAATTCAGGAACCACACATCGGGGCACAGCGCTTCCATGTCGGCGCACATGTCGAGCATGACCGGGATCGTGCGCAGGCCGCGCATGATGCCGCCGATGCCGAGCGTGTCGGCGATGGTCTGACGCAGGCCGAATTCCTTCGGGACTTCGAAGTCGGTGACGGTCGCGGGCTCGTAGCCACCGACCTGGATCATGTTGATCGCGTAGTCGGCGCCGTCGAGCGCGGCGCGCCGATCGGTCGTGGCGACGATCTTCGGCTCCGCATCGAGCGCATCCGCGACGCGGCGGGCGACGAGCTCGGATGTCTCGAGCCGCTCGGCGTGGATGTCGAACAGCGCGATCTCCGATTCGGCGAGCTCCTCGTGCCCGAGGATGTCGCCGAGGAGGTTGCGCGCGAACACCGTGCTGCCCGCGCCGATGAACACGATCTTGGCCACGCGCGGAGGTTACCGGCCCGGCGGTCGCCTCACTCCTTGCGGTTGATGCGGTAGTGCAGCACGAGGAACGGGAAGCCGAACACCCAGAACGCGTGCTCTGCACGCACTTCGTCGTCCTCGACGTACACGTCGAGCTCCTCGGCGAAGCCTTGGACTTCGGCCGTCGTCAGCGCCCGGGTTTCGGGATCGACATAGGTGAAGTAGTGGCCCGGATGCGGAAGCGAGCTGCGGCTCGTCAGCGTGAGGCCGCCGTCGGGCCGCGCGCGGGGACAAGCGTCGCGGTGAAGTTCGTCTGGGGCAGCGGGAACCCGACGCTCACGTATCCGCGTTCGTCGTCACGGTACGTCGTGTAGATCCCGATGTAGATCGGCTCGTCGGTGTCGGCGTACGAACGGATCCACGCGCGGACGTCAGGCGTCCCGTCGCCGTCGACGTCGATGGTGTCGATGCGGCTGTGCACGCCGCGCAGGGCGGCGCGTTGGTTCATCGGGACGTTGGCCTGCCCGAGCGGGCGAGCGAGGAACGTGCGGTAGAGCAGGTAACCCGGGCGCACCCATTGCCGCCACTCCGGGACGATGTCGAGCTTGAAGCGCGTCGTGTGCTCGTAGAACTCACGCACGCGGGGGTCGCACGCGGCCGGGTCGAAGTCGGGGCCGGCCAGCGCGTCGAGCGACGCGACGATACCGATGTCGGCGACGGCCCGTTCGTACGTGCCACCCAGGACTTCCGCCAGCACGGTCACGTACTCGGTGCCCACGTATCGAGTGCGCGCTTCGAGCGGCACCACGAACGGCAGTTCCCGCGCGCTGACGCGTTCCGCCAGCAGTGAGACCTGCGCGTCTCGGAAGATCGCGGCGGAAGCAGTTCGGTACACGAGCACCGTTGCACTCGCGATCGCCGCCGCGGACACGTCGGGGTCGAGGCGCGTGAGGGCGGCACCGACAGCGGCGCCGAGTGCCGGACCGAGCGCGACCTTCTGCGGGCGCAGGCCGAGCGCACCGGCGGCCGTGCCGGCAACAGTCGCAATCGCGATCGGTCGGCGACCCACCGCGCGGCCCGCGAGCCATCCGAGTGGCGCGGCGATCGCGGCACTGGTGAGGATCCGTTGCCACAGCGCGGGGATCTCGCCGGGTCGCTGCCGCTTGCGCGCGATGGCTTCAGTGGTCGCGAGGATCGCGCCACCGGCGACCGCGCCCCCGCGATCGCGCGCGGGCCGCGGTGCGCGCGCAGCGCCGCGCCGGCCAGCGCACCGATGGCGGCCGCGCTGAGCACTTGCGTGCGGAGGTCCGGCGTCCGATCAACGAGCGGTGCGGCAGGGTCGATGGCAGGCTGCGGAACGGGCACGGGGCCCGAGGCTACGGTCTGCGTCACGTCTCGGGCAGCAAGCCGGCGCGGCGCAGGACGTAGGACGTACTGCGCCGCGGTCGACCGCCGAGGTCACTGCACGATGAGCGTCGTCACCATGCCGAACATCCCCTTGTCGCTCTCGGCGTGGGTGAGGATGTGGCAGTGGTACGCCCACACGCCCTTCTCGTCGTCCGTCGGGTGGATCAACACCGAGTACCGCTCGCCCGGCGCGATGGCGAGGGTGTCGACGGTGTAAGGCTGCGGCAACGGGAAACCGTCCTTGGCGATCACGAGCTGCGGCACGCCGTGCAAGTGCATCGGATGGATCTGCAGCCCTTCGTTGTAGTAGTCGACCTGGGTCCACTCGTTGGGGTGCGTGATCACCGGGGCGGTCGCCGGGAACGACTTGCCGTTCAACGACAGACCGATCACACCGGCGTCGTTCAGCACCATCGGCACCTCTTGTGAGATGGGGCCGGTGCCGGCCGGCAGCGCGACATCACCGACCTGGAACACGCCGAAGAGCCCGTCGGGCACTTGGTGCTCCGCATAGTCGTGCGAGTGGTACATGCCGAGTGCGGGGCGCTTGGCGACGAAGGAGTAGGTGAACGTCTCGCCCGGCTTCACCGGCGGCTGCGTGACGTCGGGAACACCGTCCATCGCGTTCGGCACATCGATGCCGTGGAGATGGACCACCGTCGACTGCGGCAGGTGGTTCTTCAGCACGAGCTGCACCTTGTCACCCGGTTCGACCCTGATCCACGGTCCCGGCACCATGTCGTTGTACGCCCACGCCTTCACGGTCGTGTCCGGGTCCACTTGCCAGTCGATGATCGACGCGGTGAGCGTGAACTGCTTCGTGCCGTCGGCGAGGACCGTCGGCGCGAGGGGAACGTTGCCGACGCCCTTCGTGTTCGCGCCTTTCGTCAACTGCGCGACGTAGGCGTCGGTCGGTGCCTTCATCGTTGCATCCATGGTGTCGTTCTCCGCCAGCATGCGGTCGGTGTTCACGACCTTCTGGCCGGTCGCGCCCATGCTGCCCACCATCAAGTCGCCCACCATGCCCTGGTCCTTGTGACCGGGAATCGCGCAGAACATCGTGTACATGCCCTCGTCGAGCTTCGAGAGGTCGAGCTCTTCGCTGTCGCCGGCACCCAGGTCCTTGGTCTTCAGATCGGTGCCTTCGATCGACAGGTTGTGCGTCGTCGTGCCGTTGTTCACGACGGTCAACTTCCCGCCGACCGGCACGGTGACGGAGTCGGGAGTGAGCGCGAACTCGCTGAGCGCCACGCTCGTGCCGTTCGGGGCCGCCGATCCGCTGTTGTGGTTCGCGGCGGCGGTGAGCAGCGCGACGACGCCCAACGCGAGCGCGACGATCGTGAAAACGGCGCCGGCCGTGCCGATCGCGTCCTTGTCCTTGCTGGTGAAGAGAGGCATGGATGCATGCCAACACGGATCGCTCGGCGCACGTCAGGGCCGTTGGCGGGATGGCGCCCGGGCCTTTCGGCCCTGCCCGAGGGGCCCGGCACGCGGCACACTCGCGTCAGCCACGCGGCGCGACGACTCGGGCACCGCGGCTCCGCCACGGAACCACCCGCGGGGATGGCGCGCGCAAT
The DNA here is from genome assembly GCA_963745645.1 of uncultured Actinomycetes bacterium. Lineage (GTDB taxonomy): Bacteria > Actinomycetota > Acidimicrobiia > IMCC26256 > PALSA-610 > CAVUFH01. The sequence continues at coordinate 148,397 of CAVUYD010000002.1, forward strand.
AGCGTCGCGTTGTGACGTATCGCGAGTTCTTCTCTCACGTCGTCGATGTCGTCGAGGCCATCGGCGCGACGATCCTGGTCGTCGGCGGCATCAGTGCGTTCGCGCGCTGCGCACGTGAGGTGACCGCGCGACGCGGTCAGGACGCCTACGGCGATCTCCGCAAGAACATCGGGCGCGTGATCCTGCTCGGACTCGAAGTGCTGATCATCGCCGACATCATCCGCACGATCGTCGTCGACCAGTCCGTCGAGAGCGTCGTGGTCCTGGGCACGATCGTGCTCATTCGCGTGATCCTGAGCTTCTCGCTCGAAGTCGAGATCGACGGGATGTGGCCGTGGAACCGCTGGCGCGTGGCGCCCGACAGCTCCGCGTCCGACTCGACCTGAGCTCAGCGGCTGCGCTCGGTGCTCAGTTCCTCGAGCGACGGCGTGAGCGCCATGCCGAGTTGCTCGGCCCAGGTCACCGCACGCGACTCCTCACCCTCGATGAGCGCGTTCTGCTTCGTGACGAGGAAGCTCTCCGGCGGTGCGACCAGGGCGAACCCGTGCTCGCGCAAGTGTCGAGCGATGCCCTTCGACGCTCGCCCGGTGAGCATCGCGGGCACGTCGATGCGCGTGTCGAACGCGGCGGCCTTCGCGGTCGACTGCGGGAGCGCCGCGAGCCAGTCACGGAGGCCAGGTCCGGGCGCGTCCTCATCGAGTTCGAGCTCGTCGGACTTCTCGACTGCGTCGACCGCGGCCTTGCGTGTCGACGCCCGACTCATCCCGTGCACGTGCGTCGGTCCGCCCACGACGACGAGATCGGCCTCCGCCAGCAGCTCGGCAGTCGCACGTTCGACCGGCACGAGCGAGACGTCGACGAGGTCTGCCAGGCCCTCGGCGATGGCCTTCGCCACGTGGTGCGTGTTGCCGTACATCGATTCGTAGACCACAACGGCTCTCACGGCGGCCTCCTGTCGCTCGGGGACGAGTCGAACGTACGGCCGCGGCCATCGGGCGGGTAGGGCCGAGTGTCACCGTCCGGCGCGGCGGCTTCGGGCTCAGCCGGTCTCGACGTCGCGACGATCGAAAAGGATCGTCGCGAGCACACAGAGCACACCGGCCGCCGCGAGCGTGATCAGCACGGTGACCACGTCGGGGTCCTGCGCGGGTGCAAGCGCCATGTAGTGGAACAACGAGAAGTGGTCCAGCCAACCGAGTCCCGACACGATCGAGCTCAGGAGATCGACGATGAGCGACCAGATGACGACGCCGTAGACGGTGCCAGTCGCGGCACGGGGCGCGGTCGCGAGCACCACTGCGCCGATCCCCAGCACGAGCAACACGGTCGGCACCACGTTGAGACCGGCCCCGAACATGCCGCGCCAACCCAGGATCGACACCTTGCATCGCCGCGCCGAGCCACGCGGCGACGCCGGCGAGTGCGCCCGCCAGGACGATCGCGGCCGCGGCGATCGCGAGCCGGCCGCCCAGCAGAGACACGCGGCGGACCGGTTGCACGAGCACCTGCAGCAAACGTCCCGACGTCTCGTCCTCGGCGGTCGCCCCGATCTGGCTCGCGGGGAGCAACGCCACGATGGTCGCGACGAGGAGAAACGCGACGCCGAAGTACTGCCGGAGAAACGTGCCCTGCACACCGAACTTGTCGAGCGTGTCGCGGATCGAGTCGGGAACCGCACCGGTCGCCACCTTGGCGACGACGCCGAACGCGAACGCGGCGGCCGCGGCACCCACGCACCACGCGAAGAGGACAGGCAGCTCGAGCCGAACTGCGAGCCCGAAGGGCGAGCCGAGTCCGAACGGTCGCGGCGGGACGACGTCACGTGACGCGAACACCCCTGCACCCACATCGCGCCGTGACGCGAGGATCGCCGACACGAGCACGAGCACGCAGACCATCGCAGTCGCGAGCACGAGCGGGCGCGGATCGTTGTCGGTGAAGGGCCGCATCCGCTCGGTCCAACCGAAGGGCGTGAGCCAGAGCAGCCACTTGGTGCTCGGACCCGAGTCGGCGATCATGCGCAAGACGAACGCGACACCGAATGCGGCCATGCCCAAGCCGGTGGCGAGTCGCCGGGACCGGCCGAGCTGCGACGTGAGCGCGCCGACACCCACGAACACCGCGGCCGGGAGCACGATGCTCGCGCCGTACAACACGGTCTCACCGAACCCGAAGCCGACATCCGGGTTCTGCGCCGCGAGCAAGGTGATCAGCGGTGGTCCCGGCGAAGAGCAGACCGATCGCCGCACCGAGCGCCAGCTGCGTCGCGCCCGTCGCGCGCGACGCACGCGTGCCGCCGGCGAGCACGAGCTGCCAGCGGCCCGCGTCCTCCTCGCCGCGTAGCAGCCGGGTCGCCGAGAGGAGCCCCCAGAGCGCGCCGATCGTCGTGAGGAAGACGAAGCACTTGTACACGGTGTAACCGCCGACCGTGTCGATCGCCGATGCCGGACCGAGCAAGATCGAGATCCCGGCGTCACCACTCGTTCTCGCGGCCAGCTGCTGGCGGCTCGCTTCGTCGGGGAAGCTGTTCACGTACGACAGCGCCGACGCCGCGATCGTCCCGCCGAAGACCAGCGCCCACACGGTCGCGGCGATCCACAGCTGCTTGAACATGCGCCGGGCTATCGCGCGGTCGACATGACCGTTCCCGGTGCGGGCGTCAACCGGCGCCGAGCGCGTCGTGACCATCACGTCGGACGTCACCGCACCCCTTCCGGCTCCGGTTGCGCGTGGCCGTAGTGGGAGATGAAGAGCTCTTCCAACGACGGCTCGCGCGTCGTCAGTCGGCGTACGCCGCTCGCGGTCAACGCCCGGAGCAACGGCTCCATCGAGCCGGTGACGTCGCATTCGACCGTGTTGCCGTCGACGACGACGTTGCTCGCGCCGGGAACGTTCGACAGATCGGGCGGCGGGCCGTCGAGCTCGGCGTGCACGCGGAGCGCGGCCAGGCCGCGCAACACCTCGAGCCGGCCCGTCTCGATGATGCGACCGGCGCGCAGCATGGCGACGCGGTCGCACACCGCTTCGACCTCGCTCAAGATGTGCGATGACAACAGGACCGTCTGGCCGCGTTCGCGCGCCTCGCGCACACACGCACGGAACACCTGCTCCATCAGCGGGTCGAGCCCGGTCGTCGGCTCGTCCAGCAGCAGCAGATCCGCTCGACTCGCGAACGCGGCGATCAGGACGACCTTCTGCCGATTGCCGTGGCTGTAGGCACGGATCTTCTTGTCGAGCACGAGGTCGAACCGCTGCACCAGCTCGTCGCGGTACGCCGTGTCGACCGACCCGTGGATGTCGGCCAGGAACCGCAGCACCTCGGCGCCCGTGAGCGACGGCCACAGGTTCGCTTCGCTCGGTACGTACGCGAGGCGGCGGTGGATCGGCGCGGCGTCGGCCCACGCGTCGAGGTCGAAGATCCGCGCGCCGCCGGAGGTCGGCCGGAGCAGCCCGAGGAGGAGCCCGATGGTCGTGGATTTCCCCGCGCCGTTGGGTCCCAGGTAACCGAACACCTCGCCTTGCTCGATCTCCAGATCGAGCGCGTCGAGCGCAGTGACGTGCCCGTATCGCTTGGTCAGCTGCTCAGTCCGGATGGTCGCCGTCATCGAGCCGGCCCCCTTGGCGTCGAGTCCGCAGAAGGCTAGGTCGCGACACGTTACCCGCCACGGGCGTCAGGTATCCAAGGTGTCAGGCCGCCGTCCGTCGTCCTTCGGCGTCGAGCGACCGCGCCGCCTCGTAGTTGCAACATGCGTGACTTCCCCCACCGAACCGGTGGGGGAAGTCACGCAAGAAGTGCGGTACTCGGTGCCGGAGCTTGCGATCAGGCGTTGACGAGCACCTGGTCCGACGGCCCGGCCGGTGCGACCACGCGTTCCTTCTTCGTGCCGAAGGCGTGCACGAAGCCGGCGATCGAGGCGAGCAGCAGCACGAACGCCGCCGCGAAGCTCACCAACGCGGCCTGCTGGGCGCGGTCACCGAAGATGCTGAACCCGTAGGAGGTCAGCAGCAGACCCCGGAGCGTCTCGCCCCGGAACAGCGTGTCGACCTTGCCGTTCAGCGCATCGGACTTCTGCTGCAACGCGAGCGTCTCGGGCGAGGTCGGGTTCGCCGCGGTCGCGGCCGCGAGCTGCGCCTGCAGCGCACGGGCCTCACCGCTGGTCTCCGAGTAGGTCTTGCCGTCGTTGACCTCGCTGACGTGCAAGCCGATGTACTTGTTCGCGTAGCACTCGGCCTGCTTGCCGGTCGTGAGCGGCTGGCCCTGGTACTTCACGAGGCAGGCGGCTGCCTTCTCCTGCGGAGCCAGCTTGTCCACCGGCGTGAACGTGATCTGCTGCTGCGTGAGCTGATTCTTCACGTAGCTCTTGGCGAAGTTCGCCTGGTTCTGCAGCACGAGGCCGAGCACGAGCAGGAGCCCCGCGAGCAGCCAGCCCACCGACACTGAATGCGATATCGAGCGTGCGTCGTTTCACTTGATCTCCCCCTTGGGTTCGTTGGACGGCGAGAGCACGCCCGACTGAGCTGCAGTCAACGCAAGCGCGGCGATTCGAGACAGGGCCCAAAGACCTGCTCGAGGCCTGCGTTCGACCCGAAGCGCACGCACGGAACGGGCGGCGGATCCGGGTCCTTTGGCCGTTCCGGAACGACACGGAAGGGCTCAAGCTCATGAGGTGCGGGGGTTCACGAGGCCGCCACGAGGCCGCCACTGCGTGGCCCGGCGAAGAGGTGAGGGGTCGACGATGAGTGTCACGACGCATGCCGCGCTGGTCCGTTCGCAACAGTCCTGGCCGACCGGAACGACGATCCTCGACATCCTCGCCGACCGAACGGCACACCAGGGTGGGCGCGTGGCGCTCCGTGCGCGCGACCGGCACAACCACTGGCGGGCAACGACGTGGCGCAGCTACGCCGGCGCGATCGCCGAAACCGCGGCCGGGCTCGACGCGCTCGGGATCGGGCTCGGGGATCGGGTCGCGATCCTGTCGTGGAACCGGCCGGAGTGGCAGGAAGCCGACCTCGGCGACGCTTTCACTCGGCGCGATCAGCGTGCCCGTGTACCCGACGAGCGCAGCGCCACAGGTCGGATACGTCGCTCGGGCATTCGGGCGAGCAGAGTCTGCTTCGTCGAGGACGCCGAGCAGCTGGGGCGCGTGCTCGAACAACGCGATCAGCTGCCCGCACTCGAGCACATCGTGGTCTTCGACGAACGGGTGCCGAACGACGATCCGTTGTTGCTCTCGTTCGAAGAGCTCCGAGCGCTCGGCGCGCAGGCGCTCGAACGCGATCCGCACCTGGTCGACCGGGCGCGCCAGTCGGTCACGTCCGACGACGTCGCGACGATCGTCTACACGAGCGGCACAACCGGTCCGCCCAAGGGGGCGGTGCTCACGCACGCCAACATCATGGCGACGCTGCGGTCGGTCACCGACGCTCGTGCCGCTCTCGCCCGACGACCGCTTCCTCTCGTTCCTCCCGCTCAGCCACATCACCGAGCGTTCCGTCTCACACTTCGGTCTGATCGCGTCCGGCGGCGAGACGTGGTTCGCGCGTTCGATCTCGACGGTTGCCGAGGACTTGCCCGACTGCCGGCCGACGATCTTCTTCGCGGTGCCGCGCGTCTGGGAGAAGATCCGCGAGGGAGTCGAGAGCCGCGTCGCGCGGCTCGACGGCGTGCGCGGACGGGCGGCGCGCACGCTACTTGTCGCTCGCGCTTCGCACGCGCGCGAGCTCGAGCACGCAGGCAGCACATGCCGTTCCTCACGAAGCTGGCCTGGCTCGCGCTCGACCGGACCGTCGGCGCGCAGCTCCGCGCCCAGCTCGGCCTCGACCGGGCCCGCATCCCGTGTCCGGCGCCGCGCCGATCCATCCCGGACCTCGTCCGTTGGTTCCACGGCATCGGCCTGCGAGCTGGCCGAGGGCTACGGCCAGACCGAGGTCGCGCTCGCCACGACGATGAACCCGCCCGGCGCGATCGCGCAGTCGGGCACCGTCGGCCCTCCGCTCCCCGGCGTGTCGATCCGCATCGCGGACGACGGTGAGATCCTGGTCAGGGGCGACAACGTCTGCGCGGGCTACTGGCACAACGAGGACGCGACGCACGCCCTCATCGACGACGACGGCTGGCTGCATTCCGGCGACCTCGGGGCGTTCGACGATCACGGCTACCTGCGCATCACCGGGCGGAAGAAGGACCTGATCATCACTGCGCACGGCAAGAACATCTCGCCGCAGAACATCGAGACCGATCTCGCGGTCGCACCCGCTGATCGGCCAGGCCGTCGTGGTCGGCGACGGCCGCCGCTACCTCACCGCGCTTCTCGCGCTCGACGAGATCGCGGTCGAGAGCTGGGCACGGGCCCACAACAAGGACGCCGTCGGGCTCGAAGCGCTCGCGCGGGATCCGGACCTGCTGCTCGAGGTCGGCCGCGCGGTCGACGCGACGAACGGCCGGCACTCGCACGTCGAGCACATCCGCACGTGGCGCGTGCTCCCGCGCTCGCTGACCGTCGCATCCGGCGAGCTGACGCCGACGCTGAAGGTCAAGCGGCGCCTCGGTCAACGAGCACTACGCCGACCTCATCGCCGAGATGTACGCCGAACCGATGGGAGAGCCCCTGCAATTCGACCATGGGCCCCGAACAAGAAGGGAGGCCCGCATGAAGGATCTGCACGATCTCGATCCGGCACTCCTCGCTGCACTCGATCCCCTGTCGAGCGAAGAGCGGCAAACGTTCTCCGACGAAATGGACGCACGGTTCCCAGACGCGGCGACGCTCATGACCAGTGATCCCGCTGCCGCGATGGAACGCGCATGGCAGCTCGCCAATCGCAGACTGCTCTCGGACCCGCTCGACCCCGTTGGCGAGGCCTGGTCGCGCTTCGCGATCTCGCTGTACGGGCGGTGAGCGCAGTGAGTCGGGTACGCACGGCGCTCACGACGGGCGCGAACTCCGGAATCGGGCTCGCGACGACGCTCGAGCTCGCTCGCCGAGGCTTTCGCTCGGTCGGCACGGTCCGCTCGGAGGCGAAGGCGCTCGTCGTCGCCGAAGCGGCACGCGCGGCCGAGCTCGCCGTGGAGACGGTGCTCCTCGACGTCACCGATCCCGACCGTTGCGCCCGGGTGATCGCCGAGTACGAAGCCCGACGTCCTCGTCAACAACGCGGGCTACTCGATCACGGGCTCGATCGAGGACGTGACCGACGTCGAGGCGCGCGCGGCCTTCGAGACGATGGTGCTCGCACCCATGCGCTTGGCCCGGCTCGCACTCCCGCATATGCGTGACCGCGGTGGCGGCCGCATCGTCAACGTCTCGTCGATCTACGGGCGGACGTCGACGCCGCTCACGGGTTGGTACCAGGGAGCGAAGCACGCGCTCGAAGGTCTCTCGGACGCGCTGCGGATGGAGGTCGCACGCGTGACGGCATCCGCGTCATCCTCGTCGAGCCCGGAGGCTTCCGCACCGGGATCTGGGAGGAGACCGAGCGCGAGATCGCCAAGCGCGCCGGCTCACGCTACGACCCCGCGTACCGGCGCACCCTCACCACGACCAAGTTGTGGCAACCGTTGATGGGCGATCCGGTGCAGTGCGCGAAGACGATCGGCACCGCGGTCACGCTCGCGCTGGCCGCGCGCCCGTTACCTCGTCGGCTACGACGCGCAGACGCTCGCATTCTGGAGCTCGCTCACGCCGACCGAGATGAAGGACCACGTCGTCCGCCTGGTCATGTCGCTCTGAGGACATCACGCTCGGTCCGTAGCGAGGCAAGAACACGTTCGAGCCGCGTTTCGGTCGCGCCGAATCAGGTCGTGCCGTCGAGCTGTGCGAACACCTCCGCCCACTGCTCGAGATGCCGGTCGCCCAGGAACTGGTCCACGGCGCGCTGCCGGCCGTTCGCACCCAACCGCTCGCGTTCGGCGGGATCGGCCAGCAACGCGCAGACGTCCTCGCCGAATTGCTCGAGGTTCCGGGGATCGTCGAGCAGGAACCCGGTCTCTCCCGGAACGACCTGGTCGATGATCCCACCCACCGCGCTCCCGACGATCGGGCGCGACTTCCACATGGCCTCGGCGACCGTCAGCCCGAACCCTTCGGCCAGGCTCTTCTGCACCACCACACTCGCGTGGCGCTGGAGCACGTTGATGATCGCGGCGTTCTCGTCGGCATCGTCCATCGGGACGCAGACGAGATGCGTCCGGCGTTGCAATTCGAGCGGCAGCGCGTGCCAGAGCGAGATGCAGTCCGCGGAGAACTTGATTCGCTTCCGGGTCGTCGGCGACGCCGCTCGTCTGCGGGCCGGCGAGGATCAGGTGCGCGTCCGAGTGATCGGCGACGTGCTGCGCGAATGCCGTGAGCACGCCGCCCATGTCCTTGAGCGCGTCCCAGCGCGAGGTCTGCAGCACGATCGGCACATCGGTCGGGGCCGCGGGGCCCGTGCCGAGCGAATCGACACCACGCGTGACGTGTCCACGCGATCCGTCGCGGCGGGTGAACCCGGCCGTCGGGCGGCGCGGCTGTCGCCGGCGAGCAGACCGACGTACTGGAGGAGCCGGATGACTTCCGCAGGATCCATGGCTTCGTTCTTCGCCGAGTAGGGATCGATGGACGGCGCGATGACGCCGAGCCGCGATCGTGGCACCCACGCCGGCGCGAACTGTTCGCGCGTGAAGCACGTAGCGGTCGACGTCCTCGATGTACGGTCGCAGGAATTCCCACCCGTATTCGGATTGGGCATTGGGTGTGTCGGTACCGACATGGCACCGCCACACGACGTGCGGCACCGGCCCTCGTCACGGCGCTCGCGAGGCCCGCGGTCTGCGGATCGTGCAGGATGACGATGTCACCGGGACTCACGAGGTCCAACACGTCCGAGGCGTTGTGGCGAATCGTCTCGTCGTAGTCGACGTGTTCGGCCGGACCGAGCGGGCCGCCATCGCCGGACGTCCCGTACAGATGGTTGTGCAGCCGCTTCGTGATCTCGAAGAACCGCGGGATCGCCGTCGATGACGACCCACCGCGTGTCGACCCCTACCCCGCGCCCGTACGCGAGCAACGTCTGCAGCAGCTCGGCGACGCCGCCGCCGGTCGCAGTGGAATTCACGTTCAGTACCGTCCGGCCCGCGAGCGCGGCACGCGCGGCGGCGGCAGTGTCATCGAATCGCCGGGCGCGTTCGGGACCGATGAGGGAGTGCAACCGGTCAGGTGCGAGTGCGTCTGACGTCCACCTCTTGCAACGCCATCTCGATCCTCCGTTCCGTAGCTCGTCGCGAGCCATCATCCTGACGCGCGTTCGCTCGGGCCGCAGACCGTTCGAGGACGTCGGCCGGAACCAGGCCCCGCGAGACCCAGTTGCGCCGATCGGCCCAGACGAGCAGCGGCGGCAGCACGATCAGCGCGCTCGAGCAGGGCGACGGCGACGTTCAGTGCGACGACCGCACCGAAGTCGCGCAGGAGCGGCAGCGACGAGGTGGCGATGACGGCGACGCCGGCGACCGCGGTGAGTGCGGACACGATGAACGCGCGCCCGGTGTGCGATGCCGTGATCGTCACCGCTTCGCGCGGCGTCGAGCCCCGGCGGCGTTCTTCGACGAATCGCAGGAGGATCAGCGACGTGAATTCCGTGCACGCCGCGACCACGAGTGGCCCGGCGACTGCGGTCATCGGACTGAGCTTGAGGTGCAGGATCCACGCGAAGAGCGACGCGGCGCCGACGGCGACGAGCACCGGGACGAGCGACAGCAGCGCACGGACGGCGCTCCGCAGCCGAACGGTGAGGAAGAGGAACACGAAGAGGATCGCGAGGTAGGTCAGCAAGGCCCGGTTCGCCTTGAGGTTGTCGAGCAGGCCGACGCCGACGACGGCCAAGCCGGATGGCGTGGCCCGGACGCCGCTCGGCGGTTGGACGGTGTCCCGGATTCGCGTACGACGACGGCTCGCTCGTCGAGCCCGGACGGTCCGGTGCGGAACACCAGGTTCATCGCGCCGGGCGCAACGGTCGAGAGCTGGATGTCGCGGGGTGCGACGTCGTACGCGGCCTGCACCTCGGCGCCGGTCGGCGCAACATGGGGCGCACCGGCACGTCCGTGAGGTCGCTCACGCTCTCGACGATGCTCGAAGCGGTGAGCAGCGTCCGCGGATACTTTTCGATCTGGCCGCGCGAGAAGTCGTCGAGGAACGTGACCGTCTTGTCGTCGAACGTGTGCTTCGACTCGACGAACACGCCGAGCTCGCTGGACGAACCCGTCTGCTTGTCGAGCACGTGCAGGTCCTTGATCACCTGCGACTTCTGGTTCACCCACTGGATCGGGTCGGTCTGCAACACCAGCTTGCTCTCGACCGCGAGGCCCCCGGCGAAGACGACCAGGCTTGCGACCGCGAGCGGGAGCGCGGCCCGGGGTGAGACCGATCCGAGCCAGACGACGAGCCGACCGAGCGGGCCCTCCCGGAAGTCATGGCCTTTCGTCGGCGACTTGTACTCGCGGATCCCGAGGACCGCGAGCGTGCCCACGATGCTGTTCAGGCAGATCGCGGCCACGCCCACGATCAGCAGGAGGCCGAACTGCCGCAGCATCGGCACCTTGGCGTAGTGCAGCGCCGCGAACGCGAAGATCGCGTCGAATGTGACGACGAGCAGCGCGGGCCCGAGGCTCCGCGGCGGTCTCCTGGATGGGATGCGCCGCGCGCCGCGATCACCACTTCCTCCTCGACACGCGCGTGCATCTGGATCGCGTAGTCGATGCCGATGCCGAGCATCACGGGGAGGCCGGCAATCGTCACGATCGTCAGCGGGATCCCGATGTAGCCGGCGATACCGAACGCCCAGATCACACCGACCATCACGATGAGCAGCGGCAGCAGCCGCCACCGCACCTTGAACAGCAGGAGCAGGATGAGTGTCATGATCCCGACCGCGATCGCGCCGAGCGTGAGCATGCCGCCGGTCAGGTAGTCGTTGATGTTCTTGAGGAGGACGGGCGCGCCCGTTGTCGTGAGCGTGGCGTGCGCGAGATCGAGCTTGTCCGTCGCGTTGGTGACGAAGTCCGACGCGTGGCCCTCGTCATTGATCGACTGGTTGCCCGCGAGCCGGGTCACCATCTGGGCGTGACGGTCGTCGATGAAGAACGCTCGCAAGGGCTTGCGGATCTTTCCTTGATTGTCGTGGATGAGGAAGTCGGCGTACGTCGGATTGTCGAGCACGCGCTGTTCCGGCGGGATGGCGCTGAGCCGCACCAGCGTCTGCGCCGCGTCTGCGTTGCGGACCGCCTGGTCGTCCGGCGTCTTCGCCCGCGCCGCCGCGCCCAACAGGATCTTGGCCGCGACGCTCTGGGTCGGGTCGCCCGACGGGCTGCGCACCAACGCGTCGTCGTACTCGAGCGCGGTCAACGGGCTCACGACGTTCGCGATGTGATCGTTGCCGCGCAGTTGCTTCTCGACTGCCCGGAACTGCTGCACGCCGGCCGGCGTGAACAGCTCGCTCACCGTGTGACCCGGGTCCATGGTCACGAGCGTCAGCATGGCCTGGCCGCCGAACAGGTGCTGGTAGGCGACGCTGTCCTTGTAGACCTGGTCGCTCTTGTTGAGATAGCTGTCCTGGCCCGTGGAGAACTCGAGCTTGGTGATGCCGTAGCCGAGTCCGACCGTCAGCACCGCGCCGATCGTGAGCACGACGATCCAGTGCTTCCCGAGGTTGAGTCCCAGCCAGGACCAGAATTTGTGCATGAACGCCGTCCTCGATCGGCGCGCAGTACCCCCCTCGGCAAGGCTGCACGTGCTCCAGAGCCAACACCGCCGGCGTCGTCGCGGGAAGTGCCATTCGGCCGTTGCGCGAGACCGGACCGGATGGCGCAGACTGGACACGGAGAACACTGCCGATCCGCCGCCCGGCCAGACCCGGCCGTCAAGAGGAGACTTCTAACGATGCGTGTCATCCGCCTTGTAAACGGCGTCGAGCTTCGCCTCCCGCTTGATCAGATCGAGAGCATCACCGACGTGGAACCCGAGTCGGGCGTGGAGCGGCCGATCGATCCGCATCCGTACATCCACCGCGACGGCGTCGATCGGTGTGCGGCGTGCTGGAAGGAGCAGTCGCATCCGTCGCACACGGAGACGGCAGTTCGCACGCCGATCTAGAGGTAGTCGAGCCCCTTCGCTTCGGCTGTCAGCTCGTCGCGGAAACGTGGATGGGCGATGCGGATCAGCGTGGCCGCGCGCTCGGAGATCGATCGGCCGCGCATGTCGGCGACGCCGTACTCGGTGACGACGTGATCAACGGTGTTCTTGAGCGTTGTGACCATCGAACCAGGGGTGAGCGTCGCCCGGATCCGCGAGACCTCACCGTTCGCCGCAGTCGACGGGCAGGACGACGAACGCGATGCCGTGCGGTGAGTACATCGCGCCGCGCGCGAAGTCGGCCTGGCCGCCGCTCGACGACCAGTAGCGCCCGGCCACGGTCTCGGATGCGCACTGACCGACCAGGTCGACTTCGGTCGTGGCGTTGATCGAGACGAAGCAGTCTTCCTGCGCGATCACCCGCGGATCGTTCACGTAGTCGACGGGAAGCAGCTCGACGGCGGGGTTCTCGTGCAGGAAGTCATAGAGGTGCTGCGTGCCCAGCGCGAAGGTCGTCACGGCCTTCCCCGGGTTGAGCCGCTTGTGTGCCCCGGTGACGACACCTGCGTCTGATCAACTTCGTCAACGCGTCCGACAGCAGTTCCGTGTGGACACCGAGATCGCGATGGCCGTGCAACGAGGCGACGAGCGCGTTCGGGATCGACCCGATGCCCACTTGGATCGTCGCGCGATCGGGTATCCGCTCGGCAACCAGCTCGGCGATGCGCATGTCCGCGTCGGACAGCTCGGGACGATGGATCTCGACGAGCGGACGATCGACCTCCGTCCACCCCGAGACCTGACTGACGTGAAGCTGGTTTCGACCGAACGTCCGAGGCATCTGCGCATTGACCTCGAGGAAGAACGGAACCGTTCCGATGAACGGCGCCACGTAGTCGCAGTTCGTGCCCAACGAGAAGTACCCGTGCCGATCCATCGGCGCCGCGGCCGCGAGCACCATCGAACACTTCGTCGTCTCCCGCATCAGCCGCGGCACCTCGCTGAAGTGGTTCGGCACGAGCTCGCAGCCGCGCTCGTGGAACGCCGGACGCGTCACCGGCGAGAGGAAGTAGGACACGTGCAGGAGCCGGTCTCGGTACGCGCCGTGGATGTACGGGCGGTCGTGCAGGGCGTGCATCTGGTGAATGCGGACGTCACGCAACCGTTCGACATTGGCCTCGATGGCGTCGAGGACGGAGACCGGCTCACCGTTGGCGAGAGGAACGATGAGGTCGGCGCCGTCCTCGATACCGGCGAGCACGTCTTCCGCTCGCTTCGCCTTCGGTCGTGCATCCACTGCCCCGCAGCATCCCATGCGATCAAGGTGTCGTGCTTCCCAACGCGTGGGCTCGTGACTCGACTCGACGACGCCGGCTGAACGGCGTGGCCCGGCGATGCGCGCGCCTGATCGCCTTCGGCCGCACGATCGCGAGCGGTTCACGTTGGCGTGGGAGTGCGAAGAACCAGCGCTTCACGACCTCGACCGTGAACAGGTACATCACGACGATCCCGATCAGGATCGCGTAGTACTCCGCCGGAAGATGCGTGAACCCGAGGGTGTGTGCAACCGGGAGGTAGGGCAGGACGATCGCGATCAGCGGGATCGCGAGCGACGTGACGAGCAACGGTGTGCTCGGCCGGCTCCGCCAGAACGGCGTCCGGCGCGTGCGAATGACGAAGATGACGAGCGTCTGCGTCGCGAGCGACTCGACGAACCAACCCGTCCGGAACTCCGGCGCGTGGGCATGCAGCACACCGAGCAGGATGGCGAACGTGGCGAAGTCGAACACCGAACTGAGCGGCCCGAAACAGATCATGAAACGACGGATGAAGGCGATGTCCCACGCCGAGGGACGTTCGAGCATCTCTTCGTCGACGTTGTCGGTCGGGATGGTCATCTGGCTGAAGTCATAGAGCAGGTTGTTGAGGAGGATCTGTGTCGGGAGCATCGGAAGGAACGCGAGGAAGATCGACGCAACCGCGGCGCTGAACATGTTCCCGAAGTTGGAGGACGTCGCCATCAGCACGTACTTGATCGTGTTCGCGAAGATGCGACGCCCCTCGACCACGCCGTCGGCGAGGACACCGAGGTCCTTGTCGAGCAGAATGATGTCGGCGGCGTCTTTGGCCACGTCGGTGCCGGTGTCGACCGAGATCCCGACGTCCGCGTGGTGCAAAGCGACTGCGTCGTTCACTCCGTCACCCAGGAAGGCGACGTCGGTGCCGCGATCACGTTCGACGCGGACGAGGCGCGCCTTCGTGTCCGGGTTGGTGCGTGCGAACACGGTGGTGGCGGCAATGGCGCGCCCCAGCTCTTCATCGCTCATCGCGTCGGCCTGCTCACCCGTGAGCGAGCCCGTCACGGTCATACCGAGGTCGCGACACACCTTCGTCGCGACCTCGGCACTGTCACCAGTGATCACCTTCACGGTGATGCCGAGCCGTCCGAGCCGGGCGAGCGATTCGGCCGCGTCGGCTTTTGGGCGGTCCGAGAACACCAGGAACCCGTCGAACTCGAGGTCCTGTTCGAGATCGCCGAGCGCCGTGATCTCGGCGTCGACACGACGGTGCGCGACCGCGATGACGCGCGCACCGTCGGCGTACAGTGCGTGCATCGTCTCGGCCGCCGCCGTACCTGCGGACGCGCAGCGCGCGAGCACTGCTTCGGGCTCGCCCTTCATGATCACCCATCGGGAGCCGTGCGGATCCTCGGCGAGGACGCTGGCCCACCGACGCGTGTGATCGAACGGCCGCGACGCGATGCGCTGCCACGCTCGAGCCGCCCCGGTCGCAGCATCACCTGCCCCCTCCCACAGCGAGACGTCGAGTTGGTTCCCGCTCACGACCCCGTGTGCGCCGAGGTCCACTTCCGTGCACACGAGTCCGTGGACCCGCGCCGTCTCGCTCGCCGATCCGGCGTCGTCGACCTCGCGATCGAACGTGATCCGGCCGTCGGTGACCGTTCCGGTCTTGTCCGTGAAGAGCAATGTGATGTTGCCGAGATCCTCGATGCTCACGAGTCGCTTCACGAGGACCTTGCGCTGTGCGAGCCGGCGCGAACCGGTGGAGAGGCTCACCGTGACGATCGCCGGGAGGAGCTGCGGGGTCAGTCCGATGGCGATCGCGAGCGAGAACAGGAGTGCCTCGAGCACGGGTCGAGACAACAAGACGTTGATGATGAAGATCGAGACCGTGAGGACGCCGGCAACGCGCACGAGGAGGTACGAGAAGTCGCGCAATCCGACTTGGAACGCCGTCTCCGCGTGGCGTTCTCCGAGCCCAATGGCGATGTGGCCGAACGCGGTGTTCGTCCCGGTCCGCAAGACGACGCCGCGGCCGGCTCCGTCGCGCACGATCGTCCCCATCAGCACCGTAGAACGATCCGACAGCGTGGCTTCGACCTGCTTCTCGACGGGCAGCGACTCGCCCGTGAGCACCGCTTCGTCGCACTCGAGCTCGTTCGCCGCGAGCAGCTGCATATCGGCGGGGACGATGTCGCCGACCCGGAGCTCTACGACATCGCCGGGAACTAGGTCGATGACATCCACCGTTTGCGGGCCACCATCGCGAATCACGGTCGTACGCCGCCGAATCTGCGAGTGCAGCAGTTCGACCGCCTTCTCCGACCGGTACTCGTCGAAGAAACCCAGCCCGATCGACAGCGAGGCGATTGCTCCGATGACGATCGCGTCGGTGCCGTTCCCGACGAAGCCCGAGACCGTCGCCGCGCCGAGGAGCAAGATCAGCAACGGGTTCCGCAGTTGCCGCGTGAAGACCGACCACGGCCGTGCGCCGTGACTGCGCAGCGCGTTCGGCCCGTACTCGGCCAACCGGCGCCGCGCTTCGACCGATGTCAGCCCGAAGCTCGGGTCGACATCTGTCCGAGTCACGCCACGAGCCAACCAGGTTCTGGCGCCGTTCCGACACCACCCTTGGTCGGGGCGGACTCGGGACCTTCGGCCCTGCCACAACGGGAGTTGCCGGGCGACGATCGCGGGGACAGGAGGACCGCGATGACCGATTTCACCCAGCAGCGAACCGTCGGCGACGCGGAGCTACGCCCGATCGCCGAGGTGAGCGCAACGACGTCGGTCGGAGACTGCGCCCGCCTGCTCTCCGAGCGGTACGACGCTGCTGATCATCCTCGAACCTGCCCGAGTGATTTCGGCCCGCGACATCGTGGATGCGGTTGTTCGACACGTGCCGTCCGCCACGCCGGTCGACGAACTCGATCTCGAGCACGTGTACTGCGTGCCCGAAGCCACGCGCTTGGACGCGGCGCTGGAGCCCATGCTGCTCGCCCCGT
Source organism: uncultured Actinomycetes bacterium (assembly GCA_963745645.1). Classification (GTDB taxonomy): domain Bacteria; phylum Actinomycetota; class Acidimicrobiia; order IMCC26256; family PALSA-610; genus CAVUFH01. The sequence continues at coordinate 164,807 of CAVUYD010000002.1, forward strand.
CTCAGCGCGTCATCGTCCAAGCGGCCGACGGGCGACTCTGCGGCCGGCTCACCGCTTCGGCGCTCCTGCGCGCGATCTTCACCCGACCACCGTGGGTCGATGCGTTGCAGTTCGCATTGCACATCGAACGTACGACTCAGATGACCATGGAGATCGAGCGATGACCCCTTTGCGCATTCTCGTCACCGAAGCCGAACCGGGGACGGCACAGGTCGCCAGCGATGAGCTCCGCGCCGCCGGCCACGAGGTTCTGACCTGTCAGGAACCCGGTGCACCCGCCTTTCCGTGCGCGGGTCTGCGGCACGACCACGTCTGCCCGCTGCAGGCCGGCGCGATCGATGTGACGCTCGCGGTACGTCACACACCGAGCGCGCATCCGGCACGCGCCGAGGACGGCGTGCTGTGCTCGCTGCGGCACCACGTGCCCGTCATCGTCGCGGGGAACACACTGTTCGACCCGTTCGAGGAGTGGGAGACGCTGACGATCGAGCATCCGTACGACGTGGTTGATGCCTGTGAGCGCGTTGCCCGATCGCCGCTGCTCCGACACACCCAGATCGCGGCGAACGCCGTCATGGAGGTGCTGCGCAGGCACGAACGTGAGGATCTCGCGCTCCTCGTCGCGGTGCGGCGTCAGCACGGCGTCCTGAAGACCGAAGTTCGCGGCCCCGACGATGTCCCGCGCGTGCTCCGGAACATGATCGCGGTCCGCATCAGTGCTGCCCTGCGCGCCTTCGACCGAGATGCGGCCGGCATCGACGTCGATTTCGTCGAACTGCCCGCGTAGGCGTCGGTTCAGCCACCGCGCGGCTTGCGCCGCTCTTCCAGGCGGGCGGCGTAGGCCGCCGCTTCGCTGCGCCGGCTCATGCCCAGCTTCGAGAGCAGGTTCGACACGTAGTTCTTGACCGTCTTCTCGGCGAGGAACATCCGCTCTCCGATCTGGCGGTTGGTGAGCCCTTCGGCAACGAGGTCCAGGACCCGCCGCTCCTGATCGGTCAGACCCGCGAGCTCGTCCTTCTCGGCCGGTGCGCGCAGGTGTTCGAGCACGCGCGCGGTCATCGACGGGTCCAGCAGCGACTCGCCCGCCGCGACTCTGCGAATGGCGTCGACGAGGTCCGTGCCCTTCACCTGCTTCAACAGGTAGCCCGAGGCGCCGGCCATGATCGCGCTCAACAACGCCTCGTCGTCCGAGAACGATGTCAGCATCAAGCAGTTGATCTCGGGGTGCCGCGAGCGGATCTCCCGGCACACCTCGACGCCGTCGCCGTCGGGCAGGCGAACGTCGAGGACCGCCACGTCCGGGTGCGTCGCGGGGATGCGGCCCAATGCTTCCTCGGCCGTCCCCGCCTCGCCCACCACCTCGAGGTCGGCCTCCTGCTCGAGCAGCTCGCGCAGGCCGCGGCGGACGATTTCGTGGTCATCGAGGAGGAAGACGCGAGTCGGCACCCGCATATTGTGCCTCCTCGCGGCACGAGCGGTCCGACGTACCCTGGACACTGTGCCAGCCGAACATGCGGGACCGCGAGGCCTTCGCCAGCTCCTCGACGCCGTCCTGTCGGTCGGTGCCGACCTCGACGTCACGGCCGTGCTCCAACGGATCATCGAGGCCGCGGTCACCCTCGTCGACGCCCGCTACGGCGCGTTGGGCGTGCTCGACGACGCCGGTACCGGCCTTTCGCAGTTCATCACCGTCGGCATCGAGGACGAGACGCGCACTCGCATCGGACCGCTCCCCAAGGGACTCGGGATCCTCGGGCTCCTGATCGTGGATGCCTCGCCGCTGCGCTTGTCCGACATCGGCGAGCACCCGGCCAGCGTGGGCTTCCCCCCGAACCATCCGCCGATGCACAGCTTCCTCGGCGTCCCCATTCGCGTGGGTGACCGCGTCTTCGGCAACCTCTACCTCACCGACAAGCAGACGGCCGAGGTGTTCACTGACATCGACGAGGAGCTCGTGCAGGTGTTGGCAACTGCCGCCGGCGTTGCGATCAACAACGCGGCGCTGTTCGAGGAGCGGCGGCGCGGCGAGCTCGAACGAGCGAGCCTGCAGGAGGTTGCGACCGCGCTCCTGACGGGCACCGACACCCACCGCATCCTCGAGGTCGTCGCCGAGCGAGCCCGCCAGATCGTGGACGCAGATCTCGCGACCATCGCGCTGCGCGACAGCGCGACTTCAGACCTGACGATCCAAGTTGCCGTCGGCGGGCAGGCCGACGCGGTCGTGGGCGAGATCGTCGGTTCGACCGACACCATCACCGCGCGCGTCTTCCAGACCGGAGTGCCCGTCGCGGTGGCCGATCTCTCGCGACAGCCGGGTTGCGCAACCGCAGGTGCGACTCGGCACGATCGGTCCGGCCGTGTTCGTGCCGTTGGGTGCGCCGGGTGCCGTGATCGGTTCTCTGTCGGTCTCCCGCCCGGTCGGCGGCGACCAGTTCACGACGCGGGACGTCGAGGTGCTGCAGCAGTTCGCGACGCAAGCCAGCGTCGTCATCGAGCAAGGCCGAACGCGCGAGGACCTCTATCGCCTGTCCCGCTTGGAGGACCAGGAGCGCATCGCGCGTGACCTCCACGACACCGTCATCCAGCGATTGTTCGCCACCGGCTTGTCGCTGCAAGGCGCCACCCGGCTCATACGCGAGAACGAGGCCCGCCGCCGTGTCGAGGCTGCGGTCGAGGAGCTCGACCTCACGGTGCGGCACATCCGCACGGTGATCTTCGACGTCGAGGCCGCCCGATCCAGCGCCGACTCGGTACGCCGGAGCATTCTCGAGATCGCCCGCGAGGCTGCTCGCTCGCTGATGTTCCAACCGCGCGTCGTCTTCGACGGACCGGTCGACACGGAGATCACGGCCGCACTCGCCGACGATCTGCTCGCCACACTGCGGGAAGCGCTGTCGAACGTCGCCCGCCACGCCGGGTGCGGCTCGGTGGTGATCGAGGTCTCGGCCACGCCCGCCGCGATCACGTTGCGCGTCACCGACGACGGGGTCGGGTTGCCGGAAGACGTCAGCAGCGGCGGGCGGGGCCTGACCAACATGCACGCGCGCGCCGAACGCCATCACGGTCACTGCACGGTGGAGCGCGGACCGGACGACATCGGCACCGTCGTCGACTGGTGGGTGCCGAACCCGGCCCCCTAGTGCGTCAGGACGCGAACGCCGTGCGCGTGATGCGGCGACCGGTGATCAGCTCGAGGGATATGGCCATGAAGCGACTGACACCGTTCGGCGTCCAGTGCGGGAGCGGCAGCGCGGCAAGGTGCGCGAGCTCCACCTCATCCCGTATCTCACGAGCGATCCCCGTGACGCACACGCTCCAGCCCGCATGTGAGAACGGATCGACGTGGTCGACCTCGAACGCGACGACTGCGTCACGCGCTGCGGCGGCGAGCTTGGTTCCATCACCGGTACGGATGAGGATCCGCTCGCCATCGCACAGGAAGTTCACCGGGAGGATCACCGGGAGCGCACCGACCGAGACCGCGACGCGGCCGACCGCCGAACCTGCCAGCAACCGCAGACACTCGTCGCGATCCAAGATCTCGAGGCCGTTCCTGTCGCGTTCCATCTCTCCCAGGTTGAGCGACAACGCCGGTCTGCGGAAGGGGCGTTCGGCCCTACTCCCGGAATCCGGCGCCCACCAACCTGCACACATGAACCTGACGCAACGTGAGGACAAGCCGTGACGGGCAGCATCGTCGTCGGTGTCGACGACTCCGATGGCGCGCGTGCCGCCTTGACGTGGGCGGCGCGCCAGGCGACCGCAACCGATTGTCGACTTCGCGTCATCTACGCCTATGACGCACATCTCGCATGGATCGACGTGGGGAACCCGGACCTTCCGACGTGGGAGGAACACGCCCGCCGCGTGTCGCAGGATCTGCTCACGCACATCGCCGGCGACACACTCGGATCCGAGACGGACGGCGACGTCGACCTGTGCGCGATCGAGGGTCACCCGGTCGGCGTTCTGCGGGAGCAAGCGCGAGACGCAGACCTGCTCGTCGTCGGGACGCGTGGCCGGGGAGGGTTCTCCGGGCTGCTCCTCGGGTCAGTGAGTCAGGCGTTGGCCCAGCACGCGCCGTGCCCCATCGTCATCGTCCCGCGACCCGCGGACGCGTCGAGTGGACCCTCACCCGCCTGACGAAGCCACGCGCGTCAACGACGGGCGAGCCGGACGACGTGGGCCGTCGACGCCGGGTAGAAGATCGTCTCGTTCCCGTCATCCCAGCGGACGCGGTAATGAACCACGCCGCCGGTCGAGAGGATCTCGAGGATCTCGCCTTCCCGCCGCAGGTCTCCCGTGCGCGGGCCGTCAACCACGATCTCGTCACCAACTTTTGCTTCCATCATCCCGACCTCACTCGTTCGGCGTACTTCTCGACCTGGTCGTCATCACGGTGGCGGCGGGAGCCGGCGGCCCGAGACGTGATCGACGGCGATGCGGACGAACGAGTCCCGTTCACCGGCCGGCCAATCGTCGCCGAGCCGTGCACGCGCGGTGACCTGCTCGCCGTGATCACGGATCTCGTGCGCGTGCCCCGACAGGAGCACGCTCCACCCGGGTACCGCGTTGTCGACTTCGAACGCGACCCGGTCGCCCAGCACTGCCGCGGCCAGCTTGGTGCCGGGGTCGGTGCGGAACACGATGTCACGATCGAGGACGGCGTAGTACACGGGCAGGATGACGAGCTCTTCCGCGAGCTTGACGCCGACCCGACCCAGCGACCGACCGCGGATCAGCAGGTAGCACTCGTCCTCGTCGATTCGCTGCAAGCCCTGACTGCTCATTGCCAGACCTCATCTGGGTCAGTCGTGAGCCCGTTTCGGTATTCGTCCTCGGGCATGAAGTCTTCGGGTTCGGGCGCACGGACGTCGCCCGGTTGATGGACTGCGGCGAGATCGTCGACCTCGCAGGTGTAGCCGGACTGCTCCTCCCAGTCCGCGGCGATGTCGGCGGCTTCCTCTGCCGACTCGCACCGGATCGTCGCGACCAAACCTCCATGCTCATAGACCTTGACCCGCACGGTCGGTGAACCCACGTCGTAGTCACTCATCGAGCCCTCCTCACAAGTGTGTGTGCGCAACGAGTACCGGGGAAGACGACATGCTCACCGCTTGCATGGTGACACTGCCGAGCGCGACGCGTGAGATCCCGGTGTGGCTTTGCGACGACATCATGACGAGTGCCCCGCGGAGCGTGCTCGCGTAGTCGGCGACCGCGGCCCCGGTCAGCCGGGACCGCAGCAGCACTGACCGAACGTCGAGGCCCTCATCGCGCAGCTGCGCAACGTTCGCGGCCACCGCCTTGTCCGGGTGCTCTGCACCCTCGACGTCCAACGGATGGATCACGTGCACGACATGTACACCGAGGTCGAGCGCCTGCGCCCACTCGGCGGCGATCGGAACGATCGGATCCGAGGGGTCGGATCCGTCGAGACATACGACGGCGGCCTGGAAGCCGTCCGGCCACTCGGTCTCGCAGTGCCGGCCGACGAGCACCACCGGACGGCGCGATTCGCGGATGACTTCCTCGGCGATGCTGCCGAGGACGGACCACCGCAGTGACCCGCGACCGTGGCTGGTCATGCACACGAGCCGATCGCCCGCTTCGGCCGCGGCTGCGATCGCCGGGCCGGCCCGTTCCTCGTCACTGAACAACACCTCGGCGGGCCCGTGCTCGGCGACTGCGAACTCGAGATATCGCTGCACCTGGCCCGCAGTGCCCTCGCCGCGTGCGGCGAAGTACGCAACGTCGGCATCCATCTGCGTCGCGAGTGCGCGTGCCACCAGGATGGCACGCTCGGCGAAGGGCGACTCGTCGAGAGGGACGAGGATCGACTTCGGCATCATCGGCCGCTCCGTTCGGTTCGGGTGTCTCCCACCATGGTCGACGCCGCGGCGGCGGTCGGGCAGGGGCAAAAGGCCCGGATCGAGGGGACGTCGGTCCCGCGCTCGGGCGCTCGATGCGACGACGGTGCCGCGCGGCCCGGGGGGAGCGTCCGCGCGGCGCCCGCCGTTCGCGCGCTCACGCGCTCACGCGCGTGTCAGCACGACCTTCAGTGCGCCGGTCTCACCGGCCCGCGCGAAGACGTCGTACGCGTCCATGAACTCGCTCATGGCGAAGTGATGCGTGACGAAACGGCCCGCGTCGAGCTGGTGCCCGGCAAGGAGTCGGAGGAACGTCGGCGTGGACGACGTGTCGACCAGCCCGGTCGTGATCGTCACGTCCTTGATCCACAACTCTTCGAGATGAAGCGTGGCGGGCTGGCCGTGGACACCGATGTTCGCGATGTGGCCGCCGGGACGAGCAAGTGAGACAGTCAGCTCGAAGGCGGCCGGGGTCCCGACCGCTTCCATGGCCACGTCGGCGCCGAGATCGTCGGTGAGGCCGCGCACCACCTCGAGCGGATCCTCGAGCTGCGGATCGACCACCACATCCGCGCCGAACTGCTTCGCGGCTTCACGACGCGATGCGGCCGGGTCGATCGCGACCACATGACTGGGGCTGTAGAGCCGAGCGCCCGTGATGGCAGCGAGGCCGATCGGTCCGGCACCGACAACGGCGACGACGTCGCCCGGTGCCACGTGGCCGTTGAGCACGCCGACCTCGTACCCGGTCGGCAGGATGTCGGCGACCATCAGTACCTGTTCGTCGGTCACGCCGGCGGGAACCGGGTGCGTCGACGTGTCGGCGAACGGAACCCGCACGAACTCGGCCTGCGTGCCGTCAATCAAGTGACCGAGGATCCAACCACCACCACCCATGCAGAGTCCGTAGTGACCTTCGCGGCAGAACCGGCATGCACCACACGACGTGATGCACGACACGAGAACGCGGTCTCCTGGCTTCACGTTCTTCACGCCGGCGCCGATCGCTTCGACCGTCCCGACCGCTTCGTGGCCCAAGATGCGCCCGTCGGTGACCTCGGGAACGTCGCCCTTGAGGATGTGCAGATCGGTGCCGCAGATCGTGACGGCATCGACGCGAACAATGGCATCGGTATCCGCGCAGATCATCGGGTCGGCGACGTCTTCCCAGGCCTTCTGGCCGGGTCCGTGGTACACGAGGGCCTTCATCAGCATCTCCTCTCGTCACCGCGTGACGGCGGGCGCTCCGATCGATGGTGCGACATCGACGCGCAGGTGACCAGGGCCATCGGACCCTGCTCAGCCCTTGCGGCCGTTCGGGACGATCACAACCGGGCACGAAGCGTGTTGCGCAACCTGCTGGCTGACGGACCCGAGCAGCAAGCCGGCGAAGCCACCGCGCCCGCGACTGCCGACGACCAGCAGATCCGCGCCTTTCGCGGCCTCGAGCAACCCCTGGACTGCTCCGTCGCACACGAGGATCGGTTCGACGGGTTCGGGCAGGCCGGTGGCATCGACCGCTTCGATCGACTTCGTCAGTACGAGGCGTGCGTCGGCTTCGACCATGTCCGAGCCGGGCACGGGGAGCGGGACGAACGGGCCGCTCGGAACATACGGGAAGTGCCAGACGTGCACCGCCTCGACGCGCGCGCCGTGCACCTTCGCCTCGGCGATCGCCCATGCGAGCGCGCGGCAAGAGCCTTCGGAGTCGTCCACCCCCACGACGATGCGTTCCATCTCATTCACCTACCTTCGTTCGGTCGTTCGAGCGCGTCAGTGGCGCGCAGTCGCCGCCCAGTGATCCGGTCCGGCCGAATGCGTACGACTCGCTCCCGCTCGCCTTCCGGCCAACTGCCGGCGAGTGTGGCGAGGATGGCCTGGCGCTCACTCTCGTCGCGTACTTCGTCGCACATACCGACGAGCATGACGCTCCACCCCTCGGCCTCGTCATCGATTTCGAACGTGACCAGAGTCTGCAGGACGGCGCCGGCGAGCTTGGTGCCCGGGTCGGTGCGAAACACAACGTCTTCGCCGACCACGCGGAAGTAGACGGGCAACGCCGCGATGGAATCGCCGATCTTCGTCACCACACGGCCGAACGTGTGCGCGCGCAGGAGCTCTTCGCATTCGGCTCGCGTCAGCACATCCAAACCTCGATTGCTCATGTCGTCTCCTCGGTGGAAGTCACGTTCGCTCGATGCGCGGGCGGCACGATGACAACGGGACAGGACGCGTATTGCGACAGTTCCTGGCTGACGGATCCGAGCAGCACACCCATGAAACCGCCGCGTCCTCGAGTCCCGACGACGAGCAGGTCGGCCCCCTTCGACGCGCCGAGCAGTGCGCCCGTCGGGTCCTCCCACAACAAGGTCCGTTCGACGGGTGCGGGAAGCCCCTCGGAGTCGACGGCGTCAACCGCGGCGTCGAGAACGACTCGCGCCGCGCGCAGGAACTTGTCGGCATCGGACGCCGGCGGTGTCACGAGGGGAGGCGTCGGAAGGTACGGGTAGTGCCAGGCGTGCACCGCTTCGACGCGCGCATGGTGGCGTCGCCCTTCGTCGACCGCCCATCGCAACGCGTGATCCGAACCGTCGGAACCGTCGACGCCCACGACGATCTTCACAGGGAAGCCAATGCGACAACCGCGCGCTCGGAAGCGCCGATGACCGAACCGTTGAGCAAGCCGACCAGTACCGCGGTCGCGGTGTGCAGCCGATTCTCCGCTTGGTCGAACACGAGAGACCGAGGCCCGTCGATCACGTTCCTCGATACCTCCTCGCCACGGCGTGCAGGAAGGCAGTGCAGGAACACCGCGTCGGCGCGAGCAACCGTCATGAGCGCGTCGTCGACGCGGTACGGCGCCAGTGTTGCCGAACGCTTTGCGCGCTCGGACTCGGGCGTCCCGACGGAGACCCACGCATCGGTGTACACGGCTGCTGCACCCGACACGGCTTGTCGCGGATCACGTGTCACCGTGATCGCGGCCCCACTCTGGCTTGCGCTTCGGAGCGCGCCCGCGACGATCTCTTGATCCATCTCGTACCCATGCGGTGTCGCCACCGCGATGTCGATGCCCGCGAGCGCACATGCCTCGAGCAAGCTGTGCGCGACGTTGTTGCCGTCACCGACGTACGCGACCTTGAGTCCGGCCAACGATCCGAAGTGCTCACGCAGCGTCAGCAGGTCGGCGAGGGCCTGACAAGGGTGGTGGAGACCGCTCAACGCGTTGATGACCGGGATCGTGGCGTTCTCGGCGAAACAGCGGACATCGGCGTCCGTACCGGTACGGATGACGAAGGCGCGGGCCAAGCGGCTGATGACGCGCGCGGTGTCTTCGATGCTCTCGCCCCGTCCGAGCTGCAACTCGGTGGGCCCGACGAACTCGGCAATGCCGCCCAACCTCGTGATGGCTGCAGCAAACGACAGCCGAGTGCGGGTCGACGGCGTCGCGAAGTAGCAGACGACCGTGTCGCCGGCCAGCACCCCCGCCCAGGCGTGCGGTGCCCGCTTGGCCGCCGCGGCCAGGTTGAGGAGTCGGTCGAGCCCTTCGGGCGCCAGGTCCGCGATCGTCAGCAGGTCCTTCATGGTCGTCCCTTCGAATGTGCGTCCTGACCAGACTCGGCGACGGGAGCACGAAGTCCCAGGGCCGAAGGTCCCACGCCGTGCGGGCCGTCAGCCGCAACCGGGAGGCGGGAAGGAGGCGCCGGTACCCTGCCGTCATGACCGACAAGTCCGCGTTCACCGAGAGCGAATGGCATGCCCTGACGGACGCGCCGCTCCTCATCACCGCCGCCGTCTTCGTCGTCGGCGAGCACGGCCCGATCTCGATGGTGAAAGAAGCGAGCGCCAGCGCTCGATCGATCTCGAAACCCGGGGAGCGCGGCGTCGCGAACGAGCTCATCGGTCAGATCGTCGCCGAGGCCAACACGAAGGAAGCCCGCGAGGAGATGAAAGAGCACCGCGGGCCGACGCCGCAGGCGGCGATCGAAAGCCTGTTGCACGAGCTCGAGCCGGCGGCGGCCGCACTGAAGAAGCTCCCGTCCGACGAGGCGGCGCAGGTGGCTGCATGGTTCGTCGACATCGCGGAAGCCGTCGCGCAGTCGGCCAAGTCGGTCAACCCCGACGAGCAGGCGACGATCGGGAAGATCAGCACGCTGTTCGGCGCGACCGCGGGCTGAGCGCGGTCGCGCCGTCGACGCGCTACATCGGTTGTGCGGGTTGGCGGCCTCCGTACCGTGCCAGCGCGTAGAACACGAGCACCGCGATCGCGACGTACACCAACGACCAGACCGGGTAGTACGGCATCCACGTCATCGCCGTGACCGCGCCGATCGTCGCGGCGATGAAGCCGACCCATCGGGCGAACTGCGAGCCGACGAGGATGAGGCCACTCGAGACGAGCAAGATGATGCCGACCGCGAGCCACAGCCAGCCGTAGTGCTTGAGGTTCGAGCCGAGGAGCCCGTCCTTCAGGTTCTCGGGCAGCGCGCCCTTGTAGCCGAACGCCCAGAACGAGTCGATGATCCGCATGATGCCTGCGAGCCCGAGGACGGTGCCGGCGAAGAACAACCAGCCCGAACCTTGTGGTTCATCGAAGTACACGTCCGCCTGGTCGCTTCGTGTCATGCCTGGCGTGGTCATCGAAACCTCCCCATCGCGGTGAGCGACCGCGGCGCGCCCGCCGGTATCGGCGTCGACCGTTCGAGCATCGCTGACACTCGAATCGGCACCCAGGGCCCAAAGACCCGAATCCGTCGCATCCGTGTCCCCGATTGACCGCGAGCATGGCGCCGGCACATCGCGTTCGCGCCAGCCGAGGAAACCGAACGGGAGTGCCGAATCCGGATAGCGACGCGACGGCCGCCGACCGACGATGTGGGTCGTTCCATACGAGGAGGCAGTGTGCTCGCATACGACTTTCCGCTCATGAGCATGTTCTTGGTGCTCTGCTGGTGGTTCTTCCTGTTCTCGGTGTTCTTCGGGGTCATCTGGGCGTTCATCGACAACTTCCGGCGTCATGACCACAGTGGATGGGCGAAGGCGGGATGGGCCTTCTTCATCATCATCCTGCCGTTCTTCGGGATGCTCATCTATCTCGTCGCGCGCCCGTCCAACCCGTTCCCGGAGGACGCGGTCGCGGCCGTGTAGCCCCGAACGTCGTGCCTCAGCCGGTCGCGGACTCGACGCGCGAGCGCTCGAGCGTGGCGCTGGGTGACTCGCCGAAGAGGGCTCGATACTGACCCGCAAACCGACTGAGGTGCCAGAACCCGCAGTCCGACGCGGCCCGGCTGACACCGTCGCGCACTCTCCGACCATCGAGCAGCGTCCGACGGACCTCGTTGAGCGCGGCGATGCGCAAGTAACCAGTCGGCGACATCCCGTAGCACTCGTTGAACGCGTGGCGAAGGCGTCGCTCGGAGACACCCGACGCTTCGCAGAGATCAGCGATGCTGACGTTCTGGTACGAACACTTCTCCGCGTGATCCTCGCATCGTCGCGCAACGTGCACACTGTCGATACGGGCGGAGGGCCGGTGCGCCGGTTGTTCCTGATCGCGGTCGAGCGACCGGGCGATGATCTCGACGAGGTCGTCGACCGATCACGGTCGGGACCTCGTTCGAGTCGCGCACCGCGCGCAGCACCTGAAGGAAGAGCGCACGCAGCCGCTCCCAGTTCGCCACGTGAATCGCGCGAATACGTGCCGCGCGTCGGGACATCGAGCTCGATGTCGAGCGCGTCGGCAACGTGCTGCAGCACCTGTGGTTTGATCGACAAGCTGCCGCAGGATGTCGGCTCGCCGTTGCAAGCGGCGATCTCCGACGACTCGCCCAAGACGAGGATCTGGCCGAGCGGGAGGGGTTCTCCGTTGACGTGCCCTGACATCATGCGACGGAGCGGGACGATCACCCCGACGCGCCCGGCAACGGTCTGCCCGCGCGTCACGACGGGGAACGAGTAATCGAGGAGCTCCGCCGCCACGCCACCGAAGTCGACCTGAACGATTTCGGCCCGAATTGCTCCGGGCCGCAGCACCATCGGTGCCATCTGTGCCGCCGAACTCGGATCGAGGAACTCGTCCACCGTCGTGATGACACGACGCCTTCCATGCACCATGACGTCCTCCCGCGGGGACTCGGCGGTCGCCTCGAAGGTAAACACCCCGTCGCGCCGCCTCTAGGGCCGGATGGCCCTTCCCGCGGCGACAGGACGATGCTCGTCATCGGGCCTCAGCGCACGCGCGCGGCAAAGGCCCAGGTCGAGGTCGTTGGCTGCCACAATCACTGCACTGGTCATCACGCGGCAGAACCTGGACGAGCGCGAGGCACCTCGAGCGACAGTCGGATTCCGAGGCGACTAGAACCGGTGCCGGTGGGCCCAGCGCTGCACCGAGCGCGCGCTGTCAGCACGCATCGCGAACTTGAGATCCCGCCAGCGCCATATCGCGTCGGCCACGACCTGCAGCGCCAGTACGGTCATTTCCAGGGCAAACTGATGCTCGGGCACCGCCTGCTGGTCGTTCCGTCGCGCGAAGGCTGCCGGCACTACTCATCTGGGACCTCCGTTCGGTGCCGCTGTCGACATGCCAGCCGCGCTACTGGCGCGCCATGGCGACACGCATCTCGGCCTCGGTGTCGACGACGAGCTCTCCGCTCACGTCGATGGTGACGCTGTGGATCGTGCCGGTGAACGCGAACAGGTCCGAGTAGTCGAGCGTGATCGGTGAGCCCGGGTTCGCGCCGCAGGTGAGCGCACCCGGGTTGAGGATCATCGGCGTCGTGTACGGCACGTCGGTCTCGGCGACGAGGTCCTTGTCGACGTAGAGCTGGAACCGGCCGGGCGCGCCCTTGCCCTCGAGCATGTTCAGGTCGCCGGTCGGTTCGAACTCGAACCGCAGCTCGTGGTGCCCCGGTGCCACTGACGTCGGCCGATTCGACCTTGAAGTAGTCGCGCGCGACGTAGTTGTGGACGTAGACGAGCTTGCCGTCCTTCATGAACAACGAGAAGCCACCGGGCGCGGCACCCTGACACAGCAACACGCCTTCGGCACCGCCGGCAGGGATCTCGACGTCGGCGGTGATGCTGTGCGGTCGGTTGAGCACCTTGGGCGTCGCGAAGTACGGGACCGACTGCGTGTCGGCGTAGTACACGTAGCGGTCGCGCGGCGCCGCCAACATCGGCCGTTCGACCAGCAGACGGGCGAGCGCACTGCCGTCGACGGGCAGCACGTTGTACTTGCCGGCCTCGGCGTACCACGTGCCGATCATGCCGATCAGCCGGTCACGATTGTCCGCCGCCACGTTGCGCGTCTCCGCGAAGTCCTCGTCGACGTGGTACAGCTCCCAGCCGGACGCGTCGAGCTCGCTGAGGGCGTCGGCCGAGATCGGCGCGCCGAACGGCTGCGTCGCCTCCGCGAATGACGGGCCCGGCCACGGACACACCGCGCGCCAGCCGTCGTGGTAGATCGAGCGGTGGCCGATCATCTCGAAGTACTGCGTGTGATGGTTCGTCGCCGCGTCGGAGTCGTTCAGGGTGTGCGCGAAGCTCACACCCTGGATCGGTGACTGCGGGACGCCCTTGATCGACGCGGGCGGCTCGATGCCGAGCACGTCGAGCACCGTCGGCAGCATGTCGATGATGTGCGCGTACTGGGTGCGCACTTCACCCTGGGCCTTGATCCCGGCCGGCCAGTGGACGATGAACGGGTCGCTCGAGCCGCCGCGGTACGTCTCGCGCTTCCAGCGACGGAACGGCGTGTTGCCGGCGAAGGTCCAGCCCCACGGGTAGTGATTGAAGTGCTTCGGGCCGCCGAGCTCGTCGATGACCGCGAGACCGTCCTCGACGGACTCGGGGCAATTGTTGAAGAACTGCGCTTCGTTCGTGGTGCCGGTGAGGCCGCCCTCGGCGCTTGCGCCGTTGTCGGAGACCACCATGATCAACGTGTTGTCGAGCTGACCGATCGTGCGCAAGAACTCGATGAGACGACCGATGTGGTGATCGGTGTGGCTCAGGAAACCGGCGAAGACTTCCATCTCGCGTGCGTAGAGCCGGCGCTGGTCGTCCGTGAGCGAGTCCCAGTCCGGTACGTCCGGATCGTGACGCGACAGCTCGCACTCCGCCGGCACGATGCCGAGCGCCTTCTGCTTCTCGAACGTGCGCGTGCGGTACGCGTCCCACCCGTCGTTGAACTTCCCTGCGTACTTGTCGGCCCACTCCTTCGGCACGTGGTGCGGCGCGTGCGTCGCACCCGGGCAGAAGTGGAGGTAGAACGGCTTGTCGGGGTCGACCTGATTGGCGTCGGCGATGAATTGCGTCGCCTTGTCGACCAAGTCGGGCGTGAGGTGATAGCCGTCCTCGGGTGATGCGGGCGGTTCGACCTGATGGTTGTCGTAGACGAGATCGGGGTTCCACTGGCTCGTGTCGCCGCCGAGGAATCCGTAGAAGCGCTCGAAGCCGCGACCCAACGGCCACCGGTCGTAGGGCCCGGCCGCAGATTCCTGGCTGCTCGGGATCAGGTGCCACTTGCCGAGCATGTACGTGTTGTAACCCTGTTCGAGCAGGATCTCGGACAGGAAACCGTTCTCGAAGGGCACGTTGCCGTCGTAGCCCGGGAAAGCCGGTCGCGAACTCGGTGACGCATGCCATCGCGTTGCTGTGATGGTTGCGGCCGGTGACGATGCACGATCGGCTGGGTGAACACAGCGCGGTCGTATGCATGTTGTTGTAGCGCAAACCGTTCGCGGCGAGCGCGTCGAGGTTCGGCGTGTCGATCGGGCTGCCGAAGCAGCCCAACTGCCCGAAGCCGGTGTCGTCGAGCACGATGAACATCACGTTCGGCGTGCCTTTCGGCAGTCGCTTCGGAAGCGGCCAGGCGGGGCTCGACTCGTCCGCGGTACGCCCGATCACTCCCGGGAACCGATGCGACGGCTCGTACTCGATCAACGGCATCTCAACACCCTTCGCTCAACGTTTGCGTTTCCCAACTGCGACTCGCGAGCCACGCTGCGATCTCACGTGTACGCGACACTCCCTGCGCGGTCCTGCACCATGTACGCCATGATCAGCGACAGCGGGAAGAACAGGAGGCTGAGGAGGAAGTAGCCGATGAAGCTGTGTCCCTTGCGTGCCGCGACTCGCGCCGGCCAGAACGCAATCGCGATCCAAATGATGAGGCCGATGAGGCCCAGTCCAAACCACATGATGATCTCTTTCATTTGTCGGAATCGGCTTGATGTGAAGTTCGGTTGCGATCGTCGTCGCGACTCGAGCACATCGGTAGAGCCGAAGGGCTCTGGGTTCACACGCCTTCGACCGCTTCCAGCCGCCCGGACCGGATCGCTGCCGCGAACGCGCCGTAGTCCTGCTCGTTCTGATCCGCGTAGCGCTCGGAGAAGTCGGTGATCGACTCGTCGAACCGATCCTTCTTGCCCAAGTACGCGGCCAACGCGACGGGATCTCCCGAACGGGCGTGCGCACGCGCCAGCGTTCGACCGCACACTTGTGCATAGAACGTGAGCGCGGGCGGCGCCATCGTTTCGACGACGGCGGAACCCTTCATGTCGCGCAGCTGGCGCCAGTACAGATAGCGATCGGCGTCGCGCCCCTTCGTCCAGCCCAGGAAGATGTCGCTCGCGGCCTGCATCAGTCGCTGACCCTGCACCACGCGTTCGCCGGGTTGGCGGAAGCGGCTCTTCGGCAGGTGGTCCTCCAGGACCGACGCGGTCGCCTCTTTGACCTGCAGGAACAAGGGGTCGTCTTGATCGCGACCCTGGAGCAGCACGATGAACGCGCGTGTTCCGACGCTGCCGACGCCGACGACCTTCCTGGCCATGTCGACCACTTCGAATCGTTCGAGGAGCTGGCGTCGATCTTCCTGCAACGTCTTGCGATAAGCCCGGAACTGCTCGTGGATCACGCCTTCCAGCTCGTCCACCGAGAGACCGATGCTCGGAGCCAGGTCACGGAGCGGGATGACGACCGGCGGGTCGCTGACGATGCGGTACCGGCCATCGACCTGCTCGGCGAGCTTCGACAGAGCCTGCAAGCTGTCGCGAGTGTGCGCCTTACGGTCCTGTTTCTCCGCGCTCTTCTCGGCCGTCTTCCCGACTTGCTTGTTTCCTTCTCGTTTCAGCTCGCGTGTTGCGTTCTTGATCGCGGTCATGAGCTCTTGTTCCGACAGGCGTGCGTACCAGACGTCCAAGGTGGACATCTCGGCGAACTCGGCCATCGCTTCTCGATACGCGGTCACCGACGCTTGCGTCGCCGCCCGTGCGTAGGGCGGCGCGAAGCCGTTGTTGCGCGCCGCGATCGTGAAGCTCGCGGCCATGCGCTTCACGTCGTATTCGAACGGCCCAGGAAGCGTCTCGTCGAAGTCGTTCAGGTCGAACAACAACGTACGTTCGGGTGATGCGAACACACCGAAGTTCGAGAGGTGGGCGTCGCCGCAGAGTTGGACGTTCAACCCGGCGGTCGGGGTGTCCTTCAGGTCAGCGGCCATGATCTTCGCCGCACCCCGGTAGAACGTGAACGGTGACACCAGCATCCGCCCGTGCCGGACCGGCACGAGGTCCGCCTCCCGGGTGGCGTTCTGCTGCTCGAGCAGGGCGACCGGATCGGGACGGTCGGGAGCTGGTTTCCATCCGGAGTGCGCGGAAGCAGGTGTCTTTTCGCGCGCCGCCTTTCCGTGCGCGCGGCGCTCATCGACGCTCGGGTGCACGATCGCATTCGTAGCGTTCCGCTTTTGCGGGCTC
This sequence comes from uncultured Actinomycetes bacterium, assembly GCA_963745645.1. Classification (GTDB taxonomy): domain Bacteria; phylum Actinomycetota; class Acidimicrobiia; order IMCC26256; family PALSA-610; genus CAVUFH01. The sequence continues at coordinate 181,425 of CAVUYD010000002.1, forward strand.
GGCGCCGCGTCGTCCCGTGTGATCATCGCGGGCTCCATTCGTTTCGCATCTTGGTCAGAAGCAGCGCCGGTGCAGGCGATTCCGCACCCGGCTCTCCACGAGGATTGGTACGAACTGGGTGAGGCGCGCCGCCGCGAACGCGGCGAGCTCGGCCTCGACCTCCGCCACGATCAAGCCGGCGTCGACGCTCTCGCCGAGCCGCGCCCGTAGTGACCGAACGATCGGCTCGACTCGATCTGATGAGGTTTCGGTCTCGGCCGTCGTTCTCACGTGATGCTTCCGGTGATTTCTGCCGTGTCCTGGTCGGCCATAGCGCTCTCCCGCGTCTGCCTTCTGCGAGTGTCGGTGCGGGATGGTTCGGCCGCTATCCGCATTCGGCATCTACCCGCTCCGAGATGGCGGCGGGTGTTCAGGACATGCGTGCCGATTGCGGATAGCACTCGCCGCCCCGTGCGGTGACGATCAGGGTCATCCCGCCCAACAAGGAGACTGCGACATGAGAAAAGACACGCCCATCACGTTGGCGGTCGCCACCTACCCCGACCGCGCCGAGGCGGTCGCCGACTTCGATCGCGTCATGGCCGAGAAGACCAGCGGCGCGTTCGATCACATCGCGGTTGCCGTGATCACCAAGGGAGCCGACGGCGCCGTCGAAGTCGAACGCCACGACAGCACCGCCAAGCATCTCGCCTGGGGTGGCGCTCTCGTCGGTGGCGCCCTCTTCGTCATTGCACCGCCGCTCGCACCCGCCGCGATCGGCCTCGGTGGCGGCGCGAGCGCGGCCGGACTCGCCGGTGCGGGCGGGATCGCGGGTCACTTCTCGCACAACGTCCCGAAGGAGACGATTCGCGAGATGACCGACACGCTCGAAGCGGGCGACAGCGCCCTCGTCATCGTCGCCGTCAACCCGAAGGGCAGCGACATCACGCCGATGCTCCCCGGCGCCCAAAAGATCGTCGTCGACGCGACGACCAAGGGCGATCTCGAGGGCGCCTACGACGACGCGGTCAAGCAGGCCGCCGGCTAGTTGCGCCGCAAAAGCACCTGCTCGCGGCACCGAGCGAGGCTCGTCGTCAAGAGAGGAAGGTCGATGATGGCCCGTTCCCGCTTCAACCGATCGCTCGGCTACCGCGCCGAACAGACCGGGCTCGTGCTCGCGACGGGAAACATCCCGTTGACGTTCCAACGGACGCTCATGCCGCGGACGACGGTCGATCAAGCCTTGATCACGGGACTGTCGTTCGCGGCCAACCATGCGGTGGCGAGCCTGCTGCAGGAGTCGCTCCAGTCGGTCGCGCTCCTCCTCACCGGCGGCGCGGGCGAGCAGGGGCTCGATGACGCGGCGCTGGAGCCGCGCCGCACTCGCCGTCGACGCCGTCGCCGCGGTCGCCGGCATCGGGGTGCAGTCAGTCGTTTTCGCGTCGCCCGAACGAGCAGCTGCCGCGAGCCGGCGTGCGTAGCGCGGGCGGGTTCTGTCGCGATGACCGGCGTCGGCCGGCACGCTCATCGGTGGCCTGCAGGAGGTCCTCGATCGTCCGAGCGGCGCGCCGGCGGGCTTCGCAGTTCGTGGTGGTGCCGACCGCAGCCGGTCTCGCGATCGGCGGCGAGGTGCTGCGGCGCCGCCGTGCGCGTCTCGACGACACGCCGGCCGCGCGCGAGCGAGATCTCGATCGTGCAAGTCGCTCGGCCATGAGCGTCGCCGTCACCGGCGTCGACCACGATGATCTCCACGGGCGAGCGCAAGCTCGCCGACGTCATTGCCGCGCGCGCGAGCGGGTCCTGCCCGGGAACGAATCGCTGTGGCGTCCGCTCGGCCACGTCGTGTCGCTCGCCGCGCATCACCGCGGGCACGCGTCTCGGTGATGGAGCGCGGCTTCGGCATGATCGAGAACCGCGAGGAGTCGGTCGAGCCGTCGTTCGACCTCCCGCCGCCGTCAATGCCGGCCTGAGCGGCAGTCTCGACAGCGAGGTCCCGTTCGCGACGCTGTCGAAGCAGGGCCGGCGGTTCGTCTGGAACGCGCAGGCCGCCGAAATGATCTCGGAGGTCATGGGCGAGGACGCGGTCGACGTGATCCGCGTCTACGTCGGGCTCGAGAGCGCGCCGACCGAAGAGCGAACGCGTCGCGCTCGCGATGCGCGAGCTCGAGCGCACGAATGCCTTCGATCGCGAGTGGTTGCTCATCGACCTGCCGACCGGCACCGGCTACGTGAACTACGCGGCCGTCAGCGTGCTCGAGATGCTGGCGCGGGGCAACTGCGCGACCGTCGCGATGCAGTACGCGGCACGGCCGTCACCGTTGTCGCTCGACCGCGTCGGCGAGGGCCACCAGCAGGCGCGGCTTCTCATCGACGCCATCTCGGCACGGCTTGCGCGACGTGCCGGCCGAGCGAACGGCCGAAGGTCGTGCTGTTCGGTGAGAGCCTCGGCGCATGGACGAGCCAGGACGCGTTCATCGATCAGGGCACGCAGGGACTCGTCGATGCCGGTATCGACTACGCGATCTGGATCGGCACACCGCACTTCAGCCAGTGGAAGGAACAGGTTCTGCGCGACGGGCGGCCCGATGTCGAGCCCGAGTTGATCGGTGTCTTCAACGACATCGGCGAATGGGAAGCGACGCCGGCCGGAGCAGCGCGAGCGCATGCGCTACGTCATGATCACGCACCACAACGACGGGGTTGCACGCTTCGGACCGGGCGCTGATCGTCCAGGCGCCCGAGTGGCTCGGTGATCCGGAGCGCCGATGGACGGAGATCCCGAAGAGCATGCGGTGGGTGCCGAACACGACGTTCTTCCAGGTGCTCGTCGACATGAAGAACTCGGCGAACGTCGTCCCCGGCGTGTTCGCGGCGACCGGTCACGACTACCGCGCCGATCTCCTCCCGTTCTTCCGCGCCGTGCTCGGCTTCAAGGTCACCGACGAGCAGATGCAGCGGCTCGACCAAGTGGCTGCAGGATCGCGAGCTCCTGCGGAGCGAATGGGTGAAGCGCCACGGAACCGCCGGACATGAGCCTCGCGGCCTCGTTGGTGACGGCGTGGATGCGCGAGAACCCGGAGCGTGCGAACGAGATGATCATCGAGCGGGTGCGCGAGCTGGCACTCGACGACTTCGTCGCAGCCGGCGGCACCGCCGGCGAAGCTCCGATCGTTCGACCGCCGTCGGCCTGACCGCCTCGATCTCAGGGGATGGTTACGAGGCGTCGCGCAGATCCGGACGAACGCGTCCGTGTCACGCTTTGTCGGGATCGGCGACTTCTGTGAACAGCGCACCTTGGGCGGCGCCCGCACCGGCCTGCCCACCGGCATGACCGCGCAGCACGAACGCGCAGACAACGGCGAGTGCCGCACCTGCGATCGGTCCCGCGACGTACACCCAGTACTGGCTGAAGTCGGCGCCCACGAGATCCGGCCCGAAGGTGCGGGCGGGGTTCATCGACGTTCCCGAGATCGGGCTGCCCCACAAGCCGGCCAGCGCGATGTAGCCCCCCACGCCGAATGCGCCGATGATCCCGATGTTCTGTGCGCCCGACGCGGTTCCGAGAATCACGCTCACGAGCCCGAGCGTGAGGATGAACTCCATCCAGAACGCGGCCGCCGACGAGTACCCCGAGGCGGGATAGTTCGAACCGAACGTGGCCGAGACGTTGATGACTGACTGCAGGAACCAGGCGGCGAGCGCGGCGCCGCCCAGTTGTACGACGATGTAGCCCGGGACGCGGCGCCATGGGAAGTCACCGCGTGCTGCGAACGCGAGGCTCACCGCGGGATTCAGGTGCGCGCCCGAAACCTTGCCCATGAACAAGATGATGGCCATCACCATCAGACCCGGCGCCGTCACCGCCGCCGCGCGAGAGATCGTGTTCGGGAACGCCTCGCTCATCATGCCGCCGCCGGCCGCGACCAGCACGAGGAAGAACGTGCCGAGCAGTTCGGAGAAGAGGCGCCGCCACTCCTGCTTCGGGTCGTGGAAGTCCTCGATCGGACGCATGACGTTCTCGTCGAACCAGTCGGCGACGAGTTTCCTGGCTTGTCTTTCCTCGCTCACCGGCTGCTCCAAGGATCCACGAATCTCATCTACGGAACGGCGCCGCGCTCAGATCCTGCGCCTTCGGCCCGGTGTGACCGCTGCCGCGACGACGGCGGTCTTCGCGACCGGCGACGGACCAGGGCTCACGGCGGCGGCGACCACCGCCGTCTTCGCCACCGGCGCGCCGATGACGCCAACTCTTCCCACCCGTGCTGGTCTGATCGGCATGTCAGTGTCCTCCTGATGCAGAGACTTCGTCGGCTTCGATCGAGGCGATGATCGCCTGAATGGGAATGCGTCCGTTGGCGATCAGCTGTCCGCCCGAACGCCGCGCCGCGGCCGCGAAGGGTGCGGCCCACAGGTTCTCCCAGATGAGCACGCCGGCCGTGGTCCCGGGATCCATCGCCGCCGCAAGGTGGGCGATGTCGTCCTCGGCGAGCAGCTCTGCGAGTTGGGCCTCGACTCGCTCGAGGTCTCCGAGCTCGTCCACGTCGGAGAGTTCCATCGCCTCGATGGAACCGTCCGCGTCCTTGGTGAGTATGAGCACATCGATCAAACGGATGATTCCGCCGTCGACCAACGCCAGCAACTCTTTTGCCATCTCGCCCGTGAAGTTGCTCGCTCCTGCCGGAAACTCGACGACGGCAAAGTCAACCGGGCCCAGTTCGTCTAGCGATACATCAGTCATCATGACCCGTCCCTCTCCTCGTTCAGGTTCGCGAGTGTCGCTTCTGGAGCATCCACGCACTATCCGGATTCGGCACTCGCCAGACGCCGGCGCACCTTCCGCGTGCCGAGGCAGCTGTTCCACCGTGCGCAACCTCAAGGTCTCCTGTTTCGCAATCGGTGCGGCGCGAGAGCTGAATTCACCCGATCGCGTCGCGGGCTTCGTGTCGTCGCCGCTCGAGATCGGCCCGGATGGCCGGCACGGCGCGCTCCGCCGCCATCTCACCGGCGAGAACGAGTTCGGCTGCGCGCGCGAAGTTCCACGCAGAGAATGTTCGGAGCGCCGGATATATCAGCCGGTCGGGCGAAGCGGACGCGCATTGGTCCGGATTCCGCGCACTGGATCCGTTACGGGTCGGTCGCTGCCGGTAGAGACGAGACCGCGATCGATCCCCCGCGGCGACACCGATCACGTAGTCCGCGCCAAGCTCGCGCGCTGCGACCACGGGAATCGAGTCGATGACAGCGCCATCAACGAGCTCGCGACCATCGATTTCCATCGGTGGAAAGATCCTTGGAATTGCCGAGCTGGCGCGTGCGCAGCGCGTGCGGGATCGCCGCGCGTCAACACGACGGCCTCGCCGGTCGCGGGATCGGCCGCGACGGCTGCGCAGACATATTCGAGGTCATCGAAATCGCGCGCATCGATGATCATGGCCAGGAATTGCTCGAACCGTCCGGTGTCGAAGAGGCCACCCCGGCGAACCGATGGACGGACGAGTTCCCGCCAGCGTAACCCCTCGCACACCTCGGCCATGTCGTCGACCGTCATACCGGCCGCGTACGCGAGCCCGATGATCGCACCTGAGCTCGTTCCACAGATGACGTCGGGGCGGATTGTTTCGCGCTCCAGGACGCGCAAGACGCCGATGTGCGCGAGCCCGCGCACACCGCCGCCACCAAGCGCCAGACCCACGCGCGTCATGCGTCGGCAGGCGTGACCGGTGACTTCGAAGCAGCGGTGACAACGAATGGTCCGAGAAGCGCAAGGGCTTGCTCGGTATCGCTGGCAAAATCGACGTGCTCGCCGTCGTCGTCGATCAACCGCACGATTGCTGGAACCGCGCCCAGGCGGCGCAGCTTCTTGCAGTCCGCCGCGGTCGGAAGAATCGTCACGACGTCGCGTACAGGGACGAGCGACTCCGCCCATGCCGCCGGGCTGCCGCGGAACGCGAACACGTCGTGTACCCATATGCCGTGGCCGCGCGTCCACCGCGCCTTGCCTGCCCGACGACGTCGAACGTTCACGTTCCCGAAACGCTGCCGGAGGGCACGGTTGCGGAGCACGAGCACGGAGAGCCCCGCAACACACAACCAGAGCGGCACACCGAGCAGCAGCAGGATCACCCAGACCATCGTTGTTCCCTTCGCAGTTCCGACAACCGCAGTCGGTCTCGAGCTGACCACGCCCGCGCACGTCTCGACGCTAACGCCGAGAAGTGGGATCCGTCACAGCGGGTAATGGCGCGCAATCGCGGGTTCACACCGAGAACCGGACCGGAAACGTCGCGATCCATGCGACGGCGACCGCGAAGATGACGCAGCCGAGTGCAAGCAGGATGACTCGGAGTCGTGGCGTGTGGAGACGCGCGCTCATCCCGCAGAAGAACAACACGACCGCGAAGAGCACGACCACGAGCACGTAGTTCGCGGATCTCAGGATGTTCCGCTGCATCACGTTTGCCGACGCCGCCGCTTGTCGATCGAGGCGATCCGCCGTGGCCTGCGCGGACGGCCGGTACTGGGGCAATGCGAACGGCGTCAGCGGTGCGGCCGGATCGCTGAACGGTTTCGTCTTCATCCACGCTTCGAACGCGGATTTGAACTCGGGGCGGAACCGACGCAGATAGAAGTCCTGCAGCACCGTGTTGTCGGTCGCATACGCGTCGGCCCACTGGACGTACGTCGCGAGATCGACCTGCTTCTCGTCGTCCGCGAGGCCCTGGCTGCGTGCCGCGTCGATCCGCAACGCGTTCGTCCGGCTCGTGGCCTTTGCCTGCTCGCCGTTCCAGCGATTCGCCTCGTAGCTGCTCCAGGCGGTCGCGACCGCGGCGAGCGCGAGGACGATCGTGGCCACGATCTCCACGAGATCTCGTTGCGACGCCTTGGGTTGCACTCGTCCACCGCTGCCCGCCGTCGACATGACCTACGAGAAGACGTTCACGGCTCGCGCGATCACCAAGCCGATGACCGTCAGTGAAACGAGCGATTGGAGCGCCATCGTCAGCTTCGCCCAGTGCGCCATGGGCAGGACATCCGTGGGGCTGAATGCCGTACTCGTCGTGAAACCGAGGATGAGGTAGTCGACGTACTGAGGCCGCCAGTCGGGCGTGCTGAGCTCGGGGCTGAGCTGTTGGGAGAATGCGAAGTCAGGACGCTTCTGCGGTCGCTCGTAGCGCGCGAGCGGTCCACCGCTGTCGAGCTGCCAGTACAGCAGCCCGAAGACGAGAACGTTGCCCAGCCAGATCAAGGCGCCCGAGGTGAGGAGCGAGCTCCCGGAATTCGTCACCGCGCCCCCCGCACCAGCTCCGTGATCAAGACCACGCTCGAGAGCAACGCAACCGCGAGCAACGACAGGATGAGCGCGATCGAGAAGCCGCGCATCCACCGCGCCCGGGTGCCGATCCGAGCCGGGTCGGCCAGCGCGAGCACGGTCAGCATGGATATCTCGATCCCCGGAACCAGCCAAGGTGGCCCCAGTGATTCTCGGTGCGGCTCGATCACCCGAAGCACGATCGTCATGGCCGTGTAGATCGCAACGGCCAACACGATCGGCCAGCGCGGCTCCCCGAGGCCGGCCGGTTCGTCAGCCACGATCAGCGCCGATGACCGTGAGCCCGATTTTGCAGCGAGTGGGCGCTGACGGCACATGCGGCATGTGTCGAGCACCGCCAGCGCCACGATCGGCGCGAACCTCGGTCATCTGCCGGTCTCCTCGCGCAACGGAATACGTCACAGGTCTTTCCGGTACCACCGCGTCGAGGTGCCCGCCGGGCAATCCTCGATGACCCCGACGGTCCGATAACCGAGCCGGTCGTAGAAGTCGGCGGTGAGGACGTCGTAGGTGAGCCCCATCACGAGTCGTGCACCACCACGGCGCGCTTCGAGCTCGACCCCCGCGATCAGCGCGCGGGCGAGGCCCTGCCGGCGGAGCGGTTCATCGACCCACAGCGCGTGGATCTGACAGCACCCGCCCCACGTCGTGGCCGATGCACCGGCGACGATGACGCGGGCTTCATCGCGAACGAAGATCCCGAAGTCGTGATCCTCGCCGGCAGCCACTGCGCTCAGAGCGGCTGCGGCCAGACGTTCCTCGAGCACAGCGAGATCGGCGGCTCGGGATCGTGCTCGACGGCAACGTGATGCGGGTCGTCCACCGGGCACGTCAAGGTTCGTAGCCCGTCGGGCCGCGAGCGCTAGACCTTCTCCGGCGAGCATCTGCTCGATCAGAGTCGCGTCGTCGAAGTACGCACGAGCCGCCTTGATCTTGTCGCCCTTGAAGTCGGCGATGATCGCCGCGCCGAGGAGGAGCTGTCGGCCGTTGGGCTCGACGACCAGTTCCTCATCGATCACGAACGGACCGGAGAACGTGGCCGCTACCGCGAACTCGACGAAACCCGTGTTGCCGAGGATGTCCGACGGAGTTGATCGCGATGTCGACGTCGGAGAACGCCAGGCTCGCGGAACGCGAGGTTCTCGGCGAGATCGGCGAGTCCGATTGCGAGCATGTTCGGGCGACCAGACCGTCACGTCGTCGGTGAACAGCGTGTCGAGCGCGGCGAGGGCAGCATCGTCGGGACGAATGAACGTCTCGACCGCGCGCACCAGGGTGGCGCCCCGGGAGTTCTCGGCCATGTCTTCTCTCCTCGTTCGGTTGCTCGGATCGGCTAGACGCCGAGGATCTGCTGCTTCGCGGCCCGCGAACTCCTCGTCGGAGAGGGCGCCCGAGTCGTGCAACGAAGCGAGGCGCTCGATCTCGCTCGCCGCGTCGACTTCGGCCGGCGCGGGCGCGGGCGGAGCGGGCGGCGGAGGCGGCGCGGCCTCGTACTCGGGTTGCTGTTCGTTCGCTCCGGCCCGGTTGGCGCTGCGGCCGGCCGCGTACGCGACCCCTCCGGCCACCATCATCGTCCGGCGGCGGGTTCGCCTACGCACCATTCCCATCATCGTCTCCTGACGCCGTGAGCAAGTGACTCGATTGTCGACTTCCGGGCGGATGGCGACTATCCGGATTCGGCAACGCGCGTCGAAGGATCGACAACCGCGAACCGTTCACGACGTGTCGCCGCGCACGACGGCCCACGTGAGGCCATCCGGCCGGCCGGGAACGCGACGGCGAATAGTGCACGCGCAGCACGGAGTCGCCGCCGACCTCGACCGGCTCGGGTACCACCCACACCGAGGTCGCCCAGCTCGACGCCGGCCATGACCACGGATCGACCGTGTGCGCGATGCCGTCGTGCAGCTCCGCGCGAAACGTGAGCGCCACGGCGTTGACCGCGCCGGGCTCATCGACCATCAGGTCGACCGACGCGGATACGGGGAGGTCCGCGAACCTCGCGAGATCGACCGATGCCAGCAAGGCGGCCGAACCGGATTCCGGCCACGTCGCGACCACCTCGCCCTCCGTGATCGTGTGCAGCGGACCTGGGTGCGTCGCGTCCAACAACGGTTGGAAGTCCATGCCGTACAACCTCGCCCAGCGCGCGACCGCGGCCCGCCCGAACGCACGTTGACGGACCTCGGCTTCCGGCAACAGGAGAGGTCGCACGTACAAGGCGAGCGCGGAGGGAAGGAGTCGCGCGTTCGGCTTGAGGAGGCGGCGCCGCGCGTCGAGCGTCGTCTCGAGGATCTCCTCCTCGAACGGCTCGTTGCCGATGACCTCGGCAACGAGCAGATCGGCACGCTCCGGCAGCTCGATCTGACGCGACCAACCCGGCAGCAGCGTCACGCGGTCCTGCACACCGTTGACCTCGAACACGCGCGCGGCCACCGCGGCGATGTCACTCGCCTCGATCGCGTAGACGTGGCGCGCTCCCGCGCGCGCCGCGGCAACCGCGAGGACCCCGCTGCCCGTGCCGATGTCGAGCACGATGTCATCGGGGCGGACAGCGGCGGCCAACGCCGCGATGTAGTCGCCGGTCCGGCGGTCGTCGTGGAGCATGCGCGCATGCTCGACCGGATCGGCCCATCCGCTCGTCACCGGTCGGTCGGTGCCGACCTCCACCAACACGCCTTCCTCCAGGAGCATGTTGATGACGCTCATCGTGGGCGCGAAGTCGGTGGCGGCACCGGATGCGCGCTCGAGCGCGGTGATCGCCGCACCGAGCGCTCGCGGCTCCGAGAACAGCGCAAGGATGCCGAAGCCCCTGGGCCCGATGTCGACGACGGTACCGACGGGTGAGTCGACCAGCACGTGACCTATTGCGTCGCGCCGCGTGCGAACCCCGGGCGTGAGCTCGAGCAGCGTCTCCGGGCCGACCTCGCCCTCGGCCGGCATCAGTTGGGCACGGCCGCCGGCGGGAACGCGTTCGCGAACTTCCGCCGGCACGACCACAGTGGATGGGCGAAGGCTGGGTGGGCCTTCTTCATCATCATCCTCCCGTTCCTCTGGATGCTCATCTACATCGCAGCGCGCCCGCGGCCGCCCTGGTCACCGCCTCGAAGCTGGCTTGCCTCAGCCTGTCGCCGCCTCGCAACGCGCGCGCTCGAGCGTTTCGCTCGGCGCTTCGCCGAACAAGGCTCGGTACTGGCCGGCGAAGCGACTGAGATGCCAGAAGCCGTGATCGGTCGCGGCCCGACTCACGGCGTCGCGCGGTCGTGGGTCGTTGAGCAGCGCGTGACGGACTTCATTGAGAGCGGCGACGCGGCAGGTAGCCGGTCGGCGACATCCCGTACACCTCGTAGAACGCGTGGCGGATGCGCCGCTCCGAGGCTCCCGTCGCGTCACAGAGATCAGCGAGGCTGACGTTTTGGTAGAAGCAGCGCGTCGCATATTGCTCACAGACTCGGACGACGCGCACGCTGTCGATGCGGGAGCCGTTGCGGCAACTGTCGCACTCGGAGACGGCGAGGGATTCGGCGACGGCGCCGGCGAAGGCATCCCCCATCATCGCCGGGACATCGCGCCCGGCGCGCACCGTCTGCAGCACCCGTTGGAACAATCCGCTCAGGTGCATCCACAGCAACGATCGGACTGGACGGAAGTCGCCGCGACCCGGCGGGTCGATCTCGACGCCCAACCCCCGTGCGGCGCGCTGCAGCGCCTGTGGCTCGATCGACAAGATGCCGCAACGCAACGGCTCGCGGACTGCACCCGCGACCTCCGAAGACTCACCGAACACGAGGAGCTTGTCGGGCGCGAGCGTCTCTCCATTGACGTGCCCGGACACCATGTGACGCAGCGGGACAAGCACGCCGATTCGTTCGGGAACGGTTTCACCACGCGTCGCGACCGCAGCGGAGTAATCGACGATCTCCACGCCGACTCCGCCCAAGCTCACGGCGACGATCTCGGCGCGCATCGCGCCTGGGGTCAGGACCATCGGCGTCATCCGCGCGGCCGAACTCGGATCGAGGAACTCGTCGATCGCCGTGATCACGCGACGTTTCCCGTGCATCTGACCCCATCCCCGCGTTGCTCTTCCCCCATTTACCTGAGCACGCCGTACGCGCGGTCCATAGGGCCGTACGGCCCTTCTCCGGACCCGGCGCCCACCGCCGCCGGATTCGGATAGCCATTTCACTCCCGCCCGGAGACGATCGTGGAGCGCACGGAACTCCCCCGGGCACGACAGGTCGCCATTCGCGAGGCGCATGGGCGACTGAAGGGCACGCCCATGGCAGATCTTGGATCGGTGCAGCTGCTCGCATTCGCCTTCGACGTTGGCGATCGACTTCCGTCCGACGTGGCTCGTGAAGTCCGCCGGCTCCGTGCTCGGGGGGTCATCGGAGTGCTCGACGTCCTCATCGTCTCGAAGGATGCAAGCGGCGGACTGCGTTATGACGCCGAATCCTCCGACATCGAGGTGAGTTCACTCCCGAGCGATTCGGCACTGAGCCGACTCTTCGAGGACGACGCGAGCGAGCCGGGGTCCGTCGAGTCGCTCGAGCTGCATAGCTTCGGTGAGATCGGCCTCGACCTGGAGACGATCGAGACCTTCGCCGCGCCGCCTGCAGCCAGGGACCACGTTGCTGCTGTTGCTCGTCGAGGCAACATGGGCAAGCGCGCTGCGCGACGCCGCGCTCGCGGCCGATGGATTCCCGATCATGTTCGGATGTCTCGAGCCCGAAACCATGCTCGTCCTCGGTCCGTCGCTCGCTCGCGCCGCCGCCGCGCGCGCGAACGCGGACGTCGCCGCGGCCGCGGTGTCCGCCGAAATGCTCGACGCACTCGCCTGCGCCGGCGATGCGGCATCGGCGGGTGTGGGTGCGACGCTTCGCACGCTCCTTTCGGCCGGTTTCATCGTCGAGGCAGATGTCGTCGAGGCGGTGCGCGCCATCGCCGAGGCCGATCTCCTGCCCCGATCAGCGCTGAGATCGGCGACCACCCTGAGAGTTGCCGGGCGCGCTCCGACAGGTGCGATCGAGACCGAGAAATGACGGCAGTGCCACAATCCCGGCCGCGGACCCGACGAAGAGCACGGAGCCGAGCGCGCGCATCGTCACACGCGGCCGGGGCACGGCGCTCAGAAACGCCGGTCATGCCGATTCGGGATAGCGAACGAGCACCCAGGCGAGTCGACTGGACGTGACGGCGGCCGAAGGTACGTCGACGATTGCGCGGGCGAACGAGGAAGGACGTGACGGTGAGCGAAGTCGACCGCAGCAGGCTCCCGATCCGGCGGAAGACGTTCGAGGGAGTCGTCAACCGGACGCTCGACGGATCGCAGCCGGACTGGAACCTCATCGGACACCCGACGCCGCCGGACGGCGCACCGAACGTGCTGCTGGTCCTCATCGACGACGCCGGATTCGGGAACCCGAGCACCTTCGGCGGACCGATCCAGACGCCGAACTACACCCGGATCGCCGAGGGTGGGGTGCGCTACAACCGGTTCCACGTCACGGCGCTGTGCTCTCCGACGCGGGCGGCGCTGCTGACCGGGCGGAACAACCACGCGGTCGGGTTCGGCTCGGTCGGCGAGTTCGCGGGCGGGTTCCCGGGCTACTCCGCGACGCTGCCACGGGACTGCGCTCCGCTGCCTCGGATCCTCCGGGACAACGGCTACAGCACCGCGGCCTTCGGGAAGTGGCACCTGACGCCCGACGGGCAGCAGGGTCCGGCCGGGCCGTTCGACCGGTGGCCGAACGGCTGGGGCTTCGACTACTTCTACGGGTTCCTCGGCGGCGGCGCGAGCCAGTGGGATCCGTGCCTGGCCGAGAACCAGAAGATCATCGGCACTCCCGAGGGGTTCTACGACGACGAGCATCCGTTCTACTTCCCGGATGCGATGGCCGACCGCACCATCGAGTGGATGCACGGGGTCCGCGCGCAGGACGCCCACAAGCCGTTCTTCGTCTACTTCTCGACCGGCTGCAGCCACGCTCCGCACCACGTCGCGCGGGAGTGGGCGGACAAGTACAAGGGCAAGTTCGACCAAGGATGGGACAAGCTCCGCGAGGAGACCTTCGCCCGCCAGAAGGAGCTCGGCGTCATCCCCGCCGATGCCGAGCTGACGCCTCGCGACGCGGCCTTCCCGGCGTGGGACGACGTCCCCGACAAGCTGAAGGCGTTCTACGCCCGCCAGATGGAGGTGTACGCCGGGTTCTCGGAGAACGCCGACTACAACGTCGGCCGCGTCATCGACGCGATCGAGGAGCTGGGCGAGCTCGACAACACGCTGATCCTCTGGATCTGGGGCGACAACGGCGCCAGCATGGAGGGCACGCTCACCGGCTCGTTCAACGAGCTGACGATGCAGAACGGCATCCCGCTGACCGACGAGATGCAGCTCCAGCTCTCGGAGCGCTACGGCGGCCTGGACGAGTGGGGCGCGGCGATCATGGACCCCCACTACGGCGCGGCGTGGGCGTGGGCCGGCAACACGCCGTTCCAGTGGGGCAAGCAGGTCGGCTCGCACCTCGGCGGGACGCGCAACCCGCTGGTCGTGCACTGGCCCGAGCGCATCCACGACGTCGGCGGGCTGCGTTCCCAGTTCACCCATGTCATCGACGTGGCTCCCATGATCCTCGATGTCGCCGGGATCCCGGAGCCCGAGACCGTCGACGGGATCGAACAGGAGCCGATGCACGGCGCCACGTTCGCGGCGTCGTTCACCGACGCCGCCGCGCCGAACACCGCACCCAGCAGTACTTCGAGACGATCGGCAACCGCGCCATGTACAAGGACGGCTGGTGGCTCGCGATGAAGACCGAGCGCATCCCGTGGGTGCTCACACCCGACGCGCTCAAGCCGTACGCGCCGGGCGTCTGGGATCCGGATGCCGGTCCGGCCGAGCTGTACTACCTGCCCGACGACTTCACCCAGGCCAACGACGTGGCCGCCGAGCACCCCGACAAGGTCCAGGAGCTCAAGGAGCTGTTCTGGGAGGAGGCGGAGCAGTACAAGGTGCTGCCGCTGCTCGCGACGCTGTCGACGTTCTTCGGCATGCTGCCGCCGATCCCGGAGGAGACGACGTTCGAGTTCCGCGGCGACGTGCAGAACGTGATGTCCGGCATGATCCCGAGGATCTACAACCGCTCGTACACGATCAGCGCCGATCTCGTCGTGCCCGAAGGCGGCGCCGAGGGCGTGATCGTCGCCGAGGCCGACCACCTCGGCGGGTTCACGCTCTACGTCAAGGACGGCAAGCTCACCCACACCTACTCGATGATGGGCGTGTTCATCTTCAAGCAGGTCGCGGAGGAGGACCTCCCGACCGGCGACGTGACGGTGCGCATGGAGTTCGCGGCCGACGGGGCCACGCCGGCGACCGGCGGCGAGGTGACGCTGTTCATCGATGACCGACCGGTCGGCAAGGGGCGGATGGACCACACCGTGCCGATCCGGTTCTCCGGCTACGCGGGGATGGACATCGGGCGCGACAACGGTGGGGTCGTCGACCGCGGCTACGAGGACCAGAAGCCGTTCGCGTTCACCGGCACGGTGAAGAAGGTGACGTTCGACATCAAGCCGCACCTGTCGGACCAGGACGCCGTCGACCTCCACGCCGCCGCGCACCACGGAGAAGCCGTGCACGCACTGTCGGGATGACCAGCGAACGCCAGGAGAGAACTCGATGCCATTCGATGACGAGACGACCGACGTCCTGATCGGCGGCTACCTGTCGGCCGACGCCGCGCACGACGACTACGAAGCGGTCCTCGAACAGTGGCGGCTACCTGCACGGTGCCGTCGTCGTGACGAAGGACCTCGAGGGCAACCTCGCGGTCGAGCAGACCGACCACATGGTCCGCGAGGGCGCAGCCGGTCTCGGCGCGGTCGGCTTCGCGGTGGGTCTGTTCGCGCCGCCGCTGCTCGCCGCGACCGCGATCGGCGCCGCCGTCGGCGCCGTCAGGGGCAAGGCGCTGCACAAGAAGACCGGCAGCAAGATCGAGGAACAGGCCGGCGCGACGATCCCGATCGGCGGCGCCGGTCTGATCGTCGCGTACCCGCACTCCGCGGCCGAGAAGGTCGAGCCCGCGGTGACGCGCGCGATCCAGAAGGTGGTCGGCGAGGCCGAGGGTCACCACGTGCAAGCCCTCAAGGGCGCGCTCGCCGACGCGCAGCAGAAGATGGCCGAAGGCAGCGGATAGCCAAGGGCGCAGGCCGACCGAGGGGACCCGATGGGGCAGGGCATTGGTGAGGTACTGACCTACGCCGTCGCGGTCTCGATCAACCTCCTCTGCAATAGGTCGGGCGGTCGATGAGCGCGTCGCATAGGGCGCGGGTTCGTGATGTGCTATCTGGCCGGTTGCTGTGCCTGAGCGCGCAAGGTTGCTGTCCAGGTTTGGTAGCCGCCGTCGAGGTTGCGTGCTTGGATCCCGAGTTCGTGCATCAGAGCGGTCGCGGTATGTCCTCGTTGGCCGACCTCGCAATAGACGACGATGGGGGCGGCAGGGAGCGTGTCGAGTTCGTCGCGTAGCGAGTCGATCGGCAGGTTGATCGATCCGGGGATGGCGCCGGCGGCGTGTTCCTCGGCGGTGCGTACGTCCATCAGGGTCCAGCCTTGGGCGACGAGCGCATCGAGCTCGCTCGGTTCGACGATGTCGCAGTCGCCGCTCAGCACGTTCTCGGCCATGTACCCGAGCATGTTGACGGGATCCTTGGCGGATGAGAACGGCGGGGCATACGCCAGTTCGAGGTCGGCGAGACGATCGGCAGTCACGCCGCCGGCCATCGCGGTCGCGATCACGTCGATCCGTTTGTCGACGCCGTTACGGCCGACGATCTGTGCACCGAGAATCGTTCCGTCGTCCGGGTCGAAGATCAGCTTCGCGCACATGCGCGTCGCGCCGGGGTAGTAGGTGGCATGGTCGAACGGGTGTGAGTGGATTGCTCGGAACGGCAGCCCTGCTGCTTGCAGGCGCCGTTCGCTCCATCCGACGGTCGCGGCGACCAGATCGAAGACCTTGACGATCGCCGTCCCCGTCGACGCGACGGAGTGCGACGGTCTCCCGGCGATGTGGTCAGCCACCCTTCGACCTTGACGATTCGCAACGTTCGCGAGCGCGATCAGCGACTTCGCGTGCGAGATCGCGTCCGGCTTCTCGACGGCATCGCCCACCGCGTAGATGTCGGGATCATTCGTCTCGTTCGTGTCCGTGACCGCGATGCCGCCGCTCGGTCCGAGGTCCAGGCCGGCCGCTTCCGCGAGTTGCACATCGGGTCGCACCCCGATCGCGCCGACCACAAGTTCCGCGGGAAGGATCCGACCATCGAAAAGCGTCACGGTGGTGTCGTCCACCAATGCGATCGTCGCTCCGGTCTCGACATGAACGCCGTGCGCGACCAGCTCGTCCTCGACGAGAATGGCCAGCTCCGGATCGAGCGGCGGAAGCACCTGTGGCGTGGCCTCGACGATCGTGACATCGATGCCCTGGCCGACGAGATTCTCGGCCATCTCGAGCCCGATGAACCCCGCACCGATCACCACCGCGGTTGACGGCGCCACGTCGACGTCACACAGCAGCCGGGCTGCGTCCTCGACCGTCCGTAGGGTGCGCACACGGTCATAGCCGGGGATCGGCGGCCGCACGGGCGCCGCGCCCGTGCTGAGCACGAGCTTGTCGTAGCCCACAACGGTCTCCGCACCGGTGATCGTCGAGCGGGCCGTCACCGTGTGCCCCGCGCGATCGATCGCAACGACCTCGTGGTCGACCCTCGCGTCGAGACGGAAGCGCGCAAAGAGCTGCTCCGGGGTCTGGAGTGTCAGGTCCTCTTCCTCTTCGATCAGCCCTCCTACGAAATAGGGCAAACCACAGTTGGCGAACGAGACGTGACCAGACCGTTCGAGCACCGTGATGCTCGCGTCCGCGTCAAGGCGGCGAAGACGCGTCGCCGCCGACATCCCTCCCGCGACACCACCCACAATCACCACGCGCATGGCCCGCCCGGCTTCCGAAGGATCAGCAATCATCTCGCCACCCTAAGGTCGAAGTGCACGGAGCTTCAGTTCAGTCGACAGGGCAAGCTTGCTGGCTCGTGCGTGGTGGGGCCAGCCTTCGAGGACGGTGCAGCCGTCGGAACGCGCCGTCAGCTGATGGCGATGTCATATCAACGGACGCCGATATTATCGGCAGATGGCGATGACGACCACGAGAGCTCGGGCGGGCCGCGATGTGGGCGCGAAGTTGTTCCGGGGGTTGAGTGATCCGAACCGGCTGGCCATCCTGCAGGCCCTGGCCGCCGGGGAGCGGCGGGTCACGGATTTGGTTGAGGAACTGGGGACGTCGCAGTCGAACGTGTCGGGCCACTTGGCGTGCTTGAAGGAGTGCGGTTTGGTCGCGGACCGTCCTGAGGGCCGGGCGGTCTTCTATCGGATCGCGGCGCCGGAGTTGTTCGATGTGTTGCGCGCGGCGGAGGCGTTGCTCGGCGCCGTCGGTGAGCGGATCGCGTTGTGCCCGAACTAGGGGCGGAGCAAGCGCCGCGCCTCGTGATCGGGCGGGAGATGGCGCGGCGACGCCGCGGTGTTCTGCTCGAGTACTCGACGATCGCGTGGAACGCGGTGGAGATGGGCGTGGCGGTCGCTGCGGGTCTGGCGGCGGGCTCGATCGCGCTGATTGGTTCGGTTTCGGTTCGGCCATCGAGGTCGTCGCGGCGTCGATCGTCGTGTGAACGGAGCACATCGGCGATGGGACTTGAGGTTCGGCACGAAGGACCCTGGAGCGCATCGTGACGGACCGGGACAATCGCGAAGTGGTGACCGAGACGCTCACCAGCCCCGAACCACCGGCGCCGACGCGCCCGCGGCGGCCGTGGCTTCCGTGGGTTGTTGCGGCGGTGATCGTGGTGCTGGTGGCGGGCGCTGCGACTGCGGTCGTCGTCACCCGAGACTCCAACGACGCGCCCGGCGCGCTCGAACACCCAACAGCTCGCCGCGATGCAGGAGGCGTGTGCGCGATGGCGTACGAGCTATGCGGGTGAGAGTGCACCGCCGTCGGATTGGTGTTCGAGCATGGCCGGTTGGATGACCGAGCAGCTGCACGCCGGCGAGACGGGTTCGGCAATGTGGGCGAACCCTGACGCGATGCGAGCGACGTGCCGGCAGTGGATGTCGACGGCGCCGGGCATAGCGGGATCGGGTGGGGATGCGTCGGCGTGGTGCAACCAGATGGTCGCGTGGATGTCGCAGTACGGGAGCCAATGGGGCTCCTGGAATGACTGGATGATGCACGGCCCGATGATGGGCGCTAGCGGTTCCGCCGCGTGCTCGGTACCGAACCTCTCGGGCACGGTCGTGCGGGTGACGCTCGCGAGCATGGGTGGCCCCATGATGGGCGGCTCCACGATGGGTGGCGGGACGATGCGTCTGTTTGCCGACCAGTCGACGGTCCCGTCAGGGAAAGTGTCATTCGTGGCGGCGAATCCGAGTGCGATGACTCATGAGCTGGTGGTGCTGCCGTTGGGAGCGAACCAGGCCGTCGGTGAGCGCGCGATCCGCGGTAACGGCCGGGTCGCCGAGACCGCGAGCCTGGGCGAGGCCTCCAACACCTGCGGCGCCGGCGCCGGCGAGGTGATCGCGGCCGGGTCCGCGGGCTGGGTGACGCTCGATCTCGCGCCCGGCCGCTACGAGCTCGTCTGCAACCTTCCCGGCCACTACACCGCCGGGATGTACACCCTCCTCACCGTCACCTGACGGCCCGGCGGCCCACTCCTCCCCGACATTTCGAGGGTCGCGCCCGCTTGGAAGTACCTGCGGATGGATGTCCTCATCGCGAATCGCTCGTCGTCGCGTGCGCTCATTTGAAGATGTTGACGGCGCGGGCGATCGACCAGAACGAACGGGATTATCAGGCATTCACCGACGTGATCCGTTCTGGGCGATTGCAAGCACGAGAGGGCGTCTGACGGTTCACGTTCGGTGAGGTTCCGGGGACCGGGTGTCATCGCCACGCCTATCGTTATCGTGCCGCGCGCCGCCGCCACTGTGGTGACCTGGTTTGACACGATTGGCCTCGCGCTGATCGCGACGGCGCAATCGCAAGACTTCAGGCCCTCGTAGCTCAGGGGATAGAGCATCGGTTTCCTAAACCGTGTGTCGCAGGTTCGAATCCTGCCGAGGGCGCACTGTGATGTCGCGAGACATCGGAACACTTGAACCCTTATCTCGGCTTCCGCGGTCTCGGGTCCGGGTGGGCGGCCACGGGTTGGTAGTCCTTGGTCGGGTCGATGGTGAGCGCACGGATGAGCTCGCCGGTGGCGGCGTCGACGACGCGCACGTCGAGGTCATGGACAAGTACGACGACGCGGGTGGCGCGGGCGACCTCGCGGACACCTCTACCCTCAACGACGACAGCGGTGATGACCAAACGGGCACGAGACATGCCCCGAGCATCAGGGCTGCCGCGCCGTCACCTGGGGATGTCAAGCGTTTCCCATGACGCGCGACATGTGTTGCCTATGTCCTGACGTCACACACTCCCGAGGGCGCACTGTGATGTCGCGAGACATCGGAAACACTTGAACCCTTATCTCGGCTTCCGCGGCTTGGGTCCGGGTGAGCGGCCGAGGGGTTGGTAGTCCTTGGTCGGGTCGATGGTGAGCGCACGGATGAGCTCGCCGGTGGCGGCGTCGACGAGGCGGACGTCGAGGTCGTGGACAAGTACGACGACGCGGGTGGCGCGGGCGACCTCGCGGACACCTCTACCCTCAACGACGACAGCGGTGATGACCAAACGGGCACGAGACATGCCCCGAGCGTCAGGGCTGCCGCGCCGTCACCTGGGGATGTCAAGCGTTTCCCATGACGCGCTGCATGTGTTGCCTATGTCCTGACGTCACACACTCCCGAGGGCGCACTCCGTCGGTTCTCGAGGGCGCTCCGGACGCGGGTCGGTCGCGGTGTGTCGTGTGCGCCCAAGCCCGAGGAGTGGATTCCCGATAGCCGCGGAGTCATCAGAGTCCCGCAACCCGCGCCGAGCGCGAACAGTTCGACTTTGTTGGCAAAACACCGCGCGGCCTGGAGGCTCGACGCGTCGAGGGGCCGGCGGACCGGCCCCTCGTTCACGTTCGTCGTGCGTCAGCTCAGCCGGCGGTAGATCGCTTGCTGCGCGCCCGCCTGGTAGCAGGTGCCGGTGCTGTCGACGAGGGAGATGAACGACGCGTCGGCGTTGATCGCGCCTTCGGCCGCTTCCAACGCCGCGATGTCCGCGAAGCTGCTGAGCCACGCGATGCCGCCGTAGGCGCCGGTGACGCCGAGCGACACACTCGTCGGTACACCGCTGATGCGCTCCGCCGCTTCCGCAATGCTGATCGCCCCGGCAAGTCCGTCCGTCATCCGACCGTTCGCGAGTTGCGCGGTGACCACGCTCACGTACTGGCCGGGCTCCGGGTTCGGCGCGCCGTGAATGAGCTGCGAGAGCGAGTCGGCGACCGGGCTGCTGAACAGTTGCTCGCCGTCACGCACGCGATCGTTGAACCCGCCGTCGACGTTGAGCTTGTCGCCGGCTTGTTCGAGTGCGGTGAGGTCGTCGACGAATGCGGCCCAGACAACGGTGCCGACATCCTCGCCCCACATGCTGCTCCACGCGTTGACGGGAAGCCCGCTGATCTGCGTCGCCTTGGCCGCGGTCTCGATAGCCCACGGTATTGCTTCGGTTGCCCGACTGGTGTCGATGGTCCGGCGTCGTGTGAACAAGTACATGTCACTGATCCCCGCTCCGGGGTCATCCCCGGTTAGAACACGTGCTGACTTTTCGTCGCGCGTTCTCCCTTCTTCGGATGTTGCGCGCGCGGAGCCTTCACCCCACGCGATGGGCCGTCAAGGGACGACTTCGCGACGGCCTGCATTTTTCTGCCAGTCGCGCCTGGGGGCGCCCGGTGCGTCAGTGCGAGACTGCGTGCGGGTGACCGATGTCGAAGAGCAGCGTGAGCACGCGGCGCGTGTTGTCGTCCTGTGCGAGCGGTGCGAGCTCGAGTCGCGGGCCCCGGGGGTTGCCGATGAGGAACGCGGGGCGCAAGACGTTGGCGACGCGGGCGTGCGACTCGATGGCGCGGACCACGATGGAGTCGCGGTTCCAACGCAGGACCTCGCGGAAGCGGGAACTGAGCGGCCCGAGTGCCATCGCGATCACTTCGAGTGGCGTCACGGCCAGCAGAACACGGTCCGCGAGGAATGAGGCGCGGCTCTTGAGGACCTGCCGCTCCGACATGCCCCGGATCGTGCTGAGCTCCCGCCGTCCGGCCGCGTTCGGACCGAAGGCCGCGGCGGCGACGACGACGTCGTCGCACCGCGGTTGCGCGATGTCGCGCAGCGAGTACTCATCCTCCATCGGGGCACCTCCTCGTGACGCCCGATCGTCGCCCCCCACACGAATACGGAGCCGAGACGCGAACGTCTCACGAGCGGTATCCCCGAATCGACCGTCGGCATCACTTCTTGACAGCCAGCGGCGCGTTTCTTGTCGAACTCTTGGCGAGGCTTGCGGGAAGCTTTCGCCCGGTCCGGGCGGTCAGACCTTGAACACGAACGGCGTCCGGTCGGTTTCGGCACCGCGAGCGATGTCCCAGCCTTCGAGCGAGATGTCTTCGAGGGGAGACTCGGTCACTGGTTCACTCCTACCCGGACCGCGACGCGCTGCGCGTCGGTCTCGCCGGCTGGTCATTCGCGCACGGCTTCGCCAGCCTCTGGCTCACCGGCAACTTGCAGCACCGCCTCGGCGACGATCCCCTGCCCGCGGCGCGGCGCGGTTGCGTCGGTCTTGTTCGGCCGCCCGAACCCGTGAGGCCGAACGGGAGAAGCAGCGAGGCGTATTGGCACCGCGAGGTCGACGGCCGCGCGTACGACCTGTCACGATCCAATTGATGCGCGGGCTGGCCAGTCGATGAGCGGGGCGATCGGGATCGGGCAGATCGGTGCGGAATGATCGGCCAGGGCCACGCGTACGCGTTGCGCCTGCTGGCCGAAGACGGTGAGGTCCGGCCGGTCGCCGTCACCGACTTCTCCGCCGACGCGGTCGAGCGGCGCGCAGCGCATCTGCCCGTTCGAACGCGTCGGCACCGACGCGCAGGCGGTCATCGACGATCCCGACGTCGACGCCGTCGTCATCGTCACACCGACGACGACGCACCGCGATCTCGTGCGCGCCGTCGTCGCCGCCGGCAAGCCGCTGCTGTGCGAGAAGCCGCTCGCGACGCGCTTCGACGATCGTTCGCGAGATGTGCGCAGCTCGTCGCGGCCGTCGGGACTCGACCGCGCAGGTCGGCTTCCACTCGCGCTTCCATCCGCTGATCAACGAGCTGCGTCGCGGCTCGTCGACGAGCAACGAGCTCGGCGCGCCGATGGGCTACACGCTGCGCGACGACCAGTACTGGCCGACCGGCGACGTCGTCCCGGGTCACAGCTCGTGGCGGTCGCAGCGCGCGCACGCGGGCGGCGGCGCGCTGCTCGAGCACTCGATCCACAGCGCCGACATCCTCTCGTGGCTGTTCGGCCCGGCCGCGCGCGTCTACGCGCGCACGCGCAACGTGTTCGGCTACGACGTCGAGGACACCGCGGTGTGCACGATCGAGCACGCGTCGGGCGTCGTCGGCACGCTTGATCTCGATCTTCAACGGCGTGCGCGGGCGCGAGGAACGCCGGCTCGAGGTGTTCTTCGAGCAGGGCGCGGTCGAGGTCACGACCGACTTCCTCGTCGGCGCGCCGCGAGGACGGCTTCCTCATCCAGCGGCCCGACCAGGAGCCCGAACGGCTCGACGTCGCGGCGCTGCGCAACCGCCACTTCGACGCCGACGGCATCGACCGCCGCGACTTCTTCGTCTACCTGTACCCCGCGGCGCGCGCGTTCGTCCGCGTCGGTGCGCGACAGGCGGCCCGCGTCCCCGACTTCGCCGACGCGTCGCGCGCGCACGCGCTCGTCGACGCCGCGTACCGGTCCGCGGCCGGCGGTCAGCCGGTGGAGATGACCGGCGACCTGTCGACCGACTGAGCGACCGACGGATCGTCGGCCTGCTCGTCGTCGTCGGCCGAGAGGTCGACGACATCGTCGACGACGAACACGCGGCGGATGACGGCCACGACGGTCGGGTTCACGTGCGGCGCGGCACCGAGCTGCACGTGCACGTTGAGCTGACGCAAGCGAGCGTGTTCGCGCAACCGGACGAGCGCGCTCGACACCGGCCGAGTCCATGAACTCGATGCGGTCGAGCTCGAGGATCAGCTCGGTCGCGTCCGGTGGCAAGCCGTCGAGGATGCGAGCGCCGACGACACCCGCAGAGAACACGTCGAGCACGCCACCGACACGCGCGGTCCGGACACCAAGGTGGTCGTGCACGATGACTTCGGCCGCGGGATGCGTCACGACCCCTGTCTACCTCGCCGTTCGCGCCGATGAAACCCCCGCGTCAGACACGCAGCGTGGCCGGCCGACCGCCCGAATCGATACCGACTACGGCGCGTCCGCCGCCAGCCGGCGCAGCGTGTACGGCAGGATGCCGCCCTCGAGGAACACGTCGCAGCTCGAACGGCGTGTCGATGCGCGCGCGATCGTCTCGAACTCGGTGCCGTCTGCGAACACCCGGATCGTCGCGCGGCAACGGACCCGTCTCGGCGAGCGCGTCCACGCCGGTGCACCGGAACGTCCTCGTGACCGGTCAGCCCGAGCGAGGCCGACCGACTGCGCCGTCGACGGAACTCGAGCGGCAGCACACCCATCCCGACGAGGTTCGAACGGTGGATGCGCTCGAAGCTCTCGACGAGCACCGCCCGGATGCCGAGCAGCTGCGAACCCTTCGCCGCCCAGTCGCGCGACGACCCGGAGCCGTACTCCTTGCCCGCGAGCACGACGAGCGGCACGCCTTCGCCCGCGTAGTGCATCGCGGCGTCGTAGATCGTCGTCTGCGTCGCCGTCGGGGAGGTGCACGGTGACGCCGCCCTCGGTGCCCGGCGCGAGCCGGTTGCGCAGGCGCACGTTCGCGAACGTGCCGCGCACCATCACCTCGTGGTTGCCGCGCCGCGAGCCGTAGGAGTTGAAGTCGAGCGGTCGACGCCGTGTTCCAGCAACCAGTTGCGCAGCCGGACCGTCGCGCCGGATCACGCCGGCGGGCGAGATGTGGTCGGTCGTGACGCTGTCGCCGAGGAGCGCGAGCACGCGCGCGCCCTCGATGTCGGCGGGCGCGACCGGCTCGGTGCGATGCCTTCGAGGAACGTCGGCCGGCGGATGTACGTGGACGTCGTCGATCCCAGGCGTAGCGGTCGCCCGTCGGCGCGGGGAGCGCGCGCCAGTGCTCGTCGCCGTCGAGGATCGTCGCGTAGCTGCGCGTCGAACATGCTCGGTCGAGCACGACGCCCACGACGTCGCGCGATCTCGCCTCCGGACGGCCAGACGTCGCGCAGGAACACGGGCGCCCCGTCGGCGCGGTCCCGAGCGGATCGTTGCGCAGGTCGACGTCCATCGTCCCCGCGAGCGTGTACGCGACGACGAGCGGCGGCGACGCGAGGTAGTTCATCCGGCAGTCGGGATGGATGCGGCCCTCGAAGTTGCGGTTGCCCGACAGCACCGACGCACACCGACAGATCGCTCTCGGTCACGACGCGGAGATCTCGGCGCGAGCGGCCCCGAGTTCCCGATGCAGGTGGTGCAGCCGTAGCCGACGACGTCGAAGCCGAGCTGTGCAACGGCTCCAGCAGGCTGCGCGCGCTCGTAGTAGTCGGTGACGACCAACGAACCGGGCGCCAGCGACGTCTTCACCCACGGCGGGACCGTGAGCCCGCGCGCGACCGCGTTCCGCGCGAGCAGTCCCGCCGCGATCATCACCGACGGGTTCGACGTGTTCGTGCACGACGTGATCGCGGCGATCACCACGTGACCGTCGGCGAGCTCGAATCGCGGTGCCGTCGGCGAGCGTCACCGGGCAACGGCTTGCGGTCGAGCAGCAGACGGCGTCGCGCGCTCGCGCCGGGCGGCTCCTGCGTGTCGGGCTCGCCGACGTCCGTCATACCTTCACCGGCCGCGGGCGGATCGCTCGCCGGGAACGACTCGATCGAGCGCTCGTCGGCCTCGGCGCGGTTCGCACCGACGGACAGCGTCGCCGCGGTCCGCGTCTCCGTGCCGCCGGAACGCGAGCAACGCCTGCTCGAACTCGCCGCGCGCCGCCGACAACGACGACCCGGTCCTGCGGGCGCGGCCGGGCCCGCCAGCGACGGCTCGACCGTCGACAGGTCGAGCACGAGATCGTCTCGTCGTACACCGGCCGCACCGCGGGGTCGTGCCACAGCCCCTGTTCCTTGGCGTACGTCTCGACGAGCGCGACGAGATCGTCGGGCCGGCCGGTCGCCGCGGAGGTAACGCAGCGTCTCGTCGTCGATCGGGAAGATCGTGCACGTCGAGCCGTACTCCGGCGACATGTTGCCGATCGTCGCCCGGTTCTCGAGCGGGCACCCGGCCCACACCTTCGCCGTAGAACTCGACGAACTTGCCGACGACACCGTGCTTGCGCAACAGCTCGCGCGACGGTGAGCACGAGATCGGTCGCGGTCGCACCCGACCGGCAGCGCACCGACGCAGCTCGATGCCGACGACCGCGGGGCAACAGCATCGAGAGCGGCTGGCCGAGCATCGCGGCTTCGGCCTCGATGCCGCCGACTCCCCAGCCGAGCACGCCGAGCCCGTTCACCATCGGCGTGTGCGAGTCGGTGCCGACGAGCGTGTCGGGATACACGAGGCCGTTGCCGTCGCGGAACACGACCTGCGCGAGGTACTCGAGGTTCACCTGGTGGCAGATCCCGCGGTTCGGCGGGAACACGCGCAGCGTCCGGAACGCCGACTGCGCCCACCGCAGGAACGTGTAGCGCTCTCGGTTGCGCGCGAACTCGAACTCGGCGTTGCGCACGAACGCGTCGGCGACGCCGGCGACGTCGGCGACGATCGAGTGGTCGATGACGAGGTCGACCGGGATGCCGGGCTCGATGAGGCGCGGATCGCCGCCGAGCTCGGCCATCGCGTCGCGCATCGCCGCGAGGTCGACGATCGCGGGAACGCCGGTGAAGTCCTGCATGAGCACGCGCGCGGGCATGAACTGCAGCTCGCGCGCACCGGCCTCGGTCGCGGCGCGCGAACGATCGGCGAGCGCGGCGATGTCGTCGGCGCCGACGTTCGCGCCGTCTTCGTGGCGCAGCAGGTTCTCGAGCAGGATGCGCAGCGAGTACGGGAGGCGACCGGGGTCGTCGACGACGGCGTCGAGCCGGAAGACCCCGTATTTGTCGTCGCCGACGACGAGATCCGAACGCGCGCGGTACGAGTCGAGCGTCATACGGCGCACGCTACCCAGGGGGCGGCTTGCTACGCTCCACGGCCGTGGATTCCGCGCCGCAGGTCGAACTGTCGCTCTCGATCCAGCACCAAGACCGCGCCGCCGTCGTCACGATCGGCGGCGAGCTCGACTACGGCACGGCGGCCCGGCTGCGCAGCACGCTGCTCGAGATCTCGCAGAGCGATGCCCGCACGCTCGTGCTCGACATGGCCGGTGTCGACTTCCTCGACTCCAGCGGCATCAGCCTGCTGATCCAGGCGAAGCAGCGCTTCGACGCCAAGGGCTCGGAGTTCGTGCTGCGGCACCCGCCCTCGCGCGTCACCCGGGTGCTCGAAGTAGCCGGCGTCGCCGACCTCTTCACGATCGAACGCTGAAGC
Source organism: uncultured Actinomycetes bacterium (assembly GCA_963745645.1). Classification (GTDB taxonomy): domain Bacteria; phylum Actinomycetota; class Acidimicrobiia; order IMCC26256; family PALSA-610; genus CAVUFH01. Next base: position 208,467 of record CAVUYD010000002.1, read on the forward strand.
GCTGCCCGCGCCCGGATCACTGACGCGTCAGACGCGGCTGGCGCGCCAGGCCGGCCAGGCAGTCGGCGCCTCACCGTCGAGCTGACGCACGTACTGATCGAGGTACCAGGCACGGAACCGGTGGGGCTCGTCGGACTCGGCCAGCGTGAGGAGGTCACCGCGGCGGCAGAACTCCTCGGCTTCTTCGAAGAGGTTCGCGAGCTCGACCGCGAGGGCGTGTCCGTCGGAGGGAAGCGTGACTCGCAGGTCGCAGACCTCCTTGCCCCGGGCCCGCGCCGCCGCGAGCTGCTCCTCGACCGCCACGTTCAAGCCGACGAGGCGGGCTCGGGCGCGGTCCACGAGCGCGAGCAGCCGCGCCGGCAGCTCGGCTCGTTCCTGGTCCGACTCGGCGAAGAACGCGAATTCACGCATCAACGACTCGTTGTGGCGGCGCGACCGTTCCAACAGATCGATCGGGCAACCGGCCAGCACGACATCGGTCGTTCCCGCTTCGGACGCCCGCTCGCTCACGCGTGCAAGCCTTCGCTCGCGTTTTCCACCGCGACTTCGAACCACACCCGCTTCCCCGCGTCGTCATCCGTCTCGACACCCCATTGATGGGCGAGCCGATCGACGAGGAAGACGCCGCGGCCGGTCGCGGCTTCGGGGCCGTAATCGCGCAGGCGCGGCGGTGCCGCGCTGCTGTCGGCCACCGTCACTCGAATGCGATCGTCGAAGTGCTCGATCGTCAGCCGCGCCGCGGAATGTGCGTGCAGCACCGCGTTCGTCACGAGCTCGGACACCAGCAATTCGACGTCGTCGATCACTTCGGGGAGGAGGCCCCAGCTCGCGGAGACCTCACGTGCGAATCGGCGGGCTTGCGCCGCAGCCGATCGTTCCGGAGGCAGGTCGATCGACGCCACTCAGGAATCGTACCGACATAGCGCGAGCTTCAATCGGACTCGTTCGCCACTGCTCGATCAGCACCCCGGAAGTAGTCTGCACGCATGCTGCCAGGCCCTCCTCGCGCCCTTTCGCGGTCGTGGTGGTGGGTTGCGGCGGGTTTGCTGGCGACTGCGCTCGTCGTCATTGCCGACATCGTCTCGAAGGACACCGTTCTCATCGGCGCCCTGATCCTCGGACCGTTCGTCGCCGCGTTCGGAGCGAGAACCCGTGATGTCATCGCACTCGGCGTCCTCGCGGTGGTGCTGTCGATCGCACTCGGAAAGGTCGACGGGATCTTCGGCGAAAGCGATCACATCGTCCGCACTGTGATCGTGTTGGGCGGCTGCATCGGCGCGACGCTCCTCACCCGCGTGCGCGAGCAACGAGAGGCGGAGCTGGACCGGACGATCGGTGTGGCGCGAACCGCGCAACGGCTCGCACTCGCACTGGAAGCGGGGGAAATGGGCACGTGGCGCTGGGAACTGCGCACCGGACGCGTCGTGTGGGATGCGCGTCTCGAAGCGCTCTACGGACTCGAGCCCGGCGCATTCGACGGGCAGTTCGAGACGTACGCGTCGACTCCTGCACCCTGACGATCGCGACCGGACCCTCGCGGCGGTACGCAAGGGAATGGACGATGGCACGCCGTGGCGGTTCGACCACCGCATCGTGTGGAACGACGGCTCGACGCACTGGCTGGAAGGCCGCGGCGAACCGGTGCGCGACGTGAACGGTGTGATCACGGGTGCAACAGGTGTCTCGATCAACATCGACACCCGCCATCGGGTCGATGTCGAGCGCACCGCGCTGCTCGATCGCGAACGAGACGCACGGCAGCAGGCCGAGCGGTCCACGCGCTTGCTACGCCGCTTCAACGAACTGACCCTTGCCCTCTCGGGCGCCGCGACCGTCGACGACGTCGCGGTGACGATCGTGCACCACGGCTTGCAGGCACTCGACGGTGACTACGGCTGGTTTGGTTCGCTCGACAGCGCGAACAACATGCTCGTCACCCGCGCGTTCGAGGGCTACCCGCGCGGCGTGATGGACCCGTTCATGGCCATCGCCCTCGACGAGTCGTTACCGGCCACCGAAGTGCTCCGCACCGGGAAACCCGTGTTCGTGGAGTCGGCCGCCGATCGCGTGCAGCGATTCCCGCAGTACCACGGCATGGAGGTGCACGGATCGTTCGTGGTGCTGCCGATTGCCGCATTCGAGGAAACCGCGGGCGTGCTCTCGTTCGGGTTCCTCGAGCCCCGCGACTTCACCGACGACGACCGCCGGTACATCGCCGCGGTCGTGGAAGCGTGTGCACAAGCGCACGGGCGGGCGTCGCTGCTCGAAGCCGAGCAGCGCAGCCGCGCGCGGCTGCGTACGCTGCTCGACTTCTCCGAGCAGCTCGCCGCCATCGACGACCCCGAAGCCGTCCTGCACGCGACGGCACGCTTCGCGGCAACCCGCATCGGCCGCTTCGCGATCGTGCACGCACGCGAGCCGAACGGGACGCTCCGCCCGGCCTCGATCGCGCACGCCGAGAACTCGTTGCAGCCCGCGCTGCAGGAGCTCATCGATCGCGGTGCGGGCGGACGGGACGTGATCATGAAGGCCGCCGACACCGGCCTCGGCGCGACCTTCGGCGCGCTCCACGAGGTGCTCGTGCCTCCCGAACACCCGAACGCGGTGGACGCCGAAGTGGTCTCGCTGCTCGAAGCGTTGCGGCCCGTGTCCGGCATCGTCGTCGCGCTCAGCATCTCGGGCCGGACGCGCTGGCGTCGTGCTCATCGGCGACGATCACCCGGTCCCCTTCGGCCACGCGGACCTCGAGCTCGCGACCGACCTCGGCCGCCGCGCGGCATCGGCGCTCGAACGCGCGCGAACTCTGGCAGATGAGTCAGTTCCAGCTGGCGGCCGAGCACCACATGGTCGAGGTGCTGCAGGAGTCGATCGTCCCGGAGAGCCTGCCCACTGTGCCCGGCTGCGCGTTGGCCGCCGTCTACCGGCCCGCGGACGTCACCGTGGACGTGGGCGGCGACTGGTACGACGCGTTCGCGGTGGACGGCTGCCCGCTCGTCCTGGTCGTCGGTGATGTCGCCGGTCACGGCATCGAGGCTGCCAGCCTCATGGGACGGGTTCGCAACGGCTTGCGCGTGTACGCCGTCGACGATGCCGATCCGGCCAACCTGCTCCGGCGCGCCCACGAGATGCTGCGGCGCCTGGACCCGGACTCCATGGTGACCGCGGTGGTCGTGCGCTACCAGCCCGACACCGGCGTGCTGACGTGGTCACGGGCGGGCCATCCGCCGCCGTTGTTGTGCGAGCCCGACGGTACGACGCGCTTCCTCGAAGACGTCAACGCGACGCCGCTCGGGACGTTCGGCAAGAACTTCGCGTCGGCACAGGTCACGCTCACTGATGGTGCGTTGCTCGTCCTCTACACCGACGGCCTGATCGAACGACGCGAGCGGCTCATCGACGAAGGGCTCGAGTGGCTCGCGGCCCGTACGCGTGCGTCGCGCGACGTTCCGCTCGACGACCTCTGCGCGAGCTTGGTGGACCGGTCGTTCGCGTCGAGCCCCTCCGCAGACGACATCTGCGTGCTGGCCCTGCGCGTCTCCCCGCCCGAGCAATAGGCGTGTCGATTCTCGCCATCGACATCGGTGGGACCAAGCTCGCGGTGGGCCTCGTGACCGAGCGGGGCGAACTGCTGGCGCGCCACGAGACCCCCACCCCGACGACCACTGACGCGGAGACGCTCTTCCGCACGCTCACGCGCGTCGTCGACACGTGCGAGATGCGCGACGTAACGCGGGTCGGTGTCGGCTGCGGCGGACCGATGGATCTCGGCGGCGAACACGTCTCGCCGCTCAACATCCCGGCCTGGCGCGGCTTCCCGTTGCGCGCCCGCCTCGCCGCGCACACCGGGTTGCCCGTCGCGGTCGACAACGACGCCAAGGCACTCGCCCTGGGCGAGGGCTGGACCGGCGCGGCCGCGGGCCGGCGCAACTACCTCGCCATGGTCGTCTCGACCGGCGTCGGCGGCGGCATCGTCAGCGACGGGCGCCTGCTCGACGGCACCGGGGGCAACGCCGGCCACATCGGCCACGTCATCGTCGAACCCGAAGGCCACGAGTGCGGGTGCGGTGCCCGCGGCTGCCTCGAAGCGGAAGCATCGGGCCTCGCGATCGCGCGGATCACCGGTCGGCCGCCCGCCGAGGCGACGCCCGACATCATCGGGCGCACCGGCACGCTCGTCGGTCGGGCGGTCGCGAGCGTCGCCAACCTGCTCGATCTGGACCTCGCGGTCGTGGCCGGATCCGTCGCGCTCGGCTTCGGCGCGCCGTTCTTCGCCGCCGCGCAGACCGAGATCGACGCGCGCTGCCGCATCGAATTCGCGCGCGGCACTCGCATCGAGCCCGGCGCGCTCGGGCGCGACGGTCCGCTCATCGGCGCGGCCGCCGTCGCCCTGCGCGCTGGCTGGCTGACTACTCGTACTGGAACCGACCGCCGTCGATGACGACGACGCCGTCCTGGTTCACCGTCTGGAAGATCGCGGAGCCGGCCGACTCCACCCACATCTTCACGGTGAGGACGTCACCCGGCATCACCGGCTTGGAGAAGCGCGCGTCCATGCTCTTGAACTTGGCGACGTCGGAGCCGCACAAGCCGTGGAGCAACGCCCGGCCGGTGAAGCCGTACGTGCAGAGGCCGTGGAGGATCGGACGCTCGAAGCCGGCGAACTTCGCGATCTCCGGATCCGAGTGCAGCGGGTTGCGGTCACCGGAGAGCCGGTACAGCAAGGCCTGGTCGCTGCGCGTCGCGTACGCCACTTCTCGGTCGGGCGCGGCTCGGGCGCCTTCGGTGGGTCGGCGATCTCGTCACCCCGGCTCTCGCCGAAGCCGCCTTCACCCCGGATGAACGCCGCGAACCGCGTCGTGAACGTGGGCTTCCCACTGCCGACGTACGTGGCCGTGTTCTCGAGGCGGATGACGGCCGCCTTGCCCTTGTCGTAGATCCCGACGATCCGCGACACCGTGTCGACCTCGCCGTCGGGCGGGATCGGGCCGTGCACGGTCACACCCTGCTCGCCGTGCAAGAGCATGCGGAAATCGAACTCGCCCCAGCTCGGCAGGCCCGGGCCGCCGCCCATCGAGATGATGACGGGCATCGTCGGGAACACCCGTTGCTCGATGTTCATCGAGTTCTCGGTCGTGAACTCCAGCTCGAAACCGGTCGGGTCGGTCTGGCCCGCGCCGATCCCGAGCGCGTAGAGCAGCGCGTCCTTCGAGGTCCACGACGTGCGTCCGGGCTCAGAGACCGCCCCGACGGCTTCCAGGTTCATCGGCATTGCCGTACTCCTCTTCGGTTTGGTGACTAGCTCATCATCGTCGAGTTGGGCTCGGCCTGCTGCACGAGGTCGGGGATGACCTTGGTGAGCTGCGACGGCTGCCAGCGCATCTTGTCGTTGCGCGCCGTCGGGCCCCGCCGCCACCCCTCCGCGACGGAGACGCGGTCGCCGTCCACGAGGAACACGCGGCCCGTCACATCGGCGTTGTCGTTGGAACCGAGCCACACGACCGTCGGCGAGATGTTGGCGGGGTCGAGCCCGTCCCACTCGCCTTCGGGTGCCGGACCCATGCCCAGGTCTTCGGTCATGCGGGTGCGGGCCACCGGCGCGATCGCGTTCGGCGAGCACGCCGTACCGGCCGAGCTCGAGGCCACAGATGATCGTGAACGCGGCGATGCCGGCCTTGGCCGCGCCGTAGTTGGTCTGCCCGGCGTTGCCGAACACACCCGACGGTGAGGAGGTGTTGACGATACGCCCCGCGACCGGGTTGCCGGCCTTCGACTGCTCCCGCCAGTACGCGGCGGCGTGACGCGTCGGTGCGAACGCACCCTTGAGGTGCACCGCGATCACGGCGTCCCACTCCGACTCCTCCATGTTGGTGAGCATGCGGTCTCGAAGGATGCCCGCGTTGTTCACCAGCGTGTCGAGGCGACCGAACGTGTCGATCGCGCGCTGCACCATGCGGCCGCGCGCCCGCGAAGTCGGCGACGTTCTCGCCGTCGGCGACGGCTTCGCCGCCCATCGCCTTGATCTCTTCCACGACTTCCATCGCCGGGCTCAGCGACCCGCCATCGCCGTGCATGTCGCCGCCGAGATCGTTCACGACGACCTTGGCGCCTTCGGCGGCGTACGCGAGTGCGTGTTCGCGTCCGATCCCGCGGCCCGATCCGGTGACGATGACGACTCGGCCGTCGCAGATCCCCATGCTCAGTTCATCCTTCCCGCGTCGCTGCGGAGTTGTTCTCGCAGCTGCTGCTTGTAGAGCTTGCCGTTGTCGTGCCGGGGCAGCGCCTCGACGAACTCGACACGGCGGGGACACTTGTAGTGCGCGATGCGGTCGCGGCACCACTCGACGATCTCGTCCGCCAGCTCCGGCGACGCCGTCGAGCCCGTCGTGCAGCTCGATCGCGGCGACGACGATCTCGCCCCATTCGTCGTCGGGCACGCCGACGACGCCGACGTCGCCGACGGCGGGATGGTCGAGCAGCACCGCCTCGACCTCGGCCGGATAGATGTTCACACCGCCGCTGATGATCAGGTGCGCGCTGCGGTCGGTGAGGAAGAGGTACCCGTCCTCGTCGACGTAGCCGACGTCGCCGAGCGTGAAGTACTCGCCCCGGTACGCGCCGTCGGTCTTCTCCGGCGCCTTGAAGTACTCGAACCGGCTCGTCGGGCGCCTTCAGGTAGACGGTGCCGATCGTGCCGGCGGGGACATCCGCGGCCGTCGTCGTCGAGGATCCGGACGTGGTCGGGCGGCGTCGACCTTGCCGACGGTGCCCGGCTTCTTCAGCCACTCGGGCGATGCGACCAGCAGTTCCCGCGCCTTCGGTCGCGGCGTAGTACTCGACGACGATCGGGCCCAGCCACTCGATCAGCCGCCGTTTCACGTCGACCGGACACGGCGCGGCGCCGTGGATGACGTAGGCGAGCGACGAGACGTCGTAGCGATCACGGACGTCCGGCGGCAGCGACGAGCAGCCGGTGGAACATCGTCGGCACCATGTGGGTGTGGGTGACGCGGTGCTCCTCGATCAGCGCGAGCGTCTCCTCCGCGTCCCAACCGTCCATCAGCACGATCGGCACCCCCATCGCCGCGGGCGCGGTCGAGCGAGAACGAGAGCGGCGCGGCGTGGTACAGCGGGCCGGTGCACAGGTGCACGTGCCGCGGACCGTCGTAACGGGTCAGCGTCGCGAGCGAGCGCGCTCGCGCGTCCTCGGTGGCACGCCGCACACCCTTCGGCCGGCCGGTCGTGCCCGACGTGTAGAGCATCGTCCCGCCGAGCGCCGGATCCTCGAGCGCCGCCGCGCCGTGTTCGGCGAGCACGTCCTCGTAACGCTCGAAGCCGGGGATGTCGCCGGCGATCGCGATCTTCGCAGCGAGGCGCGGTGCGGCGCGGCTGCTTCGACCGCAGTTTCGGCGTAGCGCGCGTCCGCGATGAACGCGGTCGCCTCGCAGTCGTCGACGATGTAGCCCGCTTCCTCACCGGTCAGGTGCCAGTTGATGGTCGTGAGCCGCAACCCCGCCCGTTGCGCGGTCGCGCTCGCCTCGACGAACTCGGGACGGTTCCCGCAGAGCAACGCCAGCCCGTCACCCGCGGCCACGCCGCGCGCTCGCAACGCGCGTGCGAGCTGGTTCGCGTGCGCGTCGACCTCCGCGAGCGTGCGGTCTCCGTACTCGGAGCTAACCGCGACCCGATCCGGGAACTCGCGCGGCCCAGAACGACCAGAGCGTGCCCTGGTCGGCCGCCGCGAACAGTGCTTCGGTATCGACGCGGTGCTCGACCTTCGTGTCGACCTGGGTTTCGGCCTGCGGTGGGTCGCCTTCGCTCACGAAGCCGATTCTTGGCGGTCCTTTTCGACCTCGTCCAGCGCCGCGTACTCCTCGCCGGTGTCGACCCAGTCCTCGAACTGGATGACGCCGATCTCGGTGAAGCGCTCCCGCAGCCAGCCGTCGGCCGCGTCGAGCAGGCCGAGCTTCTTGCAGTTCGGGACGATCTTCGAGAACAGCAGTTGCTGGAACATCTGCTGCGCCGGCGGGTTGACCTGTGTCCATCGTGCGGTACACGGCGTCGGGGTCGACCCCCATCCGCGCCCACATCTCGGCGTGCGCGAAGCGACGCTGCAGCCGCCGCGCGACGTCGAACGCGAACTCCTGGCGCTCGCGCATCTCCGCGTCGGTGAGCTCGCTTGTAGAACTCCTGCAACGAGAGCACGCCGAACGCGACGTGCCGCGCCTCGTCGCTCATCACGTAGCGCAGCATCTTCTTCAGCAGCGGCTCGGTCGTGATCTGTGTGCATCATGCCGAAGGCGGCGAGCGCGAGCCCTTCGACCATGATCTGCATGCCGAGGTACGCGATGTCCCAGCGCGGGTCGGAGAGGATGTCGTCGAGGATGCCCTTCAGGTTCTCGTTGATGCCGTACTGCGTGCCGAGCTTCTCGTCGAGGTAGCGCGCGAACACCTCGACGTGGCGCGCCTCGTCCATCACCTGCGTCGCCGCGTAGTACTTGGCGTCGATCCACGGCACCGTCTCGACGATGCGCGCGGTGCAGAGCAGCGCGCCCTGCTCGCCGTGCATGAACTGCGACAGCAGCGAGTTCTGCAGCTCGATGCCGACCTGGCGCCACTCCTTGTCGCCGAAGTGCTTCACCGGCGAGCCCTCGGCCTCGGCCAGCGCCTGGAAGCGCGCGGTGCCGCCCTGACCGAGCTCGTCGGCGACCTTCTCGGGGTCGACGTCGATCGACCAGTCGAGATCGGTCGACGCGTTCCACTGCGACGTCTTCGCCTTCTCGTAGAGCTTGCATGAGCGGCAGCGGCTGCGCTCGTAGTCCCACGTGAAGATCGCGTCGATCTCGGCGGTGACGGCGTGGATCGTCTCGAGCTTCTCGGCCGCGTCGTCTCTTCGGTGGTGGTCATGAGCGGTTCTCCTCGGAGACGGCGTCGAGCAGACGCGGGATCAGTTCGTGCCAGGCGCCCTCGGCCGGGGCGTCGACATGCGAGCGTGCGCATCACGAGCGCACCCATCGCGAGCGTGAGGCCGAAGCGCGCGAACGTCGTCGGAGTCGAGCGCGGGATCGATCGTGCCGTTCGAGCTTGGCGCGCTCGACGAGCTCGACGAGCAGCGCTTCGCGCGCGGCGACACGGTCGCGCAGCGCGCGCCGCGAGCTCGTCGTCGCGCCGCGCGGCGACGATCGCGTCGATCAGCAGCGGCGGCCGGTGCTGCGTGCGGCACGCAGCGTCGATCGCCGAGCATGCTCGAGCACGTCGCGGCGCTCGCGGCCGCGCGCCTCTGCGAGCAGCGCGTCCATCTCGACGCCGGCGCGCGCGCCGATCGCGTCGAAGAGCAGCTCGTCCTTGCCGCGGAAGTTGGCGTAGATCGCACCGGTCGTGAGCCCGGCGGCGCGGGCGATGTCCTGCAGCGCGGGCGCCCTCGTAGCCCTGCTCGACGAAGACCTCGACCGCGGCGGCGAGCGAGCCGGTCCCGGGTCGAGCGTGTCGTGGAGCGGCGGCCATCCGGCGATGATAACGGTCATTATCCGAGGTCGCAAGCGCCGCCGGCACCGCGCCCGGGTGCGAAGATGCTGCCGTGGACGCATGCCCGGACCTGCCGTGACCCTCGCCGACGTGCGAGGCCGCGGCCGCCGACGATCCGCGGACGCCGTCGTCGCCACCCCGACGACCCGCTCGCGAGACGCTCTCGGCCATCACCGGCGCCCGGGTGTGGCTGAAGTTCGAGAACCTGCAGTTCACCGGCGTCGTTCAAGGAGCGGGGCGCCCGCAACTTCCTCGCGCGACCTGCCGGCGGCCGACCGGGCCACAGGGCGTCGTCGCCGCGTCGGCCGGCAACCACGCGCAGGGCGTCGCTTACCACGCCCACCTGCTCGGCATCCCGGCCACGATCGTCATGCCCGCCGACACGCCGTTCACGAAGGTGTCGAACACCGCGTACCACGGCGCGGAGGTCGTGCTCGAGGGCGCCGACTACGCCGGGCGCGCTCGCGACGCGCTCGAGCGATCGCGCGCGAGACCGGCGCCACGCTCGTGCCCGCGTTCGACGACCCGCTCGTCATCGCCGGCCAGGGCACGATCGGCCTCGAGATCGCTCGACGCAGGTCCCGACGCTCGACACGATCGTCGTGCCCGATCGGCGGCGGCGGACTCGATCTCCGGCATCGCCGTCGCGGTCAAGGCGCTGCGGCCCGACGTGCGCGTCGTCGGCGTGCAGGCCGAGGGCTACGCGGGGATGGTGCACGCGCTCGGCCGCGGACCGGCGCCGCAGCCGGCGGCCCGACGATCGCCGAAGGCATCGCCGTCGACCGACCGGGGCACGCTCACGCGCGAGCATCGTCGGCGACGCTCGTCGACGACATCGTCGTCGTCTCCGAGCAACGCATCGAAGAGGCGATCGCGCTCGGCGCCGAGATCGAGAAGACGATCCTCGAAGGCGCGGGCGCGGCCGGGCTCGCCGCGCTCGCTCGAGTACCCGGACACGCTTCCGCGACCACAACGTCGGTGGTCGTGCTGAGCGGCGGCAACATCGACGCCCGCGATGCTCGTCATCGGTGCTGCTGCGGGCGCTCGCCCGGTCGGGCCGGCTCGTGCGCCTCGCGATCGAGCTCCCCGATCGGCCCGGCGTGCTCGCGGCGGTGGCCCAGATCGTCGGCGGTCTGCGCGCCAACATCGTCGACGTCGAGCACCGCCGCGATCTTCCGGGCGTCGCGCTCAAGAGCGTCCGCCTCGACCTCTCGGTCGAGACCCGGGACCGGGCGCATGCTGACGAGATCGTGAACGCCCTCGATGCGGGAGGCTTCCGTCGAGTCGGTGTCGCCTGAGTAATGTCTCGGCTTCCAGACGTGGGAGGACACAGTGCGCAGATTTGCAGTCATGGCCACGCTGCGTTTTCGCAGCCGGTGCCGCCGCATGCGGGAGCAGTAGCAAGCCGCGATCGCGGCGACACGACGACGACGGCCAGGCTCGTCGACGCACCGTGTCGAACACGACCGACGACGCTGCCGAGCATCGACTGCAGCGGCACGAGCGCATACGTCGACCGACATCGGCACGCGCGAGCGACTTCAAGCCGGTCACGCCCGACACGCTGACCGTCGTGACGAGCCTGCCCGGGCCCGGGCTTCTGGGACGGCAGCGACACCGACCCGACGAAGGTCACGTCGGGTTACGAGTACGACATCGCCAAGGCGATGCAGCAGGCGTTCGGGCTGAGCAAGCTCGTCGTCCGCAACGAGAACTTCGACTCGATCACCGCCGGGCACCGTGACCGACTACGACGTCGCGTTGTCGCAGGTCACGATCACCTGCGACCGGGCCAAGGTCGTCGAAGTTCTCGATCCCCTACTTCGAGTCGAACCAGGGCATCCTCGTGAACCCGACGGCGACGTCGATCACGACGCTCGCCGAGGCCAAGAAGGCGCAGTGGGGCGTGCAGACGAGCACGACCGCGATCGACCTGCTCGACAAGATCAAGCCCGACAAGGACCCGAAGGTCTTCCAGTCGCTGTCCGACGCGTACGCGGCGCTCGCAGGCCAAGCAGGTCGACGCGGTCCTCATCGACACCGCGATCAACCTCGGTGAAGCGGCGCAGTCGAACGGCAAGTTCGAGGTCGTCGTCGCAGTTCGCGCAGGACCGGTGGCCCCGACCAGTACGGCGCGATCCTGCCGAAGGGCTCGACGAACGTCGGCGCCGATCAACGCGGTGCTGAAGCAGCTGGAGGACTCCGGTCAGCTCGACGCAGCTGGCGACGAAGGACCTCACCGCCGATCCCGGCAACCTCCCGATGATCTCCGTTCCTGAACGATGACCCCGATCGTCTCGAGGACGTGAGCGACCGACGACGTGGCACCCGACGGAACTCGATCTCGGCGCACCGCCCGGCGCATCCGTGCGCCGGGCGGTGCCGCTTCCGGCGGGAACCTGCCCGCGGCGATCGTCGGCGTGATCGCGTCGCGATCGCGATCGCCGCCTTCACGATCGCGCATGCTCTGGAAGTTCGACCAGTCGCTGCACGTCGAGCGACCACGGCCTGGTCGTGATCGCGCGCGTCATCGAGGTCGCGCTCGGCGGTCGCGACGCTCGTCGTTCCGTACTACGGCATCCGCGCGTTCGCGCGCGTCGCGCCGCGCCGAGCGACTCGCCGCGCGCGGCGACGATCCGCCGACGCGCGCGTCGCGGTCGAGGACTCGCGCGACCACATCTGGTTCGTCGTCGGCCTCGGACTGACCGCGCTCGATCGTCGCGTTCGTCGCGTTCCTGCTCTCCGCGAACGACGGCGCGCGTCCGTTCGGTGCTGTTCGACTGGTCGATCATCTGGCGCAGCCGCACCGGCCTGCTCAAGGGCTTCTGGCTCAACATCAAGCTGTTCGTCGTCAGCGAGATCCTCGTGCTGATCTGGGCGATGCTCGTCGCGGTCGTGCGCCTGCTCCCGGGCCGCGCGCTGCGCACCGGTCCGGTTCCTCGCGATCGCCTACACCGACGTGTTCCGCGGTGTGCCCGCGGTCATCACGATCTACCTGATCGTGTTCGGCTTCGCGCTCGCCGGCGTGCCCGTCTTCGACAGCATGAGCAAGGACGGCCAGGTGTTCTGGCTGTCGGTCCTCGCCCTCGTGCTCGTGTACGGCGCGTACGTCGCCGAGGTGTACCGCGCCGGCCTCGAGAGCATCCACTGGAGCCAGAGCCGCGGCCGCGCGTTCGCTCGGACTGTCGCAGTGGCAGACGATGCGCCACGTCGTGATCCCGCAGGCCGTGCGGCGGATCATCCCGCCGCTGCTCAACGACTTCGTCGCGCTGCAGAAGGACACCGCGCTCGTCTCGTTCGTCGGCGTCGTCGAGATCCTCAACTACGCGCGACCTCTACAAGAACAAGTACTTCAACCTCTCCCCCGTCACCGGCGCCGCGATCTGCTTACCTCGATCATCACGATTCCCGTGCACGCGCTTCGTCGACTACCTCATCCGCATCGACAAAGAACGCACGCAGGCGCAGATGAGCGCGTTCATCGAGCTGCGCGACGTGCACAAGCGCTTCGGCGACAACGAGGTGCTGCGCGGCGTCGACCTCACGCGTCGACGAGCACCAGGTCGTGTGTCTCATCGGGCCGTCCGGCTGCGGCAAGTCGACGCTGCTGCGCTGCATCAACGCGCTCGAGCCGATCGAGGGCGGCGAGATCCACATCGACGGCGAGCGCGTCTCGGGCCGCGGCGTCGACGTCAACGCGTTGCGCGCCGACGTCGGCATCGTGTTCCAGAGCTTCAACCTGTTCCCGCACATGAGCGTGCTCGACAACGTGTCGCTCGCACCGCGGAAGGTGCTGAAGCTGAGCCGCGACGACGCCGACCGAACGCGCGTACGCGCTGCTCAACCGCATCGGGCTCGCCGACAAGGCGCACGAGTACCCCGACCGGCTCTCGGGCGGTCAGCAGCAGCGCGTCGCGATCGTGCGCGCGCTCGCGATGCAGCCGCGCGTGATGCTGCTCGACGAGGTCACGAGCGCGCTCGACCCGGAGCTCGTCTCCGAGGTGCTCGCCCTCGTGAGCCAGCTCGCGCGTGAGGGCATGACGATGCTGATCGCGACGCACGAGATGGGATTCGCTCGCGACGTCTCGAGCAAGGTCGTGTTCCTCTACGAGGGCCGGATCGAGGAGGAGGGCCCGCCCGAGCAGATCTTCCGGACCCGGAGAAGCGACCGCACGCAGATGTTCCTGCGCAGCATCATCGAAGCCAAGCGGCTGGAAGGCACGATGTGAGCCCGCTCCTGATCCGCCCCGCCCAACCCGCGGAGTACGGGCGGGTCGGCGAGCTGACGATCGCGGCGTACGCCGCGCTCCCCGTCGACCACCTCTGGGGTGGCTACGCGGACGAGATCCGCGACGTCGCCGCCCGCGCGCCGCGGCTGCAGACGTGCTCGTTGCCGTCGACGCCGCGGACGACACGGTGCTCGGCGCGGTGACGCTCGTCGCCGACCCGACCTCACCGTGGCTCGAGTGGACCGAACCCGGCGAGGTGCAGTTCCGCCTTCTCGCCGTCGACCCCGAGCGCACGGGCGCGGCATCGGCGAGGCATTCGTGCGCGAGTGCCTGACACGCGCAGGTGCGCGTCCGGTCCTGATCCACACCACGGAGTGGCTCGAGGCCGCGCAACGGCTGTACCCGCGCCTCGGCTTCGTGCGTCGCCTCGATCGCGACGTCCCGTACGACGTGTGGCACGACCCCGAGAAGGACCACGACCTGCCGCCCGCATGGACCGGCAAGCACTTCCTCGCGTACAGCTGGCAACGCTGAAGGTCGTCAGTCGGGCTGGTTGAGCTCGAGGAAGTTGCCGAAGGGGTCGTGGAGGAACGCCTGCCGGCCCGCCCCTTCGATGTGCGGGATCGGGTGGACCTCGACGCCCTTGGCCTCGAGCTCGGCGACGGTGGCGTCGAGGTCGTCGACGCGGAACGCGAAGTGGTTGCTGCGCGGCGGCACGTCGTCCGACTGCATCAGGTGCACCTGCTGGCCGCCCGCGTCGAGCCAGTGGCCGGGCCCGAGGTCGGGCCGCGGCAACGGCGAGCACCCGAGGATGTCGCAGTAGAAGTCCCGGGCCGCATCCGCGTCGCTGACGCAGATGGAGACGTGATGCACTCCAGCAGGTCGCACGGCCCTCGAAGCTACTAGCGTTCCGCCGCCGAGAACCCCCCAAGAGAAGTTCGTCGGAGGTCGTGACGTGGGTGCATTGGACGGCAAGGTCATCGCGGTCACCGGTGCCGGGCGCGGCATCGGGCGCGCCGTCGCCATGGGCGCGGCGGCCGAGGGCGCGGCGGTGATCGTCAACGACTACGGCGTGAGCATCGACGGCAACGAGCCGACGAGTGAGGTCGCCGAAGCCGTGGTCCAGGAGATCACCGACATCGGTGGCCGGGCGGCGGCGAACGCGCAGTCGGTGACCACGATGGAAGGCGGCGCGTCCATCGTGCAACAGGCCGTCGACACGTTCGGTCGCGTCGACGGTGTCGTCTGCGTCGCGGGCATCCTGCGGGAGCGGATGCTCTTCAACATGTCCGAAGAGGAGTGGGATCCCGTGATCGAGACCCACCTCAAGGGCACGTTCACGGTGTTCCGCGCCGCGGCGGCGGCGTTCCGCCAGCAGAAGCGCGGCACGCTGATCGGCTTCACGTCCGGCGCGTTCGCGGCGAGCGTCGCGCAGGCGAACTACTCGGCCGCGAAGGGCGGCATCGTCTCGCTGGTCCGCAGCGCGGCAGCCGGCATGTACAAGTACGGCGTGACGGCGAACTGCATCGCCCCGGTCGCCAAGTCGCGCATGTCGGGCAACGTGCCGTTCGGCATCGAGATGGGCGAGCCGGAGGACGTCGCGCCGATGGTCTGCTTCTTGCTCTCGGATCACGCACGCGAAGTCACGGGTCAGGTGTACACGGTCAACGACGGCCGCGTCGCGGTGTGGAACCAGCCGGTCGAGGTGCGCGAGATCCGCAACGACGGGCGCTGGACCGTCGACCAGCTCGCGGCCCGCTTCGACGAGGTCGGCCAGGAACCGATGCCGATCCTCGATCGGCTCAAGGAGATGGAGCGCGCGGCGAAGAGCGGCGAGAAGCCGAACCAGTAGCCGATGGGCGCCGTCGAGCTGCACGTCTGGAAGGGCACGGCGGCCGTCACACTGCGCGCCGCCGACTACGAAGCGACGTTCCTGCCGGGCACCGGCATGCTCGGCACCTCCTTGCGGTACCGCGGCGAGGAGTACGTCGCGTGGCCGCGAACGCTCGACGCGTTCCGCGCCGGCGCGATGACCGCGCTGCCCTTGGTGCACCCGTGGGGGAACCGGCTCGGCCGTTGGGGGTATCGCGCGGCCGGGCGCCGGGTCGACCTGCAGGGCCTCGACCTCCCGGTCGACAACAACGGCCTGCCGATCCACGGCAACCTGCTCGGCGCCGGCTTCGACGTCACCCGACTCGAGCCCGGTCGCCTGCGCGCCGAGTTCGACTACGGCGCGAGCACGGACCGGCTCCGCGCCTTCCCGTTCCCGCATCGCGTCGCGGTCGACGCGCGCTTCGACGAACGCGGGCTCCGGCTCACCACGGAAGTGGCGCCGACAAGCACGCGTCCCGTTCCTCTCTCGTTCTGCTGGCACCCGTACCTCCGCATGCCGGCCGGCGCGCGGCGCGACTGGGTCGTGCGTTGGCCGAAGTGCGAGCACATCGAGGTCGACGAGCACATCATCCCGACCGGCGTCCGCACGCCGCAGGCAGCCGAACGCGCGCCGATCGGCCGGCGCACCTTCGACGATCACTACGCACTCGGCCGCGACCGCACGTTCTCCGTGGAGGCCGCGGGGCGCGCGCTCCACCTGACCTTCGACCGGAACTATCCGTTCGGCCAGCTCTACGTGCCGCCGCGCGGCGACTTCATGGCGATCGAACCGATGACCGCGCGCATCAACGCGCTCGGCGACGACGAGGCGCCGGTGTGCGAGCCCGGGCGACCGCTTCCGCGCGTCGTTCACCATCGCCTGCAGTCGGTGACGCAGCCGCGCCTGCTCCCGCCCGGCGCGTACACCGGCTTCCTCGGCGCGCTGTGCGTCCCCGACGACCTCTACTGGGTGAGCCGGACGCCGGTCGTGATCGTCGGTATGGCGTACCCCGGTCGGGCCGACTGGGCCCGGCTGCACGCCGAGGGCGTCGGTCACGTCGTGTGCCTCACGCACGACGCGGTGCCGTACGACGCGTCGCCGTGCACCGCGACCGCGTTCCGCTTGCAGGATCTCGTGAGCGGTGGCCCGCCGGCTGACCCGCCGCGGGAACGGGCCGTCGTCGAAGCGGCCGCGGGCGATGTCGTCGACCATGTTCGGCGCGGTATCGGCGTCGCCGTGCACTGCATGGGTGGCCGGGGGCGGACCGGGACCGTCGTCGGGGTCGCGTTGGTGGAACTCGGTCACGATCCCGACGCCGTCGTCGGCTACTTGCACCGCGTCGCGGTCGGTCGCGGCCGCCGGGGCTGGCCCGAGAGCCCGTGGCAGGCGGACACCGTACGGGCGGCGCGAGCGCCGCTACCCCGACTTCAGGAGTGAGAGCGTCAGCAGGATCTGGCCCACGTGGTACGTCACCATGATGACGACCGCGGCCCACGCGAGGGGACGCACGAAACGGTCCCACGCGATGAGGCTGTCCGATCCGGCGAAGAGCACGGCGCCGGCCGCGGCGACGACGTTCCGCGACGCGACCGCGGACGCAACCATCGCGGAGATCACCACCATGTACATGGCAACCGGCGGGCGCAGTTCACGTTCGTGGTCGAGCGCGCGCAGGACGCGGAACGCGATCGGTGCGACCGCGACGACGACAAGCGCCAATGCGAGCACGAGCGCAACTGCGCTCGGCGGGTCGGTCCAGAAGCCGATCACGTAGCACACGTGCGCGACGAGGAAGGCGGCCAGCCCGGGAACGAACGCGTCGCGCGGCAGCATCAGGAAGACGTCGCCTGCGAGTGAGAACACGAGTGCCGCGACGAACCAGGCGCGGCGGTCGCCGGCACCACTCGCGGGGTCGAGCGCGATGGCGACGACGATGAGCGCGACGAGCGTCGCGGGTTTGCACACGTACTCGAGGCGGCGATCGTCGCGCGCCTTGCTCCACCAGTCGCCGAGTGCGAACAGGATGGTGACGGCCAGCGCCACGCCGGCCGTCGCGTTCACGGTGCCAGCCGTTCGCGGATCCACGGCGCCATCGTGCGTGCGGTATCGCACACGATCGTGCAGCCGGTCCTTGCGGCCCTGCCAGAGCTCGAGGACATCAACGCCGACCAGATAGCCGCCCCAGAACGGCGGCAGCGGCGGATCGGTGTTCGCGAACCGGGTCTCCGCCTCGGCGACCCGGGCCACGAGCGTCTTCGCGTCGACCACCTCGCTCTGCGGCGATGCCCACGCACTCAGGCGATGGCCACGCGGCCGCGACTGCCAGTACTTCGTCGCTTCGTCGGCCGAGAGGCGAGTGACGCGTCCCTGCACCCGCACCTGGCGCTCGATCTCGCGCCAGTGGAACACGAGCGCCGCGCCTCGGATCGGCCGCGAGTTGACCGGCCTTGGTGCTCTCGAGGTTCGTGTAGAACGCCAACCCACGCTCGTCGAGACCGCGCAGCAGCACCGTGCAGCACGTCGGGCTCGCCGTTGGACCGACGGTGGCGAGCGTCATCGCCTCGGGCTGACGCACGCCGGCGGCGACCGCCTCGTCGTACCAGCGGCGGAACTGGGCGATCGGGTCGGCGTCGACGGACAGCGGGATCGAGCGGATCGGACTCGGGGAACTCAGGGGAAACCATCGCCCCACAACGTGGCAGACTTTCGGGATGGCATTCCACCACGTTGCGATCGCGACCCGTGACCTCGATGCGAGCCACCGGTTCTACACCGACGCGATGGGCTTCGAGCTGGTCCAGGTCGACGTCATCCCCTTCCTCGAATCCGGTTGGGCGCGGCACCTCTTCTACGACACCGGCAACGGTGAGCTCATCGCGTTGTGGGACCTGCACGACGAAGACGGCGCGCTGGGCGACTTCGATCCGGCGATCTCGACCGGCCTGGGGCTGCCGAACTTCGTGAACCACATCGCGTTCGGCGCGGCGGATCTCGACGAGCTCGACGCGCGCAAGGACCGGCTGGTCGCCAACGGTCACGACGTCGCTCGCATCGACCACGGCTGGTGCACGTCGATCTATGCGAACGACCCGAGCGGGATCATGGTCGAGTTCTGCACCACCACGAAGGTGCTCGGCGAGGAGAACCGCAAGGAAGCGCTCGCGCTGCTCGCGCAGGCGCGCCCGCCGGTGTCGAAGGAGCTCCCGAACCTCGAGTTCTTCGAAGCGCTACCCGCACCCGACCACGCCGGCGTCTCGTAGCGCGACGATCTCCGCCGGCGAACAACCGCCGACGTCGCGCAGCACGGCCTCGGTGTCGGCACCGAGCGCAGGCCCGCCGTGACGGATCGCGCCGGGTGTCCGCGAGAACTTGGGCACGACGTTCGCCATCGGCACCGGGCGCGCGAAGCCCGCGGCCATGCGGACGATCATCTCGCGCGCCGCGAAGTGGGGGTCCTGCAGCAGGTCCGGCGCGCGGTTGATCAGCCCGACCGGCACCTCGTGCGCTTGCAGCGTCGCGATGAGATCCGCCGCCGACCGGGTACGCGTCCATCGTGCGATCTCGTCGTCGAGGTCGTGCTGGCGTGCGGCGCGCGCCTCGTGCGATGCGAACGCGGCCGCGAGGTCCGGTCGTTCCATCGCCTCGGCGAGCCGCGCGAACACCGCATCGGCGTTCGCGGCGATCACGACGTCGTGATCGTCGGCCGTCGGGTACGCGTTGGACGGCGCGACATCAGGGAGGATGCCGCCACTGCGACCGCGGACGACCCCGCCGAGCTCGATAGTCGGCAACCGTCGATTCCATCAGCGCGAACACTGCTTCGTAGATCGCGACGTCGACCTCCTGCCCCCGCCCGCTCCGGTGCCGTTCCTCGAGCGCGGCGAGCGTGCCGATCACCGCGAACAGACCGGCCGTCGAGTCGCCGATCGACACGCCCGTGCGCGCCGGCGGCCGGTCGGGGTCGCCCGTCGTGTGGCGGATGCCGCCCATGGCCTCGCCGATGGAGCCGAAGCCGGGCTCGGACGCGCGCGGGCCCGTCTGCCCGAAGCCGGACACGTGCACCAGCACGATGCCCGGGTTCGTGGCCGCCAGCGCGTCGTACGTCATCCCCCAGCGGGCGAGCGTGCCGGGTCGGAAGTTCTCGAGCACGACGTCGCAGCCGGCGGCGATGCGACGTGCCGCATCCTGCCCGCACGGTGCGCGCAGGTCGATCGCGACCGAGCGCTTGTTGCGACCGATCGCCGGCCACCACAAGCTGCGACCGTCGACGCGCACGCCGTACCGCCGCATGATGTCGCCGACGTCGGGCGGCTCGATCTTGATCACCTCCGCGCCGAGGTCACCCAACACCTGGCCGGCGAACGGGCCGGCGATGAACGCGCCGAGCTCGAGGACGCGCGACGCCCGCGAGCGGCGCGCCGGCGGCTGCTGTGCTCGTCACGGGCAGCACAGTAGGGTCCGAAGGCAGTCGCGGACGGCAACGTTCACCCGAGGAGGCCACATGGACTTCGCACCGAGCGCCGCGCTCCGATGCGCTCAAGGCCGAACTCGTCGAGTTCGACGAGAACATCGTCCGGCCGGCCGAGCCGATCTACCGCGCGCAGCGCGAGGAGTCCGGTGACCCGCACTTCCCACCGCCCGTGATGGAAGAGCTGAAGGTCGAGGCGCGCAAGCGTGGCCTCTGGAACATGTTCATGCCGGAGGGCGACTTCGGCATGCGGCTCTCGAACCTCGACTACGCGCCGCTGTGCGAGGTCATGGGCGCTTCGCCGCTGTTGTCCGAGGCCACGAACTGCGCGGCGCCGGATACCGGCAACATGGAGATCCTGGCGCAGTTCGGCACGCAGTTGCAGCAGGACCAGTGGCTGCAACCGTTGCTGAACGGCGAGATCCGCTCGTGCTTTGCGATGACCGAGCCGTGGGTGGCGTCGTCGGACGCGCTCAACATCTCGTCGCGCATCACCCGCGACGGCGACGACTACGTGATCCAGGGGCACAAGTGGTTCACGAGCGGCGCGTGCGACCCCCGCTGCACGGTCGCGATCTTCATGGGCGTCACCGATCCGGACACGGACCCCTATCACCGCCAGTCGATGATCCTCGTCCCGATGGACGCGCCGGGTGTCACGGTCGCGCGCGGCCTGCCCGTGTTCGGCCATTCCGAAGGCGGCGGCCACGCCGAGACGGTGTGGGAAGACGTCCGTGTCCCGAAGGAGAACCTGCTCGGCGCAGAAGGCAGCGGCTTCGCAATTGCGCAGGCGCGGCTCGGACCCGGCCGCATCCATCACTGCATGCGGGCGATCGGGCTCGCCGAACGCGCGCTGGACCTCATGTGCCAGCGCGCGCAGATGCGGGTCGCGTTCGGGAAGCCGCTCGCCGACCAAGGGGTCGTGCGCGAGCGCATCGCCGAGTCGCGCATCGAGATCGAGCAGGTACGGCTGCTCACGCTGAAAGCGGCGTGGATGATGGACACCGTCGGCAAGAAGCAGGCCCGGACGGAGATCGCCGCGATCAAGGTCGTCGCGGCGCGTGTCGCCACCGATGTCATCGACCGCGCGATCCAGCTGTTCGGCGGCGCGGGCGTCACCGACGATTGGCCGCTCGCGAGCATGTACGCGCACGCGCGCACGCTGCACCTCGTCGACGGTCCCGACGAGGTGCACATGCGGCAGATCGCGCGCAGCGAGCTCGGCAAGTACGCGCACCTGCGACCCGAGGGCTACTGATGACGGACGCCTGCGCATGAAGGTCCGAGTCGGCTACGGGCTCGGCAACATCCGGCCGCTCGACGGCGACCGACTCGGCGCGCTCGCCGAGGGCATGGAACGCCGCGGCTTCGACTCGCTCTGGTTGTCGGAGCGGATCAGCGGGCCGGCACCCGATCCGGTGCTCGGCCTGACGTACACGGCGGCGCGCGACGCAGAAGATCAAGCTCGGCACCAGCGTGTCGGTGCTGCCCGGCCGCAGTCCCGCGCTCGTCGCCAAGGAGTGGGCAACGCTCGACGTGCTCTCGGGTGGGCGCGCGCTCCCCGCCTTCGGACTCGGCATCGTGCATCCGGTCGAGCAGCAGGCGTTCGGCGTGGCGCGTGGCGACCGCGCCTCGATCTTCGACGAAGCGCTCCCGCTGCTGCGCCGGTTGTGGTCGGAGGACTCGGTGGACCACGACGGTACGTGGTTCCACTACACGGGCATGAGCGTGTTGCCGAAGCCCGCGCACCCGCTCGACGTGTGGCTCGGTGGCAAGGCACCGTCGGAGCTGAAACGCGTCGGTCGGTTGGGTGACGGTTGGCTCGCGTCCTTCGCGACGCCCGAACAGTGCGCGGCCGCACGACCGATCATCGAGGACGCGGCCGCCGGTGCCGGCCGCGAGATCGACCCCGAGCACTTCGGCGTCATGGTCTTCTACACGCACGAGGAGCTGCCGGACGCGCTCGTCAAGGTGCTCGCGTCGCGCAACCCGGATGTCGACCCGAGCGACCTCGTCGCGCGGTTGGCCGGCGGTGCGCGAGCACTGCGAGCGCTTCATCGAGGTCGGCTTCTCGAAGCTGGTGCTCGTCCCGTTCGCGGAACCCAAGGACTGGGGCGACGAGCTCGCCGCGGGCGCAGCCGAGATCCTCCCCCTCCAGACCTGAGGGGGCGACAACTCGACCATCTGATTGGCGTCTGATGGCCCCGTGCGGTGCATGAGCCACCAATCAGATGGTGGTTTTCGATACCCCTACATGTAGGGGACGGGGTTCACGGGGACACCGAGGATGCGGACCTCGAAGTGGAGGTGCGGGCCGGTCGCCTGGCCGGTGGCGCCCACGAGCGCGATCACCTGTCCGGCACTGACCTTCTGACCGGTCGTCACGAGCAGCTTGGACGAGTGCCCGTAGAGCGTCGCGAACTGACCGCCGTGGTCGATGATCACCGCGTTGCCGTACCCGCCCTTCACGCCCGCGAAGGCGACGACGCCGGCCGCGGCGGCACGGATCGGTTCGCCCTGCGCGGCGTGCATGTCGACACCGGTGTGGATACGCACCGTCCCGAGGATCGGGTGGACCCGAGGACCGAAGCCGTCGGTGATCGCTCCCGGCACCGGGCGGCGCACGTGGAACGACGAGCCCCGCGCTTGGCCCCGCTGCTTCGACGCGAGGAGGGCGCTCGCCGCGTTCGAAGCCGCCTGCAGGCTCGAGAGCTGCGCGTTGAACTTGTCCTTCTGCGATCGGATCGACGCGACGAGCGTTTGTTCGTGGGCCTCTTCCTGCGCGGCGGCGTCGCGCTTCTGCCGCTGTTCCGCCGCGCAGTCCCGCGATCTCGGCCCGTTCCCGGCACGCTGCGCCTGCGCGTCGGAGACCTGCTGCCGTTGCGCGTCGGCTTCCTGCTGCAGCGTCTCGATCTGCTGCTTCAGGCCCGCCAGCGCCTCGACCTGCGCTCGGCGCAGGTCGGAGATGTGGCGCAGGTACTTCGACCCCGACGCGACCTGGTTGACGTCGTCGACGTCGAGCATGTCCGCGTACATCGAGGCGAGGTCGTCGGAGCGGTACATCGCGGCGGCCGCGGCCGCCGCCCGGCGCTTCGCGTCATCGAGCTGTCCGCGTGCGGCGGCGGCCTGGTTCTCGAGATCGACCGCGCGGGCGGTGAGGGCGTCGATCTGGACCTGCAGCGCGCCGATGCGAGCCTCGACGGCTCGGACCTGGCCGTCGAACTGCCGCGACGGCGGCATCGAGGTCCTGACGCCGGGTTCGGATCTGGGCGAGCTCGCGCAGGGCCGCGGCTTCGTCCGCGCTGGCCTCGCCGATCGCCTCCTGCAGCTGCTGGACACGGGGGTCCGTCTTCGTCGGGACCCCGTCCGCAGCCGTCGTCGGGATGACGCCGGCCGCGAGGACGATCAGCACGGACACCGCCCGGATGCGGGCGTTCCTCACACCGGCATCGTAGGCAACACCGTCACCACCAACAACAGGGGCGACTTATTCCGACAAATGGTGCAGCGAACGCTCGGCGCGCCGGGTGTGCGGCCGACGCAGACGCCTAGGCCTCGAGGAAGCGGCGCAGCCCGATCCAGGAGCCCGCCATGCCGATGGCGGCCCCGACGAACAGGACGATCAGCCCGATCTGCAGGGCGTCGCCGTTCACGAGGTAGAAGCCCCGCCAGAGCGCGGCGCCGCGGTCCTCGACGAACCGGCCGAGCACGACCTTCAGCCCGAACACCAGCCCGAAGGCCAGCCCCGCGCCGATCGCACCCTGCACCAGCCCCTCGGCCATGAACGGGATGCGGACGAACCAGTTCGAGGCGCCGACGAGCTTCATCACCTCGATCTCCCGGCGGCGGGCGTAGGTGGCGAGGCGGATCGTGTTCATGATCAGGAACAGCGACGACGCGAGCAGCACCGCGGCCATGATCGTGAACGCCCACCGGATGTACTTCGTCACCTCGATGATGCGGTCGATCTGGTCCTGAGGGGTCAGCACCTCGTCGACGCCAGGCACGGCCTTGAAGCGAGCGGAGACCTCCGCCGTCAGCTCCGCCTTCGTCGGGGCGACCCGGAACGAGGTCGGGAGCGCGTCCTGGGTCGTGCTCTCGATCAGCGCGGGCTGATCACGGAAGATGCGCTTGAACTCCGCGTACGCGTCCGACTTGTTGAGGAAGCGGTAGTTGCGGACCTGGTCGTTCTTGATGAGATCGTCGAGCTCGGACTTCACCTCGGCGATCTGCTGCTCGTTGGCATCGACGTTCATGAAGATCTCGAGCTCGACGCCGTTCTTCCAGCGGCTGGTGCCGTGGTCGACGAGGCGCTGCACCAACCAGATGCCGCCGAACAGCGTGAGCGACACCGCCACGGTCATGATGCCCGCGAGCGTCATCAGCAGGTTGCGGCGGAGCGAGATCCACGTCTCGCGCGTGAAGTAGACGAATCGCGACATGTGTTGTCAGCCCCCGACGCCGTAGACGCCGCGCGCTTGGTCGCGCACGAGCTCTCCGTGGTCAAGTTCGAGCACGCGCCGGCGCATCGCGTCGACGATGCGCTGGTCGTGGGTGGCCATGACCACCGTCGTGCCGGTGCGGTTGATGCGGTCGAGCAGGCGCATGATGCCCACCGTCGTGGCCGGGTCCAGGTTTCCGGACGGCTCGTCGGCGAGGAGGATCAGCGGCCGGTTGACGAACGCGCGAGCGATGGAGACTCGCTGCTGCTCACCACCTGACAGCTCGGTGGGGAAGTTGTCGGCCTTCTTGGTGAGACCGACGAGGTCGAGGATCTGCGGCACCTGGGTGCGCACGATGTGCTTGGGCCGCCCGATCACCTCGAGCGCGAACGCGACGTTCTCGTAGACCGTCTTGTTCGTGAGCAACTTGAAGTCCTGGAACACGCAGCCGATGTTGCGACGCAACTGCGGCACCTTCCACGTGCCGAGGCGCGCGATGTCTCGACCGGCGACGAGCACGCGGCCGCCGGTTGCGATCTCGTCGCGCAGCAAGAGCTTGAGGAACGTCGACTTGCCGGAACCGGAAGGTCCGACGAGGAAGACGAACTCGCCCTTGGCGATCTCGAGGGAGAGGTTGCGAAGGGCGACGACATCGCCCTTGTACACCTTGGTGACGTCTTCAAATCGAATCATGGTGAACTCTTCGAGGGTATCAGCCGGTTCCTGCCAGATCGGGTACCAGGGCTCGGACCTGAGCCGTTCTGACCAGGTTGTTTCCCCGGAGTGAGCGCGAACGCAACGTCCGCGCCGCCTTTGTCGTTCAGTCTGCGGGCCCGGCGCCGCTGCGCCGCCAGTGCAGGTACGCCTCGATGAACGCGTCGAGATCACCGTCCAGCACGGCCTGCACGTTGCCGGACTCGAATCGTGTCCGTTCGTCCTTAACGAGTTGGTAAGGCGCGAGCGTGTAGGTGCGGATCTGGCTCCCGAACGCGACGTCTCGCTTGTCGCCGCTCAGCGCCTCCATCTCCTTGCGCCGCTCCTCGCGCTGCCGCTCGGCGAGCCGGGCCGCGAGGATCTGCATCGCCTTGGCCCGGTTCTGGAGCTGCGAGCGCTCGTTCTGGCACGACACGACGATCCCGCTCGGAAGGTGGGTGATCCGCACCGCGGAGTCGGTGACGTTGACGTGCTGGCCGCCGGCGCCGGACGAGCGATAGGTGTCGATGCGCAGATCGCTCGGATCGATCTCGGGCTCTTCGGCGTGCTCGAGCGCGGGCACGCAGTCGAGCGATGCGAACGCGGTCTGGCGCCGCGCGTTCGCGTCGAAGGGCGAGATGCGGATCAAGCGGTGGACGCCGCGCTCCCCCGCCAGCAGGCCGTACGCGTAGCGACCCTTGACGATGAACGTTGCCGACGTGATGCCCGCTTCCTGCCCTTCTTGGATCTCGTCGACCTCGAAGTCGAAGCCGCGCCGTTGGGCCCAGCGCGAGAACATGCGGAACAGCATCTCCGCCCAGTCCTGCGCGTCGGTACCGCCCGCGCCCGAGTGGATCTCGCAGATCGCGTCGCGCTCGTCGTGCTCGCCGCTGAACAACGCGCGCAGCTCGAGCTGGTCGAGTTCCTGCGACGCCTTGGCGATCCCTTCGGCGATCTCACCCTCGACCGAGTCGTCGCCTTCTTCGCGCGCGAGCTCGTACAGCGTCTCGGCGTCGTTCACCCGCTGCTCGAGCGCGTCGACGATCTCGACATCGGCACGCACGCGTGAGAGTTCCGTCGTGACCTTGCGCGCCTGGTCCGGGTCGTTCCACAGATCGGCGTCCGCCGCTTCGGTCTCGAGCTCCGACAGCCGCTTCCGCGCGTCGTCGATGCGCAGGTAGTCCTGCGCATCGCGCACACGGCGAGAAAGGTCGGCAAGGTCCTCGGAGAAGTCGCGCATGACGTGACGGAGTCGGTGTGCGGGCGGTCAGCGACCGTGGCACATCTTGTACTTCTTGCCGCTGCCGCAGAAGCAAGGATCGTTCCGTCCCGGCGTCTTGTCGACTCGGACCGGGCTCTGCGTCTCGACCGGCACCGAGGGCGCGCCCTGGATCGGCCCGGCGGCCGAGAGCGGCCCGGCCTCCATCGGCGCGTCGAGGTCCTCGGGGAGGACGGCGCCGCGCAGTGCGCTCGCACCCTGCACCGGCTCCTCCGCCGCGCTGTACTGCACGTTGCGGAGCTGCGGCTGCGGCTGCTCGTCGACGACCACTTGCAGATGGAACACGTAGCGGACGAAGTCGTCCTCGATCTGGCCCATCATCGCTTCGAACATGTCGAAGCCTTCGCGCTGCCACTCGGCGAGCGGGTCGCGCTGGCCCATCGCCCGCAAGTTGATGCCCTCTTGCAGGTAGTCCATCTCGTAGAGGTGCTCACGCCAGTGCTGGTCGAGCACCGACAGCATGACGCGGCGCTCGATGTCGCGCAGCGTGTCCTCGCCGATGGACTGCTCCTTGTCCTCGTACAGCGCGAGCGCGTCTTCGTAGAGGAGATCCTCGGCGTCGTCGATGGAGGTGAGTCCGTCGAGCTGCTCCTTGGTGACGCGTGTCGGGAAGTACGTCTTCACCGAGTTGACGAGCTCTTCGGTGTTCCACGACTCGGAGAATTCGCCCGCGCAGTGCAGGTCGACTTGGCGCCCGATCGCGCGCTCGATCGCCTCGAGCGCGGACTCGCGCAGGTCCTCGCCGTCGAGGACCTGTTGGCGGCGCTTGTAGATCACCTTGCGCTGCTCGTTCATCACCTCGTCGTACTTCAGGACGTTCTTGCGGATCTCGAAGTTGCGGTCCTCGACGGTGCGCTGCGCGCGCTCCACGGCCTTGCTCACCATCTTCGACTCGAGCGGTACGTCGTCCGGGAACGACGCCCCCATCACCCGCTGCATCAGCCCCGTGGCGAACAGGCGCATGAGCTCGTCCTCGAGCGACAGGTAGAACCGGCTCTCGCCCGGGTCCCCCTGCCGGCCGGCGCGGCCGCGGAGCTGGTTGTCGATGCGGCGGGACTCGTGGCGCTCGGTGCCGAGCACGTAGAGGCCGCCGAGGGCGCGGACCTTGTCCCCCTCGACCTTGCACTCCTCCTCGTAGCGGGGCAGGAGCTCCTTGTAGCGGGCCTGGTACTCGTCGCTGTCGAGGACGAGGCCCTCGCTCAGGCACTCACGCCGGGCGAGGCCTTCGGGGTTGCCGCCGAGGAGAATGTCGACGCCGCGGCCCGCCATGTTCGTGGCGACGGTGACCGCCGACAGCTTGCCCGCTTGCGTGATGATCTCGGCTTCCCGCTCGTGCTGCTTCGCGTTCAGCACTTCGTGCGCGATGCCGCGCTTTTGCAGCAAGCGCGACAGCTTCTCGGACTTCTCGACGGAGATCGTGCCGACGAGCACCGGCTGGCCGTTGTTGTGCCGCTCCGTGATGTCTTCGACCGCGGCTTCGTACTTGCCGTCCTCGCCCTTGTAGATGAGGTCGGGTTGGTCCATACGGACCATCGGCCGGTTCGTCGGGACCGACACGACCTGGAGGTCGTAGGTGTGCGCGAACTCGCCGGCTTCGGTGTTCGCGGTGCCGGTCATGCCGCTCAACTTGTCGTACATGCGGAAGTAGTTCTGCAGCGTGACCGTGGCGAGCGTCTGGTTCTCTTCTTTGATCTTGACGTTCTCCTTGGCCTCGACCGCCTGGTGGAGACCCTCGCTCCAACGCCGGCCTTCGAGGACACGGCCGGTGAACTCGTCGACGATCTTCACCTCGCCGTCGGCGACGAGGTAGTCGACGTCGCGCTTGAACAGCTCCTTCGCCTTCAACGCCTGCTGGAGTTGGTGGACGAAGTTCTGGTTCACGTGCTCGTAGAGGTTCTCGACACCGAGCGCGGCTTCGACGCGTTCGATGCCTTCCTCGGTCGGGACGACGGTGCGCTTCGCTTCGTCGACTTCGTAGTCGCGCTCGGCGACGAGCGGCCGCACGATGCGCGCGAACTGGTAGTAGAGCTCGGCCGCGTCGGTGGCGCGCCCCGAGATGATGAGCGGCGTGCGGGCTTCGTCGATGAGGATGGAGTCGACCTCGTCGACGATCGCGTAGAAGTGCGGCTTGATGAGCTCGACGCGATCGCCGCGTTGTACCTGTTGCTCGCGGCGAACGACCATGTTGTCGCGGAGGTAGTCGAAGCCGAACTCGTTGTTCGTGCCGTACGTGACGTCGCAGTCGTACTGCCGACGCTTCTCGTCGGGTGTCGAGTTGTCGGGGACGATCGTGCCGACCTTCAGCCCGAGGAAGTGGTGCAACCGGCCCATCCACTCGGCCTGGAAGCGGGCGAGGTAATCGTTCACCGTGATGAGGTGGACGCCCCGGCCCGAGAGCGCGTTCAAGTAGCAGGGCAGCGTGGCGACGAGGGTCTTGCCCTCACCGGTCTTCATCTCCGCGACCCAGCCGAGGTGGAGCGCGGCGCCACCCATGATCTGGACGTCGAAGTGCCGTTGACCCAGTACCCGCTTGCCGGCCTCGCGCACCGTCGCGAACGCCTCGGGGAGGAGGTCGTCGAGGGCGTCGTGGATGAGCTCGAGCTCGTGGTCGGCGTTGCGCGCGCCGGACTTGGCCCGGTCGACCCGGGCCTTGAACTCACCGGTTCGGGCAATCAGTTGCTCGTCGCTCAGCTTCTCCACCTCGGGTTCGAGTGCGGAGACGAGCGGGACGATCGCCTGCACGGCCTTGAGCCGCTTGCCCTCGCCGGCGTGGAGAAGCTTCTGGAAGACGCCCATGCGGGTTACAAGTGTACCGGGGGTGTCGGAGGTGCCCCGGTCGCAGGGTTGCTCGGCCGATCCGACCCCATCTTGAGGTCGGGTCTCGATCGTGTCGGGGTCAACTCGCCTCGATGAGCTTCTCGCGCACTGCGTACATCGCCGCCTCGGTGCGTGACCGCAGCCGCAACTTCTCGAGGATGTTGCGGACGTGGTTCTTGACGGTGTTCTCGGCGATCACCAGTTGGCCCGCGATCTCCTTGTTCGACATCCCCCGCGCGACCAGGCGGAGCACCTCGACCTCACGATCGGTGAGCTTCGGCTCGCCGCCGCCCGCGTCGTCGTCCTCGACGCGACGGGAGAGCACGGTGAATTCGCGCAGCAGGTTCGCGACCAGCGACGGTGCAACCAACCCTTCACCGCGGTGCGCGGCCCGCACCGCGCCCGCGACCTCTTCGATGGACACCTCTTTCAGCAAGTAGCCGGCTGCGCCCGCCCGCACCGCCGCGAAGAGATCCTGCTCGTCGTCGGAGCCGGTGAGCATCACGATCTTCGCGTCGGGCCGAGCGTCCATGATCTGCTCCGCCGCCTCCACGCCGGTGCGGCCGGGCATGCGGACGTCCATCAGCACGACGTCGGGTGCGAGCGCGAGCGCCTGCTCGGTTGCGGCGATGCCGTCGACCGCCGCGCCGACGACCTCGATGCCGGGTTCGGCCGCGAGGGCTTGCTCCAGCCCGTGGCGGAAGAGCGCGTGGTCGTCCACGATGAGGACGCGGATCGGCGCCTCGCTCAGTGCATTGTCGTGCTCGTGGTCCACGTTCTTCGGTTCAGCCGGCTGCTTCGATCATCCCGAGGGTGCCGTCCCGGCGGCGGTAAAGCACCGCCGCCCGGCCCGTCTCGGTGCTGGGGAACAGGAAGAAGTCGTGATCGAGCAACTCCATCTGGAGCGCGGCTTCTTCGACATCCATCGGTTTGACCGCGAACTGCTTGGTCTTCACGACGGTGAGCCCTTCCGATTCGGGCTCGTCGGCATCGGGTGCGGCACGGCCGTCATCAGCGAGACCATCAGTCTCGGCGGGCGCACCGTTCGTGCGGACGGATTTCGGGCCGTTGCGACGGTGGATGCGGCGGTCGTGCAACCGCCGCATCTGACGTTCGACCTTGTCGAGCGCGCCATCGAGCGCGGCGAGATGCTCGTCCGCGGTGGCGCACCCTTTCACGAGGTGCTTGTTGAGGTGCACGAGGATCTCGCACGAGTGTGAATCGGCGGGACGTTTCGTCGCGAGCTCGTCGTAGTCCACGTCGACGCGGCGCACGTCGTTCGCGAACTTGTTGATGCGGTCGAGCTTCTCCAGCGTCAGCGCGCGCAGCTCGGGCGACACTTCGACGTGCTTACCGAACACGACGACGTCCATCGCCGCGGAGTATACGCATGGGCCGCTCACCGGCGCCCGGGCGGCGGCGACGCGGTTCGGATCGGGGGTGCGCGTGCGCAGTCGCGGCGGCCACCGACGCGGCACCGGCCTGCCGCAGGACGCGAGCCGCTGCGGCAAGCGTGGCGCCGGTGGTGGCGACGTCGTCCACGACGAGGATGCGCCGGGCGCGAACCGAACCGTGCGAGGAATCGCGTACTCGAAGACGGGGACCGCGCCCGCGGGCCTGGCGTCCGGCACCCGTCTGGGCCGGCCCGGAATCGCGGACGAGCAGACCGATCGCCGGCAGCTTGCACTCACGTGCGATCGCGCGTGCGAGCAGCGCTCCGTGATCGACGCCGTTCACCCGTTTGCGGCTCGCGCTGGCCGGCGCCCACGTGACGACATCGATCGCGAGTTGTGCCGGGAGCGCGCGCGACCATCGCGGCGCTCAACCATGTCACCGGCGCACGCGCGTTGCGGTACTTCGCGCGCGCGACGAGCTCGCGCGCGACGCCTCCGTACGCGAACGGCGCGACCCACCAGTCGATGCCGGGCGGCGGCGGTGCATCGGGAGCGCATCTCATCGCCGCCGCACAAGGCGCGCAGCACGGCTCGCCGCGCGCGCCGCACGGGCACGTCCCGGGGAGCACCACCGCGAGGAGGTCGTCGACCAGCCGGCTGAGAGCCACACCCGGAACCTACGGGCCGGCTACGACAGCTCGTCCGTGCGCCCGTGGCAGTTGGCCGGCCCGGCGGACGTGGCTCGGGAGCGAGCGGCGGTACGGCGGCCGCGCGACGCCGACTTCGGTGACGATCGCGGTGACCGAGCGCGCCGGGGTGACGTCGAACGCCGGGTTGTACGCCGCGCGTTCCCGCGGGCGCGATCCGCGGCCGCCCGCCGAGCGCGTGACCTCGTCGGGATCGCGCTCCTCGATCGCGATCGTCGGCACCCGTCGCCGTGGCGAGGTCGATCGTGCGACCGGCGCGGCGACGTAGAACGGGATCTCGTGGTGGCGCGCCGCG
The DNA here is from genome assembly GCA_963745645.1 of uncultured Actinomycetes bacterium. Classification (GTDB taxonomy): domain Bacteria; phylum Actinomycetota; class Acidimicrobiia; order IMCC26256; family PALSA-610; genus CAVUFH01. The sequence continues at coordinate 240,186 of CAVUYD010000002.1, forward strand.
ACCGCGAGCCCGTACGTGCCGATCTTGTTGGCGACGTCACCGTTCGCGGCGATGCGATCGGCGCCCGACGATCGACGAGGTCGACCCGTCCCCGGCCCATCAAGGCCGCGGCCGCGCCGTCGGCAATCGAGCGTCGCGTCGATGCCCAAGCCGGTCGCACTCCCACATCGTGAGCCGCGCGCCCTGCAGCAGCGGACGCGTCTCGTCGACCCACACGCGCGGCGCGCGTGCCGGCTCTCGACGGCGGCCGCGGATGACACCGAGCGCGGTGCCGTAGCCCACGCACGCGAGCGCGCCGGTGTTGCAGTGCGTGAGCACCGTGCGCGTCGACGCGGAACGAGTGCGGCGCCGTGCGCACCGATGCGCCGGTTGCGCGCGACGTCGTCGGCGGCGATCGCGTTCCGCGTCGTCGAGCGCGCCGTCTGCGCCACCGCGTTCGTACGCGTCGAGCGCCTCGTCGACACCTCCACGCGAGGTTCACCGCGGTCGGACGCGTCCGCGGCGATCCGTGCCGCGGCGGCGCGTACCTGCCGTTTCGTTCGCAGCGTGTGCGCGGCGAGCGCGACGCCGTACGCGCCCGCCGCGCCGAGCGCGGGCGCGCCGCGTACCGCGAGGGTCGCGATCGCGTCGATCGAGCGCGTCGACGTCAGCGCAGTCGACGAACCGCACCCGCGCCGGCAGCGCGCGCTGGTCGAGCAGGCGCACCGTCGCCGCGCCGCCATTCGATCGTCGGCGGGATCGGGTCGGACGGCCGGGCTCACGCGGCGCCGGTCAGCGCGGAAGACCGAGTTGCGGGTTCGATGCGCGCCTCGAGCGAGCGCACCGCCGGTTCACGCCGTCGACCCAGAAGTCGGCCTCGTCGTCGTGCGTCAGGATCCAGAACTGCTCCGTCGCGGATCGCGTCGAGCACCTGCGCGGCGACGTCGTCGGGCGCCATGCCCGTCTCGATGCAAGCCCTGCAGCAGGAGTCGCGCCGGTCCGGCCGATCCGGCGCCGATGCCGCTCCTGCAGGTGGTCCGGGCCGGTTGCGCGCGCTCTCGGCGATGTTCGTGTTGACCCATCCCGGGCACAGCACCGAGACACTTCACGTGCGGCGCCGATCATCGCCGAGCTCGTGGTGCAGCGTCTCCGAGATCGCGACGACTGCGTGCTTGCTCGCGTTGTACGGACCCATGAACGGCGCCGCCACGAGGCCCGCGACCGACGCGGTGTTCACGATGTGCGCCTCGGTCCTGCTGCATGCAGCAGCGGCACGAACGTGCGCACACCGTGGATCGACGCCCCAGAGGTTGACGCCGATCACCCACTCCCACGTCGACAGCGGCATCTCCCACGACAGCCCGCCGCCGCCGACGCCGGCGTTGTTGCAGAACACGTGCACGCCGCCGAAGCGCGCGACCGCGGCGTCGGCGAGCGCCTGCATCTGCGCGGCGTCGGTCACGTCGGTGACGACGCCTTCGACCTCGGCGCCCGACTCGCGGCAGCTCGGCGACCGCGTCGTCGAGCGCGCCGGCCTCGACGTCACCGATGACGATCGCGCGCGCCTTCCGCGCGCGAACCGCCGCGCGCAGCGCGCAGCCCGATGCCGCTCGCGCCGCCCGTGATGACCGCGACCTTGCCGTTGAGATCCTGCACGGGCCGGAGACTCTAGCGTCCTCGCCCGTGCAGGTCTCGCTAGCGATCTCGAGTAGCGCCGGATCAGTAGCGGTAGTGGTCGGGCTTGAACGGGCCCTCGACCGGCACGCCGATGTAGTCGGCCTGCTCCTCGGTGAGCGTCGTCAGCTTCACGCCGAGCTTGTCGAGGTGCAGGCGCGCCACCTTCTCGTCGAGGTGCTTCGGCAGCACGTGCACCTTGCGTCTCGTAGAAGTCGGTGTGCGTGAACAGCTCGATCTGCGCGATCACCTGGTTCGTGAAGCTGTTCGACATCACGAAGCTCGGGTGACCGGTCGCGCAACCGAGGTTGAGCAGGCGACCCTCGGCCAGCACGATGATCGCGTGACCGTCGGGGAAGACCCACTCGTCGACCTGCGGCTTGACGTTGCGCGCGCTCGATGCCCGGGAACGCGGCCAGGCCGGCCATGTCGATCTCGGTGTCGAAGTGACCGATGTTGCCGACGATCGCGTTGTGCTTCATCTTCGCCATCGAGTCGACGGTGATGATGTCGCGTGTTGCCGGTGGTCGTGACGAAGATGTCGGCCGTCGTCGACGACGTCTTCGAGCGTCGTGACCTGGTAGCCCTCCATCGCCGCCTGCAACGCGCAGATCGGGTCGATCTCGGTGACGATCACGCGTGCGCCCTGGCCGCGCAACGACTGCGCGCAACCCTTGCCGACGTCGCCGTAGCCGCAGACCACCGCGATCTTGCCCGCGATCATCACGTCGGTCGCGCGGTTGATGCCGTCGATCAGCGAGTGCCGGCAGCCGTAGAGGTTGTCGAACTTGCTCTTCGTGACCGAGTCGTTGACGTTGATCGCCGGGAACAGCAGCGTGCCGGCCTGCGTGCATCTGGTAGAGCCGGTGCACACCGGTCGTGGTCTCTTCGGTGACACCCTTGATGTCGGCCGCGATGCTCGTGGAACAGCTGCGGCGATTCCTTCTGCAGCTTGGCGAGCAGGTTCGAGCACGACCGCGAACTCCTCGCTGTCGGCCGTCTCCGGGCCGGGAACCTTGCCCGCCTTCTCGAACTCGACACCCTTGTGGATGAGCAGCGTGACGTCGCCACCGTCGTCGAGGATCATGTTGGGGCCGCCACCGTCGGGCCACTGCACGACCTGCTCGGTGCACCACCAGTACTCCTCGAGCGTCTCGCCCTTCCAGGCGAACACCGGGATGCCCGGCGCGCGGCCATCGCCGCGGCCGGCGTGGTCCTGGGTCGAGAAGATGTTGCAGCTCACCCAGCGCACCTCGGCGCCGAGCGTCGACGAGCGTCTCGATGAGCACCGCGGTCTGGATCGTCATGTGCAGCGAGCCGGTGATGCGGGCGCCGGCGAGCGGCTTGCTGCGCGCCGAACTCCTCGCGGCAGGCCATGAGGCCCGGCATCTCGACCTCGGCGAGCGCGATCTCCTTGCGGCCGAACTCGGCCAGCGAGATGTCGGCGACCTTGTAGTCGGTGAACGTGCCCGTCGGGCACGCGGATTCGAGTCTTGGTCATGTCTGGTCCTCCGGTTGCGAGCGCGTCCGGGCGCGCCGATGCATGTTCACGGAGGCCGGCCCGGATCACCGGGTGACAGCCCGCGAGGGCCCGACCGAACCTCGATGGTAGCGCGAGTTCCGGCCTTGTGACGATGGTGAAGCCATGACGAACGGCGACGTCGGGCACGCGATCGTCGCCGCCGTTCAGGCCACGCCGGTCTTCCTCGATCGGGACGCGACGATCGAGAAGGTCGGCACGCCTCACGAAGGAGGCCGCGGCCGCGGGCGCGACGCTCGTCGCGTTCCCCGAGGGCTTCGTCCCGACCTACCCCGACTGGGTCTGGCGCACGACGCCGTGGGCCGACGGCGAGTGGTACGCGCGCTGGATCGACCAGTGCGTCGACGTGCCCGGCCCGGCGTGCGACGCGCTCGGCGACGATCGCGCGCGAGAACGACGGTGTACCTCGCGGTTCCGGTGAACGAGCGCGACGGCGGCACCGTCTACAACACGATCCTCTACTTCGGTCCCGACGGCGCGCTGCTCGGCAAGCACCGCAAGCTCGTCGCGACCGGCGGCGAGCGGCTCGCGTGGGGCATGGGCGACGGCTCGACGCTGCCGGTGTTCGACACGCCGTTCGGACGCGCTCGGCGGGCTCATCTGCTGGGAGAACTACATGCCGCTCGCGCGCGTCGCGATGTACGAGCAGGGCGTCGACATCCTGCTCGCGCCGACGTGGGACAACTCCGACGTGTGGGTCGCGTCGATGCGCCACATCGCGAAGGAAGGGCGCTGCTACGTGCTCGGCATCACGTCGTGCCTGCGCGGCTCCGACGTTCCCGCCGACATCCCCGGGCGCGACGAGATCTACGGCGGCGACGACGACTGGATGTCACGCGGCAACACGGTGATCGTCGATCCGTACGGCGACATCCTCGCCGGACCGATCAGCGAGACCGAAGGCATCCTCTACGCCGAGGTCGACATCGCCACCGTGCGCCAGTCGCGCCGCGCAGTTCGACGTCGTCGGCCACTACGCGCGCCCCGACGTGTTCGACTTCCGGGTCCGCCAGGGCTGATGGGGCCTCGCGCCTGATGGAGATCACCGAACACATCGACGCGCTCGAGGCGCGAGGGCGCGCTGCTCGCCGAAGCGGGCGCGCGCACGGATCTCGACGCCGCGGTGCCGCCCTGCCCCGAGTGGCGCGCACGGGACGTGCTCCAACACACCGGCGAGGTGCACCGCTGGGCTGCGTTCATCGTCGGCGAGCAGGTCCGTGACGGCGCGGAGAAGCCCGTGACGTTCCCGCCGGACGACGAGCTGCTCGAATGGTTCCGAGCCGGCCACGCAACGCTCGTCGAGACCTTGGCCGATGCACCCCCCGACCTCGAGTGCTTTGCGTTCCTTCCTGCGCCGAGCCCGCTCGCGTTCTGGGCCCGCCGGCAGGCGCACGAGACGGCGATCCACCGCGCCGATGCCGAGACGCGACCGGACCGATCACGCCGTACCCTGCCGCCTTCGCGACCGACGGCATCGACGAGTTGCTGTACGGCTTCGCGACGCGCAAGCGCCGCAAGCCGCTGCCGATCGACCGCCCGATCGACTTCGGCGTGCACACGAACGACACCGGCCGCGTCTGGACGATCCACCTGCGCCCCGACGGCATCACGGTCACCGACGACCTCGAGGGGACCGACGGCGCGGTGCACGCAGCACGCGTCGGATCTCTATCTGCTGCTGTGGAACCGCCGCGGCCTCGACGGCGTGCGCGTCGAGGGTGACGCCGGCATCGTCGAGGACTGGCACGCCTCGCACCAGGTCCGCTGGAGCTGACCGGCGCCGACGATCGGTCGTCGATGGCTGCGTACGCGTCTCAGCCGGCCGACGCCCAGAGCTGTTCGAGGCCGGCCGCGACGTCGGCCGGCTTGGTTGCGGGCCACCAGTGGCCGCTGTCGGCGAACATCGTGAGCCGCGCCTGGTTCGCGCCGCGAGCCGCTCGCCGAAGTTCGCAGTGACGTACGGGTCGTCGGCGCCCCAGAACACCGCACCCGGGCGCGTCGGCAGCACGTCGTCGACGTCGTCGTGCCACTCGCCGAATCCGCTCGCAGCCGAGCGGTACAGCGCGAGCACGCACTGCTTCATCGTGTCGTCGATGTGGCTCGCCATCGCGACCGCCTTCTCCCGTCCGCCGACCTGGTCCGCGAGCGTGTCCACCAGCGCGTCGCCGGTCATCGCCGCCATGACCTGCTCGCCGACCTCCGGCGTCTGCCACATCTGCGCGAGGTCATGCCAGACGTACTCGCGGTCGACGGTGGCCGCGCCGGCCGCCCACGTCCGGACGAGGTCGGGACGCTGCGACACGACGCGCTGGACGAGCAGCGATCCCCAGTCGTGGCCGACGATGTCGACGGGCTCACCGACCTTCTCGACCTCGCCGATCAGCCAGTCGACGTAGTCGTCCTTCGTCGCGGTGAAGCCGGGTGGCACCGGCGACGTCGAAGCCGGGCAGGTTGGGCGCGATCACGTCGGTGCGTGTGATCGCGCCGCGGACGCTGTCCCACAGCGCAGACGTGTCGGGAACGCCGTGGACGAAGAAGGCAGGCACGCTCAGGCTCCTTTGCCGACCCGAAGGTCGTTGTGCACGCGCAGGATCGCGTCGACCGAGGCGTCGACGTCGGTCTCGCTCGTGGTCCAGTTCGAAACGGAGATGCGCATCGCGGCGACGCCGTGCCACACGGTGCCGCCCGAGCCAGCAGGTGCCGTCGCGCTGCACCCCGTCGATGACCGCGCGGGTGCGGTCGTCGGACTCGCCGAAGCGGACGAGCACCTGGTTGAGCACGACGTCGTTGAGGACGTCGATCTCCGGCTCGGCCGCGAGCCGATCGGCGAACCGGCACGCCATCGCGCAGTTCTGCGAGATACGGGTGGCGATACCTCGCGGCCGAGCGCGCGGATGGCGGCGTAGACCGGTATGCCGCGACCACGTCGGCGAGAACTCCGGCACCCACTCGAACGGCACGTACGGCGCGCCGGCGCCGCCCTGCACGAGGTAGCTCGCCTCGATCGCCATGGCGGCGTGGTGTGATGCCGCGTGCGCGGCACAGCGACGATCCCGCAGTCGTACGGGACGTTGAGCCACTTGTGCGCGTCGTTGCCCAGGAGTCCGCGGCATCGACGCCGTCGGACCAGTGCCCGGCGGTCCTCGGTGACCGCGGCCGCCCACAGGCCGAACGCGCCGTCGACGTGCACCCAGCCGTCGCACGCGTGGGTCGCCGCGCAGATCTCGTCGATCGGGTCGAACGCGCCGCTGTTCACGTTGCCCGCCTGCGCGCAGACGATCAGCGGCACGTCGTCACCGTGCGGCGAGCAGATCACGGAGCCGCGTCGGCGCGCATCCGACCTTGGTCGTCGGCGGGGACGCGCTCGGCCGTCGCGTCGCCGAACCCGAGGTAGCGCAAGGCGATGTCGATCGTCGCGTGCCGCTCCTCGCCGACCACGACGCGCACACGCGGTGCACCCTGCAGGCCGTGGGCGGCGACGTCCCAGCCGGCGCCGGCGAGCACGCGGTGCCGCGCCGACGGCGAGCGCGGTGAAGTTGGCCATCATCCCGCCGGTGACGAACCCGACGGACGACGTGGGCGGGAGACCGAGCAGGTCGAGGAGCCACCCGCTCGCGATCTCCTCGATCACGGCCGCGGCGGGCGCGGCCGCGTACAGACCGGCGTTGTTGTCCCAACCGCTCGTCAACCAGTCGGCCGCGAGCGCGGCGGGGTGGCTGCCGCCGATGACGAACCCGAAGTAGCGCGGACCGGGGATGCCCAACAGCCCGGGTGCCGCCCGCGCCGCGAGCTCGGTGACCACGGTCTCGTTGGCGGTCGTGGTCTCCGGGGTGGGGCCGCCGAGCACGGTGCGGAGCTCCTCCAGCGTCGCCGACGCGTGCACGGGACCGGTCTCGAACTCGGCGCGCTGCTTCGCCACGAGCTCGCTCACCCGTGCCAGCAGGTCTCCGAGCTCACTGCGGGACGATCCCACGTGGCACCTCCACCTTCGTTCGGAGTGGGTTACGTCGCGAGGCGGTGCTTCAGTTCGAAGATCGCGTCGATCGGTCCGGGGTCGACGTCGTTGTCCAGCGCCAGGTAGCAGGCGCCCAGTCGCCGACGTACATGAGGTCGAGGAGTTGGGCGAGCCGGCCCTTCGCCCTCGGCCTCGACGCTCAGCACCTGGTGGACGGCTTCCTCGATGATCTCGCGCGTGATCGTCGAACCGGCGGCGCAGCTGGTCGTGCTCGAACCCGTGCCGGAGCTCGACGACCGTCATCAGCTGGCGGGTCACGTCGCCGTGCTGACCCCACCCGCAGATCTCGTTGTGGTCGAGCTCGGGGTACGCGTGCCAGAAGGCGGGCGCCTTGGCGTTCTCGTTGACGTCGCACTTCCAGCGGTACGCGGCGACACCGCCGAGCGCGCCGCCGCCGTAGATGAGCGGGATCGTGCGGCCGATCCGGCGCGCGAGCTCGCGGGCGGGGTTCGCGGCGCCCTCGACGCTCGGCTGGCACACGGTCGCGGCGGCGCGCGAGCTGTTCCTGCGCGCGCACGAGCGTGCGCGTGCGCGCCCGGCGCCAGACCCATCGCGGAACAGGTGACGAGCGAGCGGCGCGACGAGCGCGCCGATCGCGGCGCGCGGCAGGAATCCGTCCGGGCACGGGCAGGTGCAGACGCGTCGGTGATCGCGCGCGAGCTCGGCGAGCTCGCCACCGCGCGAGATCGCGACGAGCCGCGCCCCGCACTGCACCGCCGCTCGTGCCATCGACACCGTCTCTTCGGTGTCGCCCGAGTACGACACCGCGAACGCGAGCGTCTCCGGACCGACGTACGCCGGGGCGCGGTACTGCTTCAGGACCGTGCAGCGGAACCGGGAGCTCGTCGTTGAACGCGGCCGCGATGACGTCGCCGGAGATGCCCGACCCGCCCATGCCCATCACGACGATGTTGCGGACGCTGTCGGCCGGCGGGAGAAGCGTCGGCGTGCAGCTCGCCCGCGACCTCGTGCGCGGCCGCGAGCTGCTCCGGCAATCCCGCGACCGCGTCGAGAAAGTCGAGATCGTATCCGTGGTCACTGCGTCGAACGTAGGCTTGATGCCTTCGCGTCTCGGCCTTCTTCGTCGAGCCGCGCGTCTTCTGCGTCGTCGACGGTCTCGGCTTCGTCGATCAGCATGATCGGGATGTCGTCCTGGCACGCGGTAGCGCCGCTTCAGCCGCGGGTTGTAGAGCGACTGCTCGTCGGCGAAGTACAGCAGCGGGCCCTTGTCCTCGGGGCAGGCGAGGATCTCGAGCAGTTTCGAGTCGAGCGCCATGTCTGAGCTACTCCCGTCCGGTCACGCGATCGCCCGCAGATCGCGAGCACTTCGTGCGGTGTGCGCCTCGCACGGCTTCCACGTCGGGCGCCTCGAGGTTCAATCGCAGCAACGGCTCGGTGTTGCTCGGCCGCAGGTTGAACCACCAGTCGCCGCAGTCGACCGTCAGGCCGTCGAGCCGGTCCTGCTCGCAGCTGCGAGTACGCCTCCGCCACCTTCTCGATGATCGCCAGCGGATCGTCGACCCGCGAGTTGATCTCGCCGCTCTGCGCGTACCGCTCGAACGGCTTGCGCAACTCCGAGAGCGGGACGTCGCCGGCGCGAGCTGCTCGAGCACGCAACAGCGCCGCGATCGAGCCCGGAATCGGCGCGCCAGTTGTCGCGGAAGTAGTAGTGCGCAGAGTGCTCGCCGCCGAAGATCGCACCGGTCTCGGCCATCACCTGCTTGATGAACGAGTGACCGACTCGCGTGCGCACGGGTGTGCCGCCGTTCTCGCGGATGATCTCCGGCACCGCGTGCGAGCAGATCAGGTTGTGGACGACCGTCTCGCCCGGATGCCGATCGAGGATGCCCTTCGCGACGATCGCGGTGGTGGTCGAGCCGCTCACCGGCTGGCCGAGATCGTCGACGAGGAACACGCGGTCGGCGTCGCCGTCGAACGCGAGCCCGATGTCGGCACCGCCGTCGAGGACCGCCCGCTGCAGGTCCTTCAGGTTCTCGACCTGGATCGGGTCGGCCGGGTGGTTCGGGAACGTCCCGTCGAGCTCGCCGAACAGCACCGTCAGGTCGAACGGCAGGCCTTCGAACACCGTTGGGCACGACGAGACCGCCCATGCCGTTGGCGGTGTCGGCCACGACCTTCAGCGGCCGCAGCCGCGGACCGGTCGACGAAGGAGCGCACGTGCTCGCCGAACTCGTCGAGCATGTCGACGCGTCTCGACCTTGCCCGGGGACCTCGCCGCGCTGACGTGACGCCCGACTCGACCATCTCCTTGATCTGCATGCAGACCGGTCTGCTCACCGACCGGCGCCGCGCCCGACGCGGCACAGCTTGATGCCGTTGTACTGCGCCGGGTTGTGGCTGGCGGTGAACATCGCGCCCGGCGCGTCGAGCCGACCCGACGCGAAGTAGACGAGATCGGTCGAGCACAGCCCGACGTCGGTGACGTCGGCACCGGCCAGCGTCGCCCCTTCGATGAACGCGGCCACGAGCGGCTCCGACGACGTCGCGCATGTCGTGACCCGACGACGATCGTGCTGCGCGCCGGTGAAGTGCGCGAACGCGTTCCCGATGCGGCGCGCGAGCGCCTCGTCGAGTCTCGTCGGGATAGATCCCGCGAATGTCGTAGGCCTTGAAGATTGCGTCGAGCGACACGTCCCGGTGCACCTCACCGATACTTCCCCAGCGAGCGTCGGCCCGAGGCGCGGGTCATGGTAGCGCCGGGGCCGGTTCCGGGCACCATCGGGTGGCTCGGACGGCTCGTCCGGGCCGCCGAGGGGATCGTCACCGGTCGTCGCGGCGACGCGCGGGCCGGCGCCGTCGTCGCGTCGTCGAAGTCGCGTCGTCGGCGCTGCTCCGGCGCGGGCCTCACGGCCGCGTACCGGCGCGCGCCCTTCCACCGCCCGAGGGCGACGAGGCCGGCCAGCACCCACGAGCGTGAGGATGCGGCCGAGCCAGTCGACCGGCGTCAGCCCGTAGGTGAGCGTCACGTCGTGCTCGACGTCGGGACGACGACCATCAGGTTCGGCGCGAGCGCGGTACGGACCCTCGGCGCCGTGCACCTGCCAGTTCGGGAAGTACGACGTCCTTCACCACGACCGGCACTCCCGATCTCGGAGACGTGGAAGGAGATCTTGTCGACGGCCTGTCGCACGTTGCGTCACGGTCGACGGGATCGAGGCGCTGCGGGGCGCCTTCGCGAGGTCGGCGGCGTCCACGCGCTGCCCAGTCCTTCGGACCGGTCTGCGTCCACGGCACGCCGAGCAACTTGTCGTTCAGCCACCACGGCGCGGTCGGAGCACTCCCACGCGCCGAGCTCGGGGTCGTGCGCGCCGGCGACCGGTGGCGTCGACCCGAAGCACGATGACGTGGTGCCCGTCGTGCGTCGTTGGCGACGACGGGCTCGTGAGCGCAGACCCTGCACGAGCGTCGCGAGCCGCCGACCTCGTACACGCGTTCCACCCCTTCGGGTCGACGCCGTCGTGGTCGGGGATCGTCTCGACGAGCCGCAGATCCCGGTTCGCATCGGCCTTGGCCTCGGCTCTCCGGCGTCCACGCCATGTAGTAGCGGACGCCGAGCATCTGCGAGGTGCTTCACGCCGCGGTCGAAGTCGTCGAGCGAGCCGTACACGAGGCCGCGCACCGGGTTCGACGGATGCGCCGCGAGCTCGCTGACGGTGAGGAAGTGGATACGACGTCGTGCCCGACGACTCGAAGTAGAGGCCCTCCATCGAACCGATGCGGCCGTTGGTCCAGTACGGCAGCAGCTCGAGCGCGAGCGACGTGCCGTAGTTGTTGATCGGGTCCGACCCATCGGGCATCGACGACGGTTCCCAGAGCGCGCGGCCCGGCCGGGAGCGTGTCCGATCGTCTTCCAGATGTCCTCGTACTCGGGCCACGCGGCCTTCTTCTCGTAGCCCGTGTAGTTCCACCGCCGCCCAACCGCCGGATCGCGATCTTCGGGTTGTCGTTGCGCGCTTCGCCACCGCGGTTGATCGACCAGATGCCGGTGACCACGACGAGGACGGCGAGCGCGATCGACCGAGATGCGGCGGGCGCGACGGTCGACGGACTTCGGCTGCAGCGCCACGGGCGCTACCCATCCCGGCGGGTCGCGTTACCCAATCGCGCCGGGCCACGACTTCCTCGGCCTCGGCGACGGTGCGGTCCGTCGGCACCCGCGAGGTCGATCCAGACCTTGGCGCGCGCGTCGTGCAGGTCGCCGTCGCGGATCCAGTGTACCGCCCACCGCACGCCGGCCGCGGCCCAGCGCAGCAGCTCGGTCGCGCCCATCGCCGCGAGGAACCCCCAAGTCAGCAGCCAGAACGGCAGGAACCGCGTGTTCCACACCGCGTGCTCGGGCCACTCGCACGAACATCACGCCGAGCACCGCGCGCGAGCGACGAGCAGCACGAGCGTGGAGCGGCGGCGGTAGAAGCCCGCCGCGACGATCGCGATGCCCGCGAGCAGCCAGATCCACCACGGCAACCACAAGGGCTGCTTCACCGAGTCGCCTGCCGCGGTCTGACGGTCGCCGATGCCGCGCACGACGCCCTCGATCGTGTGCTCCACCGGGGCCGGAGCACCGCGCACCCACCCCCACAACCGCCAGCCGCCGCCGGGCACGAGCTTCTGGTAACGCATGCTCTGCGTCATGTCGTTGCGCGCGATCAGCGGGAGCGACCAGACCGCGGTCAACGCGACCGCGACCGCGCCGATCGGGAGCGCGAGACGCCACGTGCGACCGGGACGCCGCGTGACGAAGAGCAGGACCGCGAACAAGCCGAGCACCATCGCCACGACCACGTGCGACATCGACGCGCTGCCGCGATCAACACCGCGGGCAGCCATGGTCGCTTGCCGGTGTCGAGCGTCTTGCCGAGCGCGCCGAGCGCGAACAGGCCGAGCGCGAGCGCGAGCGTGAAGGAGAACTCTCCCGCGAGCGTGCTCGCGATGTTGCCGCCGTAGATCTGCCAGTCGTTGCGCGTCTGCACGAGCGTGCCGATCGCGGCGATCGCGAACGCAGGCGGCGCGGGCCATGGTGCCCGCAGCCCGTGCGAACGTGTAGGCGCTGGCCGGCAGCAGCAGCGGGCCCGACACCGTCACGAGCTTGAACGCGACGTTGTAGGGAACGAACGGGATCTTGTCGAGCAGGGCGATCAGCAGCGCCGGGAACGGGAAGTAGTAGTGCCCGACGGGGAACCCGGCGTACCAGTCCGGCGACCAGCCGGAGAGCCGCAGCTTCGGGAACCAGTGGTGCTCGAGGTACCAGGGCCACCACACGTGCGCGCCCATGTCGCCGCCGTTGGTGGTCGTGTTCGCGAACAGGTAGCCGAAGTGGAAGTCCCAGATCGGCCACAGCCGCATGCCCGGATTCATGATCCGGAGCACGACGACGGCGCAGCCGGCGACGATCAGGATCCCGACCGCGCGCGCTCCCAGCAGCGCGCGAGCGGTTGTCCGACCCGTCAGCCTGGGCAGGCGTCTCCACGCGCTCCACGGCCGACAAGCATGCCAGCCGCGGCGCCGATTCCGACGGGGCAGCGAGCGGCTGAGCGAATCCGACGGCGCAGCGCGCGGACGACGGCTCAGCGCCGCGGCGAACCAACGGCTCAGCGGGACGTGCGCGCGAGCTCGAGGACCTCGTCGAGGCTCAGCACCGCGGCATCGTCGGACCACGTGTTCGCCTCACACTTCGGGCAACCGTGGAACACGAGGTCCCGTCCGCCGATCCGCATCCGGATCGTGATCGCCGATTTCTGCGCACATCCTGTGCATACCGCCATGTCCCTAGCCTCCCGAAAGAAACTTGCCTCCCGAAACGAAGTGCGCCAGCTATGTCGGCGTCCCGGGCGCAGGACTGAAGCGGCGCGGCGGGTGCGGGGTCAGCCCGAAAGTGCAGCGACCACAGCGAGCAAATTGAACCCCACGTGCAACAGGATCGACTGCGAGAGGTTGCCGCTCCGGACCGCGAGGATGCCCGAGACGACCCCCAGCCCGATCAGCGCGGGCAGGGCGATGAGCGTCCCGAGCGGGCTCCCGCCGACGAAGTGCACCGCGCCGAAGACGATCGCCTGCACGCCGATCGCCCAGCCGTTCGACATCAACGGCTGCAAGGAGCGCAGCAGCAGCCCCCGGAAGAGCAGTTCCTCGAAGAGCGGGGCGAGCACCAGCGCACCGACCGCGATCACGGTGAGCTTGGCGCCTGACGAGTTGTTCAGGTCGTCCACGATCGACTGGCTCTCGTGGATGAAGTGGCGCAACGGGAGGATGAGGATCCCGAACCCGATGGCGCAGGCGGTGCCGAGCGCGATCGCCCACGCGTCGCTGACGCGGACCGTCAAGCCCAGGTCCCGGCGCAGCGAGCCGGTGCCCCGGTGGCGGGAGATGAGCCACGTGACGAAGCCGTACGTCAGGTACTGGCCCGCGAAGGCGAAGCCGATCGTGACCGGTCCGATGTCGCCGACCTGGTCGCCACTGATCGCGAAGCCGATCGCGTAGCCGACGCTGGCGCCGAGGAGGGTGCCGGCGAGGAACACGATCACCGCGTCCCACCACTTGAACCGGGGCTGCGCCGGCGCCGGAACGTTCGCAGCCGAGCCCGGTTCGGTCGGTTCCATCGGCGGGCAGGCTACCGGCGGAGGTGGCCGCACCTCCGGGCGATCCCTGGGCGGGTCGCCTCCTCGGCTGGGATTGCGCTGAGATCGAGCGAGTGGAGGCCGATTCGAACACGGCGCCGCCATACCATGTGGCGACCCGTCCGCAATGGGAGCACGCATGAGCCGTCCCGAAGACCAGTGGCGCCCGCCGGAGCCGCCGAACCGGCAGCAGCCGCCGCGTCCGAACGGCCAGCGCCCGTCTTGCGCGCCCGCGGTGGATGCCGTGGATCATCGTGGCCGTCCTCGTGACGCTCGTGCTCGTGTGGCAGGCCGCGCCCGGCGGCGGTGGCAGCCAGGCGAGCGTCGACTACTCGAAGTTCCTCAGCCTGGTGAAGGCCGACCACGTCGACCAGATCAACTACGAGAGCTCGAGCGGCAAGATCACGGGCCAGTTCAAGGGCGATTTCCAGGTCGACGGGCAGAGCAAGTTCACGACCCAGGGACAGCCCGACGGGCTCCCTGACCAGGACGTCGCGACCCTCACCGAGCACAACGTCGGCCGGAACTACAAGCCCGCGCCGTCGAACTGGTCGAGCTCGTTCCTCATCTACCTGCTGCCGTTCGTCCTGCTCGTCGGCTTCTTCATATGGATGAGCCGGCGCGCGCAAGGACAGATGGGCGCGGTGATGAACATCGGGCGGTCGCGCGCCAAGGTCTACGCCACCGACAAACCGAAGACCACGTTCGCCGACGTCGCCGGCTACGGCCCGGTCAAGGAAGAGATCACCGAAGTCGTCGACTTCTTGAAGCTGCCGGGCAAGTTCAAGGAGATCGGCGCGCGCATCCCGAAGGGTGTGCTCCTCGTCGGCCCGCCCGGCACCGGCAAGACGCTCATCGCGCGGGCAGTCGCGGGTGAGGCCGGCGTGCCGTTCATCTCGATCACGGGCTCCGACTTCATGGAGATGTTCGTCGGCGTCGGTGCCGCACGCGTGCGCGACCTCTTCCAGACCGCGAAGAAGCAGGCCCCCGCGATCATCTTCGTCGACGAGATCGACTCGATCGGCCGCAAGCGCGGTGCCGGCCTCGGCGGCGGGCACGACGAGCGCGAGCAGACGCTGAACCAGATGCTCGCGGAGATGGACGGCTTCGAGGCGACCGAGGGCATCGTGATGATGGCGGCGACGAACCGCCCCGACATCCTCGACCCCGCGCTGCTCCGCCCCGGTCGCTTCGACCGCCAGATCCTCGTGCCGCTCCCGACGCAGGACGAGCGCGTCGAGATCCTCAAGGTCCACTTCCGCGACAAGAAGATCGAGCGACGACGTCGACCTCGACGTGCGTCGCCGCGGCACGCCCGGCATGAGCGGCGCCGACCTCTCCAACCTCGTGAACGAAGCCGCGTTGTTCGCCGTGCGCCGCGACGCGCACGAGGTCCACCGCGAGGACTTCGACGCCGCCCGCGACCGCGTGCTCATGGGTCTCAAGCGCGAGTCGATGGCGCTCTCCGAGGAGGAGAAGGAGATCGTCGCCTACCACGAGGGCGGCCACGCGGTGTGCGCGTACGTGCTCGAGCACGCCGACCCGCTCCACAAGGTGACGATCCTGCCGACCGGCATGGCGCTCGGCGTCACGCAGCAGCTGCCGCGTCGAGGAGCGTCACATCTACAAGCGCGAGTACATCGCCGACTCGCTCGTCGTCCGCCTCGGCGGCCGCGTCGCCGAGGAGCTCATCTTCGGTCACCAGTCCACCGGCGCGCAGAACGACCTCGTCGGCAACACCGAGCTCGCCCGCAAGATGGTGCGCGAGTGGGGCATGTCCGATCGCATCGGTCCGATGGCGTGGGGCTCGCAGGGCGCGGTGTTCCTCGGCGACGACCTCATGCACTCCCGCGACTACTCCGACGAGACCGCACGCGTCATCGACGAAGAGGTCGAGCGCATCCTCCGCGACGAGGAGGACCGCTGCCGCAAGGTGCTCACCGAGTACCGCGCCGGCCTCGACGCGCGTCGCCAAGGCGCTCGCTCGAGCGCGAGACGCTCGAGCGGTCAGGAGGTCGCGAACATCGTCGACACAGGCGATGGGCCGCAAGGTCGGCGGCCCGCGCTGATCACCCACGCCGACGGCACCGAGGAGTGTCGCGGACCGGCCGAGCCGATCGACGACGGGCTCGACGACCTCGCCGACTGACGGCGAACGCGCTAACCGGCGCGGAGCTCGGCGACCGCGGCCCAGAGGTCCGGTGCGCTGAACGCACCGATGAACGACTTCGCGCACGACCCCGTCGGCGTCGGCGACGAGCGTCATCGGCGCGGCGTCGATCGTGGTAGCGCTCGTGCAGCTCCGGCTGCTGCTGAAGTACTCGACCTCGACGACCGCCGACGTCGTCCGATGCGAGCGGCGCGCGCCTTGTCGTACAGGCCCGTGGCACGAATCACACGTGCTGCGACGTGAACAGCACGACGAGCCACGGCGCGTCGGGCTCGGGAAGTCGGCCCGGTCGAGCTGCGTCGGGACGGTGGCGCGGCTCTGGGCGGGCGCGGCCGGTTTGCGCCGCCGGTCGAGCACCCACGCGACGATCGCCGCCGCCGACGACCAGCACGACCGCGAGCACGGAGGCGCGCCGTCACCGGGTGTCCAGGATCGCTTCGGAACGGGTGATGTCGCCCTTCGAATACAGCGTGCGGTTGGCCACGACCGGGCCGGAGGCGTCGTACGACGAGCGCGCCGTCCGTTGCGCCCAGCAGCTGACCGATGTCGTACGTCGCCTGCTGACCGGGTCCGATCTGGAAGTCGTGCACCGAGGCCGGCTGCTCCGCGGCGCCCGCGCGCTCGAGCACCACGCTCGCGGTCACCGCGACCGGGCCCGGGTTGGCGATGGCGAGCACGCCGGAACGACTCGGCGCGACACCACCGAGCGCGAACACCGCGCCCCGCTGCGGCCGCGGTGCTCCCATGAGCGTGGCGACGCCTTCGCCGACCGCCCCCTTGCCGTAGAACGCGAACTGCTCGGCGACGATCGGCTTGTCGACGTCGGAGGCGACCGTCGTCGTGTAAGAGACGTTCGGCGGTACCGCGACGCAGCCTTCGGCCGGCGGGTCGCCACAACCGCCGATCTGCACCCATACCACCGCGTCCCGCTTCACCGGCACCGTGAGCGGCGCCGCCGCGGCGCTGACGATCACGTCGGCTTCGGTGTCGAGCAGGCCGGGATTCACGATCGCGACGACGGTGCGGGTGTCCGCGGTGGATGCGCCGTACGCGAGCGTCCACGACGGCGCGGGCTTCACCGCACCGAGGCTCAGCGTGAGTCCGGTGTATCCCGACTCGGTGCCGAACACCATCGACTGCGACGCGACGACGCGGCCAACGGTCGCGTGCGGCCGACACCGCGACCTGAGGCTTGCGCACCGCGCGCTCGTGGATCGGCACCAGCACGCGCATGCGGCGCGGCACGTCGATCTTCTGCAGCACCTCGGGGACGGCCTCGTTCGCACGCAACGTGACTTCCACCCGAGCGTCGGTACCGAAGGGGTTGAACAGCACGAGCCAGTCCTCGACCGGACGTCCGGTCGTCCCCGCTTCGAAGTTGCCGGTGGTGCCGGCCGCGAAGTACCAATCTGCCGACGCGATCGACGCGCACGGCCCGACCGCGAACTGGTTCGTCGACTCGACGCCGTTCTCGACGACGACGTCGCGCGAGAACGCCTCGACCACGACACCACCGGCCGGCCCGAGCGTGGCGCGACCGAGGCGCGTGTCGGCGTGCGGACCGACGGCGACGGTCTGCGTGACCGCGGCGGAGCTGTCGTCGGGATAGACCGTGACCGTGGCATCGGCCGGGCGGCCGCCGATGTTCGCGATCGTGATCGTCTGTGCGTCGAGCGGCACCGACGCCGGGACACCGGGGCAGAACCAGCCGCTCGAGCGGGTGCCGGCCGGTGCGACCTGCGATGGGTTGGTCGCGTCGATGCGTTCCCGCGTGGGAGCCGGGCTGGTGTTGCCGATCACCATCGCGACGATCGCGGCCACGACGATGACGATCACGATCGGCAGCCGCCGCACGCTGGAGTCGCTCACGGCGCTTCACCGGTCTCGGTCGGTGCCGGAGCGACGCGTGCGGCCGCGCGGCTGCGCCACCACAGCACCGCGGCCGCGACCCACAGCAGCAACTCGACCACGACGAACAGACGGCGGGGACCACCCGCGAACGCCAGGTCGACGTCGCCCCGGTTGCGGACGTCGAACCCGTTCGTCCAACCGAACGCGTCCTCGCGCGGCGCGCGCTTGCCGTCGACGGTCGCGTGCCAACCGGAGTTGGCGGACTCGGCCCAGAGCAAGGTGCCCGGCCCGGCCGGATCCGATCCGGACGCGCGGCCCCTTCACGGCTTTCGCGTTCGGAAGCGTCGGTCCGTTGCGCGGCCGCGAGCGGATCCGGACTGTCGACGGGCACTTCGGTGTCCGGAGGGACGATCGCGCGGCCGGGCAGCCACGCCTGGTTCTCGTACACCACCGCGCCCGGCTCGACGCGCGAAACGGCGAGGTCGAGCTGCGCGGCGAGCGAGTCGGTGAGCGTCGGGATCGGGGCGTCCGCGCGCGACCGGAGTCCGGCGCGGCACGTGTGATGCAGCGCGACGTAGCGCACACCTGTGGGGCCGAGCAGGTGCCCGAGGCGGATCGTGTCCTGGTCCTGGACGAGCGCGATCGCGTTCCGCGAGCACCCGTTCCGCATCCTCTTCGGGAGGTGCCCACAGCGCCCGCGCGTCGCCCGGCCCGTGGCGGGTGAGCCCGAACCCGACGCCGTCGACGACCTTGGCGTCGGTCGGCAGGATGGTCGGATCGCCGACCCACAGCACCCGGAAGTCGCCGTTGTCGCGCTCCTCGTTCATCCAGGCGAAGCGGGTCGGCCAGTCGTCGTTCGACAGGCCCTAGCGGCCGTCGAGCGTGTCGGCCGCGAAGCCCGATCACCGGCAGCGCGATGCCGACGGCCGCGACCATCGCGGCGAACTGCCGCCAGCCGAAGTGGAACGGCGGAGGTCGTCGAGCACGGCGGCGACACCGAGCCCGGCCGCGAACGCGAGGCCGAGCGCGGCCGGTACCAGCACACCGTCGGGAGCGAGCACGGACGCGTCGGACGTCCAGGCGGGCCGGGAGCCACGCGGACGCGAACGACAGCAGCGCGAGCACCCACGCGCGACCGGCCCACGCGAGCCGCGGCCCGGTCGCGATCACGAGCGGCAACGCCGCGGCAACGATCCCCCACGGCGCCCAGCCCCGCGCCGGCGCGTCCGGTGTGGAAGTGCAGGATCGGCGAGAACGAGAGCGGCACGCGGCGGTACACACCGAAGGTCGCGGCGTCGGCACCGATCATCGTCAGCAGCCACGGCGCGAGCAGGACCGCGGCGCCGAGCGTGGCGACCGCGGCCGCGGCGGCCGAGCGGGCGACGGTGCGCGCGCGCCACCGACGAACGGCCACGCCGAGCGCGAAGCCGCGACCATGAACAGCGCGAGCAGCAACGCGGGCGGCCACACCGAGCCCGCGACGAGCGAGCGAGGAGCCCGATCGTGCGCGGCCCGCGTGCATGCGCGTGCGGCGCATCCGCGTCGGTCGCGCCGACGCGCGCGCAGGAACGCGCCGCATCACGAACGGCGCCAACGCGAAGCACACGAGCGGGCCGAGCTCGCCCTCGGCGATCGCGTTGCGCACGATCGGGTTGACCGCGTACGCCACGGCCGCGGCGACGCCGGGAGCGCCGAACCCGCGAACGGCCGAACGCAAGCGGTACGCACCGAACGCGCCGAGCGGCAGCGCACCACCGACGACGAGCGTGCGTCCAGGCCGCTGTCGCCCAAGAGCGACGGCTCAGAGCAGCGCCATCAGCGCGAACACGGGTGCGCCGGCGGTCGGCACCCATCATGGCGTAGCGCCAGGACGACGTGAACGTCGACCACGCCGCGCCGACGCCCGGCCAGGCCTGGAAGCGACCGACCTCCGGCACGTGACCGAGGAGGAGCGACCGCGAACCGAACACGACGAGGACCGCGAGACCGATCGCGGCGACGACGGGAACGTGCGGGCGCGCGGCTCTCGTCCGAGACGCGGCTCGGGTGCGGTTCGAGACCTCGGCCAGCCGCTCCCCCGCGTGCACGCGGTCGAGCATGAAGCGGCGCAGGCGCGCGCTGCCGCGGATCATGAGATCGCGGACGTCGCCGTCGTCGACGCCGCCGCATCCGCTGCGTCGACGCCCGTGCGCGCCGGAGCTCCCGTGCCGCGGCGGAACGCCGAGAACCAACCCGCGAGCAACGCGCGCGCGCCGTGCCGGACGGCGCGTGAACACGAGCCCGAGCGCCTCCGCGACGTTCAACACGAACGCGAGCGGCAACACCCACAGCAGCGCGACCGCCGAGTACGACTTGTTGAGCACGCGTACCCGGCTGCGGGTGAACGCCTTCAGGTCGCCCTGGTCGTCGCGACTGGTCGGGCGCGTGTCCTGCACCGTCGCCCGCCGGTGGCGGACGCGGGCGTCGGGCGCGACGAGCACGCGCGCGCCGGCGAGCCGCGCCCGCCAGCACAGGTCGATGTCGTCCGCGCCGGGGAACGTCTCGGGGTCGAAGCCGCCGAGCTCGTGGAAGAGGTCGGCGCGCACGAGCATCGCGGCGTGCGACACGTAGAAGACGTCGCGGACGCCGTCGTGCTGCTCCTGGTCGACCTCGCCGGGCTCGATGCCCGAGAACGGGACGCCGTAGTGGTCGATCGACATCCCGACCTCGAGCAGCACGTCGGGGTTGTCGTGGTCGACGAGCTTGGGCCCGACGATGCCCGCGTTCGAGCGGTAGGCCTCCTCGACCAGGAGCCGGACCGCGTCGGGATCGAGCACGACGTCGTCGTGGCAGAAGAGCAGGAAGATGGCGCCCTCGACCGAGCGCCAGCGCCTCGTTCGCGGCCGCCGCGAACCCGCCGTTGGCCGTCCAGCCGGCGGACGAAGGCGCCGGGCAGGGCGTCGGCGATCGCGGCGGTCGGATCCTCGCTCGGACCCGTTGTCGAGCACGAGGACCGACAGGGCCGGGTAGTCCTGCGCGCCGAGGCCCTCGAGCGCGTCCTCGAACCAGGGTCCGGGGTCGTTCGTGACGATGACCGCGACGACGGCGGGGGCGACTGACCGGGGGGATCTCGTCGGGGGCGACGGGCTCCGCGGCATCCGATTCGGGCAAATCGGGGTCCGCGGCCCTCCTCGTCGTCCTCGATGGGCGGGGAGCAGATCGGCTCCGGGAGTCGGATCGATCGTCTCCATGAGGCCGGGAGAGGATAGCCGGCCCGGGGCTTTTGTGCCACCGATCACGAGTGCTTGCAACAGTTAGCACTTCGCTGCTATCGTCGCGAGCACTCCGCGCCCGGCACAATCGTGTCGGCCCGTGGGCGTCGCCCTTCCGGCGCCTCGCCCCCAGGACGCGTCCCACCGAAGGAGCATGAACCATGGATGTCCGCAAGACGCTCACCGACGCCGGCTACATCGCCGTCGGCCTCGGCGTCATGGGCTTCCAGCAGGCCCAGATCCGCCGCCGGCAGCTGCAGGAGCACGTGCACGACGCCGGCAGCTGCGTGGCCGACCGCGCTCAGCAGCTGCAGGACCGCGTCGGCACGCACGGCCGCAACCTCGACAGCAAGGCGCGCGACGGCCGCGGCGTCGCCGAGGGCACCGCGAACCAGACCGTCTCCCGCCGTGCAGGAGCTCGCCTCGCGAGGTCACGACAAGCGCGTCGAGCCGGTCGTCGGGCAGGTGCAGGCCAGCTCGGCGAGCTGCCCGAGCGGGTCGTGCAGGCAATGGAGCCGGTCGCGGCGCGTGTCCGCGAGCGCTTCACCAACGCCGCCTGAGCACCCCTTCCTCTCCCTTCTTTCTTTCGGCCCAAGGATCGGCGGTTCCCCGCGTGGGAACCGCCGATCACTGCGTCCATGACTCCCTCGCTCCGCGCCACCCGGGCGGCTGCGCCGCGAGCGGGGCTTCGCTGCGTCCGCACGTAATCGCATTAGCCTGCGCCCGTGCTCGCGACCCTCGCCGGTGGTGTCGGTGCCGCCCGTTTCCTCGCCGGACTCGTCCGCGTCGTCCCGCCGTCCGACGTCGTCGCGATCGTCAACACGGCCGACGACGACGAGTTCCACGGGCTCGTACGTGTCCCCCGACCTCGACTCGGTCACCTACACGCTCGCGGGCGCGTCGAACGTGGCGCAGGGCTGGGGACTCGAGGGCGAGACGTTCGCCACCCTCGACGCGCTCGCAGCGTTACGACGCGCGACACGTGGTTCCGCCTCGGCGACAAGGACCTCGCGACCCACCTCTACCGCACCGAGCGGCTCCGGGCCGGTGCGCCGCTCTCCCGGGTGACGAGCGAGATCGCCGCGGCGTGGGGTCTCGAGGTCCGCCTGGTCCCGATGACCGACGACCCGGTCCGCACGCGCATCACGGTGCGCACGAGCGACGGCGAACCGGGCCGAGCTCGCGATGCAGGAGTGGTTCGTGCGCGAACGCACCGAACCCGAGGTGACGGGCGTTCACTTCGCGGGCGCGGGGACGCCCGTCCCGCGCCCGGGCGTGCTCGAGGCGATCCGGACCGCCGACACGATCGCTCATCTGCCCGTCGAACCCGGTGATCTCGATCGGGCCGATCCTCGCGGTCCCGGGCGTCCGCGACGTGCTGCAAGCCCGGCGCGACCGGGTCGTCGCGGTGAGCCCGATCGTCGGCGGTGCGCCGGTGAAGGGTCCCGGCCGACCGTCTGATGGCGCCGCTCGGGATCGAGGTGTCGTGCGTCGGCGTCGCCCGCGCGTACGCGGAGATCTGCAGCTCGCTCGTGATCGACGCGGTCGACGCCGCACCGCGTCGACGAGGTCGAAGCCGCCGGCGTCCACGCGGTCGTCACCGACACGATGATGCGCAGCCCCGAGATCGCCGCCGAACTGGCCCGGCGCACGCTCGCCGCCGTGGCCTGAGCTCCGTCGCCGTGCCCGGCTCACTCACCATCGCCGGTCGAGGGGATCGGCGAGATCCGGCCGGGCGACGAGATCGCCGGGCTGCTCATCGACGCGGCCAGCGCGCAGGGCACGCCGCTCGTCGACGGCGACTGCCTCGTCGTCACGCAGAAGATCGTGTCGAAGGCGGAGAACCGACTCGTCCCGCTCGACCCCGACGACCTCGCGGCACGGCACCGCGCTCGTCGAGTCGGAGTCGGTGCGCATCGTGCGCCGGCGCGGCGACCTCGTCATCAGCGAGACCCGCCACGGCTTCGTGTGCGCGAACGCCGGCATCGACCTCTCGAACGTCGAAGCAGGGCTGGGCCGCGCTCCTGCCCGTCGACTCCGACCGGTCGGCCAAGCACGTCCGCGACGCGGTGCGCGCACGCGGCGGGCGTCGAGGTCGCCGTCATCGTCTCCGACACGTTCGGGCGCCCGTGGCGGCGCGGGCTCACCGACGTCGCGATCGGCGTGAGCGGGATCGCGGCGGTCGTCGACCTCCGCGACAACACCGACGCGCTCGGCCGCGTCCTGCAGGTGACCGAGGTCGCGGTCGCCGACGAGATCGCGTCGGCCGCCGAGCTCGTGATGGGCAAGGCGACGGGGGTCCCGGTCGCGATCGTGCGCGGCGTCGACCCCGAGTGGTTCCGCGAGGGCTCGGTCCGCGAGCTCGATCCGCCCGCCGAACGAGGACCTGTTCCGGTGACCGCGACGTCCGTTCCCGCGTTCGTCGAAGCCCGCCGCTCGATCCGCGCGTTCCTGCCCGAGCCCGGTCGGCGCGCGAAGCCTCGACGCGATCGTCGAGGCCGCGTGCCTCGCGCCCGCGCCGCACCACTCGCGACCGTGGCGGTTCGTCGTCGTCGACACCGACGACGCCAAGGACGCGCTCGCGACCGGCATGGGCGAGCGCTGGCGCGTCGATCTCGCGGCCGACGGTGTCGCGCCGGACCGCGTCGACGAGCTCGTCGACGGCGTCGCACGCGAAGCTCGTGCAGGCGCCCGCGTTCGTCGCTCGGTTGCCTCACGTGGAACGGCCTCGACCGCTACCCCGACGAGCGCCGCCGCCGCGCGGAGTGGGGCATGGCGCTGCTGTCGCTCGGCGCGGCGGTCGAGAACCTGATGCTCACCGCGACCGACCGCGGGCTCGCGTCGTGCTGGGTCGCGGCGCCGATCTTCTGTCCCGAAGAAGCGCGCGACGCGCTCGCGCTCCCCGCCGAGTGGCTGCCGCACGCGCTCGTGCTCGTCGGGCACCCCGACCCCGGCTACGTCGGCCGCGCCCGCCCGCCCGTCCCCCTCGACGAGCTCCGCCGCTTCGCCCGAGACGAAATCGAACTGTACGCCGGTGTCAGCGACGCGGTCAGCGGCGGCGCGCGTCGCCCTTGAAGTGCTCGAGCGTGCGGGCGACGCCCTCGTCGAGGGTCGTGAACGGCTTCCAGCCGAGGTGGATCTCGGCCCGGCCCGGGTCGACGGCGCTGCGTTGCAGCTCGCCGGGGCGCGGGCGGCTCGTAGCGCGCGGGCTCGCTGGAAGCCCGGTGAGCTTCGCCATGACGTCGTAGAGCTGCTGCACGCTCGTCTCGATGCCGGTGCCGATGTTCATCAGTGAGCCCGCCGCCCTTGTCGGCCGCGCGCACGAACGCGTCGACGACGTCGTCGACGTAGACGAAGTCGCGGGTCTGGGAGCCGTCGCCGAAGATCACCGGCCGCTCGCGATCGAGCAGCTTGCTCGCGAAGATCGCGACCACGCCCGCTTCGCCGTGCGGGTTCTGGCGCGGTCCGTACACGTTCGCGAGCGCGAGCACGGTGTACTCGAGCCCGTGCTACCGCTCGGTAGTAGTGCAGGTAGTCGCCGACGGCCTTCTTCGCGACGCCGTACGGCGACTCGGGGTGCTGCGCGCGGTCTCCTCGCGTCGGGATCTCGTCGGGCGTGCCGTAGAGCGTGCCGCCCGAACCCGCGAACACGACCTTCTTCACACCGGCCGCGAGCGCGCCCTCGAAGACGTTCAGCGAACCGATGATGTTGACGGTCGCGTCGAAGACCGGGACGCGCCACCGAGACGCGCACGTCCATCTGCGCGGCGAGGTGGAAGATCACGTCGGGCCGGCGGTGCGCGATGAGCTCGACGACCGCGGGCGACGACGACGTCGAGCCGGTGGAACGAGAACCGGCGGTCGGGCAGCGCGCGCGCGTCGGCGAGGTTCGCGAGCGAGCCGGTCGAGAGGTCGTCGACGACGTCGACGCGCCAGTCTTCGGCCAGCAGCCGGTCGACGAGCGTCGAACCGATGAATCCGGCGCCGCCGGTGACGAGGCTTGCATCGCGCGACGCTCGCGTCGCGCTACTCGCGGCTCGGCGGGACGCGCCCGCCCGAGATCCGAGTGCCGCGACGGCACCGTGACGCCCGCCCCGACGATCGTCTCGGCGCGCGAGCGAGACGTCGGGCTTGAGCACCGCGTCCTGGCCCGACGACCGAGTCGCGGACGCTGCTGCCGTGCGACGACGCGGGCCCCGGCGTGCAGCACCGCGCCGTCGAGCGTCGCGCGCCGGCTTCGACCACCGCACCGGCCCCGAGCACCGACGCGGGCACGCGCGCACCGGCCTCGACGCGGCCGCCGTCGCCGATCAGCACCGGCGCCTCGACGCGCGCGTCGGGCTCGATCGTGCGCCTCGC
Source organism: uncultured Actinomycetes bacterium (assembly GCA_963745645.1). Taxonomy (GTDB): domain Bacteria; phylum Actinomycetota; class Acidimicrobiia; order IMCC26256; family PALSA-610; genus CAVUFH01. The sequence continues at coordinate 265,660 of CAVUYD010000002.1, forward strand.
CCTGCACCCAGACGCCCGGCGCCGACTCGCATGCGCCCGGGCGCGGGCGGAAGTCCGACAGCGGCCCGCCGAGCACGTCGGCGTGCGCCTGGAGGTACTTCTCCGGCGTGCCGATGTCGAGCCAGTACGCGTCGCTCTGGTAGCCGAAGAGGAGCCCGCGGCTCGGCGAGCATGCGCGGGAACGTCTCGCGCTCGACCGACACGTTGAGCCGCGGCGGGATGCGATCGAGGAACGCGGGCTCGACCACGTAGGTGCCGGCGTTGATCCAGTTGCTCGGCGCCTTGCCCGGCGCCGGCTTCTCGACGAACGCGATCACGCTGCCGTCGGCCTGCGTCGGCACGACACCGAACGCGCTCGGGTCCTCGACCTGCGTGAGCGAGATCGTCGCCTCGCGCGCCGTCGCTCGTCGTGGAAGCGCACCATCGCGTCGAGATCGAGGTCGGTGAGCACGTCGCCGTTGCAGACGATGATGCGCTCGTCGATGCCCTCGGCCGCGAAGCGGATCGCGCCGGCGGTGCCGAGCGGCTCGTCCTCGACCGCGTAGCGGACGACGACGTCGCCGAAGACGTCGTGGCCGGCGCCGTCGCGCGCGAAGTGCTGGTGGAACGCGTCGGGCAGGTAGCCCATCGACAGCACGACCTCGTCGACGCCGTGCGACGCGAGCCACGCCGAGCTGGCGTTCGAGGTGCGGCTGGTTCGCGATCGGCAGCAGCGGCTTCGGCGTCGTGAACGTCAGCGGCCGGAGCCGCGTCCCCTCGCCCCCGACGAGGACGACCGCTTTCACGGCTTCGACACCCTGGTGCGTACGTGTGGCGTCGGGGCGGCCCGCGTCATGGAGTGGTGGTCGGGCGTCGTGGCGCCGGGCGCGACCGTCGTGTCGGTGGTCACGCTCGTATCCGGCGTCACGCCGGGCACCGTTGCACCCGTATCCGTCGGCACCGACGCGCCCACCGGTGAGGTCGCTCGGCGCAGCCAGCTCGGCAGGACGACGGTGGCGTGCCGATCGTCTCGCCCTTGGGCAGCGAACGCGATCACGACGATGTCGCCGTTCTGCACGGTTGTACTTCTGCGTGATCTTGACCCGGATTCGGTGTCGCCGTCCCAGCCTCCCACTGCAGGGTGCCGGTCTTGTCACCGCACTTGTCGCCGTTCTTGCGCGTCTTGCGTGCCGAGGAACGTGAACCGGTCCGAGACTCGCTTCCAGCCGCCGAACTCGAAGTACAGGCCGACCGTCGCGTTCTTGCCCGCCTCGGCGACCGCGGCTCCATGTGGATCACGCCGTCGTTGTGGCTGTGCAGGCCGGCGTACACGTCGGGTTGTCGGCTCGGCCGGCTCCCGCGGCGTGCGTTCGGCCAGTTCCAGATGCCGTTGCCGGCGAGTCGCCCATCCAGTGGTCGCAGTCGTACACGCCGAGCGCGGCGTGCCAGTGCGTGTCCTTCTTCGCGGCGGCGCCGCGTCCTGAGGAACGGGCCGACGGGGCCGGCGCGGTCGCCGGGCGTACACGATGAGCGCGATGCCGACGATGACGACGATCGCGGTCAGGCTGTACCACCAGGTGTTGTGGCGGGAGCGCTTCGCGGACCGGACGGCGGCGCGCTTGCGCTTCGCTCGAGAGGCGTTGGTCACGACGGGCAGGCTAGTCGCGGTGGAGCCCGCGACTCTCGCACGCACGCCAGGCGTGCTCGGCCATCGCCAGGGCACCGCGCGCGCCCAGGTATACCGCCGCGAACGGCAGCAGAAGCGCACGCGCGCCGGTGAGCCGGCGGCGGGCGAATCGCCACGCGGACCGATGGTGCTCGACGAGCATCCGGTACGGCGTCCGGGCCGTGCTCGCGCCCTGCACGTGCGTCGACGGCACCGGCGGGCTCGTACGCGACCTCGAAGCCGGCACCGCCGCAGCCGCCAGCAGAGATCGAGGTCCTCCATGTACATGAAGTAGCGCTCGTCCCAGCCGCCGACCGTCGTCGAGCGCGCGTCGCCGCAGCCACACCGCGGCGCCCGAGACCCAGTCGACCGAACGCGGCTCGTCAGGGATCGGCGTCGAGCTGGCGGTACTCGCGTCGTGAACGGGTTGGTCGGCCACCACAGGCCGAGCAGCCCGTGCACGACGGCCAGCGGAGACCGACGGCGAGCCGCCGGGCCGACGGGTAGTCGGAGCCGTCGAGGTTGCGGATCCGCGGGCCGCACGCCGCCGAGCGCGGGCTCCTCGTCGAAGCGTGCACGAGCATCGCCTTCGCGGTGCCGGGCTCCATCGTGAGATCGGCATTCAGCACCGCGACGACCGGCGCGCGCGTCGCGGCGATGCCGAGGTTCGCGGCGCGCGCGTAGCCGACGTTGCCCGGCGCGCGTGATCACGTGCACGTCCGGGAGCGCGCGTCGAGCGCGGCGACCGAACCGTCGTCGGATCCGTTGTCGACGACGACGAGCTCGACCGCCCCCGCGCTCGTGTCGGCGAGCACCGAGCGCACGCACTCGGTCGAGCAGCGGTCCGGCCTCGTAGTTGACGACGACGGCGGCCCAGCGGCGGGTCAGGCACGGTCGGGCATCGGGACGCGCACTGCGGCGTCAGTCCCGGAAGCGGTACTTGACGAGCGTGTACAGCGCGGCGAAGCCGTCGCGCCAGGTGATCTTCTTGCCCTCGTCGAACTCGCGGCCGGAGTAGGAGATCGGCACCTCGTAGATCCGCACCCCGCGCTTCAGGATCTTGGCGCGTGATCTCGGCCTCGATGTCGAAGCGGTTCGACTGCAGCTTCATCTCGTCGATCAGCTTGCGATCGATCAGCTTGTAGCACGTCTCCATGTCGGAGAGCGTCGTGTTGAAGAGCACGTTCGTGGTCATCGACAGGAAGCGGTTGCCGATCCAGTGCAGGAACAACATGTTGCGGCGCTCGCCGGTGAACCGCGAGCCGTACACGACACGCGCCTTGCCGCGGAGCACCGGGTTGAGCAGCTTGGGCCAGTCCTCGGGGTCGTACTCGAGGTCGGCGTCCTGCACGAGGACGTACTCGCCGGTCGCGTGTTCGAACCCCGTGCGCACCGCGGCACCCTTGCCGCGGTTGTGGTCGTGCATGACGATGCGCACCGTGCTGTCGCCGAGCTGGCGCAGCACGTCGCGCGTGCCGTCGTTGCTGCCGTCGTCGACGACGATGATCTCGCGCTCGACGCCGTCGGGGAGCTCGACCGCGCGCATGCGGCGCAGCGATCTCGACCAGCGTGTTGCGCTCGTTGAAGACCGGCACGACGACCGAGAGCTTGCGCAGCTTCGACGGTGCGCCGATGGTCACGCTCGGCCACGGGCGCGCTCCTCCAGGTACCACTCGTGCATGCGGCGCAAGACCCTCGCGCAGCGCGATCGTCCGGCTCCCAGCCGAGCAGCTTCGCGCGCACGGGTGATGTCGGGCCGGCGCCGCGTCGGGTCGCCGACGGGCAGCGGCTCGAACACGATCTCGGACGTCGAGCCCGTGACCTCGCGCACGACGTCCGACGAGCTCGAGCATCGTGATCTCGTTCGGGTTGCCGATGTTGACCGGATCGACGACGTCCGAGTCGAAGAGCGCGATGATCCCGCGCACTTCGTCGGCGACGTAGCAGAACGACCGGGTCTGACGACCCGTCGCCGTAGATCGTGAGCGGCTTGCCGTCGATCGCCTGCATGAGGAAGTTCGACACGACGCGTCCGTCGGCGGCACGCAGGCGCGGCCCGTACGTGTTGAAGATGCGGACGATCGCGGTCGGCAGATCGTGAACTGCCGGTGGTACGTCGATCGTCAGCGTCTCGGCGAAGCGCTTCGCTTCGTCGTAGACCGCACGCGGGCCGGTGGGGTCGACGTTGCCGTTGTACGTCCTCGGTCTGCGGGTGCACGTGCGGGTCGCCGTAGATCTCGCTCGTCGACGCGACGAGGAAGCGCGCGTCGTTCGCGCGCGCGAGGTCGAGCGCGCTGCGGGTGCCGAGCGAGCTGACGTCCATCGTCTCGAGCGGCATCGCGAGGTACTCGGGCGGGCTCGCGGGGCTCGCGAAGTGCAGGACGCCGTCGACCCGCCCGACGACCGGGATCTCGTGCGAGACGTCCGCGACGCACCAGTTCGAAGTCCGGCTGCTCTTCGAGTTCGGCGACGTTCTCGCGCCGACCCGGTGGACAGGTTGTCGACGGCGACGACTTCGTCGCCGCGCTCGAGGAAGCGTGCGGCAGAGGTGCGACCCGACGAACCCGGCACCACCGGTGATGACGATGCGGCCATCTATCTGCCGACCCGACGCCCGTCGTATGCAAAGCCGATCCGGCGCATCGCCGCCGGATCGAGCAGATTGCGGGCGTCGACGATGGCCGGCTTCGCGCATCGCGTCTCGCACGCGGTCGAAGTCGAGCCAACGGAACTCGTCCCATTCCGTGAGCACCGCCACCACGTCGGCTCCGGCGACGGCGTCGTACGCGTCGGCACAGATCTCGAGCTGTGGCACCAGCCGGCGCGCCTGCTCACCGGCGGCCGGGTCGAACGCCCTGACGATCGCGCCCGTGCTCGCACAGCCGCCGCGCGATCGCGATCGACGGCGAGTCGCGCAGGTCGTCGGTGTCGGCCTTGAACGTCAGCCCCCAGACCGCGATCACCGCGTCCGCGTTCGTGGCCGCATCGCTGCCACCGGCGGCCCGCATGATCTTGTCGACGATGCGGTCGTGCTGCGCCTGGTTGACCTCGACCACACCGGCGAGCAGCTCGAAGTCGTAGCCCGCGGCCCGCGCCGTGTGCAGGAGCGCGGCGACGTCCTTCGGGAAGCACGACCCGCCGTAGCCCGGGCCGGGATGCAGGAACTGGAACCCGATGCGCTCGTCGTAGCCCATGCCGATCGCGACCTCGCGGATGTCGGCGTCGACCGCCTCGCAGAGGTTCGCGATCGCGTTGATGAACGAGATCTTGGTCGCGAGGAACGCGTTGGACGCGTACTTGATCATCTCCGCCGACGCCGGGTCGGTGACGAGCACCGGGCGCCTGCACGCCGCGGTACAGCTCCGACACTCGGATCGCGGCGGCCGGTCGCTCGCAACCGATGACGATGCGGTCGGGGTTGAGGAAGTCGCGGACGGCCTGGCCCTCGCGGAGGAACTCGGGGTTCGACGCGACGCTGACGTCGTCGTGGTTCGCGCCGGCTTCCGAGAGGACGCGCTGGACGAACTTGGTCGAGCCGACCGGCACCGTCGACTTGTTCACGATCGACGGTGCCGGGGCGCAGCACCGGCGCGATCTCCCGAGCGACCGCTTCCGACGAACGACAGGTCGGCGGAACCGTCGGCGCCCTGCGGTGTCTGCACGCAGAGGAACACGATGTCGGCTTCGCGCACGGCACGCGTCGGCGCCCGTGACGAACCGCAGCCGGTGCGAGGTGAGCCCGGCACTGATGAGCTCGGGCAACCCCTTCTCGAGGATCGGCACTTCGCCCTTGTTCAGGCGGGCGACGCGTTCCTCGTCGATGTCGGCGCAGATGACGTCGTGCCCGAGGTGTGCGAAACACGCGGCGGTGGTGAGTCCGACGTACCCCGCGCCGATGACTGCGATGTGCATGGCAGGAATGTTAGGTGGCTGCTTGTCAGCAGCCCGCGGCCGGCAGCGTCTGGTCGCCGCCGGGGTTCGCGGCCGGCCCACCCGCGGTCGTGGGTGTCGTGGTGTTCGCGCCCGGAATCGTCGTGGGCGGCGCCTTCACCTGCTCGAAGTCCCGGCCGAGCACGATCACGACGTTCGTGCCGGCGGGGACGCTGTCGACCTTGACGAGCTTGCCCGCGCCGCCGAGGTACGCGAGCGCGTACTTCGCCTGGTCCTCTGACCCCTTCGCGTACCGGACTTCAGTGACCGAGTAGTCGCTGCGGTCGGCGTTGCCCGGCGGGTCGACCACCGCGAAGCCCGCGCTCTGCAGCGCGTCGAACACCACTCCGGCTTGGCCGCCCTTGCCCGAGCCGTTCAACACCTGCGCGTGGATGTCGGCGGGCACGACGCCCTCGGGAAGCTCGTCGGCGGGCGCCTGCTTGCCGAACACGCGCAGGCTCTCGAAGATCGGCGCCGCCTGATCCTCGACGAGGACCTGCGAGTCCTGGCCGTTGATGAACTTCCGCTCGGTGGGCACGGTGATCATCTGCACCACGCCGGGGTCGACCTCCTTGAAGGTCTTCGCCAACGCGAGGATGTCGGAGAGTCCGAGGTCCGGGTCGCGGGTGATGTTCGCCACGGTCTTGTCGATGATGCTGTTGACCTTCGTGAAGTTGCGGAACCCCGACTTCACGGCCTCGTTCGCGAGCGAGCGGATGAAGTACTGCTGTCGCCGGATGCGGCCGAGGTCGGCGGTGCCGTCCTTCGTCCACTTCCCGTTGGAGCCGACGTACTGGTACTCGCGCGACCGCGCGTAAGCCAGCGCCTGCTCGCCGTTGAGGCGATGGCAACCGGCCGTGTCGATCTGCAACCCGGTTTCCTTGTCCTTCGCCGGCGTCGGGAAGTAGATGGGCACCGTGCCGATCGCGTCGACGATCTTCTGGAACCCGGCGAAGTCGATCTCCAGGTAGTGGTTGATCGGGATGTCGAAGTTCTGCTTGATCGTCTCGACCACCCGTTGCGGACCGCCGTTGAACGCGGCGTTCAGCTTTGCGCCACCCAGGCCGGGGATCTGCACCCACAGGTCACGCGGGAACGAGACCAGCAACCCGGTGTGGGAGTCCGGGTCGATGTGGGCGATCATGATCGTGTCCGACCGCTGGCCGGTCTGCTGGGCTGGATCCCCGAAGTGCGACTCGTCGGTCGCGTCCTTGACGAACGCGCGCGAGTCCGAACCGATGATCAGGAAGTTCGCGGGCTTGCCCCGCTGTGTCTCGGCCAGGGTGCCCGGGTCGAAGCGGGCGGTCTTCGCCGAGTCGATCTTGTCGGCCGCGACCCAGTACGCCATCCCGATCCCGCTCGCGGTGAAGACCGTCACGAGCAGCAACGCGAGGACGAAGCGCTGGAAGAAGGCGCGCACTTGCGCGGAAGAGCTCATGAGAGGCTCCCACGGTACCGAGGGCGCACCCCGTAAACGCGTATGGAGGGCGCTCCTATCAGGTGAATCACCCAAATGTGCCCCTGCGCCGCGGTGCCGCAAGGCTTCCGAAGGGCGGGCGTCACGGGCACCCCACCAGCGGTCCGCCGGTGGTGGGATCGACCGGCACCGTCGCGGTCGCATCGGGCGACGGCGGGGTGGTGGTGGTCGTGGTGGTGGCGACCGGGGCCGCGGTCGTGGCGCTCGTGGTCGCGGTCGGGTCCGGCGGCTGCTTGACCGGTGCGACCAGGCCGTCCCAGTCCCGACCAACGATCACGATGACGTCGGCGTTGGTGACCTCACCCGGCCGCGCTTCCACCGCGTTCGCGGTTCCCAGCGCGGAGGCGGCGGTGACGGCCTTGATCGCGGCACCGTCGGCCCAGCGGACCTGCGTGAGGGGGTAGTCGCTGCGATCGGCGTCCTTGGCCGGGCCGGCGGACACGAACCCGTGGGCGACGAGATCGTCGAGCACCTCTTGGCCCCGGCCCGCGACGCCGGAGCCGTTGAGCACCTGCACCTTGACGTCCGCGGGCACGGCCGGCGTGGGCAGGCCCGCAGCCAGGTTCGAGAACGAGCGCAGGCGGCCGAGGATCGCTTCGGCATCCGGCTCCTTCAGCTCCACGACCTGCGCGTCGCCCTTCATCACGCCGACGACCGGCACCGTGAGCATCTCGAGGCTCTGCGGGTCGAGGTCACGGAACGCGTTGATCAGGCCCTTGATGTCGGAGAGCTGCAGGTTCTGGTCCTTCTGCAGCGAGCCCGAGATGTTGTTCAACAGCGCGAACGCCGTCGCGGGATTGCTCGCGCCGCGGTCGAGCGACGCCTGCGCCAGGCTGCGCATGAAGTACTGCTGCCGCTGGATCCGGCTCAGGTCGCTGCGCGGGTCCTCGCGCCAGCGCTTCTTGGCCGCGTCGAACCATTCGTAGTGGCGAGCCCGCACGTAGGTGAGCGCCTGGCCGCCGTCGAGCTCCCGGCAGCCCGCGTCGGGCTGGTTCAGCCCCGAGAACGCGTCGCGCGCCGGGGTCGGGAAGTAGATCTTCACGCCGCCGATCGTGTTCACGATGTTCTGGAAGCCTTCGATGTCGACTTCGAGGTAGTGCGTGATCGGGACGTTGAAGTTGTCGGTGATCGTCTGGATGAGCAACGAAGGCCCGCCGAGCTCCAGCGCCGCGTTCAGGCGATTCTCACCGTGACCCGGGATCGTCACCCAGGTGTCGCGCGGGAACGAGACGACGAACCCGGTCTTCGAATCGGGCTCGACGTGGACGACCATCATCGTGTCCGAGCGTTGCCCCTGGACATCCTGCGGGGTGCCGAACGCCTGCGCCTGCGTCTGGTTCTGCACGAACGCGCGGCTGTCGGTGCCGATGATCAGGAAGTTCGCGGGCTGGCCCTTGTCCTCGGGCTTCTGGAGCACGTCGGGCTTGATATGGGTCGTCGGGATGTCGTTGAACGTCTTCTCGAAGAACCGGTTGCCGGTGTTGACCGCGACCGCGGTCGCGCCGATGACGATCGCCAGCGCGATCGCGAAGCGCGACGCGAAGTGTTTGAACGAGGAGCCCGGAACCACGACGAGGGGATGCTACCGGCGGGTCGCGCGCTCCGACCTTCGCCGGCTGAGCATCTTCACAGTTCCTCTACACGCCTCGGCTACTCGACCGGGAGCCCGAGGTCCCGCGCGATGAGGAGGCGTTGGATCTCGCTCGTTCCCTCGCCGATCTCGAGGATCTTGGCGTCGCGGTAGAAGCGGGACACCGGCGTCTCGTCGATGAAGCCGTAGCCCCCGTGGATCTGCACCGCGTCACGCGTCGCGCCGACCGCGATCTCGCTCGAGTACAGCTTCGCCATCGCGGCCGCGCGGCGGAACGGGCGACCCTGCTCACGCAACCACGCGGCCTTGTAGGTGAGGTTGCGCGCGTTCTCGACCGCGACCGCCATGTCGGCGCACTTGAACGCGATCGACTGGTACCGACCGATCGGACCACCGAACGCGCGCCGGGTCTGCGCGTGCGCGAGCGACGCGTCGAGGCACGCCTGCGCGAGGCCGACGGCGAGTGCGGAGATCGCGATGCGACCGTCGTCCAGGATCTTGAGGAACGTCTTGAAACCTTCGCCGCGCGCTCCGAGCAGGTGGTCCTCGGGTACCCGGCACGCGTCGAACGCGAGCTCGTGGGTGTCGGACGCGTGCCAGCCCATCTTCCGGTACGGCGGGAGCACCGTGAACCCGGGCGTGCCCGCATCCACGACGATGTTGGAGATCTCGCCGGCACCGGTGCGCGCGGTGATCGTCACGCACTTGGTGATGGGTGTCCCGGAGTTGGTGATGAAGGTCTTCTGCCCGTCGATCACCCACTCGTGTGTTTCGTCGTCGAGCGCGGCGCGGGTCCGAGTCGCGCCGGCGTCCGAGCCGGCCTCTGCTTCGGTGAGCCCGAACGCGCCGAGCACCTCACCGGCGATCATCGGCACGAGGTACGCATCCTTCTGCGCTTCGGTGCCGGAGTAGTGGAACGGCGCGGCGCCGAGGCTCACGCCGGCTTCGAGCGTGATCGCCATCGACGAGTCGACGCGCGCGATCTCTTCGATCGCGATGCAGTACGTGAGGTAGTCGGCGGCGCCCCCGCCGTACTCCGCCGGGAACGGCAGGCCGAACAGGCCGAGCTTGCCCATCGCGAGCACGGTGTCGACGGGGAACACGTGGTCGCGGTCCCACGCCTCGGCGTGCGGCGCGATCTCCGCTTCCGCGAACTCGCGCACGACGCCCCGGAACTGCTCTTGTTCGGCCGTGAGTTCGAACTCCACCGGTCGAACCGTACCCCGGCGGTAGCGTCGGGCTCATGGCCCCCGTCACCGGCGCCGCCGTGCTCGCGCAATTGCCGCCCGGGCGCGGGTGCTCGGTAGTGCGTGACGGCAACGCCACCATCGTCGCGATCGAACCGACCGCAGTTCGGAGCGCGTCCGGCGAGGACGCGTTCGCGCGCCTCACCGAAGCTGCACGCGACGGTTTCTGGATCGGATACCTCGCGTACGACCTCGGCCGCCACGTCGAGCGTGTGCGCACGCGCATCCCCGACGATCTCCGACTCCCCGACCTCGTGCTCGCCCGCTACGACGCGCGCTTGGTGCTCGAACCGGGCTCGGAACCGCGCGTCGTCGGCGACGGCCCGGCCGCCGCGCTGCTCGCCCAAGCCGCGTGGCGCGCGCGCCGAGAGCAGGCGCCGCCGTTCCACGGGCTGACGAGCGCATGGACGTCGTCGTTCGATCGCGCGTCGTACGGCCACGCGGTCGACACCATCCTCGAGCTGCTCGATGCAGGCGAGTGCTACCAGGTGAACCTCACCCGCCGACTCGAGAGCGCCGCGGCCGTCGATCCCGTCGGCCTCTATCTCGCGCTCGACCGCTGGAACCCGGCACCTCACGCCGCGCTCTGCACGTTCGGGCCGCACCTGCCGGCCCTGGCCGTCGTGTCCGCGTCGCCCGAGCTGTTCCTCCGCGTCGACGGCCGGCGCGTGGTGACGCGTCCGATCAAAGGCACCGCGGCCGACCGCGCGACCCTGCGAATCGAGCGCGAAGGACCACGCCGAGAACGTGATGATCGTCGACCTCGCGCGCAACGACCTCGGCCGCGTCTGCGAGTACGGCTCGATCACGGTGCCGGAGCTGTGCGCGATCGAATCGCACCCCGGCCTCCACCACCTCGTGAGCACGGTGGAAGGCACGTTGCGGGCCGGTGTCGGACTCGACGCGCTGCGTGCGCGCGACGTTCCCACCGGCGTCCATCACCGGCGCACCCAAGCCGCGCGTGATGCAAGTGATCGAGGATCTCGAACCGGTGCGCCGCGGCGTCTACTGCGGCGCCGTCGGATGGATCGACGGCGACACCGACCGCGCCCAGCTCGCGGTCGCCATCCGTACGTTCACGATCGTGCCCGGTGCGACCTATCTCGGTGTCGGTGGCGGCATCGTCGCCGATTCGAACGCCGACGCGGAGTGGGCCGAAACCGAGTTGAAGGCCGCGCGTCTGCTGGCCGCGGCCACGAGCGGCGCGGTCGACGCGGGCATCCGATGATTGCCCGGTGCGAATGATCATCTGGCTGGACGGCGCGCTGGTGCCGCTCGAGGACGCGCGCATCTCCCCGCTCGACCACGGGCTCACCGTCGGTGACGGCGTGTTCGAGACGATGCGCGTCTACGACACCGTGCCGTTCGCATGGCGACGCCACCTCGAGCGACTCGCGGTGTCGGCATCCGGGCTCGGACTCGAGCTCCCCGACGTCGCGGCACTGCGCATCGCCGCCGCCGACGTGCTCGCTGCGAACGGCTTGCGCGACGCGCGCCTTCGGCTCACCGTCACCGGCGGCCCCGCGCCCCCGGGATCGTCGCGCCGCGCCGGCGGCGCGGCCCGTCGTGTTCCTCGTCGCGACACCGATGGAGCCGTCGACCCCAACGGTCGATGTGGTCGTGGTGCCCTGGACCCGAAACGAGCACGGCGCGACCGCCGGCCTGAAGACGATCTCCTACGCCGCCAACGTCCGGGCCCTCGCGTACGCCGAAGAACGGGGTGCCGGGGAGGCGATCTTCGCGAACACGCGCGGCGACCTGTGCGAGGCGACGGGTTCGAACGTGTTCGTCGTCCGCGACGGGACGCTCATCACGCCGCCCGCGTCAGCCGGCTGCCTGCTCGGCGTGACGCGCGGACTGCTCCTCGAGCTCGCCGACGACTGCAAGGAGGCCGACGTGACCATCGACGCGCTCGCGACGGCCGACGAAGCGTTCCTGTCGTCCACGACGCGCGAGGTGCAACCGATCGCACACGTCGACGGCAGCACGCTCCCGGCGGCGCCGGGTCCGGTCGCGACCGCGCTGGCGGCCTCGTTCCGCGCCCTCGTCGCGCGCGAGATCGACCCCTAGATCGACTCGTGCGACTCGTGCGGCCGCGCCCGAAGATGGATCACGTCCGCGGCGCTGAGCGACTGCTGCGCACCGTCGTCCCGCCGCACGACGAGCTGGCCGTCTTCGGAGAGCGCGACCGCGTCCGCCTCGAACGTCTCCCCCGAAAGCTCGACGCGGACGCGCCGACCCAGCGTGGCCGACCGCGCCCGCCGCGTCGCGGATCACGCTCGGGAGGTCGTCGAGCCGCTCGTCGAGACGCGTGAGCCAGCGCACGAGCAGTTCCTCGCGCGTCACCGTCGCGGCCGAGCACAGGTTGCACACGGTCGCGATCTTCGCGAGCTCGGCCGGAAACGACTCCCAGCGCACGTTCAGCCCCATGCCGACGACCACGACGGCGCCGACCTTCTCGGCGAGGATCCCGGCGAGCTTCCGGTCGGCGACCACCACGTCGTTCGGCCACTTGATGCCCGCTTCGATGCCGGCCAGCTCGCGCACGGCGTCGACTGCCGCGAGACCGGCCGCCAGCGTGACGAGCGCGAGCCGTTCGGACTCGACCTGCGGACGGAGCAGCACCGAGACCAGCAGCGACGCGCCGGGCGGTGCGACCCACGAGCGCCCGAGCCGGCCGCGGCCCGCGATCTGTTCGTCGGCGACCGCGACCAGGCCCTCGGCTGCACCACGCGCGCCCGCTTCGAGCAGCACGCGATTCGTCGAGTCGATCGTGGCGAACCACTGCACCGGACCGAACCGAGTGCCATCGAGCCCAGCGCGTCGCGCCAAATGGCAGGGCTCTGGTGCACGAGATTTAGGATACGGGCCGCCCGCAGCCGCCCTCGCGGGCTTCCGCCACCCGTCCGGGGGACCCATTGCTGTCGAAGATCCTGATCGCGAACCGCGGTGAGATCGCGATCCGAGTCATGCGGACCTGCCGCGAGCTCGGTATCACCACCGTCGCCGTGTACTCCGACCTCGATCGAGACGCCGAACACGTGCGCTTCGCGGACGAGGCCTACGCGCTCGGCGGCCAGACCGCGGCCGAGAGCTACCTCAACACCGATGCGATCCTCGACGCGATCCGCGTGTCGGGCGCCGACGCCGTGCACCCGGGCTACGGGTTCTTCTCCGAGAACGCCGATTTCGCCCGCGCGCTCGGTGCGACGGGTGTCGCGTGGATCGGCCCGCCGCCCGAAGCGATCGAGGTGATGGGCGACAAGATCTCGTCGCGCCTCGCCGCCCAGCGCGCCGATGTCGCGTCGGTCCCGGGCACCACCGAGCCGATCACCGACGCGTCGCAGATCCTCGCGTTCGGTGAGCAGTACGGCTATCCGATCGCGATCAAGGCTGCGTTCGGTGGCGGCGGTCGCGGCATGAAGGTGGTGAACGACGCGAGCGAGGCGCAGGCGGCGTTCGAGTCCGCGCAACGCGAGGCCCAGGCGTACTTCGGCCGGTCCGAGTGCTACATGGAGCGATACCTGACCCGCCCGCGGCACGTCGAGCTGCAGATCTTCTGCGACACGCACGGCAACGCGGTGTATCTCGGCGACCGCGACTGCTCGACCCAGCGCCGGCACCAGAAGCTCATCGAGGAAGCGCCCGCGCCGAACATCCCGGATGCGACGCGGCGCGCGATGGGCGAAGCCGCGGTGAAGGTCGCGCTCGCATGCGGATACCTGAACGCGGGAACCGTCGAGATGCTGTACCAGGACGACGAGTTCTTCTTCCTCGAGATGAACACCCGGCTCCAGGTGGAGCACTGCGTCACCGAAGAGGTGACCGGGCTCGACCTCGTCGCCGAGCAGCTGCGCGTCGCGGCGGGCGAACCGCTCTCGTTCACGCAGGACTCGGTCCAGCGGCGCGGGCACGCCATCGAGTGCCGCATCAACGCGGAAGACCCGACGAAGAACTTCCTGCCGTCGCCGGGCACGATCACGAAGCTGCGCGTCGCGTCGGGTCCGGGCGTGCGCTGGGACGGCGGCTACCACGCGGGCGACACGATCTCCCAGTACTACGACAACCTCATCGGCAAGCTCGTCGTGTGGGCACCGGATCGGGACCACGCCATCGACCGCATGATCCGTGCCCTCGGCGAGTTCGACGTCGAAGGCATTCGCACGACGATCCCCGCGCACCTCGCGCTGCTGGCCACCGACGCGTTCCGCAACGTCGAGCATTCGACGAAGTGGGTCGAGGACGAAGTCGACCAGAGCCAGTTCTCGGCCAGCGGCGACCCCGCGGCCGTGTCGATCCCGCCGACCGACACCGAGGAACCGCGCACGGAGCGGACCGTGCCGGTCGAGGTGGACGGGCGGCGGTACACGGTCAGGGTGTGGCTCCCCGATGCGCCCGCCGCGCCGCGCGGGCCCGCGGGGCGGGCCCGCCCAAAGGCGAGCTCGGGCGCGCACGGTGGCGCGGCCACCGGCGACGGCACGGTCAGCGCGCCGATGCAGGGCACGATCGTCAAGGTGCTCGTCGCGGTCGGCGACGCGGTGTCGGCGGGCCAGGCCGTGATCGTGCTCGAAGCGATGAAGATGGAGAACCACATCAACGCCGAGAAGGCGGGCACGGTCGCGGAGATCCGCGTGCAGCCCGGCGACGGCGTGGGTCTCGGCGACGTGCTCGCCGTCATCGAGTAGCACGAAATCCGTCGCGGGCCGCCCGGGTCGCCTGCGATGATGCGGGAATGACGTTTACGGGCTCGCCCATCCAGTGTCTGGTCGTGGACGCGTTCACGTCCGAGCCGTTTCGCGGCAACCCGGCCGGTGTGTGCTTCCTCGACAACGAGGTCGGCGACGAGTGGATGCGGTCGGTCGCGGCCGAGATGAAGCACGCCGAGACCGCCTTCGTGCTCTCCCGCTTCGACGGGTCCTACGACCTGCGGTGGTGGACGCCCGAGGTGGAGGTTCCGCTCTGCGGACACGCGACGCTCGCGAGCGCGCACGCGCTGTGGGAGACCGGCCGGCTCGACCCGGCCAAGGCTGCGGTGTTCCACACCAAGAGCGGCGAACTGCACGCCACGCGCCTGGACGACGGTCGCGTGGTCCTCGACTTCCCCGTCGCCGAGCTGGAGCCGGCGGACGATGTCCCCGGTTTGAACGCCGCGATCGGCATCGCCCCGGTGCGCGTGGTGCGCACACCCTTCTTCATGCTGGCCGAGCTCGCGGACGCCGGCACGGTTCGCACACTCGCGCCGGACATCGACGCGGTGCGCAAGGTCGACACCGAGGCGGTGCTCGTCACTGCGGTCGCGGCGGCCGACGACGCGGATCACGACGTCGTGAGTCGGGTGTTCGGCCCGCGGGTCGGCATCCCCGAGGACTCCGTGACCGGATCCGCGATGTGCGTACTCGTCCCGTACTGGGAGGACCGGCTCGGGCCGGAGCTACGGGTCGCCCAGCTGTCGGCGCGCGGCGGCGAGCTCGGCGGTCAGCGCGAGGGTGACCGCGTCCGCATCTCCGGTCGCGCGGTGACAGTTCTCCGCGGCGAGCTCCTCGCGTAGCATCAGCCGTTCATGAGAGTGCTGGTCACCGGCGCGGCTGGGTTCATAGGGTCGCACGTGAGCGCGTACCTGCTCGCCCGCGGTGACACCGTGATCGGGCTCGACAACCTGAACCCGTACTACGACCCGCAGCTCAAGGAGGACCGACTCGCGCGCCTCACGGGTGACACGGCGTTCGAGCTGATCCGCGGTGACCTGCGCGACCGCGACTCGGTCGAGGCCGCGTTCGAAACGCCACCCGATCGAGTGGTGCACGTGGCCGCGCAAGCCGGCGTGCGTCACTCGCTCACGCATCCGCACGACTACATCGACAGCAACATCACCGGCACGCTGAACATCCTCGAAGCGTGCCGGCAGCACGGCACCGAGCACCTCGTGTACGCGTCCTCGAGCTCGGTGTACGGCGCGAACACCACGATGCCGTTCTCCGTGCACGACAACGTCGACCATCCGGTCAGCCTCTACGCAGCCACCAAGAAATCGAACGAGCTCATGGCGCACGCGTACAGCAGCCTGTTCGGCATCCCGACCACCGGCTTGCGGTTCTTCACCGTGTACGGACCTTGGGGTCGGCCGGACATGGCGCTCTTCCTGTTCACGAAGGCGATCCTCGACGGTGAACCGATCGACGTGTTCAACGAAGGCCGGATGCAGCGCGACTTCACGTACATCGACGACATCGTCGAGGGGGTCGTGCGCGTCCTCGACCGCCCGCCCGCACCCGATCCCGCGTGGAGCGGCGCGCAGCCCGATCCGGCGTCGAGCTTCGCGCCCTACCGCCTCTACAACATCGGGAACCATCAACCGGTGGAGCTGCTGCAGTTCATCGCCGCGATCGAAACGGCGCTCGACCGCAAGGCCGTGCTCAACCTGCTGCCGATGCAACCGGGCGACGTCCCCGCGACGAGCGCCGACATCGACGACCTCGCGCGCGACGTCGGGTTCAAGCCCGACACGCCCGTCGAGGAAGGCATCGCCCGGTTCGTGGACTGGTATCGCGACTACTACGAGATCAGTTAGTCGCTAGTACGCGGCTTCGGCGAGGGACTCCGCGAGCGCGGGGTGGACGAGCAGCGAGTCGACGATGTCGACCACTTTCAGGTTGTTCGTGACCGCGACCGCCACCACCGAGATCAGCTCGGCGGCGTTGCGGCCGACGACCGAACCACCGAGCACGACGCCGGTGGCCGGATCCGAGAGGATCTTGACGAAGCCGCGCGTGTCGCCGTTGATGAGCGCCTTCGGGTTGGAGGAGAAGGGCACCTTGGTGACCCGCAGCTTGCGACCGGCCGCGAACGCCTCCGCTTCGGCGATCCCCACATCGGCGATCTCGGGATCGGTGAAGATCGCGGACGCGGCCTTGTCGTAGTCGAGATGACGGTGCGCCCGTGCGGTCAACCCCATCGCGTGTTCGGCGATCTTGCGGCCCTGCATCGCCGCGACCGACGACAGCGGCAACCGACCCGAGAGGTCACCGGCCGAGTAGATGTGCGGCACGTTGGTCTGGCAGTGGCGGTTGCCCGGGACGAAGCCGCGCTCGTCGACCGTGACGCCCGCGGCCGGGCAGTTCAGGTTCGCGCTGTTCGGCACGAAACCGATCGTGAACACCGCGTGCGAACCTTCGGCCCGGCGGCCGTCGTCGCACGCGACCACGACCTTGTCGCCGTCACGGGTCACACCCGTGGCGCGCGCGCCTTTGAGCAGCTTCACGCCGCGTCCGAGGAACTCCTCCTCCAGCGCGGCGGCGACCTCCGGGTCCTTGTACGGCAGCACTTGCTGCCGGGACACGACGAGCGTCACCTGTGCGCCGAGCGCGCTGAACATGTGCGTGAACTCCACGCCGGTGACACCGGAGCCGATCACGACGAGGTGCTCCGGGATCTCGGGCGGCGGGTACGCGTGGCGGCTGTCGAGGATGCGCTCACCGTCGAGCACCGCCCACTCCGGCAGGCGCGGCTGCGAACCCGTGGACAGGAGGATCGCGTCGGCCGGGATCTCCTCCTCGCCCGTATCGGTGACCGCGACGACGGTCTTCGGCCCGACGAGCCGGCCGGTTCCGCGGATCAGGCGCACGCCCTGCGACTCGAGCAGGCTCGTCGTACCGTCGCGCAGCCGTCGCTCGATGCCGGCGATGCGTTCGCGCAGCGCGGTGACATCGAGGACGCCATGCGCGTCGAGCCCCATGGTGCGCGCGTGACCGAGCTCGGTGAGCTCGTTGCCGGTCGCGATCATCGCCTTGCTCGGGATGCAGTCCCACAAGTGCGCGGCGCCGCCGACGACATCACGTTCGATGAGCGTGACCTCGGCCCCGATCGACGCCGCGACCGTTGCCGCGGTGTTGCCGGCCGGTCCTCCACCGATGATCACGAAGCGCACTGCCACGCCGTCAGGGTAATGGCGCGCTGAACGCGGCAAGTAGCTTCCCCTCGATGTCCGAGCTCCGCGAAGACCTCCTCACCGGCGCGCGTGTGATCGTCGCGCCGGGTCGATCGGTTCGACCCGACACGTTCCGCACGGACGTGCCGCGACTTCCTTCCTCCGTGCCGGCCTGCCCGTTCTGTGACGGCAACGAGCACGAGACGCCGCCCGAGGTCGACCGGCGCGGTGCGGGAGATCCCGACACGCCGGGTTGGCGGGTGCGGGTCGTGCCGAACAAGTACCCGCTCGTCGGCGAAGGTCTGCGTGGCGCACACGAAGTCGTCGTCTTGTCCCCTGCTCATGATCGCTCGTTCGCCGATCTCGACGACGCGGCCGTGGTCGAGGTGTTCGAGGTGCTCCGTGATCGGATCGGCCGCCACCTCGCCGACGGGCACACGCACACGCACGCGTTCATCAATCACGGCAAGCCGGCCGGCGCGTCGATCGAGCACCCGCACGCGCAAGTGATTGCGCTCGATTTCCTGCCGCCGTTCGTCGACGCGATGCTCGATCGCTTCGCTGCCGCGCATCGGGATCTGGTGCACGACGCGCTCGACGAAGCGCGCGCCGAGAACCTCATGATCGTCGACGGCGACGCCGCGTGCTGGTGCCCACCCGCCTCGGAGATGCCGTACGCGGCCCGCTGCGCGCTGCCGTTCGGCCGCCAACGGTTCGACATCGCGACCGACGGCGAGCTGCGCGCCGTCGCACTTGCGTTGCGCGACTACCTGAGCCAGTTGCGCACCGTGCTCGGGGACGTTCCCTACAACGTGACGATCAACACCGCGCCCGCGGCCGACGACCGCCCCTACCACTGGTGGCTCGACATCCTCCCGCGCCTGACGGTGCCGGCCGGCTTCGAGCACGCGACCGGTCTGGCGGTGTGCACGGTCGCACCCGAGGCCGCGGCGGCTGCGATTCGCGAAGTCGTGTCATGACTGTCGAAGTGGCGATCACGATCGACGCACCGCCCGCGCGAGTGTGGGAGGTCATCGAGCCGATCGAGACGCACGTCGAATGGATGACCGACGCGGTGTCGATCACGTTCACGAGTGCGCAGCCATCGCGGCGTCGGCACCACGTTCGACTGCCTGACCAAGGTCGGTCCGCTCCGGACCACGGATCGCATGATCATCACGGAGTGGGAACCCGAGCGCGCGATGGGGATCGAGCACCGCGGCGTGTTCACCGGCACCGGCCGGTTCACGCTGGAAGCCGTGAGCGAGGACCGCACGCGGTTCACGTGGACCGAGCAGATCCGCTTCCCCTGGTGGATGGGTGGACCCGCCGGCGCGGCTGCGGCCGAGCCGGTGCTCCGGCGGATCTGGCGGGGCAACCTCCAGCGGCTGGCCGGACTCGTCGCCCCGGCCGGCTCGTAGCATCGCCCGCATGACCAACCTCGCCGTCAGCGTTGCCGGCCTGCAGACCCTCGGCGCGCCATTGTCGATCGACGTCGCGCGTGAAGCCGACGAGCTCGGCTACAGCTCCGTCTGGGTCGCGGAAGCGAACGCGGCCGAAGCGATGGCGCTGCTCGGAGCGGTGAGCCAGGTCGCGCCGCACGCGGGCCTCGGCACCGGCGTGCTCGCGCTGCAGCTCCGCACCCCACCGCTGCACGCGATGGCCGCCGCCACTCTGCAGCAGCTCGTCGGTGACCGCGACGTGTTCCTCGGCGTCGGCATCTCGTCGCCGGCGGTGGCCGGTCAATGGCACGGCGCCGGGTACACCGACCGGCCGATCGCGCAGGTGCGCGAGTTCGTCGCATTGCTGCGCGAGTGCCTCTCCGGTGAGACCGTGACCTTCGGCGGCGACTTCTACTCGGTCTCGCGGTTCCGGCTCGGCGTGCGGCTCGGCGAGCACAAGCCCAAGATCGTGCTCGCGGCGTTGAACGAGCAGATGTTGCGACTCGGCGGCGAGATCGCCGACGGCGTGCTCCTGAACTACCTCCCCGCCTCGATCGTGCCGTGGTGCGTCGAGCAGGTGCGCAAGGGCGGGGATGCCGAGATCTACGCATACGTCCACTGTGGTGTCACTGACCGCGATCGCTACGCCGACCTGGCGCGCAAGGACCTCGTGAACTACGCCGTGGTCGACGCGTACGCGAACCAGTTCGCACGGGCCGGCTATGCGGACGATGTCGCCGAGTTCCGCACCCGCTGGAAGGCGAAGGACCGCGAGGGTGCCGTCGCCGCGATCGGCGACGCCTGGGTCGACGGTATCCAGATCATGGGTGACGCGGACCACGTGCGCGGCGCGGTGCAGGAGTACGCCGACAACGGCGTCGACGTGCCGATCGCGTTCGCGCTGCCGTGGGGCGAAGACCGGCGCGCGACCGTGAGCGAGACGCTACGCGCACTGGCGTGAGCAGGGCGCGCCTCGCTTGACGCTCAGCGCCCGGTGAACTTCGCCTTCCCGGGGCCGTTCTCCCGGAACGACGCGATGCCGAGCTGGGCATCTTCGGTGCCGAACACGTCCGCGAACGCCCGGCCTTCGGCGTCGAGCCCGTCGGCGAGCGGACGCCCGAGTCCGTCGTCGATGAGCTGCTTCGCCATCCCCATGGCGACGACCGCCCCCGCGCCGAGCTCGGCCGCCCACTCGCGCGAGCTGGGGACGACGTCTTCCGGTGCTTCCACCCGATCGACCAGACCGATCGCGAGCGCTTCGCCGGCGCGGATCTGCCGTCCGGTCCAGATCATCTCCTTGGCGCGCGCCGGGCCGACGAGACGGGGCAGGCGCTGGGTCGCCCCACGCCGGGGATGACACCGAGCAACGTTTCCGGTTGCCCGACGCGCGCGGTCTCGGCTGCGACGCGCAGGTCGCACGCCATCGCGAGCTCGAGCCCTCCGCCCAGCGCGTAGCCGCGGATGGCCGCGATCACCGGCCGCGGGATCGCCGCGATCGCGTCGAACGCCTCGCGGAACCCGACCGCGATGCGGTGGCCCGTCTCCACGTCGCCGAACTCCTCGATGTCGGCACCGGCCGCGAACGCGCGGTCGCTGCCGGTCACTACGACCGCCTTCAGGGTCGCATCCGCCGCCAACTCGTGGCCGACGTCACGAAGCGCGCCGAGCATCGCTTGCGACAACGGATTCATCGGCGGGCGGTTGAGCTGCACCAGCACGACACCGTTCTCGTCGCGCTCGGTCGTCACGTTGTCGTCGGCCATGCCGCGGGACACTACCCAGCGCGCGGGAACAGCACCTCGGAACCGATCGGAACGAAGCCTGCGGCGATGCTCGCGCGCATCGACGCGGCGTTCCCCGGCGCGATCTGCGCCCAGACGCTCGCGCCGGCGGGCACGATGTCGCGGCCGGCTTCGATCAGGCGCCGGCCGAGTCCGCGGTTGCGCGCGTCGGGCTCGACCTCGAAGGCCAGCTCCCAGCGCCCGCACACGCCGCGACCGATGACGAGCACGCCGTCGCCGGTCTCGGTGCGCAACACGGTGACATCGTGGCGGTAGCGGCGGGCTCGCTCGACGCGCGGGTGGTCGGCGTCCGGCTCGGGGACGAGCCACGGCGGCGCGCCGATCCCGCGGCCACGCGCGCAGAGCACCGCATCGAGCACGCCCGGGCGGGTGCCGATGCGGTCCGCGATCCATGCGACGAACGGCGCCGACATCGGGAAGGAGAAATTGCCGGGCGGCACGCGCGCCAGGACCTCTTCGCTCGGGATCGGTACCGCCACTGCGAAGTGCGCGGTGAACCCGAGGAGCGCGTCGGCCGGTCCGGGGAGCGCGGGGAACACGTCGATGCAACCGTCGGGTTCGGGGAACCGGCCGGCTGCCGCGTCTTCGAAGACGCGCGTGAGCGGGTGCGCGTCACCCATCGGTCAACAACTGGTCGGCGGCGTCGTACGGATTGCGGGTGCCGGCAACGACCTCGTCGAGCAGCGCGTCGAAGCCGGCACCGCGCGTCGCGCCGGCCACGCGCGCGAGCAAGCGCTCCGCCACGATCGTGCGGATCTCTGCCCGCAGGCGTTCACGCCGGCGCATCTCGACACCGCCCGTTGCTTCGAGGTGCGCGCGGTGCGCGCCGATCGCGGCCCACAGCTCGTCGATCCCCGCACCGGATGTCGCGGTGGTGCACACGACGGGAGGTCGCCAGCCGGTGTCGCCGGCGAGCTCGAGCATCCCTTCGAGATCGCGCACGGTCTCGGGCGCGCCGGGCCGGTCGGCCTTGTTGACGACGAACACGTCGGCGATCTCGAGCAGCCCGGCCTTGGCCGCTTGCACCGCGTCACCCCATCCTGGGTTCACGACGACGACCGTCGTGTCGGCGTGGCCCGCGATCTCGACCTCGACCTGGCCGACACCCACGGTCTCGACGAGGATCCACGGCGTCCCGACCGCGTCGAGGACGCGCACCGCCTGCGGTGTCGCGACCGCAAGCCCACCGAGATGACCGCGGGTCGCCATCGAGCGGATGAACACGCCCGAATCGGTCGCGTGGTCCTGCATGCGCACGCGATCGCCGAGGATCGCGCCGCCGCTGAACGGGCTCGTCGGATCGACGGCCAGGACGCCGACGGTCGCGCCCTCGGCGCGGATCGTCGAGACGAGGCGGTCGGTCAACGTCGACTTCCCCGCGCCGGGCGCGCCGGTGATCCCGACCGACCACGCGTTCCCGGCGTGCGGATGCAACGCGACGACGACCGCGCGTGCGTCCTGTCCACCGTGCTCGACGAGCGAGATCAGCTTGGCGACCGCGCCCCGGTCACCGGCACGCGCGCGTTCGACGAGAACGGACGGCTCGGTGGGGCGCATGCGCCCGGAAGCTACTTGCCGGGATTACTCGTCGGCGACGACTTCGGTGACGCCGGGAACTCGATCCATGATGATCCGCTCGACGCCGGCCTTGAGGGTCATCATCGACACGGGACAGGTGCCGCACGCACCCACGAGCGAGACGTGCACGACGCCGTCCTCGTCGAGCTGGTTGAACACGATGTCGCCACCGTCGCTCTGCAGCGCGGGACGGATCGCGTCGATGGCCTCGAGGATGCCCTCTTCCATTTCGGCGATTTCGAGCGGCATGAAGAATCCCTCGTCAGAAAGTCGTTGCAGGTGTAGCAACGCCTGCAGTATCGCAGGTCTTCCCGATGCGGCTGAACCCGTCGCCAGGGCGTGACCTCGGGCTCGCGGTTCAGGCCAGCTCCTCGACCCGGCACCGCTCGAGGTAGTCGGTCAGCTCGACCGGCCGGGACAGCATCGGGAGGTGCCCGGCGGGCAGCTCGTCGGGGACGATCCCGAGCCGTTCCCGCACCACCCGACGCATGAAGTTCGCCGGGAAGAAGCGGTCGTCACGGCAGACGAGGAACCGGGTCGGCACGTCCGGCCACGCCGCGAGTGGCCACGGCTTCTCGAACGGCGTGCCCGACTGCTCGAGCATGTGCACCCCGCTCTCCACCGCGAGGTCGGACGGCAGGTCGTGCAGGAAGGAGATGTTCGGGTCGTCCTCGCCGCCCCAGAGCTCGACCTCCTCGGCCCGCGCCTCGGCCCAGCCCGTGTTGGTCCACCACTCGCCACCCGATTCACCCGGCACCGGCACCATCGCCGCGACGAGCACCATCAGGTCCACCGGCAATCGGTCGCACACGAGCGGCGCAGTGAAGCCGCCCATCGAGTGCGCGACCACAATCAGATCGCGCCGGTCACCGATCGCCGCGAGCGTGGCGTCGCGGTACTCGGCGAATCCGGCCGTGTCGTCGTCGCACGGCAGGCTGACCGCCACCACCTCGTGGCCGCGCGCTTCCAACTGCTCGGTCACCAGGTGCCAGCTCCAGGCCGTGCCACCGGCGCCGTGAATGAGAACGTACGTCGCCATCAGGAAGGAGACGCCCCGCGCCGCGAGAACTCATCGCGTGCGCTCACCCGATCTCGCTCAACGCGCGCGCCAGGCACGCTTCGAACTCGACCCGAGCGGCACCGTTGGGCGGTCGGCTGCGCAGGTTGTCGAGCATCCCGACCACGGTCGCGACATCGCCCCAACGGTCGTACGTCGATCCGCTGATGCCCTCCCACATCTTCGTGAACACGTCCGCGGCGTATGGGTCGTCGAAGATCAGGTTGGCCCGGCAGTGCCCGATGTCGACCGATCGCGGGCCGATGCTCGCGGCCTGCCAGTCGACGATCCCCGTGAGCCGCCCCCGTTTCCACAACACGTTGCCGGGATGGAAGTCGCGGTGGATGAAGCCGACATCGTGGGCGGGAACCGCGCCGAGGAAGACCTCGACCGCGCGCTCCCACACCGACGGGACCTGCGCCCATTTTGGCGGTGCGTACGACGCTTGCGCGTACCGATCGAACGGCCGGATGCCCGCGGCCGCGGGACCCGCGAGCGTGTGGATCACCGTGACGGCTTCGGCCATCGCCCGCATCCACCGGTTCACATCGCGGCTCAGCCACGCTGCCCGCCCCGGGAGCTCGGAGATCACGAGCGCAGGCACGTCCGCGTGCTCACCGTGCGCGTCGACGCCCAACGAGTCGCGGCGTCGGGACCGGCAGTGCGATCGACGACCTCCAACGCGCGCGCTTCCTGCGCGGCGACATCCAGATCCTCGGCGAGCACCTGTGCGAGCACGTAGCGCCGCAGCACGACGCGCTGCGTCGCATCGTTCGCGTCGCGCACGGTCACGACGTGCATCGCCGACGAGCTGCCACCGGGCAACGCGTCCACCGTGACGACGTGCGCGCCTCCGACGACCTCCAACACCCACGCGAGTGTCGAGTCAGGTGGAGCGGCGCGCATCCGACGACCGAAGCCCCGTTCGTCGTCGAGACCTTGGTCCGGGCCCGGTGCCATCGCGCCGGTTCAGCGTGCGCGCAGGTCGGTGAGCGCCGGAACGACCTCGTAGATGATGCTGAAGTGACCGAGGTCGTCGAACACGCGGAGGTCCGCGTTCGGCACGATCCCGGCCGTGTGGTGTGCGTGGCTCACGTCGACGATCATGTCGCGGCCGCCGTGCACGACAACGACCGGGCTCGCGATCGCGGCGACATCGAAGCTCTCCCAACCGGGTCCGTCGGCCCGCCGGTCGTCGGTATAGCCCTCGACACCGAACGCGTACATCGCCGGCAGGGCGCTCCCCATCAGCATCAACCAGTCGGGATCGCCGAGGACCGCGAGATCCGACGCGGCCAGCTGCACGTCGCCCGCCGACTCGAACATCTTGCTCCCGTCGGCGCCGTGCGATGCCAGCGCCGCGGCCATTGCACGCTCACGGTCCGGCGCGTCCCAGACGTCGAGCGCGTGCGGCCCGCTCATCTTCGCCCGCGCCGCGCCCCAGCGCATGTCGGTGAGCGCGCAACAGGCGACGACACCCAGCACGCGGTCGGGCGCCAACGCGGCCAGCGCCAGCGCGTACGCACCACCGGTCGACACGCCCACGGTGAAGAACTGGTCGATGTCGAGGTAATCGAGGACGGTCAACGCTTCGGGCACCCAGCCCGCGATCGTGCGACCGGGCTGCGGCGTCGACAGGCCGTATCCCGGCCGGTCGATCCCGATCAGACGGAAGCCCGCTTCCGCCGCGGCCGGCGCGACCTGCAACGGTTCGAACCGGCTCCCCGGGCCGCCGTGGCACCACAGCACCGGCATGCCATCGGCGGGCCCGTGGTCCGCGAAGCCGACCGTGCGCCCGTCGGGTAGTTCGATGGTCTGATCGATCACGAGCGAAGGTCCACCGTCGTGGTCACGCGCCCGCGTCGCCCTCGACCTCGGCCATGCGGGACCATCCGCCGGGCACCTCGACGTTCACGATCTCGGGGACGGCTGCAAACAAGGTCGGCAGCAGCGCGGTCGCCTGCTTGAAGTGCTCGGAGTTGACGTGCGCATCGCCCGCCTCCCGATCCTCGAACGCCTCGACGAGCACGTACATGTTCGGGTCGTCGACGCTGCGGTACCAGTCGAAGCAGATGTTGCCGGGTTCCGCACGCGTGGCCGCGGTGAACTCCTCGACGAGCTTGGGGAAGTCGTCCGCGTACTTCGGACGGATCGGGTTCTTCACGACGACGAGGATCATGCGGAGGTCCTTTCGAGCGGCTCGCCCGGCCAAGATACGGCAGGCCGGGCGATGTCGGCTCCCCCGTGGCTCTTCAGATCAAGGGCACGCCGTTGACACTGGCCTCGATCGCCCACCCTCCTTCGCTTACGTCGATGTCGTCGACTCCTGCGAGCGAATCCGGATCGGGAGTCGAGAGCGACAGCCTGGTGATGCGACCACCGTCGGCGAGCCCGGACGGTCGCGGGCTGTCCTTCCAGTCGATGAAGAACAGTGGGCGTTGCCGTGAACTCGACTGCCCACTCGAGGCGGACGCCGTCAGGGCGTACGCGCTCCTGTGTCGAGGTCGGCGCAACCCACGACCAGGTGATCGACGGCAACAGCCACGCGTTCAGCATGCCCGTGCACGCGACACGACGTCGAGTGCGTCGCGAGGAAGTGACGACTTGCCCGCGCCGTATGGCGCGGCGGCCGCAAGAACGCCAGAGTGGCCCGCGTGCCAACGCTCGATCGACACCACCCGCCGGACATCGTGCGGAGAATCGTGAACCGCGGTCAAGGGGTGTTCACGGCAATCGAGACGAGACGCATCCGAAGAAGCGGAAGGAGCTTCGGCGGTCGTATCGCACGAGCCCCGGTGTTACTGATCACGACCACGGGACGACGCAGTGGACGGCAGAGAATGACGCCGCTGGTGTACGTCGAACACGGCAGGAGTCTTCTCGTCGTCGCTGCCTACGGCGGCTCGCCGTGGAACCCAGCCT
The DNA here is from genome assembly GCA_963745645.1 of uncultured Actinomycetes bacterium. Lineage (GTDB taxonomy): Bacteria > Actinomycetota > Acidimicrobiia > IMCC26256 > PALSA-610 > CAVUFH01. Next base: position 292,275 of record CAVUYD010000002.1, read on the forward strand.
GGTACCTGAACCTGCTCGCCGAGCCGTCGTGCATGATCACCGTCAACCGGCACGACCATCAAGCGCGCGCACGCCCGATCCTCGGTCAGGAGCGCGAGCAGTTGTGGCAGCTCATGCGCTCACGCATTGCATCGTTGCCGAAGGCAGAGGAGCGAACGCGTCGCACCATTCCCCTCGTCGCGATCGAGTTCGTCGATGAGCGCCGCAAAGGGATGCCCGATCCGGCGCTGTGAGCAGGTTGCCGAACGGTAGATAGGAGCGCTCCGTGCTGTTCATCGGTGGTTCACCACGCGGCGTGCGTGACCGATTCACAATGTCGGAGTGTCGAATCGGGCGCTGATCCGTACGGCGTGTGGTCTGGTCGCGGTCCTTTGCCTCGGCGTCGCGGCGTACCTCGCGTTCGATTGGGCTGACTACGGCGACAGCACGTGCGGGAACTTCTATCGCTACAAGGGTGCCGGGCCGCCCTGCTCCGACATCATGCGCAACCGCCTGATCGGAGTGGTGTTACTCGTAGCAGTTGCGCTGGTGCTCGTCGTCGTGACCTTGTGGCCTTTTCGAAGCCGGGCCTCGAACGAGCGCCGATTGCCCGATGCAGACCGCGCCGGTCGAGTGCCGAACCGCAGATCGGCGTGCGCGTATACGGGCGATGTAGTGGCGTGCAGAGTGACGCCGCCCGCGCCGTCACTATCGGCAGATCGGTCCGCGCAGTTCGTCGTCATTCTCGGGACCGTGAATGACCTGAGGGGGCACTCGTTGTCCCGAGAACGAGAGCGCGAGATCGGCAGATCGGTGCGTGATACAAGAACGGCTGTGCGGCGTCGACCGGTCGGTACGTTGTGCGAATGGCTCACGACGACATCGGGTTTCCGTCGGGTAGCCCCGACGAAAAGGAGCTGCTCCTACAGTGGCTCGGCTACTTGCGCGGCGCAGTCATACGAAACGTCGCTGGCCTGGACGACCGGCAGGCGCACTGGCGACCCGGTGACAAGCTCGTCTCTCTCATCGGAGTCATCAACCACCTCACGCGCGTCGAGTGGCGATGGATCGACGGAGCGTTTCGCGGTGCCGAAGTCAACCGAAGCGAGTCGGAGTTCGAACCGGGACCGGAGCTGAGCCTCACCGCCGCCGTGGCTGCATACCGTGCCCGAGCTATCGAGACCGATACAGCCGTTCGGTCGATGCCGCTCAGCCGAACATCCGATCCACAAGGATGGGGCGAAGGGATGGACCTTCGATGGGTCCTACTCCACTTGATCAACGAAACTGCCCGGCACGCCGGACACGCCGACGCCACCAGAGAGTTGCTCGACGGAACCACCGGCGAGTGACGTGCCCACGCCGACCATCGGCGCTCCCGCGAGCGCACAGTGCGGCAGTTCTGTGCGGTTGCGCTCAGCCGAGGTACAAGGCTGCGATGCCGCCGCTCAGACTTCCACCGATGTAGACGTACCGGTATACGACGGCAAGTGATGATTGGATTGAGCGAGGAACGTTGTCGCTGTTCCATACCGGCGTGCGTCGCTTTGGCGTGCCCGGCCACTCTCGAGAGTGATTGATGGGGAACCAAGTCGTTCTTCTGTTCATCGGATTCGCCCTGACCACGGTGGCTGGCGGCTCCCTCACGTATCTGTTTCAGACGCGAGCGTGGAATCATCAATACGCGAGGCAGCGTGATGACGCTGAGCATGAGCAGGCTTCGCGAGCGTGCGACGAGATCAGCACGCTTCTCGATAAGCGGCTCTATCGAATGAAGCTTCTGTGGAACGCGGCGGGCGCGGGCACGTCAGGAGTTGACGACGCTCTCCACGCGTACCGGGAGGTGCTTGTCGTCTGGAACGACAATCTCAATCGCTTGCTCGCGGTTGCAGAGACGTACTTCGGGCCGCTGGTTCGCAAGCGCCTTGAGCTGGACCTGTACGAGGACTACGCGGCCATCGGTCGCGCGATCGAGTACGTCGTTCGCACAACGGGGAGGAATGAGCAACCCGTCATGGATGTTTGGGCGCCGCGTCGACGCTTGCAAGCGCTGAGCAATCGGGTTTACGACCTCGATCGCGTGATGCTGCTCCTCTTGCAGGAGCGGACCGTCGGCCGGCGGGCTCCACGAGCCGAACCCGTCATCGACGCTATCCCATTGCAGTTCGGTAGTCGCGGCCTAGCAGTGCGCCGACTTCAGGACGCGTTGGTCCACTCTGGCATATCGCGGCGAACAGTCGACGGTCAGTGGGGCGTCGACACTGAGATCGCCGTTCGGGAATTCCAACGGCACTCCGGGATCTCCGTTGATGGTGTCGTTGGAAACGCGACGCTTTCGGCTCTGCAGAAGAGCACTCCGGACGCGCCCAAATAATTCGACCGGCAGGATTGCGCGCGTAGGCGCGCTATTGGCGCGCTCCGATCGGCAGTTATTGCGCGTGAGTGCGGTCGACAACCGGACGAACCTCGCGTTCCAGATTGCGCGGCACCGAGACATCGAAACGCTGTTCGAGCCGCCCGCGAGCATCGAGGTAACAGCTCACGGCATCGCCGAGCGCGAGAGGAGGTGATGTCGCGCCCAACGGGGACAGGATGTTGAGCCACAGCTTGTCCAGCTCGCTTCTGACGAGAGCGGTCTTGTTGCCAAGTTGCTTCGCCGCGAGCCACAGCATCCAATCCCAGAAGTGATAGTCGATCGCAGCCAGATTTGTGGCGCTCGGTCGCCACGGCGGCTCACTCTCATGCGGCGCGCGGAAGATGAAGTCGAGTTTCGCCGGGCCCGAAACGATCACCATCCAGCACCACGTCGTGCTGAGGCGGTCCCATTGCTGAGCGAGCGGGTCCAGCGGATCGAGAAGTGACGCGATGTCGCGGGCGACTGCTGCGAAGTCGTCTGTGTCGACGGCGAAGTCCCAATCCGACAACGCCGTCGCTGTATCCGTTGCCCGTGAACCGACGAGTCGAACTGAGCGCACCGCGGGATGCCGCTCAATCGCGGCGATCGCCTCGTCACCCAGCGTCACTCACGCACAATGCCCGATGCGGCGTGCCGTCACCAGCGCCCGACGGCAGATATGGCGTCGCGGGTGACCAACGGCCCTGTTCGGCTGCCCGCCCGCCGGTTCACGCTCGACATGTAGATCGCAGGAAGGGAGTGGCCGTGACGACGACGGTAATCAAACCGGTCCGCGGCGATCCCAGCCATCACGTGGCGGTTATGCGAGAGCACAAGGCAGCCGCCACAACAGCCGGGATCCTGTACATCATCGGGACGGTCGCCGGAATCCTCAGTAAGGCCGTCACGTATTTTCCGGTGCATGACGCGGACGACCCGTTGGCCTACGCCGCGAAGCACTCCGGCGCTGTCGCGACGGGGGCGCTGCTCGTGCTTGTCATGGGGCTGTCGCTCGCGTTCGTCCCTGTGGTGCTCTTCCCGGTCTTGCGCCGGGTGGACGAAGTGCTGGCGACGGGCTACCTGATCATTCGAGGAGCGGTCGAGACGGCCGCTTACGTCATTATCGCGATCGCATGGCTGCTGCTCGTGCCACTGGCCGAGACGATGTCGGCAGGACCGGGCACGGCCTCACCAGCAGGCGTGCGTCTGGGCACCCTCGTGATCGACTCTGACGGCGCCAGCGCCATGCTCACGCTTGTGTTCTGCCTTGGTGCCGTTCTGTTCTACGTCCTGCTCTATCGGTCGCGCATCGTCCCCCGCTGGATCACGTTGTGGGGCTTCGTTGGAATCCCGCTCTACGCGGCCGCCTACCTGCTCGCGATGTACGGAACCATCGGCAGCAACTCCTCCGCGCAGAACTTGCTGCAACTGCCCCTGGGCGTGCAGGAGATGGTGCTGGCGGTCTGGATGATCGCACGCGGCTTCCGTCCGGCCGCCGTTTCGACTACGCCGGAGCTGCCGGACGCGGACGGTCAGAGAGGTGCGCCCTTGCCCTCGTAACGCGCCCAGATTGCCCAGTGAGGATGGGTGGGCGCTAGTTCGTGGGTCCACCATCGTGTTGGTGGGGGTCGTTACGTTCGGCGTGTCTGCGTGTCGTTTGACTGGTTGATGCACCGTGTTGGTTGGGGTGCGTGTCGGCGGCGCGTGGGTGACAGAAGGGCACGCCCCGTTCCGGAGGGTGACCGAGTTCGCTGTTGACGCAGCGTGCTCGTCACGGTCTCCTTCCCGGGACGTGCGTGCCACCCCTTGAACCGTTGAAGCAGAAGGGATGGCGATGACCATCGTAGAGACCACGCGCCCGGTCACGGGCGGAGTCGATACCCATGCCGATGTGCATGTTGCGGCCGCGGTCGACGCGAACGGCGGCGTGCTGGGCGTCGCGTCGTTCGCGACGACACCGGGCGGGTTCCGCGAGTTGCATGGTTGGCTGACCGGGTTCGGTCCGGTCGGGCGGGTCGGGGTGGAAGGCACCGGCGCGTACGGTGCCGGCCTGGCCCGGTCGTTGCGGGGCGAGGGCCTGGTGGTGATCGAGGTCGATCGTCCCGAACCGGCAGGAGCGGCGCCGGAACGGGAAGTCCGACGAGCTCGACGCGATCGAAGCGGCGCGGGCGGCGTTGTCGGGTCGGGCGGCGGGGATCGCGAAGTCCGCCGATGGTGATGTCGAAGCGATCCGCGCGTTGTTGGTCGTGCGCCGTTCGGGCCGCAACGTCCGCATCAAGTACTTGAATCAGATCCGCCACCTCGGCTTCACCGCTCCGGACGAGCTGCGCGAACGGCTGCGGGACGTGCACCGTGACCGGCTGGCGCCACCGCGGCCGCGTTGCGACCCACCGCTGGGAGCGACACCGTCGTGTACGCGACGAAACTGGCGATCGCGACGTTGGGACGGCGAGTGCTCGCGCTCGAAGCGGAGGCCGCGCGACTCGACCGCGAACTCGAGACGCTCGTGCGCCGCACCGCGCCGAGCCTGCTGGACGTCTACGGCGTCGGGATCAACACCGCCGCGATCTTGTTGGTCGCGGCGGGCGACAACCCGCATCGGCTCAAAAGCGAAGCCGCGTTCGCGCATCTCTGCGGCGTCGCACCGCTGCCAGCGTCTTCAGGAAAGATGATCCGTCATCGACTCAACCCCGGCGGGAACCGCCAAGCCAACCATGCCCTGTGGCGGATCGTGTTCACCCGCATGAGCGGCGACGAACGCACCCGCAAATATGTCACGCGTCGCCTCGCGGAAGGACATACCACCCGGGAGATCATGCGGATCTTGAAGCGCTACGTCGCCCGCGAGATCTACCCGCACCTCGTGCACGACTGACCGATCTGGAGCGGCGGGCCTGACCCACGAATGCCCCGACGCCGACCGGTTGTCCTTCGAACGAACCGTCGGCCCGTCGCTCCAACCGAACGTTCGGCACGCATGGCTTCATAAGAGCTCGCCCTCACCCGAGTGGCCCATCACTGGTCTGCCAGCACCGCCGAAACACACCTTGACAACACATAGGAGCTTCGATATGGAGCGGCCGTAGCTACACGTTGCGTTAGGTGACGATGCCGCAACGGTCGCAGCGTGGCCTACTGGTGGATGTCAGGCGTACGCACGCCAAGCTCGAAACAGCTGCGGGAGTTCGGCCCATGTCTCATCCGCAGCTGCTTTCGCATCGCGACATGATTCGGATGAGCTCGCAGCCTGCATGCATTCGATGTACCGGTTCAGATCGCTTCGCAAGCGACGGACGCTCACCTCGGTACGGCCGACGAGATCCTTGAGCTCCTCGGGCGCGGGCTCGGCCACATTCAGGTCGATCTGAAAGGCGCGCGCCATCTCGCGGAGTTGCTGATAACGATCGAGGGCTTGCGCGCCGTCGGTCGCACACGACTGATTACAAGACTGTTCGGCCGAGACCCACGCCATGACGGGTGGCTCATGCTCCCTCATCACGGCCACGAAGCGTTCCTTCGCGTCGCTCCCCGACTCGTCCACCGATACCTGTCCCGCATCAGTGGCCGCGCAGCCGACAAGCATCGCGAGAGCGATGCCCACGAGTAGCCAGCTACGAATGCGTCTCGTCATGGGTCGGGATGATCCTAAGTGCCGGGTCGGCTCCTTTCTTTGCATTCGGCATGTGTCGACGCGGGGTTTAGCTGCCGCCCCATCGACGGGACGTGCCGGTGCAAGTGCGCGGCGTCCGCCGCGGAAACCCGTCCGGACGTGCCGAATGGCACTCGTCCCGAGCCGGGTCCGCTCTGCTGCCGATGACGGGCAATCCACGGTGGGCGCAACCGGCTGTAGCGAGGGACCGCGGGCTACCGGCCCACCCGGCCCGCGGTCCCGGCTCCGGCGCGTTGGTCGCACCCTCGGTGCGACTCGGGCGCGCAGATAGGCAGCTATGTGTGCGCGAGGTGGATGCGGGTGACCCGATTCGTCACGTTTCTCGCGGCCCCTCAAGCAGCAGGTCGTACCCGTTGGGCGTCGTGGTGCGGAGCACGCGGTAGCGCCACTGTTCACCTGGCGTCCTCGTCTCTTCCGTATAGGACACTCCCATCGCGTCGAGCACGGACCGTGAAGCATCGATATCAGTGATGCCGAACTGCCAGAGCAGCGTGCGCCGAGGGTGCGAGGAGTCGAAGTCGTCTCGCTGCTGCAATCCGAACTGGACCGGTCCGGACCGCAGCGCAACGAGTCCGGGAAACTCAGGGCCCTCGTAACTGATCGAGAAGCCGAGCTCTGTGTAGAAACCTTTCTCGGCTGCGATGTCTCGCACGAAAAGGATCGGGACGAGGCGCTCGACGCCGACACCGCGGGACTGCTCCGCCACGCCCACAGTCTCGCACGACCGTCGCGCTCCATATCCTCGCGGCGAGCGCACCGATTGCCCGTTCGCGATCGCCTCAGTCGAGTACCGATCGGCAGACGTGGGCGCGCTCGTCTCGGAGGTTGGGTGACGCAGTGAGGGCCATCCGACCCTGTCCAGCGGGGCGACCGGAGGCGCACATTGGAATCAGCCCGTTACCGCGGGTTGACACTCGGATAGGGGTTGAGGATGCGCTTGCCGAGGAGAGATCTGATCGCGACTGCGCTGGTTGCTGGGGCCAGCGTCCTGTACCTGCTGTGGGCCATCGGGGCCATGAGTGATGCCCGGGCAACCGGCGCGGTTGTGCTTGTTTTGGGCTTCGCCGCGTCAGCGAGCGCGGTTGTTCCGAACTTCGATCAATTGCTTCGAGGCAACAAGGTCTATCTGGCCGTCACATCACTCATCGGTTTGGTTGCGCTGATCGGCGGAGGTGTGATGCTCCTGGACGCGAGCGGGACCGGCCTCACGGTAGTGATGGCCGCGATGGGCGCGCTGTGGTTGATCGCAACGATCCATCACGGGCTTCTGGCGAGGCCCGCCACGGCATCACCACGCAATGCACCACAAGTCCCGCGGCAGCGACCACGGGTAGCCGGGATCTCTTGAGGACCAGAGGAGGTCGCGTGATGACCACGATCAATGACCATGAGAAGGTCGCCCCGGCGACCGAGCGCGAAGTGGGCACGCAAGCATGTCGAGAGGAAGCGGAAGTTTCGTGCCGACCTGGTTGCCTACGTCGTTATCAACGCGTTCTTGATCGGCGCTTGGATGGTGACAGGCTTCGGATACTTCTGGCCGGGCTGGGTGTTGGCCGGGTGGGGCATGTTCCTGCTGCTCGACGCATGGCAACTTCGCTACCACCAACCCATCACCGAGGAAGACATCGACAACGAGTTGCAGAGCATCCAGTCACGATCACAGTGAGCTTGCGCCTACGCGCACAGATTGTCCGCTCTGCGGTGTCTATGCGAGTGGCCGCCAGCCATGTGGACCCCGCAGAAGTTGCAGCCGACCCACTCAGCGACGCAGGTTGTCGGGTCGGATTCATGGCACAACTCGAGCCCGGCGCACTCGTAGCCGTCCTCGACGAGCGTGCGGCCTGCCCGCGTTCCGTCAAGGTGTTGGATCACGGAGCCGCGGCAGGAACCTTGCGCCGGCCGTGAGCTCGTCCCATGAGTCGCTCCGGCACGCGAGCGTCGACAAATGGCCCTCGACGCCGATGACAGAACGGCAGATTGTTGTGGTCATGGATACGAAGCGGATCGCGGCATTTCCGGCCTTCGCCAACCTCCCTCCTGAGGAGCTCAAGGAGTTCGCGGGCGCGATGAGAGAGGTCGAGGTCGAGGCGGGTGCCACAGTCATCAGAGCCGAAGACTACGGAACTGCTCTCTACCTCATTGAAGCGGGAAAGGCCGATGTCCTGAACGACGCTGGTGACGCGATCAAGCCTCTGGGCTCTGGCGACACGTTCGGCGAGATCGGACTCGTCCTGACAGGACAGCGGACGGCCACGGTCGTCGCGCGTACGCCGATGCGGCTTCTTTCGCTTTCAGGTCAGGACTTCGAACAAGTCCGACCACATGTACCTGAGGTCGAACACGCGCTGCGCCGCCTCGCTCTTGACCGCGCGGGTCAGTAGACGCACAGATTGCGTCGATCCCGCGTCGTGCAGCTTGCACCCACGTCCCGGGAAGGAGACCGTGACGAGCAGGCTGTTGGCGCAGCCAGCTCGATCACCCTCCGGAACGGGGCGTGCCTCGTTCAGAAGCGATGCAACCTAGAGCGACCACCACGACGAACATCGCGGACCCAGGCTCCTTGCCACCAACGAGTCTCACTGGGCAATCTGTGCTCGGCGGCGCGTGGTTGATGCGTCCGTGGGGTTGCGCGGGAACGGGAGTCGCGTGGGCGAACAGGATCAGTATCTGCTCGGGTACCGCGAGGCCGAGCAAGACCGGCTGCAACGTCAGGCCCTTGAACTCGCCGACGATTCTGCGTGGCTGTTCGAGCGGGTCGGCGTGTCGCCCGGCGACTCGGTCGTCGAAATTGGCTGCGGCCCGCGAGGCTGCCTCGATCTCCTGGCGGCGCTGGTGGGGACAGCGGGAAAGGTCGTTGGCGTCGAACGTAGCGACGAGGCGGTCAGTCGGGCCTGCCAGCACGTCGCTGATCAAGGTCTGGAGAATGTCGAGGTCCGCGTCGGTGACGGCCGCGATACCGGCCTGCACCGCGATGCGTTCGACCTTGTGACCTCCCGGCTGGTGCTCGTCAACGTGCCCCAGCCCGCAGAGCTGGTAGCGGAGGCGGTCGCGATTGCGAAACCGGGTGGCGTCGTCGCCTACCACGAGGCCGTGTGGCCAACTACCTTCGACCCGCCGCTCGACGCATGGGATCGGCTGTACAGCATCTTCCGCGCGTACGCAGACGGTAACGGGATCGATCTGTTCATCGGTCGTCGCGTTCCCCGTCTGCTGCGCGAGCACGGACTTGTTGATGTCCAGGCGCGCCCGATCACGCACCTGTATCAGATCGGCGACGCTCGCCGTACCCTCATGCTGGAGTTCGCCAACAACCTGAGCGACCGGTTCGTCGCCGACAACCTGGTCGATGCTGACGAACTCGATGAACTAAAAGCCGCGCTGAAAGGTCACCTCGACAACCCCGACACGCTCGTCATTTCAAGCCTGTACCTGCAGGCCTGGGGTCGGAAATAACTGCATCGGTTGAGGCCTCGCGGCCACGCCATATCTGCATCGATCTGGCGTGACATTGCGAGCTGCTCGGCGTTCTTCCGTCCGGTTGTGCTCCGATTCCTGGGTGAAGCGATCGACGGCGGTCGGCCGGCTCAATGACGTTGTCGAGGGGCTCGATCGTGCCAGCGGGTGGCCTGAAACGACAGTCGAGCGCGCGTACGTGTACGCGAGTCCGCTCGACGTCGAAGTTGAGCTCGATCATGTTTCGTTGGCGTTCGTCGTGAACGAACCGGCTGCATCAGTGCCGTGGATGTCGCGACCTCCGCACCTCGAGGTGCTCGCCGCGCGCGTGCGGTTTCCGAAGCTCCCGCTCGCGTGGCACTGGCGACCCGCAGAGTGGCCTGTTTGGAATCACAAGATCGATCGGGCCGTCCTCGTCTGGAACCGCGAGGGGGGACGTGAGGAGGGAGCCCTTCTCGCGTTGACGAGCGGGGAGCTCGACGGCGTGACGATCGCGGCACCGAAGACCCGCGACGAACTGGCTGCGCAACTGCGTGTCGAGCGCGACGTGGGTCGACGGCATCTCGCAAGTGTGTCTGAGTCCTTCTACGACCCGCACTGGCGTCGCGCGCATCGCACCGAGGATGTCCGTCCCGAGGACCATCTCTGGTGGGCTTCTGCGGGATACCTCGAGCTCGACGATGCGCTCCGCCGGGTCGAGAGCGGAGGACCCGTTAGGACCTGACAATCGCGAGTGGACGGAGCACAACGCGAGCGATCCAGGCATCTCGCTCCTGCAGTTGTTCGCCCACCTCGCAGAGTCGTTGCTCACCCGCGTCGGCGAAACCGCACGTGCGGTGCGGGAGCGGCTCAGGGCCAGGTGCGGTTGAACCAGCGCTGCACGCGACTCGAGCCGAAGTCGGCTTTGTCGGCGGCGAGCGCGGATGACGGGCCTTCGAGACTGCCTTGCGGCGCTTGCCCGCTCAGGAAGGTCACGTCGACCTTCGCGACCTGGTGGTGGCCGAACTCCAGGTAACAGATACCGCGACCGTCGTAGTGCTCGGATTCGCCGGCACCGCGGATGAGTGCGCTGATACCGGCCGCGGCGACCGATGCCTGCCCTTCCGCGAACACGCCGGCCTTCGGCGTCCCGACGCTCGTCACGTCGCCGACCGCGTAGACACCGGGGAACTGGGTCTCGAGCGTCTGGGCGTTCACCGGGATCCAGCCGTCGACGGCGAGGCCCGACTGCTCGACCACCTCCGGCGCACGGTGCTTCGGCACGCCGAGGAAGAGGTCGTAGGGCATCTCGCCGCCGTCGCCGAGTCACGCGCGACCCGGCGCGCGGGATCGAGCTCGCGCACCATCGTCTGCGGATGCCAGTCGATGCCACGCTCCGCGAACGCCGCGAGCAACGCTTTCGAGGCGTCGGGCGACGGCGGGATCGGTACCGGGAGCGGCATCACCAGTGCGATGCTCGACTGGTCGCGCAGCCCGCGTTCGGTGAGGAAGTCGTGCATCAACAGCGCGGTCTCGCTCGGTGCGGGCGGGCACTTGAAGGGTGTCGAGGTGACCGCGACGATCACGCGTCCACCGCCGAAGTTCGCGAGCACGTCGCGCAACGCGAACGCACCGGGCTCGGTGTAGAACTCGTTGCCGCCTTCGAGCGAGACCGGGCGTGGCCTCGGGGTGCAGATCGGCACCCAGCGCGACGACGAGGACGTCGGCATCGAACGTGCCCGCGTCGGTCTCGACGCGCTTCGCGCGGGATCGATCGCGTTAATGTTCGCCTGCACGAACTGCACGCCCGGCTTCACGAAGTCGCGGTACGGATGTTGCACCTGTTCCGGCACCGCGCGACCGAACATGACCTCGAGCTTGGAGAAGCCGAAGACGAAGTTGTCGGTCTTGTCGATGAGCACGACGTCGACGTCGGCTCCGAACTCATCCGAGAGTCGGGTCGTCAGCTCCAGGCCACCGAACCCCGCACCAAGTACGACGACGCGCATGGCGGGCACGCTAACCCGCGCGCTCACCCTGGCTGGACGATGAGGAAGCGGTTCCCGTCGAGGTCGCGGAAGAAGAACTGCGCCGGTACCGGGTCGGGCATGGTCGCGTCGAGCGAGACGAGGCCCGATCTCGGTGTTCCCTTCCGCGCGATCTCCGGGTCCACGTCGACGCCGCGTGCGCGGAGCGTGGCGTGGGCGGCCTCGATGTCGTCGGTCGCGAGCGCGCAGAACGCCGCGTCGGCGCGGGTGGGGACACCTTCGCTCGGCGGCACCAGCGAGATCGTATTGGCGGCGCCGGGTGGTGCCACCTCGATCCAGCGGCTGCCGTCGCCGTAGGTGAAGTCGGCGCGCTTCTCGAACCCAGCTCGTCGACGTAGAAGGTGAGGGCGCGCTCCTGATCGGACACGGGGACGAAACGGTCCCGATCTCGGTGAAGCGGATCTGATTCTGGGCGTCGGTCAACCGGCACTCCCTTCGCGTGATCACGTGCTCACCGAGTTCGACCGTGCGGGCGCACGGGACTCATCGCGCGGTCGTCAGTCGGCGAGGCGTTCGACGTCGGCGCCGAGGGCGCGGAGCGTCGCGGGGAGGTCGTGGAAACCGCGGTCGACGTGCTCGCAGTTGTAAACGGTGGTCTCGCCGTCGGCGGCGAGGCCGGCGAGCACCAGCGCGGCGCCGGCCCGGACGTCGGCCGCGGTGACCGGCGCGCCGGAAAGCCGTTCGACACCGCGCACGACGGCGTGGCGACCCTCGGTACGGACGTCTGCGCCCATGCGCGCGAGCTCGTCGACGAAGTGGAAGCGACCGTCGTAGATGTTCTCGGTGATGATCGCGCTGCCGTCAGCCACCGCCATCAGCGCGACCGCGGTGGGCATGAAGTCGGTGGCGAACCCGGGATACGGCAACGTGGCGACGTCGACCGCGTTGAGGCGCCCGGGGCTCTGCGCCCAGATGCCGTCCGGGGTCGGCGACACGCGCATGCCCATCTCGCACAACTTCATCGCCATGATCTCGAGGTGCTCGAGGCGCGCGCCGAACAGTTCGACCTCGCCGCCCGCGATGCCGCACGCCATCAGCAGCGTGCCGGCCTCGAGCCGGTCGGCCATGATCTCGCTGTCGCACGCGGTGAGCTCGTCGACACCTTCGATCTCGATCGTCGACGTGCCCGCGCCGACCACTTGCGCACCCATGCGGTCGAGGAACGCGGCGAGGTCGGTGACCTCGGGCTCGCGTGCCGCGTTCTCGATCACGGTGCCGCCCTTGGCGAGGACGGCCGCGCACATCAGGTTCTCGGTCGCGCCGACGCTGGGAAACTCGAGCACGTGTCGCGCGCCCGCCAAGCGGTGTGCGTGCGCGTGCACGAAGCCGTGCTCGACCTCGACGCGCGCGCCCATGGCTTCCAGCCCGCGCAAGTGCATGTCGACCTTGCGGCTGCCGATGAGATCGCCACCGGGCAGCGCCACCCGGGCCTCCCCACACCGGGCGATGAGTGGGCCGAGCACGTTGAACGACGCCCGCATCAGCGAGACCAGCTCGTACGGCGCTTCCGGCCGCAGCTCGCCGCCCGGCGTCGATCCGGACTTCGTCACCGGGCAACAGCTCGACCTGCGCGCCGACGGCACGCAAGAGGTCGGCCATCACCTCGAGGTCGCTGACGACCGGCACGTTGCGGAGCGTGGTGACGCCGGGCGCGAGCAGCGCGGCCGCCATCTGCTTGGTACCGGCGTTCTTCGACGCGCCCGAGATCGTGACCCGGCCGTGGAGCGGCCCGCTCGCGCGGACGCGGAACGTCGTCACGAACCCTCGTACTTCGGCGCGCGCTTCTCCATGAACGCGGTGATCGCCTCGCGCATGTCGTTGGAGCGCAACGCGACCGCTTGCGCCTCGGCTTCGACGACCAACCCTTCGCGCACGGGGAGATGACCGGATGCCGCGACGGCGCGCTTCGCGCCTTGCACCGCGAGCGGCGGCTGCTCCGCGATCTGGCGCGCGAGGGCCTCGACTTCCTTCTCCAGGTCACCTTCGTCGACGAGCCGTTCGCACAACCCGATGCGGTGCGCCTCGTCCGCATCGATGCGCGCCGCCGTCCAGATCATCTCCTTGGCCTTGCCCGCGCCGACGACGCGCGGCAGGCGCTGGGTGCCGCCGAGGTCCGGGAGGATCCCGTACTTGTGCTCGAGCAGCCCGACGCTCGCACCGCGCGCGAACACGCGGATGTCGCAGGCCAACGCGAGCTGAAGCCCCGCGCCGAGTGCGTAGCCCCGCACCGCCGCGATCGTGGGATATCGCGCTTCTTCGAACCAGGTGTACGAGTCCTGCACGCGCAGGATCCCCGCGACCGACGGGTCGGCGTGCGTGTCGGGTTCGTCGGACGAGAGCACATCGGACGCGCCACCGCCGCCCGTGAACACCGACGTGTCGATGCCGGACGAGAACGCGCGTCCGTTGCCGATCACGACGAGCGCGCGGATCGTCGGATCGTCCTTGACCTCCTGCCCGAGCGCGCGCATCTCGTTCCACATCTGGACCGTGAAGCTGTTCAGCTTGTCGGGACGGTTCATCCGCACCCAGGCGATGTCGCCGTCACGCGTGAACTCGAGCGTCTCCATGGCGGACGAGGATAGGGCCGCGCCCTAGGAAGAACGGCGAACCGGGGCCAGGCCGCAGCCCAGGCACACGACTTCGACGGGCTGACGCAGCCCGGCGACGCTCAGCATGCCGACCGGCTCGACCGGAATCCCGGGCGGGGCGAACTCCGCGAGTGAAGGTGTCGCGAAGATCTCGTGGGGTCCGGCGGCGTCCATGAGCCGGGACGCGAGGTTGACGCAGCCACCCGTGTAGTCGTCGCCTTCGAGCAGGATCACCGCGCCGCCGGCCATCCCGGCGTGGATGCGCAACGGCAACTCCGCGTCGTCGACCAACTTCTCGAGCGTGCACACACCCGCGACGAGTTGCTCGGGCACCACTGATACGAGCATGCACCCGTCGCCCAGCCACTTCGCGATGCGCACGCCGTAGTCGGTGGCGACGCTCCGCACCGCGGCGCGGAACACGGTGAGCACCCGTACCGATTCGTCGTCGCCGTACTCGTCGCCGAACGAGGTGAACCCGGCGAGGTCGACGAAGGAGAACCACCGGTCGACGCGCACGAACGCAGTCTCGCACGTCAATGCCGCCGAACACGGAACCGGCGCTATGGCAGTCCGGTGACGAAGGCCACGACACTCGCGGCGGCGCCCGCGAGCGCGTCGCTCACCGAGAGCCCGCTCGATTTCAACGGCTTGAAGCCGTGGTCCGCCGACTCGATCCAGTGCCACTCCGTGCGACCCTTGATCGTCCGCGCGTGCTGTTGCAGCTCGTCCGGAGTCCCGAACGCGTCGCGCGTGCCGGACACGAAGAGACACGGCACCGTGATGCGCGGGAAGTGCTCGACCCGCAGCGTCTCGGGCTTGCCGGGCGGGTGGAGCGGATAACCGAGCAGCACGAGCCCGAGCGCGGGCCGCGGTTCGGTGTCGTCGGTGACGACGAGCGAACAGATGCGGCCGCCCATCGACCGGCCGCCGAGCACCAACCGTTCGGGCGGCAGCTTCGTGCGACGCGCGAGCTCGGCCGCGGCCTCACGCACCGCCGCCGCGAGCACCGGAGGCCGATCCGGCCCGCGCCGCCCCGCGGCCTTGTACGGGAAGTTGAAGCGCAACGACGGGACCTTCGCGCCGGCCAGCGCGTCGGCGACCGTTGTCAGCGCGGCCGCATGCATGTCGGCGCCGGCGCCGTGTGCGAGCAGCACCGCGCGATCCGCACCGCGCGCCGGCCCCTGGTACTCGTATTCGCTCATCCGAGACCGTGCGTCGTGAGAAATGCGTCGATGCGGGCGAGCTCGTCGGCGACCGTCGAGGCGCGCCGCCAGCCGTGGCCTTCGCCTTCGTAGACATGCCGTTCCCCCTCGGCGAGCCGCGCCGCCAGCGCCGCCGACTGTTCGGGACGCACGGAACGATCGGCGCTCCCGTGCAGCAGCAGGACCGGCGCGCGGATCTGTGCGGCGACCGTGATCGGCGATCGCTCTCGGTACGCGCGCGACCGCTTCCGGCAACGGGCCGACCAGACGCAGGTGGTAGCCGGACTCGAACCGGTGGGTCGTCGCCGCGAGGTCGAGGAGATCGGTGACCGGATAGAGCGCGATGACGCCGTGCACGAGATCGGGATGCAGGGCCGCGACCAGGAGCGCGGTGAACCCCCCTGCGCTGCCGCCCATCAGGACGACGCGCGCCGGATCGATCCCGAGCTCCTTCACGACGTACTGGATCCCGGCCGCGACGTCGGCGACGTCACGCTCGCCCCACCGCCCGCTCAACGATTGCGCGTAGGCGCGGCCGTAGCCCGACGACCCACGGGAGTTCGGTTGCAGGACTGCGAAGCCCTGCTGCACCAACCACTGCACCCGTGCGTTCCAATCCGCGGTGGCCTGACCGGTCGGGCCGCCGTGCAGATGCACGACGAGCGGCGGACGGATCGCGCCCGGCGGCCGGTACAACAGCCCGTGCACCGTCGCGTTGCCGGCTTTCTACGTGATCGGGCGCGGCTCGACGAGTCGGTGTCGTTCGAAACCGCCGACCGGACCACGCGCGATCGCGCGCCGGCCGGATCCGTTCGCCGCGAGCACCACCACCTGCGACGGCGTCACCGCGCCGGAACGCACGCACACGATCCCCTGCTCGCCCCAATCGAGGTCACGGTGCCAGCCCTTCGACAACTCGCGCGCGGAACGACTGCCCGGCGTCGCGATCACGAGCCGCCCGAAACCGTCCTCGTTGCGACACCACGCGATCTGTTCGCCGTCGGGTGACCACGCGTACGAGCGCTGTCCGGGCGCCCACGGAGGCTCGGCATGTTCTCGCGACTCGCGCAATACCGGCTGCGGTTTCCGCCGTCGGTGTCAGCGGTCCAGATCGTCGACCAGCCCGCGGCGTCGCTGACGTACGCGAGCCGCCGGCCGTCGGGCGCGAAGCGAGGTTGGCCGACCGCGATCGCCTCACCGCCGGCGACGACCTTCATCGCGCCGTCCGGGCCGCGCCCGATGATCCGCGAGCCGTCCCACGGCATGTTTGGGAGATCCCACTCGTGCCACACGAGCTGGGTGCCGTCGGGGGACCACGCCGGATCCCACGCGTAGTCGGCGTACGACACCCGCTCCGGCCACGCGCTCCCGGCGATCGGCACGATTGCGATGTCGCACGCGTCGTCGCGTTCGAGCACGAACGCGACCTCGCCCCGGCTCGAGACGGTCGGCGCCGCGGCCCGACCGTCGGACGCCAGCACCCGCACGACGCCGCCGCCCGCGCGCACGACGACGAGCCGGCCGTCGGCGCCGGCGACCACGAGCTCGTCGTCGGTCGCCCAGGCGTAGCCGCCGCCGACACCGACGTCCGCGGTCACCACGACCGGCGGCCCGCTCCCGTCGGTGGCCACCACGACGAGATCGGCGCGGCCGTCGTGGGCCTCGATCCAGGCCAGCCGGCTGCCCGTGGGCGACCACCTGGGGTCGGCGACCGAACCGGAGCGGGCAACCATCGTCGGCGTGATCACGCGGGAAACGCTAGCCCGGCGGGGTTTCTGACGGTTTGTCCATTCGCGCGCACCGTGCAGGTGCCGCCACCCGGCTTGCTCCGAGAGTTCGGTTTCTCCATCCTGGGAACTTCATGCCTGGAACCCGCTCAGCTGCCCTCACGCGCCCGACGCACCTCTCACCGGGGGATCCGCTGCGCATCGCGTTCCTCATCTACCGCGGGAATCCGCACTGCGGTGGCCAAGGTGTGTACAGCCGCCATCTCACCCGCGAGCTGACCGAGCTCGGGCACACGGTCACGATGTTCGCCGGCCCGCCCTGGCCCGTCGCCGACGCACCGGTGACGCTCGAGCAGGTCGGGAGCCTCGACCTGTACAAGCGCGAGAACCCGTTCCGTGTGCCGTGGCCGCACGAGTTCCGCGACGCGGTCGACGTGGAGGAGTTCGGGATCATGGCCGGCCGGGTTCCCCGAGCCGTACGCGTTCAGCCGGCGCGTCTACGCGCAATTGCGGAACCGCCGGGACGAGTTCGACCTCGTCCACGACAACCAGTGCCTCGGCACGCGGCCTGCTCGGCTTCGTGCGCGACGACTGGCCGTTCGTCAACACGCTCCACCACCCGATCACCGTCGACCGCGACCTCGACCTCGCCCACGCCACGAGTCCGTTGCGCCGGATGACGCTGCGCCGCTGGTACGGCTTCCTCGGCATGCAGATGCACGTCGCGCGTCAGCTGCCGCGCCACATCACGGTGTCGCAGAACTCGAAGAAGGACATCGTCGCCCAGATGGGCGTCGACCCCGACACGCTGCACATCGTGCCGGTCGGCGTCGACCAGGAGCAGTTCCGGCCGATGCCGCACGTGAAGCGCGTGCCCGGTCGCTTGATGACGACCGCGAGCGCCGACGTGCCGTTGAAGGGTCTCACGTATCTCATCGAGGCGCTCGCGAAGATCCGCACCGAGCGCGAGGACGCGCACCTCGTCGTGATCGGCCAGCCGCGCCACAAGTCGGCGGTACCCGCGCAGATCGAGCGCCTCGGCCTGGCAACGCGATCGAGTTCGTGAGCGGCGTGAGCGACGAGCGCATCGTCGAGCTCTACGCCGAAGCCGAGATCGCGGTCGTCCCGTCGCTGTACGAAGGCTTCTCGCTGCCCGCGATCGAGGCGATGGCGTGCGGCGTCCCGCTCGTCACCACGACCGGCGGCGCGCTGCCCGAAGTCGTCGGCCCGCCCGGCGACGGCGCGATGCTCGTGCCGCCCGCCGATCCCGGATGCCCTCGCCGCAGCAGATCATCGACGTGCTGAACGACGACGAGCTGCGCGCCGCAGCTCGGCGAGCGCGGCCGGCGCCGTGTGCTCGACCGGTTCACGTGGCGCAAGACCGCCGAAGGCACCGCCGAGCAGTACTACCTCGAGCTGGAGGCGCACGCGACGCGTCGCTACGACGCCGGGATCTCGCCTGATGCTGACCGTCGACTTCGATCGGCTCGGACTCGTCCGCGGCGAGCGGCTGCTCGACCTCGGCGCCGGCGGCGGTCGTCACGCGTTCGAGGCGATGCGCCGCGGCGCGCACGTGACCGCGCTCGACTACTCGGCCGCCGACCTGAAGGACGTCGGTCGCCGTCGCCGGCGCGATGATCGACGCGGACGAAGTCACCTACGACCAGTGGGCCGGCGTCGTCAACGGCGACGCGCTCGACCTGCCGTTCGCCGACGAACACGTTCGACCGCGTCATCGTCTCCGAGGTGCTCGAGCACGTCTGGGACGACGAGCGCGCGCTCACCGAGATCGCGCGCGTGCTGCGGCCCGGCGGTCGCATCGCGGCGACGGTTCCGACCCGCTGGCCCGAGCGCGTCTCGTGGGCGCTCAACTGGCACTACCACGACACGCCCGGCGGTCACGTCCGCATCTACCGCCAGCACGAGCTCGAGCTGAAGCTCGAGCGCGCCGGGCTTCTTCCTGCGCGGCTCGCACCACGCGCACGCGTTCCACTCGCCGTACTGGTGGTTGAAGTGCGCGTACGGGCTCGAGAACACCGAAGCCGCGCCCGTGCGCCGCTACCACGACTTCTTGTGCACGCTGATCGAGCACAACCCGCGCTGGGCGCGCGTCACCGAACGGGCGTTGAACCCCGTCCTCGGTAAGAGCGTCGTGCTGTACGGCGAGAAGGTCGCCCCGACGATGGCGAAATGGGGGAAGCGAAGCCTTGCCTGAATCACGAGCTCCCCGAAGTCGACGGACGTCATGACCGCGCGCGCAGGTCGCGCAGACCGTCGACGCGATCGCGTCGGTGCAGCTGCCCGACGGCAACATCCCCTGGGCTCCCGGCACCACACCGATCCGTGGAACCTCGTCGAGGCCGCGATGGCGCTCGACGTCGGCAACCGCTTCGCCGAGGCCGAGCGCGCGTACGAGTGGCTGACGCGCATGCAGCAGGACGACGGCTCGTGGCACGCGTACTACGTCGGCGACGACGTGAAGGAGCACACGCTCGACACCAACGTCACGCTGCTACGTCGCGAACGGCGTGTGGCACCACTACCTGTGCACGCGCGACGCCGGCTTCCTCGAGGCGATGTTCCCGGTCGTCGAGCGCGCGATCGACTTCGCGCTCGACAACCAGCACCCGACCGGCGAGATCGAGTGGGACGCCGACCCCGCCCGCGTCGACGGCAAGGGCGCGCTGCTCACCGGATCGTCGAGCATCTACTCGTCGCTGCGCTGCGCGATCGCCGCCGCGGAACGGCTCGGCCGCGAACGTCCCGACTGGGAGCTGTCGCTCGGTTCGCTCGCCATCGCGATCGCGCACCGGCCCGAGCGCTTCCTCGACAAGGACCGCTGGGCGATGGACTGGTACTACCCGATCCTCGTCGGCGTGCTGCGCGGCCACGCGGCCGAAGCTCGCCTCGCGTCGAAGTGGGACACGTTCGTCGCGCCGGGTCGCGGCGTGCGCTGCGTCGTCCGATCAGCCGTGGGTCACCGCCGCCGAGACGTGCGAGCTCGTCATGGCGCTCGACGCGATCGGGCTGCACGACCGCGCGCACGCGTTGTTCGACTGGGTGCAGTTCCTGCGCCACGACGACGGTTCGTACTGGACCGGCATGAACTTCGACGACGATCGCTTCGACGAGCGGGGCGAGTACTTCACCGCCGAGCAGCCGACGTGGAACAGCGCGTCGGTCGTGCTCGCCGCGAACGCGCTCGGCGGCGACGGCCCGACCTCGGGCCTGTTCCGGGGCGAAGGCCTGCCCGGCGGGCTCACGGCCGAGGAGCTGATCGAAGCGGGCGCGGCGATCGAAGCCGACCGCGACGGCTCCCGCCGCACCGGCCGCTGATCCGGCAGCGCACGCGAAAGTCCCCGCCGCGTGCGCGGCGGGGACCTTCGGTGATGCCTTCAGATGGCGACGGATGTTCAGCTCGGAGGCAGCTGCAGACCGATCGAGAACGCGGAGCCGGTTGCGATGTGGATCCACGTCGCACTGGTACCGACTGCAGTCGGGACGAGTCGAGTGGTCGTCGTGCCGTCGCCGACTTGACCGCTCGAGTTCGAGCCCCAGCAGAACAGTGAGTTGGTCTGCAACCCGCACGTGTGACCGCCGCCGGCCGCGACCTCGGTCCACGATGTCGCAGTCCCGATCTGCGTCGGCGACGCGCTGTTGTTCGTCGTGCCGTCGCCGAGGCGGCCGCTGTTGTTCAGGCCCCAGCACCACAGTGTCCCGTCGGTACGGATCGCACAGGTGTGTGCGGCGCCCGCGCTGACCGACTTCCACGTGGTTGCCGTCCCGACCGGCGTCGGTGCCAGCCGCTGCGTGGTCGTGCCGTCGCCGAGCTGGCCGAAGAGGTTGACACCCCAGCAGTACAGCTTGCCGGTCGTGGCGACCGCACACGTGTGCGCACCGCCCGCGCTGACGGACGTCCAGTTGATGTTCGCACCGATCCGCTTCGGCGTGGTCCGCGTCACCGTGGTTCCGTCACCGAGCTGACCGCTGCTGTTGTTGCCCCAGCACCACAGCGTCTTGTCGGCGCGCACGGCGCACGTGTGCGTGCTCCCGGCGTCGACCTGGGTGTAGGTGTTCACCGCGCCGACCTGGGTCGGGCTCGTCTTCTCGTTGAGAGAGCCGTTCCCGAGCTGACCGTTCGTGTTCTTGCCGAAGCACCAGAGCGTGTTGTCGACGCGCCGGGCGCACGTGTGCGACCCGCCCGCCGTCACGGTGTCCCAGCTGCTCGGCGTCAGCGTCTCGACCGGGTTCGACGCAGTTGTGTGCGTGCCGTTCCCGAGCTGACCGTCGGCGTTGTCACCGAAGCACCAGAGGCTGTTGTCGGAACGCACGCCGCACGTGTGCGACTCGCCGGCCGCCAGAACCTCGTAGCCGATCACGCCGACGATGCTCGGTTGGGTCACGGTTGCGTTCCCGGCATTACCGAGCTGGCCGCTGTCGTTGCCGCCCCAGCACAGCGCACCGCCGTCCGACTGCACGCCACACGTCGACAGTGCTCCGGCCGTGATCTTGGTCCAGGTCGTGTCGGTGCCGACTTGCACGGGTGACACCTGCAGGTTCTGCGTGCCGTCGCCGAGCTGGCCGGAGTCGTTGTTGCCCCAGCACCACGCCGATCCGCCACTCTTCACGGCGCACGTGTGCAGATCGCCTGCGGTCACAGCAGCCCAGTCCGTCGCCGCGTCGACCGCGGTCGGCGTCAGGTGCTGCGAACCGGTGCCGTCACCGAGCTGACCGTTGCCGTTGTCACCCCAGCAGAAGAGCGTGCTGCCGGTCTTCAGCGCGCAGGTGTGGAGACCGCCGGCCGAGACGCTCGCCCAGTCGGTGTCCGTCCCGACCTGCGTCGGAACGTTCTTGTCCGCGATCGTCCGCGTCACCGAGCTGACCACTGCCGTTCGCACCGAAGCAGAACAGCGTGCCACCGGTCTTCACCGCGCACGTGTGCAGCGCGCCCGCGGAGACGCTCGCCCAGTCGGTGTCCGTGCCGACCTGTGTCGGGACGTTCTTGGCCGCGTTCGTGGCGTCGCCGAGCTGGCCCGCGCCGTTCGCACCCCAGCAGGACAACGTCCCGCCGGTCTTCACCGCGCAGGCGTGGTCACCACCGGCGTCGACGGACGCCCAGTCGGTGTCGGTCCCGACCTGCGTCGGAACGTTCTCGGGCGCGTTCGTGCCGTCGCCGAGCTGGCCCGCGTCGTTCGCGCCCCAGCACCACAGGGTGCCGGCGGTGCGCACACCGCAGGACTCGTTCCCACCTGCGGAGACCGCGGCCCAGTCGGTGTCATCGCCGACCTGCGCCGGCACGTTCTTGTCGACGTTCGTACCGTCGCCGAGCTGACCGTCACCGTTCTCGCCCCAACACCACAGCGAGCCGTCCGTCTGGGTGGCACACGTGTGGCGAGCGCCAGCTGCGATCGCGGCCCACGAGTGCGGGACGCCGGAGAGGGTCGGGACATTCTCGTTGGCGAGCGATCCCACCCCCAGCTGCCCGAAGGAGTTGTCGCCCCAGCCGTACAGGTTGCAACCGCCGGCTACGAGCGCCAGCACGCCGAGCAACGCGGCCCAGCGGAGCGTCCTTGCCCATCGTCCGATACTCATGATTCTCCCCCCGCCATTCGCGCGGCGTTCGTCGGGTCACGTCCACCGCGGAACCTAGGAGGGCGAGGTAGCCACCGGGCCGACAACGAGCGACCGGGAAGGAAACTTCGAGTGTCAGCCGCGGCCGTGCCGCGGATGCACGCTCACCGCGCGCGCAACACGCGGAGGGAACCGGTTGTCGACGCGGGGACGAAGCCGTCGGCGACCGCGCGCTGCCATACGTCGAACGGCGCTTGGCCGCCGTCCGCGGGATCTTCGAACACGTCGTGGAACACGAGCACGCCGCCGGGCACGACGTTCGCCGACCAGCCTTCGTAGTCGGCCAGCGCGACGTCTTCGCGCGTGGCCGCCGTCGATGAACAGCAGCCCGAGCGGCGTGCGCCACGCCGCGCGCGACCGGTACCGAGTGCCCGATGACGGCGATCGACGACGTCTTCGAGCCCGGCCGCGTTCGATCGTGCGCCGGAAGAACGGCAGCGTGTCCATGCGGCCGGTCTCCGGGATCGACGACCTCGCGTGTCGTGGTGCTCCCACCCGGCCTGGTTCTCGTCGGAGCCACGGTGGTGATCGACCGTGAACAGCACCGTGCCGGCCTCGCGTGCCGCCGCACCGAGGTACACCGCCGACTTGCCGCAGTACGTCCCGATCTCGAACAGCGGCCCGACGCGTCCCGCCTTCACACCGGCTTCGTACAGCGCCATGCCCTCGTCGTCGGGCATGAAGCCCTTCGCAGCGCGCGCGACCTCGAGCAGAGTTCGGATCCATGGCCGGGGTCACCGTGCCGCGCCGTCGAGCACGCGCGCGAACTGCGCGCGCACGAGCGACCGCTGCTCCGCGGCTAGTCGTCACCCGCATCCGCTCGAACGTCGTCGCCTGTCGAGCTTGCACGTCGGCGTAGACGTCTTCACCGTCCTCGTGGAAGTGCAGGAACCCCCGCGACCGGCGGTAGAAGATGCCCGGCTTGCGCTCGACCAGGCCGTCGACGGTCCGGATCTGCACGAGCAACGGTTCGAGCGCCGAGCCAGCCGATCCGCGGCGATGTGGCGCACGTCAGATACCGCGCGTCTTCGACCCAACGACCGAACACATCGGCGAGTGCGTCGACGATCTCGCCGAGCGTGGCGTAACTCCGGGCCGCGTCGAGCAATGCGGGCATCAGGTTGACGTCGTCGATCAGCGGCGTCGGCGCGCACCCGGGCGAGCGCGGCGCTCGACCGCGCGCGCGTCGCGATCATGGCGAACCTTCTCCAGGCGGCGGCGCTGTTCCTCTTCGACCTCGGGGCCGATGCGCAGCGTCGGTGGCGGCGGCTCGTCGTTGCCTTCGAGGTAACCGTTCACGCCGACGACGATGTGCTGATCGCGGTTGAGCTTGCGTTCGAGCTCGTACGCGGCTTCCGCGATCTCGTGCTGGAACCAGCCCTCCTCGACCCCACGCACCGCGCCGTCGAGCATCGAGCCTGTCGCCCAGCTCGTCGAGCTGCGCGAACAACGCTTCGGCGCGCTGCTCCATCTCGTCGGTGAGCGCTTCGACGTAGTACGAACCTCCGAGCGGATCCGCCACATTGGCCACGCGCGTCTCGTTCGCGATCACCTGCTGCGTGCGCAGCGCGATGCGCGCGGCCTTCTCGGTGGGCAGCGCCAGCGTCTCGTCCATCGAGTTGGTGTGGAGGCTCTGGGTTCCGCCCAGCACACCCGCGAGCGCCTCGATCGCGGTGCGCACGATGTTGACCTCGGGTTGTTGGGCGGTGAGCGAGACGCCGGCGGTCTGGGTGTGGAACCGGAGCTGCAGCGAGCGCTCGCTGCGGGCCCCGTAGCGGTCTCGCATCCAGCGGGCCCAGATACGCCGCGCCGCCCGGTACTTGGCGATCTCCTCGAAGAAGTCGACGTGCGCGTTGAAGAAGAACGAGAGGCGCGGCGCGAACGCGTCGACGTCGAGACCGGCCGCGCGCCCCAGCTCCACGTACGCGAACCCGTTGGCGAGCGTGAACGCGAGCTCCTGCGCCGCCGTCGATCCGGCTTCACGGATGTGGTAGCCGGACACGGAAATCGGTGTGCCACTTCGGCATCTCGGCGGTGCAGAACGAGATCGTGTCGCGCACGAGTCGCAATGACGGGCGCGGCGGGAAGATGAATTCCTTCTGCGCCTGGTACTCCTTGAGGATGTCGTTCTGCAGCGTCCCGCCGATCGCCCCACGCGGCACACCGGTTGCTTCCACGTTCGCGACGAACATCGCGAACACGATCGCGGCGGGGCCGTTGATCGTCATCGACGTCGTCACCGAGCCGAGATCGATCCCGCGGTACAGGTCCTCGACGTCGGCCAGCGTGTCGACGGCCACGCCGCACTTCCCCACCTCGCCGAGCGCGAGCTCGTCGTCGGAGTCGCGGCCCATGAGGGTCGGCAAGTCGAACGCGGTCGAGAGGCCGTCACCACCCGCCTCGAGCAGGTCGTGGAATCGGCGATTGGTGTCGACCGCGGTGCCGAAACCCGCGAACATCCGCATCGTCCACAACTTCGAGCGGTACATCGACGCGTACGGGCCACGCGTGTACGGGTACTCGCCGGGGAATTCGCCGTCCGCGGGGCCGTAGACGGCGTCGACGGGTATCCCCGACATGGTGGAGAAGTCGGCGAGCGCGTACCGGTGCGGCTTCGAAGGCGTTCTGCCAGCGCTCGCGGGGTGTCGTCACGCACCCATGATCGCGCGGGACGCGGGTACCGGCATCAGGTGGCGGGAGCCGGGCGAGAGCAGAGCCGGCGCCACAAGGGCGCACCCTCTGTCTCCCACGCCGCGCGTGTGAGCGTGAGCAGGTGCACGTCCTGATAGCGGTTCCGCGAGAACAGCTGCCCCCGACGGCAGCCCTCCTCGACGAAGAAGCGACCCAGGCCGCTCGCGAACTGCGCGAAGTTGTCGTCGGACGCTTCGAAGTACAGCTGCCGGAACGGCCAGCACGAGAAGGCATGGTCGAGGACGCTCGCGACGCCGTCCATCATGACCCCCGAGCCGAGCACGCTCGGCCGCGCGATCACAGACAGGAACGCGTAGCCGTTGCGGAAGTCCGCCGTCGCGACCACGACGACGCCGAGCGGCTCACCCGAGTCTTTCGCGCGCACGATCCATTGGCCGAGCACACCGTCCCAGGCGTGGCGCGCGAAGTCGTCGAAGCCTGGTGTCGCGCCTTGGTAGCGCAATGACACACCGACCTCCGGATCGATGACGAGCCGGTAGAGGAACGGCAGGTCTTCGGGGAGCAGCGGCCCGCTCGTTGTCCACCGGCCGCTCAGCGGTGCGGCGTCATCCTCGGGTGACAGCTCGTTCAACATCCTCGATCACATCCTCAGGCTCAGGGCAACGAGGCCCAACACGATCACGCTTGCGAACCCGCGCTGCAACGGAACGACGACACGTTGCATACCGATGTCGAAGCGGGTGCGGTCGCCCGCCACCGACCGGAAGAGCATCCCTATCCCGCGCCCGACGCCGAAGCCAACGGCCGCGCCCAACGTTGCACCCACGCTCGGTTGGACGAGCACGAGCGACAGCACGAGCAGGTGCGGCGCGCACGACGGGAGGTAGGTCAGCACACCGGTACCGAGCGCGGCGCCGAAGCGCACTGCGCCGTCGGTGTCGCGGCGCGCGATCGTCGCCAGTCCGATCTGGCGGCGTGTCTGTGGCAGCGGGCAACCGCCGGTCGCGATGTTCGCGCCCACGATGAGCGCGGCGAGCACCAGCCACAGGGCGATCCGCAAGCCGTGCGGCACCGGCGCGGTGAGCGCTTGCGCGACCAGCACGACCGGCACGAACGCGAGCGCGCCACCGACGGTTCCTGCGAGAAACGCCACTGCGACTCGACTGTCGTTCTTGGACCGTCCGCCGGACGGCAGCAGCACCGAAGCGCTGTTGCGACTTCACACCGATCCCGAGAGGCTCACGCCCACGAACAGGCCGCACACGAGCCAGGTGCGCGCGGCATCCTCGACCGCCGATCCCAGCGTCGTCAGCACGGCTGGTACAGGCTCCCGCTGCACTCGACGAGACCTTGGCACACCGTCGAGGTGACCTCTCCCATCGGATCGAGCTTCCATCCGTCGTGACAGCGAAACACCGCGGGCTCGCACTCGAGGCAGGACGACACGTGCCACTTCCACGCGTCGCGGGCG
Organism: uncultured Actinomycetes bacterium; assembly: GCA_963745645.1. Lineage (GTDB taxonomy): Bacteria > Actinomycetota > Acidimicrobiia > IMCC26256 > PALSA-610 > CAVUFH01. The sequence goes on from CAVUYD010000002.1 coordinate 319,076, forward strand.
TTGGACGTGCCGCCGTCGATTCGGCACAAGTCGGTCGCGTCGCCGTACAGAAACGGGCCGCGCCGGCCGGTGAAGTGCCAACCGTACGGATTGTGCGGACCGACCTCCTCGCACGTCGCGCAGTACCAGGACCCCATCGCATCGTCGGGCGCACCGATGCACACGTCGTCGTCGCAGGTTCCGGGCTCGAAGAAGCCGTTGTCGTTTCCGTCGAACCCGTTCCAGTAATCGGGGTCGTACTGACCGCACGAGCCGTACGCCTTGTACGGGAACTCCGCCTCGGCGCGCCGCACCGACTTGAACAGCCCGAGCATGGCCAGGCCGACGAACACGCCCGCCTTCAATCCGTACCCGAGCACCTCGCGCCGCGTCGGACGGAAGCGCGCGTCGTACGCCGACGGTGCTGCCGGAACCCGTCCGCGCGGGAGCAACTCGATGACGGGAAGATCGTCGAACGCAGGCTCAGGCACCGACATCCATCGCCGACTCGATCGCGACGACCTGGCCGTGATCGACGCGCACGAGTACCGGCAACGCCCATCCGGACAGCACAACCGACTCCACGAGCGCGCTCGACACGACGATCGGGACGCGGCAGCGGACGGGCATGAGCGCGTGATCGGCCTCGTGACCGACAACGATGCGACGATCTCCGTCACCTCGTCCGCCGACAGCGCACAGCGTGTCGACGACGGACCGGCAACTTGCGCATCCCACGCTCACCACGTGCAACGCGAGCGGGCCGGACCGGCTTGTGATCCGGAGCTCGTCGGCGACGCGCGCCGGCACTTCGGCGTGCACACGCAAGGGCGGAACACCGAACGCGCTGTCGTAGTCGCGGCGGGACCGCTCGGCCGACTCGAGCCGGATGACCCGCGCAAGGATGTGCGCGCACGTCACGAGGAGCACCGCAACGAGCAGGATCAACACAACGACAGCGGCTGCGAGAAAGGCCATGGCGCGTCAGACCTTCACCGGACGCCGACGCGCCGGGCCGCGTTCGGAACCGGCGGCCGGACCGGAGGATGTCGCGGCGCCCGCGTACACGAGCACCACGCCGGCGGCGAGCGCGCCGAGGATCACGGTCGGCGGGATCGTGATGAGCGTCACCGCGCCCCCGCCGAACCAGACGCCGACGCCGATCGCGATCGCGACAACAGCCAACGCGGCCGCGGGGATGAAGGTCGCGTTCTGCACGTCGCCGGCGAAGGGATGACACCCACACGGAAGGCTGGCCGGCGATCGCCGGAGCACCGAGACGAACGAAATCAGGCTGAGCGCGAACCCCGCGACGACGACTTGGACACCCGCGACAACCCACGCGCGGCTCGCGAACAACGACGCGACCACCGCGACCGCGGTCGCGCACTCGACGATGCCGACGAGGACCGGCCGTTCGAGCTGTCCGAGCCAGGTGGGGATCGCGCCGGCCGTCTTGTGCCGCGCCGCGGCCCGCGCGAGATGTTCGGGCCGCACCAGGTGCAGCACACCGGTGATCCCGAGCAGGGCGCCCTCGAACGCGATGCCGAAGATCAGTGCGGGTGTGAGACCGATCCCGACCGTCATGACGAACCTGCCTTCCATTCGATGCGGAGCGTGCATGCGGCTGCGAGCGCGGCCGCGGTGTCCACCGATGGTTCGATGTCCACGACCGCGCTTTCGGTCACGAGGAGCATCGTGTGCCGGTCGGCGCGCATGCGGAACAGTTCGCCACCGTCGCTGCGGAGTCCTGGGGTCGTCGGGACGCGCGAGAGAAGCTGCGCGGTGTGCGGACGCACGAAGAGCACGCCGAGACCGTCGACGTGCATCATCACGGTGGGCGGCCGCAGCGCGGCGTCCACGCGCAGTGCAAGCGTGCAGCCTCCGGTCTGGGCACGGAACGGGAGCGATACCAGCCGGCGGGCGATCCCGGCGAGATCGGAACCGTGGCGCGAGGTGACGATCGAGCCGTGCGCGTGTTCCCACACCGCGAACACGAGAGATCGCCCGCCGCCGTGGCTCGTGCGCTGTCGGACGGCGGCGAGTCGCAGCCGGCCGTCCTGCACCGGCCGTTCGAACGTCTCGACGATCTGCACACCGAACTCCGGTCCGGCGATCCATTGCTGCAGCGAGTCGGCATAGCCGGCGCGGTGCGCGCGGAACGGATGACTGCGTCGCCCGCCCGGCAGCACGAATGACGCGTTCGACGTGTGGAGTGCCGGCGCCACACCGCCCGCGAACACGATCTGGGACCCGTCGATGGCCAGATACGAACGCGAGTCAGGGGGACCCGGTACCGGCGCACCGAGTCCCCCCACTCTGGTTGACACTTCCACTTCTGGTCGCTTCGGGCTTCGCCTCGCTGCGCTCGGCTCCGCCACTCCCGCTCCTTCACTCACTTGCTGTCGTTTCTTCCTCGTTCCAACAGAACCGCTTAGAGCGGCGTCGGGTCCTTCCGACAACGACTGTTCGGCAGGCCGGAACCCGCCGGTGCGAACGAGTTCAGGATGAACCCATACTGCGTGATGATGTTGTTCTTCGTTGCATCGTCCGTGCACAGGTAGCCGTTGCCACTCGCGTTGACACCGACGAACTGGATTGCGGCGGCGTAGGACGGCGAGCCGGTCTTCACGACGTTGTACACATAGCGCCGGCCGAGGAACGTGTTGTTGTTCACGTTCGTCGCGTTGGGCACAACTCCGTTGATCGAACCCAGCGTTGCACCGGCCCGGTCGTCGGTGATGACACCGTTCGCCTGCGCGGTCCACTGCGCGAAGGAGTACGGAAGGATGGCGTTGTCGCGATCAGCGACTGCCACCTGGTTCCCGTGGTTCTCCTCGACGCGAATCGGAAGCGTCGCGCAACTTGAACCGTCGAGCACGCCCTGCTGCGCGGCCGTCAGGCCGAGAATCCTCGTCTCGAAGAACGAGAGGGTTCCCGATCCGGACTGCGGCAGGTAACGGGCGATCGGCTCGTTGTCGCCACCGACCTGGTTCCAGTTGGTGAACTTGGGCAGGCCACCGGGCTGATCGCACAGGTAGATGCCCTTGAGCTGGTCCTGGGTCAGGTTGGTCGGCGCACAACCCGCGGGGGCTGCATCACCACCAGGGCAGGCAACCGAGAACCGACCCCACGAGAGGGCGTCCTTGGCGTACGCATAGAACTCGAGGCTGGCGGGATCACTCGCACCGCGACCGCGCGACGAACGGGCGATGTCGATACAGCCGGTGGTGTCGGCGACGAGCGCGCTGATGCCCGCACTCGAGCCGTTCGGCGGCTTGTTGGCCCCGCTGTCGTACGTCTTCGCGGCACAGCGCTTGTCCGCCGGCACGGTGAACGTCTGACTGCCGGTGAGGGTCGACGGGATGTTCGCGGCCGTGTCGGCACTTGCGGTGTTGTTGAACCCGTTCGAAAGCGGGCCCATGACATCGACGGTGGTGTCCGAGCCTGCGAGTGCGAGGGTGTGGGGGCCACCGCCACACGCGGCGAGGCCGACAGCGGCTATCGCGGCGAATCCGACGAGACCTATGAGGCGCTTGCCTGTTCTGAACAAGCCATCGCTCCTTTTGATTGGTGGCACGCGAACAAACCGCGTGAAGGGTCTGCACGACGTCGATGCCGTGCGCACACCGGTCTACAGGCGTGACCCGAACTGGAGACTGAGTCGGAGCGTCGCGTGAGTGAACAACACGCGTACAGCAAGCGCCGCGCTAAAGGGTCGACGGCAGCAACCCGGTGAAGCTGTCGAACACGAGCAACGTGAGCAGCAACAACACCGGCGCCATCACGAGATACACCGCCGCACGCGACTGCGTGCGGAAGAACCACACTGCGAGCAGGCAAGCGATCAGGAGCAGCTGGAGCCACAGCACGAGCGCAATGACGCTCCCGCCTTCGCGGTTGAGCCCGAGCTCGCTCGAACGCACTTCCGTCGGGCGGCCTGGTGCCGTCTTCGTCGGCGCGCCGACGAGACACGCGCGATCACCGCGACGCGGCGATCGGCGAGGAGTCGTTGTGACGAGATCAGCGTGAGCTGATTGCGAGTGGTGTTCGAGAGCACGTCGGTATCGCCGCGGCGGACACCGCGGACCTCGACGACTCGATACACACCCCGGCCCTGACCGGTGACGACACGGACCCGGTCGCCGACCTTCATGCTGACGAGGTCGTAACACGGGCCGCCATAGGTCACGCGCCGGCACGCGATGACCGCGTTGCCGGCTTGGAGCGGCAGCGGTGACGACCGGAGGTGACCGGGGCCTTTCTTGAGCTCGGAACCCGAGGTCCCCTCGACGACCGTCTCGTCCACTCCGAAACGGGGGATGCTCAGTGTCGCGACGGGCGTGCCTTCGTCGATGCGGCCACCGACGGGTGCGGCCTTGTTCGCGAGCGCGGCGTCGAATCGCTCGGTGAGCGAACGCTGGGATCGTCCGTGTTCCAGGCGGGTGATCCCGACGAGGTAGACCGCGAACGCCACGACCGCGATGCCGAACAAGGTCAGGGCCCAGGCGACGACCTGGGCGACATCACGGCCGGTGACACGAGGCGATGACGCGTCCTGCGGTTCCGGGGCCGGTTCGGGGACGGACTCCGGCTCCGGTTTCGTTGCGCGCGGTAGCACCACGACGTCGGTCATGCACCCGACTCCACGGCGGGTCGCTCGGGCCGGGTCGCCACCGTCGCACCGGCCGGCTTCCGGCGCAGCACAACCATCATCGTCGGGCCGGCGATCAACGCAACGAGACCGAGCACGAGCAGGAAGGGCAACAGGAGATGCCCTTGACTGCCCAGGAAGCGCACGCTCAACGCCTTGGCGTCCCCACCGTTCTTGGTCGGCGCGTCGCTGCTCCCGCCGGTGCCACTTCCGTCACTGCTCGAAGCGCTCGACCCGTCCGTCGCCGGTTCGCTGCTGAAGTCGGAGCCACCGAGCCCGAGCTCGCCGAGGGAGCTCGCCGAGTCGAAGCTCGATGACAAGTCCAGCGTGGTGCCCGAAACGTCCGCAGGTGGTGTCTGCGTCGGCGGCGCGGCGGTGGGCGCCGCGAGCACGGCGTCGCGGGCGGTGTTCGACTCGGCCTGCAGGTCGGCCGGCAACGGGAGGTAGCCGGGCGGCAGCTGGGCGGGAGTTTGACCCGTGCCGGCAGTGAAATGCAGGAAGGCCGCGATGCTGTTGGCCTTGTCGACGCTGATACCGCTCGTCGGCACCATTGCGTAGTCGACCTTCACCAAGGGGTATGCGCCGGTGCGCGCCTCGACGTTCGCGTGCTTCGTGGGTGCACCCGAGTCGGCAACCATCGCCGTGTAACCCTTCGCGAGGCCGTTGGCGTCGGGCGCGACCGCGGCCGCGCCCGTGGCGTTCGCGGGAACGAGCTTCGCAATCGGGAGGCCGAACTTCTGCGCGGCGACGACGTCGAAGACGCCGAGGATCCCGTCGATCTGCGGGCTCACCGACGCACCGTCGCCGGGCGCCTGGAAATTGAACAACCGGCGGACGTTCACGACGGTTCCCTGCCGCGGGTTGTAGTTGCCGATGGTGTTGGGGTCGCGCGCTTCGAAGATGTCGGTCGGGTAGGTCACACCTTTCCAGAAGGGGTCGACCTCACGATTGGGATCGTTGCCGTCGAGGAAGGTGCGTGCGGCCGGATCGGCTTGCAGCCACAGCGTCAAGAGGTGCGCGTCGGCGTTCTTCTCGGCGCGCAGCAACGGCGGCTGTGTGTTCTCGGGCCACGCGTGCCCCGGGTTCAGGGCGACGAACTCGGGATCCTGGAAGAGGTGCGTCCCCGGGCCGCCGGATTGGGTGCCGGCGATCATCATCGCGACGAGCCGCGGCGTGAGCGTCATGTCGGTGATGCGTTGCCCGGTGACCGCGTCCGTCACGTTGAAGGCCACGACCACGCCGGAGACGTCGATGGGCGCATAGGTGTACGACCGGTCCGAGGGCTCCGTCGCCGGGTCGGCGGGCATCGACGTCAGACCCAGGTCGACGTTGCCCGCGATGAAGTCGCGGCGGCCGGCCACCGAAGAGGACTCGGTGTAGTCGACCGAGAGCGGCGAGCTCGCGGTGCAGAGCCCCGCGCTCCAGCTGTAGAGGGCCTCCCTCGTCGAGGCTTCACCACCGGTGACAACGTCGAAGCTGGAGACCTTGGGGCAATCGGAAGGGCTCGGCGCGAACGTCAGCGGCGCGGTCGCGGCGGTCGCCGGCAACCCGTGCTCGGGGAACGCGCTGCCGTCGTTCTCGAACGCGACGATCGAGCAGGGATTGGCCGTCGTGCAGTTGAGGACCGGAAGGTCGAACGCCGGTCGCACCTCGAAGAACGCGGAACCCTTCCCGGAAGGCTCCGTGATCCCGCTGTCGATGCCGGTTCCGAGTGGATCACCACCCGCGGGGGGACGGATGAGCTGGTAACAGTCGGCGAGCGACCCGGGCGACGCCTTGCACTGGTACACGGTGACCGTGAACGCGCCGTCGACCGAGGGCGTGAAGCCGCTCCATTGCACATGTACGACCTGATTCCGCAGGCCGGTGGCCGGCGAGACCGTCAACGTGCGCGGCCCGGTGTTCACCTGCGGGACGACGCAGCCGCTGACGACGACTGCGAGCGCAAACGCGCATGCGGCAACAAGCGCGCGCGGTACCGACCCATGGCGCGACGCGGCGCGCGGGAACTGTTCCAGCCCGATCACTCGGCTCCTCGCAGACAACTTCCCTCGGCGCGCGTTGCTACCACGGGTGACCGACATGCACCCCCACACGCTCCGCACTGTTCATGTTGTGTTCGGAAGCACGCCAACGTCCATCCGAACACGGGCCTGCATTGCGCGATGTTCACGTTCTGTTTCATTGCTGTGCAACGCGCGTTCTCGGGGGCTTGCCGGCCTCCTGCCTAGGGTCGCGGCATCGATTCGAACCAGTTCGCGGCCGAAACTTCGGGCGGGTTGATCGCGCTCGACGATCCGCCGGAGGACCGCATTCGGTACGTCGTGCAACGCACGCGTGGCGACCAGGTCTACCGGCTGATCACGCGCGCGGCCGCGCTCACGACGCTCGTCATCATGGCGCTCATCGGGGCGTTCCTGATCGCCAAGGCGTGGCCGGCCCTGCGCGAAGCAAAATGGGGCTTCCTCACGGAGACGAGATGGAACCCGGACGGCCAGCAGTTCGGCATCGCGTCGCTCGTGCTGCTCACGTTCGAGATCGCGATCGTCGCGCTCTTTCTCGCGGTGCCGGTGTCGATCGGGGCGTCGCTCTTCCTCACCGAGTACTGCCCCCGAGCCCTCCGACGCCCGCTCACCTCACTCGTCGACCTGCTCGCGGCGGTGCCGAGCCTCATCTACGGGCTCTGGGGGCTCTTCTTCCTCCAACCGCGACTGCTCCCGCTCAGCGACTGGCTCAGCCGGCACCTCAGCTTCATCCCGATCTTCAAGGCCCAACCCGGGAACTTCGCCGCGTCCACCTTCATCGCGGGCGTGATCGTTGCGCTCATGGTGCTGCCGATCTGCACCGCGGTCATGCGCGAGGTCTTCTCACAGGCGCCGCCGGGCGAGAAGGAAGGTGCACTCGCGCTCGGCGGCACCAAGTGGGGCATGATCCGCACGGTCATACTGCCCTTCGGGCGGGGCGGCATCATCGGCGGATCGATGCTCGGCCTCGGTCGGGCGCTCGGCGAGACGATCGCCGTCGCACTGATCATCTCGCCGACCTTCAAGCCGACGCTGCGCATCCTCGACGGTGCCGGCAACTCGATCGCGGCAACCATCGCGCTGCGATTCAACGAATCGTCGCCGTTCGGCCAAAGCGCGTTGCTGGGCGCGGGCTTGGCCCTGTTCGTCATCACGCTCTTCGTCAACGCCATTGCGTCCGTGGTCGTGAGTCGATCGCGATCCGGTTCGGCGACCGAGATCTGACGTGACGACCACCACCCCCCGCCCGACGACACCACCGACGGCGCTTCCGACCGCGCCCGCTCCCGAAGCGCGCATCCGCATCCGCAACTTCGAAGGTGCCGACGTCGGATGGGTCGTCGGTGCCGGCATCGCCGCGTTCTGCCTCGACTGGTTGATCTACGAGCGCGTCACAACGGCGGCCGGCGGCCTCGGGTTCTGGGTGTGCTGGTACGTGCTGTTCGTCGTGACCTACTACCTCATCGTCCGCGATCAGCGGGGGGCCCTGGCCGCGAAGGACCGGATCGCGGCCGTCGTGCTGACCACGGCGGGACTCGCGCTCGTCGTGCCGCTCACGCTCATCGTCGGTTACACGATCTGGCGCGGCTGGCACACGTTGCGGTTCCAGTTCTTCACCCAGACCCAAGAGAAGGTCGGTCCGCTGAGCAAGTCCACCGAAGGTGGCGGTGCGCACGCCATCGTCGGGACCCTCGAGCAGGTCGGGCTCGCGGTGTTGTTCTCGGTGCCGCTCGGCTTCCTCACCGCGCTGTTCCTGAACGAGGTCGGCGGCAAGCTCGCACGCCCGGTCCGCCTGATCGTCGACGCGATGAGCGCGACGCCGTCGATCCTGGCCGGCCTCTTCATCTACGCGGTGTTCATCCTGCAGTTCGGCCAACAGCAGTCGGGGCTCGCGGCCGCGCTCGCCCTCACCGTGCTCATGCTCCCGACGATCACGCGCACGTCCGAGGTCGTGTTGCGACTCGTGCCCGGCGGGTTGCGGGAGGGCGCACTCGCCCTCGGCGGCACCGAGGCGAAGATGGCCCGGCTCGTCGTGTTGCCGACCACGCGCGCCGGCCTCGTCACCGCGGTGATCCTCGGCATCGCGCGTGCCGTGGGTGAGACCGCGCCGTTGCTGTTCACCGCGGGCGGTGCGTACCGGATGGCGTGGAACCCGATCGGCGATCGCCAGGACAGCTTGCCGCTCTTCGTCTACCGGCTCATCCGATCGCCGTACGACGCGCAGATCGACCGCGCGTGGACGGGCGCAATGGTCCTGCTCATGATCGTGCTGGTGCTGTTCGTCATCGCGCGCGTCCTCGGCGGGCGGCAGACCGGCGACGACAGCATCTTCGTTCGTCGATTCAGGAGAAGCGATGTCGGATCGGCACTGCAAGAGGAGAACATCTGAGTCATGCAGAGCGTGACGAACTCGCCTGTGAAGCTCGAACCCGCGATCGACTTGACGCGCGAACCCGCGAGCATGGCGATCCGCGATCTCAGTGCCTGGTTCGGTGACCACAAGGTGCTCGAACGCGTCTCGCTCGAGATCGAGGCGCGCCGAGTCACCGCCCTGATCGGTCCGTCGGGCTGTGGCAAGTCGACGTTCCTCCGCATCCTGAACCGGATGCACGAGCTGGTCCCCAAGTCGTCGCTCGCCGGATACGTCACCCTCGACGGCGACGACATCTATCGGGGCACCCGGTCCTCGACCGACATCCGCCGCGAGATCGGCATGGTCTTCCAGAAACCGAATCCGTTCCCGGCGATGAGCATCGCCGCCAACGTGCTCTCCGGCCTCAAGCTCTCGGGCTCCCGGTTGCGGCACAACCGCGCCGCGGACCAGATCGTCCAAGACTGCCTCGAGCGCGCCGGTTTGTGGAGCGAGGTGAAGAACCGGCTGCACCAGGCGGGCGGCGCGCTCTCGGGTGGTCAACAACAGCGGCTCTGCATCGCGCGATCCCTCGCGGTGCAGCCTCGAGTGCTCCTGATGGACGAGCCGTGTTCGGCGTTGGACCCGACCTCGACCCGACGCATCGAGGAGACGATCCGTGAGATCTCCCACGAAGTGACCGTGGTCATCGTCACGCACAACATGCAGCAGGCGCAGCGCGTGTCGCACGACTGCGCGTTCTTCCTCGCCGCGGAGAACACGCCCGGACACATCGTGGAAGCGGGGCCGACCGAGCGGATCTTCTCCGATCCGCACGACCCCCGGACACTCGACTACGTACGGGGACGTTTCGGATGACACGTACAGCTCGAGCGATGGTTGTCGCGATGTTGCTCCTCGTCGCGGCCGTCGCGCTGCCCGTGAGCCCCGCGAGCGCCGCCGACCAGATCAACGGCGCGGGCTCGACGTGGAGCCAGATCGCCGTCGACCAGTGGCGCTCCGACGTCGCGCGGTTGGGCCTGTCGGTCAACTACCAAGGGCTCGGCTCGTCGACGGGACGCCAGTTCTACATCCAGGCCCAGACCGACTTCGCGGTGTCCGAGATCCCGTTCCAGCCCGCGAGCTTCGACCGGGACGGCAACAAGCTCTACGACGAGGTCGCCAACGCGAGCAAGCGTCCGTACGCGTACCTGCCGATCGTCGCGGGTGGCACGTCGTTCATGTACCACCTCGACGTGAACGGCAAGCGGGTCAACGACCTCCACCTCTCGGGCGCGACGCTCGCCAAGATCTTCACCGGCGGCATCACGAACTGGAACGACCCGGCGATCAAGGCCGACGACGGTCGTGACTTCCCGAGCCTGCCCATCCAACCGGTGGTGCGGTCCGACGGCTCGGGAACATCGGCACAGTTCTCCGCGTACATGGCGTCGCAGTTCCCGAGCATCTGGAACCCGTTCTGCAGCCAGGCGCTGAACCTGCCGTCGCCCTGCCCGCCGACTTCGTTGTATCCGTTCTTCAACGGGAGCAAGGCGCAGTCCGGCTCCGACGGTGTCGCCAACTTCGTGTCGGCGCCCTACAACAACGGTGCCATCACCTACGTCGAGTACGGGTACGCACTCCAGCGCGGGTTCCCAGTCGCGTCAGTGCTGAATCAGGCCGGCTACTTCACCCAACCGACGGCCGAGAACGTCGCGATCGCCTTGACGAAAGCGCAGATCAACCCCGACCGCACGCAGGTCCTTTCCGGCGTTTACACGAACCCGGATCCGCGGACCTACCCGGTGTCGAGCTACAGCTACATGATCGTGCCGACGACGACCGCGGCACCGTTCACGGAGGGCAAGGGCAACACGCTCGGCCAGTTCATCCTCCACTTCCTCTGCACCGGACAGCAGAAAGCGAAGCAGCTCGGCTACTCGCCGCTCCCGCCGAACCTCGTCGGCTTCGGTTTCGAAGCGGTGACCAGGATCCCCGGTGCACCGGCACCGCCGGCACTGAAGGACTGCGCGAACCCGACGATCACCGGCGGGTTCACCACCGCCAACGCGCCGCTTCCCAAGGCCACCGACAAGAAGGGCGCGGCGCGGGCCGCGGCCGGGAGCGGCAGTGGTGGCTCCCGAACGGGCGGGAGCGGCGCGGTCACCCAGTCCGACGCCGCGACCACCGACACGACCGTCGCCGCCGACGCGACTGCCACCGACGACGGCGCGACCATCGACAGCGCGTCCGCAGCACTGAGGGACACGCCGATATCGGTGTCGAAGGCGGAAGACGACGTCCCGTTCGGGGTCTACGTCGCGATCGTGATCCTCGTGCTCCTCTTGGTGTTCGCGCCGCCCGCGTTCGCAATGGCGCTGCGAAAACGGCAATGAGGGAGACGTCATGCGTTGGCTGGTGAGCAAGGGATGGCACGGCTGGGCGCTGTTGCTCGCGCTCGTCGTCGCGTTCGACGTCGCGGCGGCGGTCTGGGGCGGCGAGTCGATGACCGACGCGGCGCGGCGCTGGTTCAACCACGGGATCGCGCGCTGGTTCGTGCTGGTCGGGATCGTGTACCTCGCGATTCACCTCACGGTCCTGCCCTATCGCATGGATCCGCTCGACCGCAGTTACGAATGGATCCAGCGCAAGTTCGGTCCGACGTCCAACTTCGTCAACCCACCGACGGATCAGTATCCCCCGGGCAAGGGCTGAGCGTCACCCGCTCGGGAACCCGAACAAGTCGGTGACCCCGTGGTCGCGTCCCGCGGTGTAACCCCCGTCGACCGCAATCGCCTGGCCCGTCACGAACGACGCGTCGGGTCCGGCGAGGAACGCGGCGACCGACGCGATCTCCGCCGGCTTCCCGAGGCGCCGCAGCTTGTGTTCGTGCACGATCTCCGCGCGCACCGCTTCCATGCCCGGCCCGAACACGCCTTCGAGCATCGGCGTCTCGATGAAGCCCGGGCAGATCACGTTGGCGCGGATGCCGGGCGTGCCGTAGTCGATGGCGAGGTTCTTGGTGAAGATCACCACCGCGCCCTTCGACGCGTTGTAGGAGCTGCCGCCGGCAGTCCCTTCGAGCCCCTCGACGCTCGCGATCGTCACGATCGAGCCGCGCTCGCCGCCGACGCGCTCCTGTTCGAGCATGCGCGCGATCGCGTGCTTGCACACGAGGAACGTCCCGGTGAGGTTGACGTCCAGCACGCGCTGCCACTCCGCGCGATCGACGAGATGCGCCGGCCCTCCGCCCGCGACGCCGGCCGCGGTCACGATGATGTCGATGCGTCCGTACTCGGACGCGACCGCCGCGACGAGTGCGGCCACCGCGTCCTCGTCTCGTACGTCGAGCTGCGCGAATGCCGCGCCTTCGACACCGGCCGGTACGTCCAGATCGCGCTTCGGTTCCGCGAGATCGGCGCCGACGACGAACGCACCGTCCCGGAGGAACCGGGCTGTGCACGCCTCACCGATACCGGACGCCGCGCCGGTGACGAGCGCAACCTTGCCGTCGAGTTTTGGGCCATCGAGTGCAGCCATGGCGTGATGTTGTCACGCCCTGACCGGCCCGGGACGGGTCCGGCGCCGCCGGACTAGGGTCGTCCGACTCGGCCGAGATCGCAGGAGCAGGCATGGAACCGCAGCAGGCGCCGGACCGCAACATCGCGATGGAGTTGATGCGCGCGACCGAGGCCGCCGCCCTGGCCGGCGGACGCTGGATGGGTCGCGGCGACAAGAACGCAGCCGACGCCGCCGCGGTCGAGGCGATGCGCCTCGTCCTCAGCACCGTCGCGATGGACGGTGTCGTCGTCATCGGTGAAGGCGAAAAGGACGAAGCGCCGATGCTGTTCAACGGCGAGCAGGTGGGCGACGGTTCGCAACCCAGCCTCGACATCGCCGTCGATCCGATCGACGGGACGACGCTCACCTCGCTCGGACGCCCGGGCGCGATCGCGGTGATCGCGATGAGCGAGCGCGGCACCATGTTCGACCCCGGCCCGTGCGTCTACATGGAGAAGATCGCCGCCGGCCCCGCGGCGGCGGAAGCGATCGACCTCAACGCGCCGGTAAAGGCGAACCTCGAAGCCGTGGCCAAGGCGCTCGGGGAGAAGGTCAGCGACGTGACGGCGGTCATCCTCGACCGCGACCGTCACACCGACCTGATCCGCGAGTGTCGCGAGGCGGGTGCGCGCATCCGCCTCATCCCCGACGGCGACGTCGCCGGCGCAATCTCGGTCGCTTGGCGCAACTCCGGCACCGACGTGTTGTTCGGGATCGGCGGCACGCCCGAAGGCGTGATCGCGGCCTGCGCGCTCAAGTGCCTCGGCGGCACGATCCAAGGCCGCTTGTGGCCGCGCGACGAGGTCGAGCGCCGCGCCGCGCTCGACCTCGGCTACGACCTCGACCGCGTGCTGCAACTCGACGATCTGGTGTCCGGCGACGACGTCTACTTCGCCGCTACCGGCATCAGCGACGGTGAGCTGCTCCGCGGTGTCCGCTACTGGGGCGACGGAGCCGGCACCCAGAGCCTCGTGATGCGTTCGAAGTCGGGGACGATCCGCATGATCGACGCGACCCATCGGTGGACGAAGCTGATGTCCTACTCGGCGATCTCCTACGACTGAACTCGCCATCTAGAATCGACGAACTCGTCCGACGGCGCTGGGGGGTGCCGAACGCATGGAAGACACGCCCGGATCGCCTCAGACATCGGGATCGGTCGACACGCTCGAGCCCGAACCGCCGCCCGCGGCCACCGCGGGTGTGCCGCCCGACGCGCCGGAACGTACGAGAGACGACCCGACCGCGAACGAGACCGTCCTCGTCCGCCAGATCCGCTACTTCGTCGCGATCTGCTCGTTCGCCGCGGGCCTGCTCCACGTGCTCGCGATGATCGACCACCGTGGCGAGCCAACGCTCGCGCGCAGCTTCCTCGCCGTCGCCGCGATCCAGATCGTGTGGGGGGTGCTGCTCATCGTCGATCCCCGCAAGATCTTCGTGCTCGCCGGCGCGCTCGCGACGGCCGCCTCGATCCTGGTGTGGGTCTACAGCCGCACGAAGGGCATCTCGTGGTTCCCGGGCCTCGACCACGTCGAGGCGCTCGGCTGGCGTGACGTCGTCACGCAGTTCTTCCAGCTCCTCGCGCTCGCAGGTGCCGCGATCCTCTTGCTGCCGGCGAGCGTGCACAAACCGGCCGGGAAGAAGATCGAGGTCATCCCGATCGCGATCATGGCCGTGCTCGTGATGCTGACGCTCGCCGTGCTCTACGCCGGAACCCACGCCGGCGGCCACGTGCACTGACCCACTCGGCTCGAGCGCTCAGACGCGCGCGGCAACCTCGAGGCGGGTGTTGGCGCGGGCGAGCGCCGCTTGCGCGACGAAGTCTTCGGGATCGCGCGCCAGGATCTCTTCACAGCGCGACTTGGCTTGCGACGCGCGTTCGACATCGATGACGTCGGAGAGCTCGGCGACGTCCGAGAGGATCGTCACCTTGTCGTTGGAGACCTCGACGAAGCCGCCGTGCACGGCGAACACCTGCCGTGACCCGTCGTGCAGGATCAGCTCGATCGGCCAGGTCGAGAGCGCACCGAGGAAGGGTGCGTGTCCGGTGAGGAACGCGACATCGCCTTCCTCGATGGTGCGCACGATGACCATGTCGGCCTCGCCCTGGAACAGGACCTCTTCCGGCGAGACGAGCTCGACCTGCAACGTCACGAACGGGCTCAGCTTTCCTGCAGGGTCTTGGCCTTGGCGAGCACCGACTCGACACCACCGACGTTGAAGAACGCCTGCTCGGGGACGTTGTCGAGCTCACCGCTGCACAACGCCTCGAAGCTCTCGACCGTATCCGAGACCGGCACGAAGATGCCCTTCAACCCCGTGAACACCTCGCCCACGAAGAACGGCTGGCTGAGGAACCGCTGGATCTTCCGGGCGCGCGCCACGGTGACGCGGTCCTCTTCGGAGAGCTCGTCGAGACCGAGGATCGCGATGATGTCCTGGAGCTCCTTGTAGCGCTGCAGGATCTCCTGCGTCCGCCGGGCGACTTGGTAGTGGTGGTCACCGACGATCTCGGGCGCAAGGATGTTCGACGTCGACGCCAGCGGGTCGACGGCGGGGTAGATGCCGAGCGATGCGATCTGTCGTGAGAGCTCGGTGGTCGCGTCGAGGTGGGTGAACGTCGTGAACGGTGCGGGGTCGGTGTAGTCGTCGGCCGGCACGTAGACCGCCTGCAGCGAGGTGATCGAGCGACCCTTCGTGGAGGTGATGCGCTCCTGCAGCTCGCCCATCTCGTCGGCGAGAGTGGGCTGGTAACCGACGGCGCTCGGCATACGACCGAGCAGCGTCGACACCTCTGAACCGGCTTGCACGAACCGGAAGATGTTGTCGACGAACAACAGCACGTCCTGGTTCTGCACGTCGCGGAAGTACTCCGCCATCGTGAGCGCGCTCAGTGCGACACGGAGACGCACACCCGGCGGCTCGTCCATCTGGCCGTACACGAGCGCGGCCTTCTCGATGACACCGGACTCCTGCATCTCGAGCCAGAGGTCGGTGCCCTCACGGGTGCGCTCACCAACGCCCGCGAACACCGAGACACCACCGTGCTGGGTCGCGACGCGGTTGATCATCTCCTGGATCAGCACGGTCTTGCCGACCCCGGCGCCGCCGAACAGGCCGATCTTGCCGCCCTGCACGTACGGCTCGAGCAGGTCGATGACCTTGATGCCGGTCTCGAACATCAACGCCTTGGGCTCGAGCTGGTCGAACGGCGGCGAATCGCGGTGGATCTCCCACCGGTCGGCGATGCCCGTGACCTCGGCTTCGGTGATGTCGAGCGGCTCGCCGATGACGTTCCACACGTGGCCGAGGGTGCCGTCGCCGACCGGCACGGTGATGCCGTGACCGAGGTTGCGCACGACCGCGCCGCGCGTCAGGCCGTCGGTGGGCTTGAGGCAGATGGCACGGATGCGACCCTCGCCGATCTGCTGCGCGACCTCGGCGGTCACGACGACCCGCTCGCCCTCGAGGTCGATCGTCATCTCGACCGCGTGGTTGATCTCCGGCAGTGAGTCCGGAGGGAATTCGGCGTCGACGACCGGGCCGTAGATGGCGACGACGCGCCCGTTCTTCAGCTTGGTCTCCGGTTCTGCGGTGGCAGTCATCTCGTGCAGGCTCCCTATCGGAGTTCGGAACTCAGGCGGTCTGGTCGAAGTACTCGACATCGGCAACTTCGTCGGCTGCGCCCGCGCTCGCGCGCAGGGCCTCGGCGCCACCGACGATCTCCATGATCTCGGTCGTGATCGAGTCCTGGCGGGCGCGGTTCATGACGCGCGTGAGGTTGCGGATCAGCTCTTCGGCGTTGTCGGTCGCGGCTTTCATCGCGCGCTGCCGGGCCGCGTGCTCGGAGGCCGCCGCGTTCAACAGCGCGGCGTACACGCGCGCTTCGGCGTAGCGCGGCAACAGGCGATCCAGGATCGTGTCCGGATCGGGTTCGAATTCGTAAGGACGCGCCACCGGTGTCGACTTCGGCGCCGGGGGTCAGGTCCTCGTCGGCGAGCGGCAACAGCGCCCGCACCACGATCTCCTGACGGCCGGCGGAGATGAACCGTGTGTACACGAGCTGGACCCGGTCGAGCTCTCCTGCTTCGTACGCGCGCGATCAACGGCTGCGCGATCGTGCGGGCGTCTTCGTACGAAGGGTTGTCAGTGAAGCCGGTGTACACGGCCTCGATGTTGTAGTTGCGGAAGCGGAAGTACGACTCGGCCTTCCGACCGACCGCCACCAGCTCGTAGTCGTGATGGCGGGCGGCGTGCTCGCGCATCTCGGCTTCGGTCGCGCGGATGACCGCGCTGTTGTACGCGCCGCAAAGTCCGCGGTCGGCGGTCATCACGACGTGCGCGACGCGGCGCACTTCCTCGCGCTCGACCAGCATCGGATGGTTGGCACCGCCACCGGCCGATTGCAGGTTCCGGACGACATCGGTGATGCCGTTCGCGTACGGAACCGCGGCAATCGACGCGCGCTTGGGCCTTGACGATGCGACTGGCCGCGATCAGCTCCATGGCGCGAGTGATCTTCTTCGTCGACTCGACGGATCGGATGCGTCGCCGGAGAATTCGCTCCTGGCCACCAGCCATGCTGCTTCGCTCTCTCGACTACTCGGTTCGGAGGGTTTCTTCGGACTGCTCGGGCCCGACTGCCGCGGCGTCGCTGGCCGTCGGGTCCGCCGCGGCACGCTCGCCCGCGACGGTCGCCTTGAAGCTCGTCGTGAAATCGGCAACTGCGGTCGCGAGGCCGTCGCCATCGGGCAGCGCGCCGGTGTCGCGGACCTTCAGCATCAGGTCCACGTGGCGCGTCCGCATGTACTCGAGCAGTTCGGTCTCGTAGCGCTTGACGTCCGAGACCTCGATGTCGTCGATGTACCCGTTCGTGCCCGCGAAGATCGAGACCACTTGCTCCTCGACCGGCATCGGCGCGTGCAACGGCTGCTTCAACAGCTCGACGAGGCGCGCACCCCGCTCGAGCTGCGCCTTCGACACCGCGTCGAGCTCGGAACCGAACGTCGCGAACGCTTCGAGCTCGCGGAACTGCGCGAGGTCGAGCTTCAGCGTTCCGGAGACCGCCTTCATCGCCTTGATCTGCGCCGCACCACCGACCCGGGAGACGGAGATGCCGACGTCGACAGCCGGACGCACACCGGACTTGAAGAGGTCGTCCTGCAGGTAGATCTGGCCGTCGGTGATCGAGATGACGTTCGTGGGGATGTACGCGGAGACGTCACCCGCCTTGGTCTCGATGATCGGCAGCGCGGTGAGCGAGCCCGAACCCAACGCCTCGTTGAGCTTCGCGGCCCGTTCCAGCAAGCGCGAGTGGAGGTAGAAGACGTCGCCGGGATAGGCCTCGCGGCCCGGCGGCCGGCGCAGAAGCAGCGAGACCTGGCGGTACGCCTCGGCCTGCTTCGACAAGTCGTCGTAGACGACCAGCGCGTGCTCGCCGTTCTCCATCCAGTGCTGCCCCATCGCGCAACCGGCGTACGGCGCGAGGTACTTGAACACCGCTTCGTTGTCGGCCGGTGCGCTCACCACGACCGTGTACTCCAGCGCGCCGTACTGGCGCAGCGTCTCCACGATCTGCGCGACGGTCGAACCCTTCTGGCCGATCGCGACGTAGATGCATTTCACGCCCTGACCCTTCTGGTTCAGGATCGTGTCGATGGCGACGGTCGTCTTGCCGGTCTTGCGGTCGCCGATGATCAGCTCGCGCTGACCCCGCCCGACGGCGGTCATGGCGTCGATGGCCTTGATGCCGGTCTGCAACGGCTCGTGCACCGGCTTGCGCCCCGTGATACCGGGTGCTTGCACTTCGAGCCGGCGTTGCTCGGTCTGCGGGATCGGGCCCTTGGCGTCGATCGGCACACCGAGCGCGTTGACGACGCGGCCGAGCAGCCCGTCGCCGACCGGAACGGAGAGGATGCGTCCGGTCGCGGTGACCGTCATGCCCTCTTCGACGTCTTCGGCGTTGCCGAGGATGACGGCACCGATCGTCTCCTCTTCGAGGTTCAGCGCGAGACCCTGCCGCGCCGCCTTCGAACTCGAGCAGCTCGTTGACCGCCGCGTTGGGCAGGCCGGCGACGCGCGCGATGCCGTCACCGACGATGAGCACACGCCCCACGCGCTCCCGCTCGATCGTCGGGTGGAACCCTTCGATCTGCTTCTTCAGGACCGCAGTGATGTCCGCCGGGTTGATGGTCAGCTCTGCCATGTCTACTGGTCACTCCTCTTCGCGCCGATGAGGCCTTCGGCTTGCAGGGCTGCGCTGCGTTCCATGTCTCCCTAGATCCGTTCTTTGAGCTCGGCGAGGCGGTGACGAACGGTGCCGTCGATCACCGTGTCGCCGATGGTTGCGACGAGGCCACCCATCACCTTCTCGTCGACGACGACCTTCACTTCCACCTGCTTGCCCGTCGCCTGGCTGAGGGCCGCGGCGAGCCGGCGCTGCTGCTCGTCGTCGAGCGGTACCGCGGACCGGACTTCGGCGACCTCGTGCTGCCGGAACGCGGCCGCGAGCTCGACGAAGCGCTGCACGATCGCCATCAGGTCGTGACCGCGCCCGGCGCCGACGATGTAGGAGATCGTCGCAACGGTCAGCGGGTGCGCGCGCTCTTCGAGGAGCTCCTCGACGATCGCGGTCCGCCGCTCACCGGGGAGCGTCCGGTCCGAGAGCGCCATCCGCAGCTCGTCGTTGCCTTCGACGATGCGTGCGAACCGGAACAGCTCGTCCTCGACCTCACTGAGGTTGCCCTCGGCCCGTGCGACCTCGAGCAGCGAGTGTGCGTAGATCTCGACGCGGTCGGCCATCGCCTAGTTGCTCCTACTGACCTCGTCGATGAAGCTGTCGACCAGCTGCATCTGGGTGGTCCGGTCCAGGTTGCGACCGACGATCCGCTCGGCGAGCTCGATCGACATCGACGCCACGTCGGTACGCAGCTCGGCCAGCGCCCGCTCGCGCTGCAACGAGATGTCGGCTTCGGCGCGTGCTTTCACCTCGGCCGCCTCTTCGTCGGCCTTGGCGATGAGCTCACGGCGGACCTGATCCGCGGCCTGCCGGGCCTCCTCGATGATGCGACCCGCCTCGCCGCGAGCGTCGGCGACCTGCGCCTGATACTGCGCGAGCACTTCCTCCGACTCGGTCTTGGCGGACTCGGCCCGCTCGAGGTCCTGCCGGATGCGCTCCTCGCGGTTGTGCATCATGTTCTTGACCGCGGGGAGACCCCACTTCCACATCGCGAACAGCAGGACGGCGAACGCGAGCGCCACCCCAGACGATCTCGTTCAACTCGGGAATGAGCGGGTTCGGCGCCTGCTGGCAGTCCTCGACCGTCTTGCCTTCTTCGAGGAGCTTGGCGCACTCCTCGGAGGCCTTGTCGGCGTAGTCGGGCTCGCTGCTCTGCGCGAACGCCGGCGCGGCGAGCACGAGGAGGAGAACGAGTGCCCCGAGGAGCGGCTATCGGCAGTCTGATGCGTGTGCGCACCGTGCGACTCCTTGGTCGTCTTCAGCCGGTGATGATGAACGCCAACACGAACCCGAAGAGCGCGAGCGCTTCGGTGAACGCGATGCCGAGGAACATGGTGGTGCGGACGACACCGGCGGACTCGGGTTGACGCGCCATCGCGGTGATGGCGTTGCCGACGACGAGACCGATACCGATACCGGGACCGATCGCGGCGCCGCCGTAGACGATGCCGCGACCGACCGCGGTGAGCCCCTTCTGGAGCTCGCCCGCATCCTGTACTGCGAGTAGGTGGAGCATGGACACGTGTGGGCCTCCTAGTGGCTCAGTGCTCGGGATGCATGGAGCTGCCGATGTACACGGCAGCGAGGATGGTGAAGATGAACGCCTGCAGGAAGCTCACGAGGATCTCGAAGCCGGTGAGGCCGACGAGCAGTGCGAACGAGAACGGCAGGATCACGATCGTGATGCTCTTGGCGAACAGCGCCGCGCAGAGCACCGAGAAGGTCACGAGGATGAGGTGGCCGGCCAGCATGTTGGCGAAGAGTCGGACGGCCAGCGAGAAGGGCCGCACGAGGAACACCGAGACGATCTCGATGATGACGACGAGCGGCAGGATCACCTTGGGGACACCGGGCGGGACGCACGAGTTCTTGAGGTAGTGGATCGGGCCCTGCTTGGCGATGCCGACGACGTTGAAGATCACCCAGACCATGAGCGCGAGCGCGATCGGCATCGCGAACCGGGCGTTGGCCGGGAACTGCACGAACGGGATGATCTCGGTGATGTTGCTGAAGAAGATGAAGAAGAACATCGTCGTCAGCAGCGGCAGGTAGCCGAGACCGTCGGGCCCGATCGTCTGCATGATGATCTGGTTGCGGACGAACTCGACGCTCGACTCCGCGATGTTCTGGATGCCACGCGGCACCATCTGCTTCTTCGAGCCGCCGACGAGGAACAGCGTCAGCGTCGCGACCATCGCGAAGAGGTAGATCAGGCCGACCTTGTTGAGGCCGCCCGGGCCGACGTCGCCCCAGCGCGTCAGGTGGCTGATCGGCGGGAATTCCAGCGCGAGCACAGTCATTCGTCTCCCGAGAGTGCGGGTTTGCTGGGTTTGAGACCGGGCGAGGCGAGCGACATCGTGACGTGCTTCGCCTCCCACGTGAGCAGCCCGAGATGGGCACCGACGAGCGTGAAGCCGAGCGTCGGGAAGTCGATCCACGAGACGTTGTGCAACAAGAACAACGCCAGCAGGATCACCGCGAGCCTGCACGACGTAGCCGCCGGTCGCGACCGCGGCGGCGGCGGTGTTGGAGATCTTGGCCGCGTACGAGACCGAAAGCGCCGCGACGAGGAAGTTGCAGCAGGACGATCCCGAGTGCGATGCCGGCGCTCACGGCTCCGTCGACGCCGCGGAGCAGACCGGCGACGAGGATGATCGCGGGGCTGATCAACAGCCCGCGCTTCACGATGTCGATGGCGATGTCTCGCTCTACGGCTGGGATCGGTGCCGTGTCCACGGCTTGCCTTCCTCTTCCTTCGCCATGCGCGCGACGTACTCGTAGTAGACGCGCACGGAAACGCCGACGAGCGCCAACGCACCGAACAGGATTGCGAACAGCGGGCGGGTACCGAGGTGACCGTCGAGCCACCACCCGGCGGCAGCGAACAGTAGCGGCGTGAACACCATCTCGACACCGAGTGCGAGCGCGTCCCCGAAGCCCTTGTTCGTCGCCTGCCGGTCCCGAAGTTCCACCGTCTCCAAGCCCCTCCGAGAGACGTCCTCGCCTGCCGCTCGCTCCCGGGTGCAGGGTGCGCGCGACGGCCGAGGCAGTGCTTGTGAATGTATTCGCAATCTATGCAACGCCCTGCAGTGAGTCAAACCGAAGCCGGTCAGCGAATCGATTCCCTGCGAGGGAGCGACCGAGCGTCCGGCGGGGTGTTCGCGGCCGCCGCGCCCTTCCCTCAGGCGCGTTTGCGGCGGCGGGAGGCGAGGTCGACCACGTCGGGAGGGACCTCGGTGGCGCCGTCCGACAGCACCTCGGGCCCGACCACCGCCGTGGGGTGGCGCGTGCGCGCCGGACGCTTCCCGAGCCGACCGCACACCGGGGTGGAACCACACGTACATGCCGAGCGCCAGCAGCGCCGCGATGAACGGCACGATCGCGTTTCCCTTGTCGGTGTAGACGGGCAGGAGCGCGACACCGGACAGCAACGCGGTGAACGCCCACAGGATCGCGACCGCGCGGCGCGGGCCGTGCCCGAGTCGCATCAACCGGTGATGGAGGTGCCCCGCGTCGGCGACCGACCACTTCTGCCGCGACGTGATGCGCCGCACGAACGAGAAGACGGTGTCGAGGATCGGGACGCCGAGGATGACGAGCGGGATGAGCAGAGGCGCGAAGAAGAAGTACGTGCTGCCCGAGAACGCGAAGTCGGTGCGGCCTCCGATCGTGATCGTCGGCACCGCGAGCAGCAGCCCGAGGAACAACGCGCCCGCGTCACCCATGATGATCTTCGCGGGATTCCAGTTGAACGGCAGGAAGCCCAGGCAGATGCCGACCGCGATGATCGCGATCAACGGTGCGATGTTCGCTCCTTCGAGGCGTCCGGCATCGAACAACTGGTCGGCGAACAGGAACAGTGCGGCGCCGGCGATCGCGACGATCCCAGCCGCGAGCCCGTCGAGCCCGTCGATGAGGTTGATCGCGTTCGTCATCAACACGACCCAGAGCGCGGTGACCAGCGGCGTCCAGTCCGACGACAGCGCGACGACGTCGGTGCCGAACAGGTTGAACGGCATCCGGAAGTAGAACATCGAGACGCCGAAGAGCGCGAGGAGGCTGGCCGCGACGACCTGGCCCGCCACCTTGGCCGGTGGTGACACCTCGATGAGGTCGTCGAGCGCGCCGACCATGAACATCACGCCCGCGGCGAGGATCACCCCGAACGGCTCGGAGTTGTCCTGGAACATCTCGTGGAACTGCCCCATGTGCGACGCGACCGCCATCGCCGCGAGGAAACCGACGAACATCGCCGCACCGCCGAGCGTCGGCGTCGGGCGGGTGTGCACGTGCCGGGCGTCACCTGAGGGTGCGACGACCGCGCCGAGGCGGATCGCCAGCATGCGCACAACGGGTGTCAGCGCGAGCGTGACCGCTAGTGCGACCCCGAGCACGATCCCATAGCCGAGCACGCGTGACTACAGGTCCGGGTAGGGGGTGAACTTCGCGCAGAGCTCCGCGGCCTGCACGCGCACGTCCTTGGCAACCTGCTCGTCAGCCGGTGCGCGCAGCACGGTGCCGATCATGGCCGCGATGTCCTGCATCTGTGCCGCGCCCATACCCGCGGTCGTGACGGCAGCCGTTCCGAGACGGAGCCCGCTCGTGACGAAGGGCTTCTCGGGATCGTTCGGGATCGCGTTCTTGTTGCAGGTGACGCCGGCACGGTCGAGCGCTTCTTGCGCGACCTTCCCGGTGACGCCGAACGGACGCAGGTCGACGAGCAGGAGGTGGTTGTCGGTGCCGCCCGACACGATGCGGAAGCCCTCTGCCGTCAGCGCATCGGAGAGCGCACGCGCGTTGACGACGATGTTGGACGCATAGGTGGCGAACTCGGGCTGCATCGCCTCGTGGAACGCGACGGCCTTCGCCGCGACGACGTGCATCAGCGGGCCGCCCTGCAGACCCGGGAACACCGCCTTGTCGATCGCGGTCGCGTAGTCGGCGCGGGTGAGGATGGCACCGCGCGCGGGCCGCGCAGCGTCTTGTGCGTGGTGAACGTCACCACGTCGGCGAGGGGCACTGGTGAAGGGTGCGCGCCTCCGGCGATCAGCCCCGCGATGTGCGCGGCGTCGACCATCAGCAGCGCGCCGACATCGTCGGCGATCGATCGGAACGCCTCGAAGTCGATGATCCGCGGGTACGCAGTCGCGCCCGCGATGATCAGCTTCGGGTGCTCCCGCTTCGCGAGCTCGCGGATCGCGTCGTAGTCGAGCGTCTCCTCCGCGTCGTCCACGCCGTACGCGACGAAGTCGTAGAAGCGGCCGCTGAAGTTGACGGGCGAACCGTGGGTGAGGTGACCGCCCTGGTCCAGGCGCATGCCCATGACCTTGTCGCCCGGCTCCAGCACCGCGAGGAACGCGGCCATGTTCGCGTTCGCACCGGAATGCGGCTGCACGTTCGCGTGGTCCCCGCCGAAGAGCTCGAGCGCGCGCTGTCGCGCGAGGTTCTCGGCGTCGTCGACGACGTAGTTGCCGCCGTAGTAGCGCTTGCCCGGATAGCCCTCCGAGTACTTGTTGGTGAGGACGGATCCCTGCGCCTCGAGCACGGCCGGGGACGTGAAGTTCTCGGACGCGATGAGCTGGATGGTCGTGTTCTGCCGCTCGACCTCGCGCCGGATGATGTCGGCGACGGTCGGGTCGGTGCGATCCAGTGGCGTTCCCATCACGCGTCCTCTCCTGCCTCGATGCGGGCGATCTCCTCGAGCCGGGCGACGTGGCGACCGCCCTCGAATCCGGTTTCCAGGAACACTCGCAATATCTCCTCGGCCAGCGGGGGGGCGACGATCCGACCGCCCATCGACAACACGTTCGCGTTGTTGTGCATGCGGGCGAGACGCGCGGTGAACAGGTCGTGGCACAGCGCGGCACGCACGCCGCGCACCTTGTTCGCCGCGATCTGCTCGCCCTGACCGCTGCCGCCGAGCACGATGCCGAGGTCGGCATCGGCGGCGACGACGACCCGGCCCACGGCCGCGCAGATCGGCGGGTAGTCGACGGGTTCCTCCGAGTGGGTTCCGAGGTCGTCGACGTCATGGCCCCACTCCTTCAACACCCCCATGAGGTGTTGCTTGAGCGAGAAGCCCGCGTGGTCGGCGCCGATCACGATCCGCACCAGGTGAGTGTACCGACGGACCCCGATCCCACTGGGGTGTCCCAACCGCCCGGTACCGTGCGAAACGTGGACGTCGATGAGTCGCCACGGGTCACCCCGTCGATGCTCCGCCGGGCCGACGACCTCTGCCACCGGCGTCTCGCCCGTGAGCACGCGGGCGGCAAGCGGTTCGCCAACAAGGCGGCGGACGCCCGGTTCGCAGTGAGCAACCGGCTGACCGCCGACGCCCGGCTCGCGCACACCGACCCGGAGTCGGTGCGGGCCGAAGCCTTCGTCGAGCCGCACGAGCTCGAGCCGGAACAGCGCCATCTGTACCGCGCCGGCGCGCGGGGCTATCTCACGTACTTCTCGACCCGGCCCGGGCGCATCGCCGATCTCGGCTGGCGGAGCGCGCTGCCCGAGCTCGGCGTCGACCTGGTCGGCGACCTCGGTGTCGCGCTCGACCTCCTCGACGGCGTCCACGAGCTGCGGATCCTCAAGCTGGGCGGCCGCCGCGCCGGCGCCGCGCTCCTCGACCCGGTCGAACTGCGGTGCGCGCTGATCCGCACCACCGAGTGGGCACCCGCGAACCTGCGCATCGTCGTCGCCGACCTGCTGGAGCAGGAGATCGTCAGTCACGTGCCCGATCTGGAGGCGGAGCGGCTCGAGGCCTCGGCCTGGATCAGCGAGCGGGTCGCGACGGTCAAGCAGCACGCTGCGCACGGCCGGGCGCGCGCCGGCGCCGACTGCAACGGCTGCGCGTTCATCGCGGGATGCGAAGCCCACGCGTGATCACATGACGCGCCTCCGCTCGGACATCACACCGTTGACACCCACCGCCTTCGACACGTTCGAGCGCTGTGCGCGCGCCTACTACTCACGGGAGCTCCTCGGTGTCCCGGCCAGCGATCCGGCACCGTCGAACGACCAGGGGCTGCTCGTCCACGACATGCTTTGGCGCGTGCATGCGACCGGGTCGTGCCACGACACCGACCACGTCGCCGACGTGCTCGCCGGTCACGGCGCCGACAGTGAAGCGGTGCGCGAGTTGATCGCGCGGCATGCGCAGCGCTGCCCGTCGGCTGCGGCCGACGCATCCGCACACGAATACGAGCTCGCCCGCTTCCACCGGATGCCCCCGCCGATGTTCATGGCGACTGCGCGGATCGACGCGCTCTGGATCCACGACGGCCTGCTCGACGCGCGCGATTACAAGACCGGCCGGTTGTGGCACACGCGGGTGTGCGACGTCCCCGCCGCGAAGGTGCAGGCGTACGTGCTGGGCCGGGCCGCGCAGCGGCGTGGGCTGCGGTTGCGCCTGCGCTACGAGTATCTCCAGCCCGAGGTCGACGAGGACCCGGAGCCGTGGGAACCGGATGACGACGACCTCCTCGCCGTCGAAGATGGGCTGCGCAGCGCGGTCGAGCGGATGTGGAACTACGACGACTGGCCCGGTGTCAACGACGCGGACGTGTGCCGGACCTGTCAGTTCCGGTCGATCTGCCGCGACAGCGCGACGCCCGGCGAGCCCTCGTGGCCCGTCCTCGCGACGATGGAGCCCTGACAACTAGGGTCCGCGACCCATGGATCCTCGCGCCCCGGTCGTCGTCGGCGTCGGCCAGACGTCGCAACGCGAACCCGCTGACACCGCGAAGCCACCGATCGAACTGTTCGAAGACGCCGCGCGCACGGCCGAGGCCGACGCCGGCGCCGCGCTGCTCTCGCGCATCGACATCGTCGCCGTCGTGCAGATCGTGTCGTGGCGCTACCCGGATCCGGGCGCATTGCTCGCGCGCCGGCTCGGCATCACGCCGCGCCGCACCGCGGTGACGACGGTCGGCGGTAACAGCCCGCAACTGCTTGTCAACGAATTCGCGGAACGCATCCAGCGCGGCGAGTGCGACGTCGTGCTCATCGGGGGCGCCGAGAGCATGTACACCCGCTGGCGGGCTCGCCGCGAACCCCGCGTCGAGCTCCACTGGGAGACCGGCGACGACGAGCCCTGCTCGTGGGTGATCGGCGACGACCGACCGGGAACGAACGCGGAGGAGATGCGCCACGGTGCGGTCGCGCCGACGCTCGTGTACCCACTCTTCGAGACCGCGCTGCGCGCCGAAGCCGGGCGCAGCATCGACGCGCACCAACAGCACGTCGCCGAGCTCTGGTCGACGTTCGCCGCGGTCGCCGCCGACAACCCGTACGCGTGGACGCGCACCGCCTACTCCCCCACCGACATCCGCACGGTGTCCGCCGACAACCGCCTGGTCGTGTTCCCGTACACGAAGCGGATGTGCTCGAACATCGACGTCGACCAGGGTGCCGCGATCGTGCTGTGCGCGTACGAGACCGCCCTTGCCGCGGGCGTCCCCGACGATCGCATGGTGTACCTGCACGCAGGTGCCGAAGCGCACGATCACTGGTTCGTCACCGAACGCGACTCACTGACCCGTTCACCCGCGCTCGGTGCCACTGTTGCCGACGTGCTCGATGGGTCTGCGCTCGGCGTCGACGATGTCGCGCACTTCGACCTCTATTCGTGCTTCCCTTCGGCGGTGCAGATCGCGATGCGCGAGATCGGCGTCACAGACACAGCACGCCGCGCTCACCGTCACCGGCGGGCTCGGCTTCGCGGGCGGACCGGTGAACAACTACCCGACCCACGCGATCGCCCGGATGGTCGAGGTGCTGCGCGCCGATCCCGGCAGCTACGGGTTGACGACCGCCTTGGGTTGGTACGTGACGAAGCACGCGGCCGGGGTCTGGTCGACCCGACCGCCGGACGGCACCTTCCACCGCGTCGACCCGCACGCCACCCAGCAGCGGGTCGACGCGCTCCCGAGCCGCACCGCGGCCGGGCCTGTCGCCGGCGATGTGGTCGTCGAAGCGACGTCGGTCGCGTTCGAGCGCGACGGCACGCCGGCGAGCGGCATCGTGACCGCCCGCCTCGACGACGGCCGGCGGGCGATCGCGGTGTGTCGCGAGGCGGACCAGTTGCGGGCGTTCACCGAGGAACCGTGGGAAGGGCGGCGCGTGCGCGTCGTGAACCACGAGGGCGTCAACGAGGTCGTCGGGTAACTTCGTCCAATGGCCGATCAGCCCAGCCGGGGGAAGATGCTGCGCCGGGGACTCACCCGCCGCTGCGCGCGCTGTGGCTCGGGCAAGCTCTTCCGGCACTGGTTCCACATGGTCGATGACTGCCCCCGCTGCGGGCTGCACTTCGAGCGGGAGCAGGGCTACTTCGCGGGCGCGCTGGCGATCAACCTCATCCTCGTCGGCGGGGTGTTCGCGGTCGTGTTCATCACGATCCTGGCGCTGACGATCCCGGACCTCCCGATCGCGCTCACGCTCGCGGTCTGCATCCCGATCGTCGCGATCGGGCCGATCATCGCCTACCCGTTCTCGAAGACGATCTGGGTCGCGGTCGATCGCGCGTTCCTACAACAGCTGGACGTGAACGAAGTCCGTGACGAGCAAGCGCGCCGCATCTGACGCAGTTGCTCGCGCGACCGGTCAGCCGGGCGGGCGCAGGTCGACGGTGAGCGTCAAGATGCCGTCGACGAACTGCCACGACGCGTCGCCGACGATCGCGAAGTCCTGGAAGTCCAGCTGGGCTTGCTCGAGGAAGCGCTGACGCTCGGA
Source organism: uncultured Actinomycetes bacterium (assembly GCA_963745645.1). Lineage (GTDB taxonomy): Bacteria > Actinomycetota > Acidimicrobiia > IMCC26256 > PALSA-610 > CAVUFH01. The sequence goes on from CAVUYD010000002.1 coordinate 347,611, forward strand.
GCCGGCCACCGGTGGCAGCGGGCGCGACTGCACGGCCGCGGCGCGGTCCCGGAACCGTGTGAGCATCGCGTCGACGTCGAGTTCGTCTGCCACGAGGGCGACGCTAGTCGCGGCGAGCGACGAGCACGCGCGGCCGATCCGCGAGATCGGCACGTACGAACGCATCGCGAAACCCCGCAACCCGTGCGCGGTCGACCACGGCGGCAGCCTGGTGCGGTGCGATCTCGCACACCATCACCGATGGCGTGGCCAACCACTCCGGCGCATGATCGATGACGTGCTCGAGCGCTTCGAGCCCGGTCGGCCCGGACACGAGCGCGCGGCGCGGCTCATGGTCGCGCACCTCGGCCGGGAGCTCCGGGATCTCGGACGCCGCGACGTAGGGCGGGTTCGTCACGATCATCGACAGCCGGCCGCGGAGCTCGGGCGGCAGCGCGTCGAACCAGGAACCGAGCCCGACGCGCACCCGGCTCGCCGCGCACCCGGCGACGTTCGCCGACGCGACGGTCAGCGCGTCCTCGCTCGCATCGGTGGCCCAGACCTCGACGTCCGAGAGCGCGGCCTCGAGCGCGAGCGCGATCGCCCCGGCACCGGTGCCCAGATCGGCGACCCACGCCTCGATCGGCCGGTCGACGGCCGGGCGCTTCCGCACCCGACGGAGGCCGATGCGCTCCGCTTCGTCGAGCGCGACCTCCACGACCCACTCGGTCTCCGGCCGCGGGATCAGCACGCGGGCATCCACCATGAGATCGAGCCCGTGGAACGACCACGCACCGAGCACGTACTGCAGCGGTTCACCCCGAATGCGGCGCTCGCACATGCGGCGCAACCGCGACTCCGCGCGTTCGGGCGCCGTGAGGTCCACGACGTCGAGCCACTCCGCGGCCGTCGTGCCGGAAGCCTCTTCGACCATGAAGCGGGCTTCGGTGCCCGCATTGGCGATGCCGCCGGCCGCGAGCGCGCTCGCGATCTCGGAGCGCAGCAGCGCGCCAACGAGCCGTCACGACCTCACGATCCGCCCAGCTGACGAGTGCGCTCGTCGGCTGCGAGCGCGTCGACGATCTCGTCGAGGTCACCGCCGAGCACGCGATCGAGCGCGTGCACGGTGAGCCCGATGCGATGGTCGGTGACGCGGTTCTCCTTGTAGTTGTACGTGCGGATCTTCTCGGAACGTCCGCCGCCCTTGACCTGTTCGCGCCGCGCCGCGCTCTGCTCGGCGTGCTGGCGGTCCTGCTCGATCTGCAACAGACGCGAACGAAGGATTCGCAGGGCCTTGTCCTTGTTCTGCAGCTGACTCTTCTCGTCCTGACAGGACACGACGAGGCCAGTGGGCTTGTGGGTGATGCGCACCGCCGAGTCCGTGGTGTTCACGGATTGGCCGCCGGGTCCGGTGGCGCGGAACACATCGATCTCGAGGTCGTTCGGATCGATGTCGACATCGACCTCCTCGGCTTCGGGCAGCACCGCGACCGTCGCCGCGCTCGTGTGGATCCGGCCCTGGCTCTCCGTCGCCGGCACCCGCTGCACGCGGTGCGGACCACCTTCGTACTTGAAGCGGCCCCACGCCTTGTCGCCCTTGATGACGAACGTAACGTCCCGGTACCCGCCCATGTCGGACGGCTGCTGCTCGAGCACCTCGAGCTTCAAACCGTTGCGCTCGGCGAAACGCTGGTACATCCGGAACAGGTCACCGGCCCAGAGGTTGGCTTCGTCGCCGCCCTCGGTGCCCTGGATCTCGACGATGACGTTGCGGCCCTCGTTCGGGTCGCGCGGCAAGAGCAGTTCGCGGATGTCGGCCGCGAGCGCGTCGACCAGCTGCTGCTTCTCGTCGATCTCCGACTTCAGGTACTCGCGCATGTCGTTGTCGGCTTCGGACGCGAGCATCTCGTTGGCGTCGTCGAGATCCTGCGACGCCTTCTTCCATTCGCGATACGCGGCGACGAGCGGCTGCAACTCGGCATGCCGGCGTCCGGCGTCACGCGAAGCGCGCCGGTCGCCCGACGCCATGATGCCCGGAAGGTCGGCCTCCAACCGCTCGAGCTCGCTTTCGAGTTCCTCGAGCTGCTCGAACACGAGACCGAGGGTACCTACTCGGGGCTCAAGCGCCGGACCTTCCCGCCGATCGATCGCGACAGTGAAACTCCGCGCGCACGTCCTGACCGCTTCGGCGCTCCTGCTCATGACGCTCGTGTCGTGCGGCGGGAGCGACTCCGCGACCGCAACGGTGCCGACCTCGGCGTCGACGGCACCGGTTCCGACGTCGGCATTTGCGGACCCGGTCGCCGTGGCGCCGCTCGAGTTCGAGTTCGGCGCCGATGTGCGCTTCACGCCGGTCGAACGCATGCTGTCGTCCGTCTGGAACGGTGTCGACGCAAAGCTCCTCGCTTCCGCCTTCGCCGACGGCGGCGCGTGCGGCCTGGAGGCGCTTGTCGCACAACTGCCGTCCGACGCGTTCGCGTCACCATCGGATCAGCTCGCAAGCGTCAAGGCACGCATCGGCGAGTCCGCTGCCGAGACCGCGGTCGTCATCGTCACGCTCGACGGTGAGGACCAGCAGATCCCAGTGCGCGCGACCGATGGACAGTGGTTCGTTGACGGCGATCCGTGCGAACTCGTGCGCGGCGCCGGCCTCCGCTCGCTGGACCGAGTGACGCAGTCGAACCTCCGGAACGCGGTGACCGCGGCTTTGACACAGGCGACCGACGACGGCGACTTCTCCCGGATCACGCCCACGTCGCTCGCGAGCATCGAACCGTCGCTGACGTACGGAGCCATCGCGGATGCGGGCAAGGCAACCGTTGGCGTCGGCGTCGTCTCGCCGAGTCAGGTCCTCGTGGTGCAACAGAGCGCGACCGGCGCTTGGTTCTGCGTTGCGGACGACGAGCGCGGCGACCAACGTCACGTACGGAAGCGGCACGACGCGCGGTGACGTCGACTCGCTGGCCGAGTGTTCCGAACCTGCTTGGGGCTGACGCGCACTACTGCTGGTTGTTGATCAGCGTTTCGATGCCGCCCGGCCCGAGCGCGGATTGCTCGGCGAAGGTGTCCAACATCTTGTGGAAGTCATCGTTGCCGAACCGGTCGGCCATCGCGCGCGGGATCGCGGGGAACGCGTAGTCGGGGCTCGGCAGCGGGGGGTGATCCGCGGCCGGCTTGCGGGCCATGACCTTCTCGATCACGGGTGCCAGGCGCTGTTCCTTGTCGCGCGTGAGCTTCTCGTCGCGCTCCGCGAACTCCGGGAGCACTTCCTTCCCGAACAGCTCGAGCGACTCCATGATGTGCTCGTGGCGGTTCTTGCCCGCCTGCGAGCAGAAGATGACCTGGTCGACGCCGCATTCCTCGTAGCGCCGCAAGTAGTCGCGGATCTGGTCCGGTGTGCCGACCGCGCCGCGGAGCCCACCGACACCTTCCTGCACGACCTTGGCACCGAGCCGGTCCTGGTTCTTCTCGGCCGCGAGCACCGGCTTCGGGGTCGTAGCCCTGCTCCGCCCGGCGCTGCTGGAACTCGTCCCACACACTCGTCTGCGCGGGGTGGTGGCGGCCGAACACGTAGTAGTGCGCGAGTGAGTAGCCGAAGAAGTTCGCACCTTCGATGCCGCGTTCGAGCGCGACGTCTTCGTCCTCGTGACACATGAACGTCGTGACGCACGCGATGTTCGGATTCACCGCGTCACCGATCGGAACGCCTTGCTCGTCCAGCGTCTTGTGGTAGTCCTCGACCCAGTAGCTCGCTTCCTCGGGGTCGACGAACGCGAACGCGAGCGCGCCGATTCCTTTCTGGGCGGCCAGGTGAATCGTGTCCCGACGACTGCACGCGACCCACAACGGCGGGTGCGGCTTCTGCCGCGGCTTCGGCACGACGTTGCGGGGCGGCATGGTCACGTACTCGCCCGAGTAACCGGTGAACGGGGACTCGGTGAGGCAGCGGACCGCGACCCGCAGACCCTCTTCCCACATCTTGCGCTTCTGGTCGGGATCGATCACGAAGCCGCCGAGCTCCGCTTCGGAGGACGACTCGCCCGTGCCGAAGTCGACGCGCCCGTTCGACACGAGGTCGAGCGTCGCGATCCTTTCCGCGATGCGCGCCGGGTGGTTGAACGGAGGTGGCGACTGCACGATGCCGTGGCCGAGACGGATGTTCTTCGTGCGTTGCGATGCCGCCGCGAGGAACACCTCGGGCGCGCTCGAGTGCGAGTACTCCTCGAGGAAGTGGTGCTCGACCTCCCACACGTGCTGGAAACCGAGCTTGTCGGCGAGCTCGATCTGCTCGAGCGCGTCCTGCATCAGTTGGTACTCGGAGTCGTCGGTCCAGGGACGCGGCAACTGGTGCTCGTAGAAGATGCCGAACTTCACGCGACTCCTTCACGTTCTGCAGCGTGCCCCAGCGCGTTGAACCCCTCGAGGATCTCGCTGCGGTTCGCCTTCCCGGCGAGCGTGTGTTCGAGCTCGGCGACAACGGTCTTGCGCATGTTCTCCCGGTTGGCACCGAGCGACTGCTCGAGTGCAGCCGTCCACAGCGTGCCGATCACTTCGGCGCCCGGGATGGTGCGGCCCGAGTCGCCGATGAGCGTTCGGTCACGGATCTCGGTGAGCGTGGTGCGCAGGTAGTCGACGTGCGGCTTCTCGTCGGTGCGGATGCAACGCACGAGCGCCGCCGCTTCGCCGTCGCCGGCGACGAGGTCGGTGTCGGACAGCACGACCTCGGCCCACGCGAACGTGTGAAACGCCGAGACCTCGATGAACAACAGCCCGATCATGCGCCGCAGCATCATCTCGAAGGTCAGGTCGAGATCCGGGAACCGCCGCAGCGCCTCCGCGGCTTTCCGCATCGCTTCCGGATCCGGCGGTTGGCCCGGTGTCGAACCGATGCCCATGCGGGTGAGCATCGTCTGCGTCTCGTCCTCGGTGACGGGCGATTCGAACGCGACGTCGCCGCGCCGCGAACCACATCTGCTTGTGACCGCCTTCGGCTTCCCACCCCGCTTCGTCGCGCGCGTGCGCTTCGAACAGTCCGCGGTCGAGATGCTGGATCGCGGTGCCGTCGATCGACTCGACGAAGAACCGCGGCATGGCGCCGGGGTGGACGTGGCGGATCATCGAGCCGAAGCCCTCGACCGTGCCGATCCGGGTCAACGAGGTGATCGTCGGTTCGCGCACTCCGGCGCGCAACAGGTACTTCGTCTGCGCGACGTTCGGGAATGGCTCGGGCCACAGCTCGAGTGGCGCTTCGAGAACGTCGGTGCCGAACGTGGCGCGGTGCGACTCCTGCCACGCAACGATCGCGGGCACTCGGTTCTTCGTGCGCGGCGGCACGTACACACCGTCGGCCGTGAAGCCGCCGTGGCAGCGCACGCCGCCCGCGATCACCGGCTCCGCGACCGGATCGGTTGCGAGCAGCTCCTGCTCGCTCCAGGTCAGCTGCAGATCTGCCATCGCCGCGAAGTGTAAACGCTAGAGTTACACCGTGGCAACCACGGCGCCGGCCCGGCCGCAGCGAGATCCCGCCCGCCGCGCCGCGATCTTGCGGGCGGCGGCCGGCGTCTTCGCCCACTCGGGGTACGCGGCCACCTCGATGGACGATGTCGCCGCGGCTTCCGGTGTCACCAAGCTCATCGTGTACCGGCACTTCGAGAGCAAGGAAGCGCTGTACCGATCCGTGCTCGAGCGCGTGTTCGACCGGCAGGTCGCGCGGTTCGTCGAGAACGTGGCCGCCGGGCTGGAGGCCGGCGGCGCGACGCGGGCGTTGCTGCTGGTCGGGCGCGAATCACCGGACGGGTTCCGGCTGCTGTGGCGCCACGCCGCCCGCGAGCCCCAGTTCGCCGAGTACGTGCACGACTTCCGCGACGCCGCGGTCGACGCCGCCCGCGCCGTCGTGGAGCCATACCTCGCGCCGGCCTACGTGGAATGGGCCGCGCAAACGCTCTTCGACCACCTCGTCGACGCGGTCCTCAACTGGCTCGACCACGGCGGCGAGACCGAAGACGAGTCGTTCATCGCGCTCGAAGCCGCGTCGCTGCGCGCCACCGTCGCCGCCTGGGCGCAGACGTTCCCGCGCCCGTCCTGAGCGCGGAGCCGTCAGCTTCCGAGAAGACGCCGGTCAGCTGCCGAAGGCGGGTGATGTCGTCAGACGACGCGGTGCACGCGTCGCGCGCGACTCCACCTCGGCGAGCTGCTCGGCCGTCAGCACCGCGCGCAGCGATGCGATCGCGACCTCGAGCTGCTCGAGGTCGGGCTCACGCGTCGTGAGCTTCTGCAGCCACAGGCCCGGCTTCATCAGCACCCGCACCCAACCTCGCTGCATGTTCTTCGCCGCGAGCCGGATCACCTCGTACGAAAGACCCGCGATCACCGGGATCAACACGATGCGGGACGCAATGATCGCGAGCAGGTTCGGCGTCGGGATGAACGTGTAGACGAAGATCGCGACCACCATCACCGTCAACAGGAAGTTCGTGCCGCACCGCACGTGCGCGGTCGTGAACTCGTCGGCCGAAGCCGGGGTGAGCTCGACATCGTTCTCGTACGCCGCGATCGTCTTGTGCTCGGCGCCGTGGTACTGGAACACGCGCCGGATGTCGGGGATGAACGAGATCGCGAACAGGTAACCGACGAACAAGCCGAGGCGGACGAGCCCTTCGGCGAGGTGGAACGGCAGGAACGAGATGTCCTCGAGCCGGTTGCCCGCGAGCGCGGGCAGCACGATGAACAGCGCGCTGAACAGGACGATCGAGAAGATGACCGCGAAGCCCATCGTCTTCTCGGAGACCTGCTCTTCTTCGGGCACTTGCTGGTTCGCGGACCAGGTGAGCGCCCGATACCCGAGCCCGAGCGCTTCGCCCAGGCCCATCACGCCCCGCAGGACCGGGATCTTGCGGTACTTGTCGGACCAGCCGGGGGCCTCGCGGACGTCCACCTTGATGTCACCTTCGGGCATGCGCACCGCGACGGCGTAGGTGTTCTCGCCGCGCATCATCACGCCTTCGAGCACCGCTTGCCCACCCATGTACCGGGGTTCGGGCGGACGCTCGCGCCGGGCCACGACGGGAACTGCTACTTCTTCGCCTTGGCGGCGCGCCGCTGGAAGCGCTCGACGCGGCCACCCGTGTCAACGAGCTTCTGCTTGCCCGTGTAGAACGGGTGGCACTCCGAGCACAGCTCGACGCGGAGGCTCGGGACCGTCGAGCGGGTCGTGAACTCGTTGCCGCACGAGCAGTGGACCTTGCACTCGACGTAGTCGGGGTGGATCTCGGTCTGCATGGTTGCTCCAGTGTACTTGCGTGATTCGAGGCGGGCGATCGGCAAACGGGCTAGCTGCCCATCACCGGCGCCTTGGCGATCTCGGTCAGGAATTCCTTGTTGCTCTTCGTGCTGCGCAGCTTGTCGATCAGCAATTCGAGGCCGGCGGCACCTTCCAGAGCGTTCAGAACCCGTCGGAGCTTCCACGCCTGCTGCAGATCGACCCGGTCGAAGAGCAGCTCTTCGTGCCGCGTGCTCGACTGCTCGACATCGATCGCCGGGTACACGCGGCGGTCGGCAACGCGCCGGTCGAGGCGCAGTTCCATGTTGCCGGTGCCCTTGAACTCCTCGAAGATCACTTCGTCCATCTTCGAGCCGGTATCGATGAGCGCGGTCGCAAGGATCGTCAACGACCCGCCCTCTTCGATATTCCGCGCCGCACCGAAGAACTTCTTCGGCGGGTACAGCGCCGAGGAGTCGACGCCGCCCGACATGATGCGGCCGGACACCGGCGCGGCGAGGTTGTAGGCGCGGGCGAGCCGCGTGATCCCGTCGAGGATGATGACGACGTCCTGTCCGAGCTCGACGAGCCGGCGGGCGCGCTCGATCGCGAGCTCGGCCACGTGGCAGTGCTCGTCCGAGGGCCGGTCGAAGGTCGACGCCACGACCTCGGCGCGCAGCACGTGGCGCCGCATGTCGGTGACTTCCTCGGGGCGTTCGTCCACGAGCAGCACCATCACGTGCGTCTCGGGGTTGTTGCGCTCGATCGAGTAAACGATCTGCTTGATGATCGTCGTCTTGCCCGCCTTCGGCGGCGACACGATCAGTCCGCGCTGACCTTTCCCGATCGGTGAGATCAAGTCGATGATGCGGCCGGTGATCTCGCCCGGGTCGTCGTCGAGCTCGAGGCGCAAGCGCGAATCCGGAAACAGTGGCGTGAGGTCCTCGAAGCGGACACGAGTGCGCGCTTCTTCGGGCGTCATCCCGTTGATCACGTCGACGCGCACGAGCGCGGGGTACTTCTCGCTCGTGGCCGGCGGACGGGTCGCGCCCTGTACGTGGTCGCCCTTGCGCAGACCGAAGCGGCGCACCTGGGACGCGGACACGTACGCGTCGTTGCGACCGGGGAGGTACCCGCCGACACGCAGGAACCCGTAGCCCTCGTCGCGCAGGTCCAGGAGACCTTCGATGTCGATGAGATCACCGGAGTAGTCGTCGCCGCGCGGTTCGGTGCGGTTCTCCGTGCGGGGCTCGTTGCGGCCATCGCGGTCGCGCCCGCGCCGGCGGCGCCGGCGCCGGTTCCCACCGCCGTCTTCGTCCCGCCACTGCCCACCGGCACCGCCATCGCGATCACGCGTCTGGGTGCCCGAATCGGATCCGGACGCGTCGGATCGGTCGGACGCATCACGTGAGTCCGACCCCCGATCGGACCCGTTCGACTCCGTGGTGCCGTGCGACTCGTTGGTCCGTGCCGGCGCGCTCGTCGCGGCCATCGGCGCCCCCGAGGAAGCCTCGGTCGTGGGCGCGTCCACGGACACGACCTCGGCGCTCCGAGTGGACGGCGCCGATCCGGTCGCGCCGTTGCCTTCGGTCGCGCCGTTGCGCCGCCGGGGCCGGATCATCGCCATGTCGTCCTGACTGCCGCGCGTGTCGGCGAGGTCGAGCGCCTCTTGCTCGGCCGCGAGCGCGGCCAGGTCGTCAGTGGCGGGCTTCGTGGAGCGGATGCGGCGCGGCTTGTCGGCCGGTGTGCTCCCGTTGCTCCCCGCGGCCGCGACGATGGCGTCGACCAGATCGGCCTTGCGCATGCGGCTGATCGCCTTGACACCGAGGGCGCTGGCGATCTCGGAGAGCTGTTCCCGATCCTTCCCGTCCAGCTGTGAACGGTCGAAGGTGTCGCTCATGTGGGTGCTCCTCAGGACCGGGCGCTGATGTCGGATGGCGCCCGGCCGGCGTGATGGGTCAGAAGTTGCCAACGGTCGTGGCGAGCGGAACGAGCTGCCGCGGTGAACCGACGGGAAACCTCGGAAGGTGTTGCACCGGAACGCGGTGTGCGAACGTGGTGAACACCCGCTCCCTTGCCTGCGGGACGTCAGCGAGTCGGTTGAAAGATCGACGCGCCACGCCCACGGAAAAGGTCTCGAGGGATCCCTTTCACCCTACACCTCCATCGGGGCGGGATGCAGCAACCTGAAGGAGAACCGGCGAAGTTGCCGGGGCATTCCCCTTCGCGTTCCCCGCCGTCCCGCCGCCCGCACCGGTTCCGTCACTTCCGGACGAGGCGACCCATCAGCTCGTGCGCCGGAACCGGATCGCAGCCGTCCGTCCCGGCTTCGGTGTACTCGCCGCCGGGCCCGTCGACCGTCGAATCGAAGAGTAGGTACGGCACCGAGTCCGCGGTGTGCGTCTTCAGCGCGCACGGCGTCGCGTGGTCGGGCAACATCAGGATGCGGTACTGCTCGCGGCGCGGTCGAGCGCGTCGACGACCGGACCGATGATCTCGCGGTCCCAACGTTCGAGCGCGTCGACCTTCACGTCGACACGTCCCTGGTGCCCGGCCTCGTCGGTCGCTTCCACGTGCAACACGAACAGTTCGCGGTCGGCGAGCGAGTCGACACACGCGCGCGCCTGCGCGGCGTAGTCGTTGTCGAAGCCTGCACTCGCGCCCGGAACGTCGACCACTTCGATGCCGGTGAGCACGCCGAGACCCTGCACGAGATCGACGGCGGACGACATGCGCCCCGCGACGCCGTACGTATCGGCGAACGACGGGAGCGCGGGGCGCACGCCCTGTCCCCACAGCCAGATCTGGGTCGCTTCGGAGCCGACTTCGGCTGCGACGCGCCGCACGATTTTGCGCGACGCGTCCATCAGCGCGCGTAGTTCTGGCGCCGCCGGACCGGTCGGGAAGACCGCGACGCGACCGGTGAGATCGTGCGGGGGCGTGCAGTCCGCGTCGGCCCACTGCTTCGGCACGACGCAGAGATGCCGGTACTCGACGCCGGGATGGAACCGGACACCGTCACGACCGTTGCCGAGCGCGGCATCCAGCGCGGCGACGATGGGGTGGCTCTGTGCGTTGGTGGGGTGACCGGCCGCGAAGTCGACCATCACGGGCGGTGCGTCCGACGACAAGGTGACGAGGTTGCAGCGGTACGCGACATCGTCAGGGCCGAGCTCGATACCCATCGCCGCGGCTTCGATCGGTGCTCGACCGGTGTGGAAGCGCGCGGGGTCGAAGCCGAGGATCGCCATGTTCCCGACATCGCTGCCGGGCGGGAGCCCTGCGGGGATGACCGCGGCGCGCCCGACCTCGGCGCGGCGCGCCAACGCCGCGAGCCGAGGCATGCGCGCCGCGGAGAGCGGTGTGCAACCGTCCAGCTCCGGAAGCGCCAGGTCGGCACAGCCGTCCGGCACGAACACGATGTACTTCATGTGAGATTCGGGCGGCGGTCAGTGAGTCGCATGCCGCGGCATCGTAGGTCTCGAGGCGTCGTACGCTCGCTCGATGCGCCGCGCCTCCGCCGCTCTCGTCCTGTCCGTCGCGCTCGTCGCGTTCGTCGGGTGCGGGGGCGACGACGACGACAGCGCATCCCGGGCCAGTTTGTCGACGGCGCGCGCATCGACGACGACCGCGCCGAGCACGCCGGCGACCGCCGCGCCGACGACCGTCGCGAAGCCGGATCTCGCCAACGCCAAGGTGAAGCTGACGCAGATCGCGAGCAACCTCGACAGCCCGGTCGCGTTCGCGACCCGGCCCGGCGACGATCGCTTCTATGTGGTCGAGCAGCCCGGACGGGTGCGCATCATCGACAACGGCGCAGTCGTGAAGCAGCCGGTGCTCGAAGTCGCGGTTTCTTCCGACAACGAGCAGGGATTGCTCGGGCTGACGTTCTCGGCCGACGGCAAGAAGCTGTACGTCGACTACACCGATCCGAACGGCGACACGAACGTCGACGAGTACACGATGAACGGTGACACCGCAGACGTGTCGTCGCGCCGCCGTTTGCTGTTCATCGAGGATCCCTACCCGAACCACAACGGCGGACAGGTGACGTTCGGCCCGGACCACATGCTGTACATCACGCTCGGCGACGGCGGCTCCGCCGGTGACCCGCAGAACCGTGCCCAGAACCTCGGCGAGCTGTTCGGCAAGATCCTGCGCATCGATCCGACACCGAACGGCAACTCGCCGTACTCGATCCCGGCCGACAACCCGTTCGTCGGCACGAGTGGTGCGCGACCGGAGGTCTGGATGTACGGGTTACGCAACCCGTGGCGCTTCTCCTTCGACCGCGCGACCGACGACGTGTGGATCGGTGACGTCGGCCAGGGCGACTGGGAGGAGGTCGACTACTCATCACTTGCGACCGCCGCGGGGAGCAACTGGGGTTGGAACCTGCGCGAAGGGACCCACGAGTACAAGGGCGCGGCACCCACCGGCGCGCGGGAACCGATCTACGAGCTGCCCCACACCAACGGGAACTGCGCGGTCACCGGCGGCTACGTGTACCGCGGCTCCAAGATCCCGGCGCTCCGCGGCGCGTACGTGGTCGCCGACTACTGCCGGGCCGAGCTGATCGGCCTCGCACAGGAGAACGGCGCGCTCGCGGGAGAAGCGCTCCTCGGCCCACGCACGAGCTCGATCACGTCGTTCGGACAAGACGACAACGGCGAGCTCTACGTGTTGACGCGCACCGGCTACGTGTACCGCATCGACCCGGCGTAGCGCTTTCGGACCGGCAGGCGGCGCGCTTCAGGCGCGCTTCACCGCGACGTGGGCGACGCGGCGGGTGACACTGAACGGGGCGACGCTCGACAAGCCGGCCGCGATCTTGTTCATCGCACCCGGCACGATCACGGCGCGGTTCTTGGCGAGCCCGTCGAGCCCCGCGCGCGCGACCGGTTCGGCTTCCTGCCAGAGGAAGCTCGGGACGCTCTTCGGATCGAAGTCGGCGCGCGCTTGGAACTCGGTGTGGGTGAAGCCGGGCGCGAGCACCGACACCGCGACCCCGGTGCCTTTGAGCTCCTCGTGCACGGCCTGCGAGAACGAGAGCACGAACGCCTTCGTCGCGGCGTACGTCGCGTCGTTCGGCGTGGGCTGGAAGCCTGCCAATGACGCGATGTTGAGGATCCCGCCCCGCCCGCGCGCGACCATGCCGCGGGCCGCGGCGTGCGTCAGACGCATCAACGCGACGACGTTCAGCTGGACCTGCCGGTCCTCGGTGTCGACGTCGAGCTCGACGAAGTCGCCGAACGAGCCGAACCCGGCATTGTTGATCAGCACGTCGACGTCGGCGACCCGCGCCTCGACGACGCCGCGTTGCGCGGGAACCGTCAGGTCCGCAGCCAGCACGTCGCAATGGTTGGCGTGCTTCGCCTCGAGCTCCTTGGCAAGCGCGTCCAGCCGGCCTGCGTCGCGCGCCACGAGCACGAGATCGTTGCCACGCTCCGCGAGGAGTCGTGCGAACTGTTCACCGATGCCGATCGACGCACCGGTGACGAGTGCGACTGGCTTGGTCATGTGGGCGACCCCGTTCTCGGAACCGTGGCGACGAGGTCGCCTTTGACGACGATGCGTTGCGCGGCACTGTGCTTCGGGTGGCAGGCGATGAGCGTGACCGTCGGCGCCTCCGTCTGGTCGACCACCCACATGTCGGTGGGCTTGACGATGATCGTCTGTGTCACCGCGTACACCTGGTCCGCGTCGGGCATGTGGAAGATGATCTGGTCGCCGGCCGCGATCCGGTCGAGATCGAGGAACGGATGCGTGTGCGTCACGCGGTGACCGGGGAACACCGTGTTGCCGCGCTGGCCCGGGAGCGCGGAGTTGGGCCAGTGACCCGGCCCGTGGTCGAGCACCGTCAGCCAGATGCCTTCGTAGATCGGGTGCTCGAGGCCGATCTTCGGGATCGAGATCGATCCGATCTGGTTCACCGGCACGTCCGCATACACGTCGGCGGGCGGTGGATCCGGCACTGGCAACGGCGCCTGCGTCGATGTCGTGGTCGACGCCACGGTCGTGCTCGTGGTGCTCGACGTCGCGTGCAACAGCGGACTGTCGTCCTGCGCGACCGCGGTGTTGTCACCACGCGTGACCACGATCGCCGTCGTCACGGTCGCGGTCGTCAGCAACGCGAGGGCGACGCCGAACGCGACCCACCGCGCCCGCTTCACAGGCCGAGCTCCTCCAGCACCGCGTCGACATCCGCGTCCACGGCCGGGCGCGGCTCGATCTGCGCGATGGCTCGGTTCGGGTCCTTGAGCCCGTGGCCGGTGACGGTGCACACGATGGTCTCGCCCCGCACCAGCGATCCTGCCTGCGCGGCCTGGAGCAAGCCGGCAACCGACGCGGCGGACGCCGGCTCGACGAACACACCCTCGGTCGCGGCCAACAGCTTGTAAGCGTCGAGGATCTGCGCGTCGGTGACCGCCTCGATCGCGCCGCCCGACTCATCGCGCGCGGCGATCGCCTGGCTCCACGACGCCGGGTTCCCGATCCGGATCGCGGTGGCGATCGTCTCGGGATGCGCAACGGGCTCGCCGTGCACCAGTGGCGCGGAACCAGCAGCCTGGAAGCCGAGCATGCGCGGCAGCCGCCGCGCGAGTCCGTCGGCGAAGTACTCGCCGTAGCCCTTCCAGTACGCGGTGATGTTGCCGGCATTGCCGACCGGGATGCAGTGCACATCGGGCGCGTCGCCGAGCGCGTCGCAGATCTCGAACGCGGCGGACTTCTGCCCTTCGATGCGGAACGGGTTGATCGAGTTCACGACGGTCACGCCACCGTGCTCACCGAGCTCGCGCACGAGGTGGAGGGCATCGTCGAAGCTGCCGCGTATCTGCACGACCTTCGCACCATGGATCAACGCTTGCGCGAGCTTCCCGAGCGCGACGTGACCCTCCGGGATGATGACCGCGGCGAGCAGGCCCGCGCGCGTGGCGTAGGCCGCCGCCGACGCCGACGTGTTGCCCGTCGACGCGCAGACGACGACCTTCGCACCCTCTTCGAGCGCTTTCGACATCGCGACCGTCATGCCGCGGTCCTTGAACGAACCGGTCGGGTTGGCGCCCTCGACCTTCAGCAGCACGCGCCCGCCGACCTGTTCGGAGAGACGCGGCGCGTCCAGGAGCGGCGTGTTGCCCTCGTGCAGCGTCACGATCGGTGTCTTGTCGGTGACAGGTAGCCGCTCGCGATAGGCCTCGATGATCCCGCGCCAATAGGTGGCCGTCACGAGCTACTCCTCACCGCCGACGACCCGCAGGACGGAACCGACGCGTTCGACCGCGTCGAGCTCGCGCACCTCGCGAATCGTCGCAGCCATCGCTGCTTCGCGCGCGACGTGGGTGACGAAGATCAATCGCGCTTCCGCGCCGTGACCCTTCTGCTGCATGGACTGGATCGAGACCTCGTGGTCACCGAACACCCCGGCGATCGTCGCGAGTACGCCAGGCCGGTCGGCGGCGTCGACCGAGATGTAGAACTGCGAAGCCGTCTCGTCGACCGGCCGGATCGGGGTGCGGTGGAGCGTGCCGATGGTGGCGCCGCGGGAGCCGGAGCGCAGGTTCTGGGCCGCGTCGATCAGGTCACCCAGCAGCGCGCTCGCGGTCGGGCCCCCGCCCGCGCCGCGCCCGAGCAGCATCAGCTGGCCGACGGCTTCGCCTTCGATGAACACCGCGTTGTACGAACCGCGCACACTCGCGAGCGGGTGATCCTGCGGCACCATCGCAGGATGGACCCGCACGCCGACGCGTCCGTCCACCTCTTCGGCCACACCCAACAGCTTGACGATGTATCCGAGCTCGTGGGCCGCCGCGATGTCGTCCTCGGTGATCTTGGTGATGCCTTCGCGGTACACGTCGCTCGCCACGACGCGCGCACCGAACGCGATCGACGCGATGATCGCCGTCTTCGCAGCTGCGTCGAACCCTTCGACATCGGCGGTCGGATCGGGCTCGGCGTACCCGAGCGCCTGCGCGTCCGCGAGGGCGTCGGCGAACGTCGAGCCCTCCTCGCTCATACGGGTGAGGATGTAGTTCGTCGTGCCGTTGACGATCCCCATCACTCGGCGGATGCGCTCGCCGACGAGCGACTCACGCAGCGGTCGCATCAGCGGGATGCCGCCGGCGACGGACGCCTCGAACAGGAGGTCGACACCGGCGGCCTCCGCGGCCTCGAACAGCTCTTCACCGTGGTCGGCGAGCAGCTCTTTGTTCGCGGTCACGACCGGCTTGCCGGCCTTCAGCGCATCCAGCACGAGCGTGCGCGCCGGTTCGACGCCGCCGATGATCTCCACCACGACGTCGACGGCCGGATCCGACACGACCGATTCCGCGTCGTCGGTGAGCACACCGGCGGCCAACGTGACGTCCCGCGACTTCGTGAGATCCCGCACCGCGACCCGTGCGACCTGGAGCCGCACGCCGACCCGCCTATCGATCAGCTCCTCGTTGTCGGCGAGCAGCCGGACCAGCGCGGAACCGACGTTGCCGCAGCCGAGGATGCCGACCTGCACGTCTGCCATCCCGCCAGTCTCGCGCGCGCGCCCCGCCGGCCCATCAGGCATGTGATCCTCATCGGGAGTTCGGGAACGGACTGAAGGCGGGTGGGTTCAGCCGTCGGTGTCGAGGCGGACGAGGTCTGCGTCGGTTTCGCGGCGCACGACCACGCGGGCCTCTCCGTCGCGGACGAACACCACGGCCGGGCGCAGCACCTTGTTGTAATTGGACGCCATGGCCTGCCCGTAGCCGCCGGTGACCGGCACCGCGAGGATGTCGTCGATCGCCACGTCGGCGGGAAGCTGCGCGTCGCGCACCAGCAGGTCGCCTTGCTCGCAGTGCTTGCCTGCCACCGTGACCGTGAACGGCCGCGGCGCGGTGGCGCGCGCCGGGAGGAAGGCCTCGTAGCGCGCGCCGTAGGTGACGGGCCGGAGGTTGTCGCTCATGCCGCCGTCGACCGCGACGTACGTGCGGACGCCGGGGATCTCCTTAATCGTGCCGACGCGATACAGCGTGAGCCCGGCGGGCGCGACGATCGAACGGCCCGGCTCGGTCATGAGCCGGGGGCGGGAGCGCACGCCGGCGTCCGCGAGGGCCTTGTCGCAGGCGTCGCGCACGGTTGCGCTGTAGCCCGCGATCGTCGGTGCCTCGTCGTCGGCGAGGTAGCGCACACCGAGACCGCCGCCGAGGTTCAGCTCGTCGACGGTCGCGCCGGTCTCGGCCTCGATCGAGGTGACGAGGCCGACCATCTTCTCGACCGCGCGCGCGAACGAGTCCGAACGCGTCACCTGCGAGCCGATGTGGCAATGGATCCCCGCGAACCGGAGGTGGTCGTCGGCGACGATGCGCGCGACCGCGGCGAGCGCGGCGCCGTTGTCGAGCCCGAAGCCGAACTTGGAGTCCTCGGTGCCGGTCTCGATGAACTCGTGCGTGTGCGCTTCGACACCAGGTGTCACGCGCACGTGCAGTGCCGGCATCACCCCGAGGGCGGGCGCGAGCCGGGCGATGCGATCGAGCTCGGCGAACGAGTCCACGACGATCCGGCCGACGCCGGCTTCGAGCGCGCGCCGCAGCTCGGCGTCGGACTTGTTGTTGCCGTGGAAGACGATGCGGTCCGGAGGGAACCCCGCGTGCAGCGCGACGAACAGCTCGCCGCCCGTCGCGACGTCGAGGCCGAGACCTTCCTCGGCGACGAGGCGCGCCATCGCGACACACAGGAACGCCTTGCTCGCGTACGCCGCGCCCGCGCCGAACGCCGCTGCGTAGTCGCGGCACCGCGCCCGCAGCTCGGCTTCGTCGTACACGTAGAGCGGCGTACCGAAGCGGTCGGCCAGCTCGACCAGGTCGACGCCGGCGATCGCGACCCGGCCGTCGGCGGCGACCGTCGCCGCGCCGGGCAGGAGTGTCGCGTCGAACGGGCCGCGGTCGGTCATGCGTCGGGTTCGGGATCGGTGTCGTCATCGAGGCGCGCCATCTCGTCCGGCGCGTGCACTCCCAGGATGCCGAGTGCGTTGGCGAGCCCGACCCGGCACGCCTCGGTCAGCCACAGCCTGGCCTGTGTCAACGCGTCATCCTCGGTGAGGACGCGACAGTCACGGTAGAAGCCGTGGAAGGCACGGGCGAAGTCTCGCACCCACGTCGTGACCTTCTGGGGTGCGCGCGTCTCGGCTGCTTCCGCGACGACCTGCGGGTACAACGCGAGCGCGCGCAGGAGCTCCTCTTCCCGTTCGTGCGCGAGCAGCGACAGGTCGACGGATTCGATCGGCTGCCGCGGCACACCTGCCGCGTCGGCCCGGCGACCGATGGACGCGATACGGGCGTGCGCGTACTGCACGTAATAGACGGGGTTGTCCATCGACTGCGCGGTGACGACGTCGAGGTCGAACGTCTGCGGCGAGTCGATGCCCTGGAGGAGGAACACCATCCGTGCGACATCGGGATCGACCTCGTCGAGGATGTCGGCAAGGGCGATGATGTTGCCGGTGCGCTTCGAGATGCGCACCTCGCGACCGTTCTGCAGCAGCTTGACGAACTGACCGAGCACGATCTCCGGTTCACCGGCCGGGTAGCCCAGTGCTTCGAGGCCGGCCTGCAAGGACTTGACCTGCCCGTGGTGGTCGGCACCCCAGATGTCGATGAGGTGCGTGAAGCCGCGCGCGTACTTGTCGCGGTGGTACGCGAAGTCGTTGCAGAGATATGTCGTCGTGCCGTCGGAGCGGATGAGGACGCGATCGCGCTGGTCACCGAAATCGGTGGCGCGGAACCACTTCGCGCCGTCGGCATCGAAGGTGACGCCGCGCGCGTCGAGATCGTGCAGCACCACGTCCACGTCGCCGCGCTCGTGCAGCGTCCGTTCCGAGAACCACGTGTCGAAGTGCACGCCGATGCGACCGAGATCCTCCTGGAGCCCTGCGACCACATTGGCGTATCCCCACTCGCAGGCGGTCTCGGCGTCGACGTCGTCGCCCAGCTCCGCGTGCAACAACGCCGCCATGTCGACGAGGTACTGACCCTGATAGCCGTCTTCGGGCGGCTCCCGGCCCTCGTAACGCGCGTAGAGCGAGTCCCGGAACCGCGCGAGCTGTGCCCCGGCGTCGTTGAGGTAGTACTCCCGATGCACCGCGGCGCCTTGTGCGGCGAGGAGGTTCGCCACCGCGTCACCGACCGCCACCCAGCGACCGCCGCCGGCGTGCAGCGGCCCGGTGGGGTTGGCCGACACGAACTCGAGGTTGATGCGAGCCCCGGCGAGCGCGTCGGACGTCCCGTAGCGGTCGGCTTCGGCGATGACGGTCCGGAGCACGTCGCCGAGCCACGACGGCGCGAGGAAGAAGTTGAGATGGCCGGGCCCCGCGATCTCGACCCGGGCGAGGTGGGGCACGCGCGCGGCCTCGAGCGCCGCCTTGAGTTGCTCGGCGATCTCCCGGGGCGGGCGGCCGACGACCCGGGCCAGGGCGAGGGCGACCGGCGACGACCAGTCGCCGTGGTCGCGGTGCTTGGGGACATCCAGCACGATGCCGGCCTCCGGTTCGGGCAGACCGGAGACCGCAAGCGCCTCACGGAGGGCGTCACGGAGCGCGTTTTGGATCATGTGGGGCGACCACAAAGGTACATGGTGTCCGAGAATTGGTACTTCGAACTTCACATTGAGCGCGCAGACGGCTATCCTCTGCGCACGGGTGGCACGGTCGGGACGCCACGGACGGCGGGCCGATCGAGCCCATGAAGGGGTGGGCGTGCCGCAGCAATCTGGTCTCGGGCGAGGCCTGGCGGCAATCCTGCCCGCAGCGCTCAGGAGCGGGGAAGGTCCCGGCGCTGGCCCGTTGCCGCGCGACGCTGCGCGCGGAGGGAGGCGGGGGCATGAGCATCACCACGGACCTCGCAGCCGAGGTCGCGGGGACGGAATCGGGCATCGCGCTGATCTACCGCGCGCTCGACGCGCTGGTCGCGCAGTACGACCTCGAGGACGCGGCGGTGGTCATCGAGGAGAGCGGCCTCGGCCGCCAGGTCTTCTGCTCGGGGCGGCGCCCGCTCGGCGCGGCCGACGAGGAGCTGCTCACCGCCGAACCCGGGCTGTACACCCAGCCCGCGCTCGAGCACCACGGTTTCGACCGCACGTTGATGTTGTCGCTGTGCGCGCTGGCGCTGCGCCTCGACGTGCTCCGCTACGACGCTTGGCACGATCCGCTGACCGGGCTCTTCGACCGGCGCAGCTTCGACCGTCTGCTGGAGATGGCGATCTCCCGCAGCACCCGGTACGGCTGGTCGTTCACGCTGGTCATGCTCGACCTCGACCACTTCAAGCAGATCAACGACCACGAAGGTCATCCCGCCGGCGACGCGTCGCTGCGCGAGCTCGGCGAGCGGTTCCGGCGCGCGCTGCGGTTCGGCGACAACGCGGCGCGCATCGGCGGCGACGAGTTCGCGATGATCCTGCCGCACACCGAAGCGGAGCTCGTCCCGGTGCTGCTCGATCGCGTGAAGAGCGCGCCCGGCTTCGAACGTGAGTGCCCGAGCTTCTCGTTCGGTGTCGCGCAGTGCCCGCTCGAGGCCACGCAGTTCGACGAGCTCGTGCGGCTCGCCGACATGCGCCTGTACGAAGCCAAGGAGCGTTCGTGACCGAAGACGACAACCTCGACGATCTCGAGCTCGAGTTGCGGATGCTTCCAGGCGTACGCGCCGCCGGGTTCGACACGCAAGACGACGTGCTCTTCGTGCAGCTGCACATGGCCGACAGCCCGGCCGAACCGGAAACCATGTCGGCGACCCGCATCGCGGCGCGTCACGCCGCCGACCGTTCGGTCGCGGTGGAGATCGTGCGCTGGCGCACGTACACGCCCCCGGCACCGGTGCCGGCCGAGGTGAGCGACGCCGACGTCTACGTCGACCTGTCGAGCGACCTGCCACTCGTCTCCGAATTCGCAGCGCTCGAGTCTCCGGGCGGGGGCAAGGACGCGGCCGACCGCAAGCGCCGCCCGCGGCTGCTCGCCGTGCTCGTCTTCCCGGACACCGACGAGCTCGAGGTGCACCTGATCCACGACGGCCGCCGCACGATCGGACGGGCGCCGGCATCGCGGGGGCTCGTCGGCGCGGCCGAGGCGACCATCGACGCGATCCGCGGCCTCGGAGCTCCGATCACCCCGCGCGCGCAGTGGGCACGCGTCCTCGACAGCAACGGCGACGGCCGCGAGCTCGTGGCCGTGGCAGTGGCCGCCGATGCGGGCGAGCCGACGCTCAACTACGGCTTGGCCGCGGGCGCGAGTGCGATCGACGCGGCGGCGCGTTCCACGCTCGACGCGCTGAACCGCCGCCTCGCCCAGGTGCTCTAGACCCGGTTCTCCGGACCCGGCGCTTGGTACGCTCGCTCCCCCTGCCCTCGTAGCTCAGGGGATAGAGCATCGGCCTCCGGAGCCGTGTGCGCAGGTTCGAATCCTGCCGAGGGCGCGCCCGGGTGGACACATGACACAGACGGTGGATCCCCGTTCACCGTTCGTCGTGTAATCTGGACCGGTCGAGTACAGGAGCGTCCTGGCTCGCGGCCTCACTCACCGCTGTTTCCGTTCGTTGATCCCTCGATCGTCGTGTGGAGCCACCGAGAAGGGGCCTATCCACAACCGACCTTCGAAAGGGAAACACCAGGTGACCACCTTCGCAGAGCTCGGCCTCCGGGCCGAGTTCGTTGACGCCCTCTCCGCTCAGGGCATCGTCGAGGCCTTTCCGATCCAGTACGAGACCATCGCCGACGCGCTCGCCGGGCGCGACGTGTGCGGCAAGGCCCAGACGGGTTCGGGCAAGACCCTCGCGTTCGGCCTCCCGATGTTGCAGCGGCTCCAGGCCGCGCGCCGGGGCACCCGACGGCACTCGTGCTCGTCCCCACCCGCGAGCTCGCCAAGCAGGTCGTCGACGTCCTGCAGCCACTCGCCAAGGAAGCCGGCATGCGCGTCGCCGCGTTCTACGGCGGCACGTCGATGGACCGGCAGATCCGCAACCTCCGCCGGCGCATCGAAGTCGCGGTGTGCACCCCCGGCCGGTTGATCGACCTGCTCGAGCGCAACGAGCTCGACCTCGATGCGATCGAGACGCTCGTCATCGACGAAGCGGACCGGATGGCCGACATGGGGTTCCTGCCGCAAGTCGAATGGGTGCTGCGGAAGGTCCCGACCGACCGCCAGACCCTGCTCTTCTCGGCGACGCTCGACCGCGAGGTCGACGTGCTCGTGCGGCGGTACATGCGCGACCCGGTGAAACACGAAGTCGTGTCCGAGTCGAAGACCGTCGACGAGATGACCCACCGGTTCTTGAAGGTCCACGAGATGGACCGCGTGAAGGTCCTCGCCGCGATCTCGGGTGCGGTCCCCCGCACGATGGTGTTCGTCCGGACCAAGCGTGGTGCCGACCGGCTCGTCTCGCAGCTCAAGCGCGAGGGCGTGATCGCGGGCGCGATCCATGGCGACCTGAAGCAGAGCGCACGCGAGATGGCGTTGCGCGACTTCCAGGCCGGACACCACGCGGTGCTCGTCGCGACCGATGTCGCCGCACGGGGGATCCACGTCGACGATGTCGACGTGGTCGTGCACTTCGATCCGCCCGAGGAGCAGAAGGGCTACGTCCACCGTTCCGGCCGCACCGCGCGTGCCGGTCGCGAAGGCGTGGTCGTCACGTTCGTCCTCTGGAACCAGGAGCTCGAGGTCGAGCGTCTGCAGAAGCGCCTCGGCATGCGCGTCCCGATCGTCGAGGTGTTCTCGAACGACGAGCGCCTCGCCGATCTCACGTCGATCGACGGCCCCGCACCCCGTCGCAAGGTGCATTCCGCGGCGAGCTGACAGGACCGCGGCGCGGCGCCGCAGTCGTACGATCGGGGCATGACGCAGGACTGGCCCGTTCCCATCGCCGGCGAATCCGTGACGACGGACGACTGGATCGAAGTCCGTTCGCCCTACGACGACACGCTGCTCGGTCGCGTGCCGAAGTGCGGTCCGGAGGAGGTCGACCGTGCGGTCGCGTCCGCCACCGCGGCGCGCGTGCGCGGCCCGCTCCCCCAGTGGCAGCGCGCCGAGATCCTGGACACCGCGGCGCGCCTGCTCCGAGACCGCGTCGAAGAATTCGCGCAGCTCATCGCGGGCGAAGCCGCGAAGCCGATCAAGACGGCGCGGATCGAGGCGCAGCGTTCGGTGTCGACGTTCACCTTCGCTGCGGTCGCGGCCGAACGCTCGGCGGCGACGTCGTCCCGATGGACGCGAGTGCTGCCGGCGAAGGCAAGCTCGCCTTCACGTTGCGGCTCCCGGTCGGAGTCGTCGGCGCGATCAGCCCGTTCAACTTCCCGCTGAACCTCGTCGCCCACAAGCTCGCGCCCACGATCGCCGCCGGCTGTCCCGTCGTGCTGAAGCCGGCCAGCCAGACGCCACGCTGCGCGATCGCGCTCGCTCGCCTGCTCCTCGACGAGTGCGGTCTTCCCTCCGATCAGCTGCATGTCGTCACCGGCGGCGGCGGCACGGTCGGGAACGCGATCGTCGAGCACGACGGCATCGCGATGATCACGTTCACCGGATCGCCGGAAGTCGGCTGGGGGATCAAGGCGCAGGCGCCACGCAAGAAGGTCGGGCTCGAGCTCGGCAACAACGCGCCACTGATCGTCGAGCCGAGTGCCGATGTCGTATCCGTCGCGAAGAAGGTCTCGGTCGCCGGGTTCAGTCACGCCGGACAGTCCTGCATCTCGACGCAGCGGCTCCTCGTGCACCGGGACGTGAAGGACGCGTTCCTCGACGCGTTCGTGCCGCTGGTGGAAGGCCTCGTCGTCGGCGACCCGATGGACGAACGCACCGACGTCTCCGCGCTGATCTCGACCAGCGAGCGCGATCGCGTGAAAGCGTGGGTCGACGAAGCCGTCGCCGCGGGCGCGGAGATCCTCGCCGGCGGCAAGGTCCGCGAGGACGGCGTGCTGACGCCGACCGTCCTCGGCGACGTCACGCCGGACATGAAGGTCTGTTCGCTCGAGGTGTTCGGCCCGGTCGTCGCGTTGGCGACCTACGACGACCTCGACGAGGCGCTCCGGCTGGCGAACGACACCCGCTACGGGCTGCAGGCCGGCATTTTCACCGCGCGCCTCGACGACGCGTTGCGGGCGGCCCGCACGCTGGACTTCGGCGGCGTGACGGTGAACGAGGTCCCGACCTTCCGCGCCGACCAGCAGCCGTACGGCGGCGTGCGCGACAGCGGGAACACGCGCGAAGGCCCGCAGTACGCCGTGCGCGAGATGACCGAGGAGCGCGTCGTCATAATTCAGCTCTGAGTGCGGACGCAGCAAAGTCCTGCGTGCCGAAGGCCTCTCGGACGGAGCGAGGGAGCCATGTCATCGTGCGGACGCAGCAAAGTCCTGCGTGCCGAAGGCCTCTCGGACGGAGCGAGGGAGCCATGTCATCGTGCGGACGCAGCAAAGTCCTGCGTGCCGAAGGCCTCTCGGACGGAGCGAGGGAGCCACGGTCATCGAAGTTCGGGTCGGGCCGCGGAGGCGCGACGGGTAGCCTGGATGGCCGTGACGCAGACAGAGCCGACCCCAGGCGCCGGGCCCCAGACGCCCGAGGCGCTCACCCCCGAGGTCCTCGACGAGATCCCCGCCGACGGCGAGGCCGGTGAGCAGGTCGCCCGGCCCACCAAGCTCATCCGGATCGCATCGATGGTCCGCTCGCTGCTCGACGAAGCGCGACGCGCGCCGCTCGACGACGCGGGCCGCCGCGCGCTCAAGGAGATCCACGAGCGCTCGATCCACGAGCTCGAGGAGATCCTGTCGCCCGACCTGCGCCAGGAGCTCGAAGAGGTCACGTTGCCGTTCAGCAGCGACACACCGAGCGAGAGCGAGCTGCGCATCGCGCAGGCGCAGCTCGTCGGCTGGCTCGAAGGGCTGTTCCACGGGATCCAGGCCACGCTGTTCACGCAGCAGATGCAGGCGCAGCGGCAGTTCGAGGAGATGCGCGGCGGTCGGAGTCCGCTCGAGCTCGGCCAGGGTGGTCCCGGTGCCTCACGCGACGGTCGCCAGTCGCCCGGCGCGTACCTCTAGGCCCGCGCGATGTCTGCACCCGAGCCGTTACCGAACCTGAGTTGGGAGCCGTCGTCGTGGCGCTCCCGTCCCGCAGCACAAGAACCCGACTGGCCGGACGCCGGTGTGCTCGACGAGGCGCTCGAGCAGCTGCGCGCGATGCCACCGCTCGTGTTCGCGGGTGAAGCGCGATCGTTGAAGAACGCGCTCGCCGGCGTGTCGCGCGGCGATGGCTTTCTGCTGCACGCGGGCGACTGCGCGGAGTCCTTCGCCGAGTTCTCGGCGGACAACATCCGCGACAAGCTCAAGGTCATCCTGCAGATGTCGGTCGCGTTGACCTACAGCACGGGCGTCCCGACCCTGAAGGTCGGACGCATCGCCGGCCAGTTCGCCAAGCCCCGCTCCTCGCCCATCGAGCACCGCGACGGGATCGACCTCCCGTCGTTCCGCGGCGACATGGTGAACGACTTCGCCTTCGACGAGCTCGCACGGCGGCCCGATCCGATGCGCATGGTCCGCGGCTACCACCAGGCCGCGGCGACGCTGAACCTGCTGCGCGCCTTCACCAAGGGCGGCTTCGCCGACCTGAACCGCGTGCACCAGTGGAACCTCGAGTTCGTCGGTAGCAGCACGCAGGGCCGGCGCTACGACGTGCTCGCCGCCGAGATCGACCGCGCGCTGCGCTTCATGGCGGCGTGCGGCATCGACCTCGACGTCGCGGTGCAGCTGCACGAGGTCGACTTCTACACCTCGCACGAGGCGCTGCTCCTCCAGTACGAGGAGGCGCTCACCCGCCGCGACAGCCTCACCGGCGACTGGTACGACTGCTCGGCCCACCTCCTGTGGGTCGGTGAGCGCACTCGCCAGCCCGATGGCGCACACGTCGAGTTCCTCTCGGGCGTGCAGAACCCGGTCGGCGCCAAGATCGGCCCGGACGCCTCACCCGAACAAGTGGTCGAGCTGTGCCGCCGCCTCGATCCCGGCCGTGAACCGGGGCGGCTCACGCTCGTCGCGCGTATGGGCGCGGCGCGCGCCGAGGAGTGCCTCCCGCCGATCCTGCGTGCGGTGACGCGCGCCGGTCATCCGGTCGTGTGGGCGTGCGACCCGATGCACGGGAACACATTCGTGCACGAAAGTGGTTACAAGACGCGGCACTTCGACGATGTCATGGCCGAGGTGAAGATCTTCTTCGAAACGTGTCGAGCCGAATCCGTGTGGCCGGGCGGCGTGCACATCGAGCTCACCGGCGACGACGTCACCGAGTGCCTGGGCGGCGCGGAGGCGATCCGGGGCGAGGATCTCGCCGGCCGCTACGAAACCGTGTGCGACCCCCGATTGAACGCCCGGCAATCGCTCGATCTCGCGTTCCACCTCGCGGAGCTCGTGCGACGCTGAGGGTGAACCCGACGCCGGTGAACCCAACGAGGGAGAGCCGGTGAACCCAACGAGGTAGAGATGGCAAACGAGCCCGGCGGCAGCAAGGCACCGGCGAGCATCCAGGAGCTCGGCCCGAACGCGGGCCTGATCGACGAGATGTACCGCCTGTACCAGGACAACCCGCAGGCCCTGGCCCCCGGGTGGCGCGAGTTCTTCGAGGGCTACGTGCCCCGCACCCAACCGCCCGCCGCCGCGCCGGCGCCTGCCGCCCCCGCCACACCGGCGCCTGCGCCCGCTCCGGCCCCGCCGGCGGCCGCGCCCGTCGTGCTCGACGGCGACCAGCCCCAACCGCTCCGCGGCGCGGCCGCGCGCATCGTCTCGAACATGGAGGCGAGCCTCCAAGTCCCCACGGCCACCTCCGTGCGGTCGGTGCCGGCGAAGCTGCTCGAGGTCAACCGCCAGATCCTCAACAACCACCTCGCCCGCACGCGCGGCGGCAAGGTGTCGTTCACGCACCTGATCGGCTACGCCGTGCTGCGCGCGCTGCAGTCCGTCCCGAACATGAACTCGTCGTTCGGTGTCGTCGACGGCAAGCCCACGGTCGTGCGTCACGCGCACGTCAACCTCGGCCTCGCGATCGACATGCAGAAGGACGACGGCACGCGCACGTTGCTCGTGCCGAACATCAAGAACGCGGACACGCTCGACTTCGCCGCCTTCCACGCCGCGTACGAGGAGATCATCCGCAAGGCGCGGACGAACAAGCTCGGCGTCGACGACTTCACGGGCACGACCGTGTCGATCACCAACCCCGGCACGATCGGAACCGAGCATTCGGTGCCGCGCCTGATGCCGGGCCAGGGCGTGATCGTCGGCGTCGGTTCCATCGCCTACCCGATCGAGTTCGAGGGCGCCGACCCGCAGACGCTCGCCGAGATCGGCATCAGCAAGGTCGTCACGCTCACGAGCACCTACGACCACCGCGTCATCCAGGGCGCGGAGAGCGGCGAGTTCCTCGGACACATCCACGAGCTCCTGCTCGGCGATCGCGACTTCTACAGGGAACTGTTCGCGAGCTTCGGCGTCCCGTACGAACCGGCGCGCTGGGGCCGGGACCACAAGCCGGTCGAGGGATCGATCGAAGCGGTGGAGAAGGCGCTCGCGGTCAAGGGCCTCATCAACATGTACCGCGTGCGCGGGCACCTCATCGCGAACCTGGACCCGCTCGGGCTCAAGGAGCCCCGCACGCACGAGGAGCTCGACCCCATCAACTGGGGCCTCACGATCTGGGACCTCGACCGCGACTTCCCGACCGGCGGTGTCGCGGGCAAGCGCGTCATGCGCTTCCGCGACATCCTCGGCGTGCTGCGCGACGCCTACTCGCGCACCATCGGCGTCGAGTACATGCATATCCAGGAACCGGACGAGAAGGCGTGGATCCAACGCCAGGTCGAAGGTGTGCACGTCGACGCGACCGCGGACGAGAAGCTCGAGATCCTCGCATCGCTGAACGCGGCCGAGGCGTTCGAGCGCTTCCTCCACACCAAGTACCTCGGGCAGAAGCGATTCAGCCTCGAAGGCGCCGAGACGCTCGTCCCGATGTTGCAGTTCCTCCTCGACGAAGCGGCCGACGCGGGCATGGAAGAAGTCGCGATGGGGATGTCGCACCGCGGTCGCCTGAACGTGCTCGCCAACGTCGTCGGCAAGTCGTACGGCCAGATCTTCCGCGAGTTCGAGGGTGAGCTCGACCCCAACGTGCCGCAGGGTTCCGGCGACGTGAAGTACCACGTCGGCGCCACCGGCAAGCACACCGCGCCCTCGGGCAAGTCGCTGACGCTCACCCTCGCCGCGAACCCGAGCCATCTCGAAGCCGTCGATCCGGTGGTCGAGGGGATGGTGCGCGCCAAGCAGGACCGCGCGGGCGACCGCGACCACGAGAAGGTGCTCTCCGTCCTCATCCACGGCGACGCCGCGTTCGCCGGTCAAGGAGTGGTCGCGGAGACGCTGAACCTGTCGGAACTGCCCGGTTACGACGTCGGCGGCACGGTGCACGTCGTGGTCAACAACCAGGTCGGCTTCACGACCCCGCCCGACTTCGGCCGGTCCACCGTGTACGCCACCGACATCGCCAAGGCGGTGCAGGCCCCGATCTTCCACGTCAACGGCGACGACCCCGAGGCCGCGGTGCGCGTCATCCGCCTCGCGTTCGCGTTCCGGCAGGAGTTCAAGAAAGACGTCGTCGTCGACATGATCTGTTATCGGCGCTACGGCCACAACGAAGGCGACGAGCCCGCGTTCACCCAGCCGCGCATGTACGAGGTCATCGGGCGCCGCCGTTCCGTTCGGAAGCTCTACACCGAGACGCTCGTGAACCGGGGCGACCTGACGCTGGAGCAGTGCGAGCTCGCGCTGGAGGACTTCCGCGCGCGCCTCGAGGACGCGTTCGTCGAGACGCAAGCCCAGGAACCCGCGCCGGTCGCCTGGTTCGAGCACGAGGACGTCCCCGCGCAACCGAGCGTCGAGACCGGCGTCCCGCGCGAACGGCTCGACACGATCCTCGACGCGCTCGTGACGTTCCCGCCCGGGTTCACCGTGCACTCGAAGCTCGAGCGCATCTTGAAGAACCGCCGCACCGAGTTCGACGCGAACAAGGTCGATTGGGCGCTCGCCGAGAGCCTCGCGTTCGGTTCGCTGCTCCAGGAAGGCACACCCGTGCGCGTCGCGGGCCAGGACACGCGCCGCGGCACGTTCAGCCAGCGCCACGCCACGCTCGTCGATCACGACAACGAGTCGGAGTACACACCGCTCGCCCACATCCCGGACGCACAGGCGCCGTTCATGATCTATGACTCGGTGCTCTCCGAATTCGCGGCGCTCGGTTTCGAGTACGGCTACTCGGTGGCCGACCGGGACGCGCTCGTCGCGTGGGAAGCGCAGTTCGGCGACTTCATGAACGGCGCGCAGACCATCATCGACCAGTTCGTCGTGGCCGCCGAGGACAAGTGGGGCCAGCACAGCGGCCTGGTGCTCCTGCTCCCGCACGGCTGGGAAGGCCAGGGCCCGGAGCACTCCTCCGCGCGCCTCGAACGCTTCCTCGAGCTGTGCGCCGAGGACAACATCCGCGTCGTCTACCCGTCTACCTCGTCGCAGTACTTCCACGTGTTGCGCCGCCAGGTGCACGACCCCGAGCGCAAGCCGCTCGTCGTGCTCACGCCGAAGCGCTATCTCCGCATGCCCGCAACGCAGTCCCCGGTCGACGAGCTCACACACGGCGGCTTCCGCCTCGTGATCGGCGACCCGAGTGATCCGGACCCGCAACCCGTCCGGCGCCTGATCTTCTGCACCGGGAAGTTCGCGCACGAACTGCTCGCCAAGCGCGACGAAGCCAACGCACCCGTCGCGGTCGCGCGCATCGAGCAGCTGTACCCGTGGCCGGAGCGTGAGATCGTCGAACAGCTGCAGCGCTACCCCGGCGCCGAGGTGGTCTGGGCGCAGGAGGAGCCGGGCAACATGGGTGCCCGCTACTTCGCCCGCCGCCGCATCGAGGAGCTGGCCGGCGGGCGCCCCGTCGCGGTCGTCGCCCGCGCCGCGAGCCCGAGCCCCGCAACCGGCAGCTCGACAGTGCACGATGCCGAGCAGCAGAAGCTGCTCGAAGAAGCCATCACGGTTTCCTGATCGCACCCGCGTGAGATCGCGAGGAATCATCGCCGGCATCGTCGGCGTTCTCATCGTGGCGATCGCGATCGGCGCGTTCGTCATGCTGCGCGCGAACGACGACGACACATCGACCAACGGCGCCAAGGACGTAGCCCTCGCCGATCTCCGCGAGCGCGATGCGCTCATCGCGATCTCGGACGCCAACACGGGTCAGGTGACGAAGATCCGTCATGCGCTCGACGCCAGTCCGAACGTGGTCGCGTACACCGAGGTGCGTCCGGGCGTAGCCAACGAGATCAACGCGCCCGGCCTTTCGGGCGGTCCGGCGCAGTGCCAGGCGAGCGGCTTCATCGTCGACCTCGCGCCGTCGGTCGATCCGAACGAGTTCGCGAGCACGCTGCCCAAGCGCGCCGACGTGCTCGACTGGAAGACGGTGACGAGCGGGTCGAGCTTCGACCCCCGGACCTTCGACCGCCTCGTCGCCGGGCCCTACGTGCTCGTGATGCTCGCTCCGGATGCAACCGCGAAGCAGATCGCCACGATCAAGACCGCGCCGACGGTCGTGCACGCGCGCGAGCTGACGGACGCGGAGTACCTCGCCACGTTCCCGGCTGCCCAACGCGACACCGTCCCCCGTCCGCTGCCACGCGTGCTCGACCTGCAGCTGAAGCTCGGCGTCCCGGCCAACCCGGCAAGTGAGGCCTTCGCTCATCTTCCCGGCGTCGCCGGTACCGTCGGCCGAGAACTGTCCTGCGACGCCGCCGGCAACAGCTCGCCAACTTCCTGATCGGAACGCACGACTCCTTTCGGAAGTCGCCGCGCCTTTGGGGGTGCGTCGCGTAACGTCGTCGGCATGACGCCGGAGGAGATCGCCGACCTCTCGCACCCGCGCCGGGCGCGCGACCGCATCTCCCACGGCGGCGCGCGGCCCCTCGACGTAACCCGATGAGCAAGGCCAGGAAGACGGACACGCAGTCACGAGCGGGACACGATGCCGACCGCCACGATCTGATCCGCGTGCACGGCGCGCGCGTGAACAACCTCAAGGACGTCAGTGTCGAGATCCCGAAGCGCCGGCTGACGGTGTTCACCGGCGTCTCCGGGTCGGGCAAGAGCTCGCTGGTGTTCGGCACCATCGCCGCGGAGTCGCAGCGGCTGATCAACGAGACGTACAGCTCCTTCGTGCAGGGCTTCATGCCGACGCTGGCCCGGCCCGAGGTCGACGTCATGGACGGGCTGACGACGGCGATCCTCGTCGACCAGGAGCGGATGGGAGCCAACCCGCGCTCCACCGTCGGCACCGTCACGGATGCCAACGCGATGCTGCGGATCGTCTTCAGCCGGCTCGGCCAGCCGCACATCGGCTCGCCCCAGGCGTTCTCCTTCAACACCGCGACGATCAGCGGGGCCGGTGCGGTCACGTTCGAGAAGGGCGGCAAGAAGACGCGGGAGAAGCGCTCGTTCACGCGCACGGGCGGCATGTGCCCGCGCTGCGAGGGCATGGGATCGGTGACCGACTTCGACCTTTCTCAGCTGTACGACGACACCAAGTCGCTCAACGAGGGTGCGCTCACGATCCCCGGCTACAGCATGGACGGCTGGTACGGCCGCATCTTCAGGGGTTGCGGCTACTTCGACCCCGACAAGCCGATCCGCAAGTACACCAAGACCGAGCTCAACGACCTGCTCTACCGGGATCCGACCAAGATCAAGGTCGACGGCATCAACCTCACGTACGAGGGCGTGATCCCGAAGATCCAGAAGTCGATGCTGTCCAAGGACGTCGAGGCGATGCAGCCACACATCCGCGCGTTCGTGGAGCGGGTGGTGACGTTCACCACCTGTCCTGACTGCGGCGGCACCCGGCTGAACGAGGCGGCCCGGTCATCCAAGATCAAGGGAATCAACATCGCGCAGGCCTGCGCGATGCAGATCAGCGACCTGGCCAAGTGGGTGCAGGGCGTCGACGAGCCGTCGGTGGCGCCACTGCTCGCCTCGCTGCAGCAGACGCTCGACTCGTTCGTGGAGATCGGGCTGGGCTACCTCTCGCTCGACCGTCCGACGGGCACGCTGTCGGGCGGCGAGGCGCAGCGGACCAAGATGATCCGCCACCTCGGGTCGTCGCTGACCGATGTGACCTACGTCTTCGACGAGCCGACGGTCGGGCTGCACCCGCACGACATCGCGCGGATGAACGACCTGCTGCAGCAGCTGCGCGACAAGGGCAACACCGTGCTCGTCGTGGAGCACAAGCCCGAGACGATCGCGATCGGCGACCACGCGGTCGACCTCGGCCCCGGCGCGGGCGCGGCCGGCGGCGAGGTGGTGTTCGAGGGCACCGTCGAAGGCCTGCGGACGAGCGGCACACTGACCGGACGGCACCTCGATGACCGGGCCTGCTTGAAGCCGTCGGTGCGGACGCCGGCGGGGGTGCTGGAGGTGCGCGACGCGGGCACCAACAACCTGCAGGACGTCGACGTCGACATCCCGCTGGGCGTGCTGGTCGTCATCACCGGCGTGGCCGGCTCGGGAAAGAGCTCCCTGATCACCGGCTCCGTGGCCGGGCGCGACGGCGTGGTGACGATCGACCAGGGCGCCATCAAGGGCTCGCGGCGCAGCAACCCGGCGACGTACACCGGGCTGCTCGACCCGATCCGCAAAGCGTTCGCGAGCGCCAACGGCGTCAAGCCCGCGCTGTTCAGCGCGAACTCCGAGGGTGCCTGTCCCAACTGCAACGGCACCGGCGTCATCTACACCGACCTGGCGATGATGGCGGGCGTCGCCGCGCCTTGCGAGGTGTGCGAGGGAAAGCGGTTCCTCGCCGAGGTCTTGGAGTACGAGCTCGGCGGGAGGGACATCAGCGAGGTGCTCGCGATGTCGGTCGCCGAGGCCGAGGAATTCTTCGCCGACGGCGAGGCGGACACCCCGGCCGCGCACAAGATCCTCACCCGGCTCGCGGATGTCGGGTTGGGCTACCTGACCATCGGCCAGCCGTTGCCCACGCTCTCCGGGGGCGAACGGCAGCGGCTCAAGCTGGCGACCCACCTGGCCGAGAAGGGCGGCGTCTACGTCCTCGACGAGCCGACCAGCGGCCTCCACCTCGCCGACGTCGAGCAGTTGCTCGGCCTGCTCGACCGGCTCGTCGACGACGGCAAGTCGGTCGTCGTCATCGAGCATCACCAGGCGGTCATGGCGCACTCCGACTGGATCATCGACCTCGGCCCCGGCGCCGGCCACGACGGCGGCCGGATCGTCTTCGAGGGCACACCCGCCGACCTCGTCGCCGCCGGGTCCACCCTCACCGGCGGGCACCTCGCGGCCTACGTCGGCACCTGACTACTCGCCGTAGGCGCGGAGGAAGGCATCGACGACCTGCGCCGTGTACGCGCGGTCGATCGGCATGTGACTGACGAGGTGCCGGTAGAAGAGCGGGCCGGCGAGGATGTCGGCCGCGACCTCGAGGTCGGTGTCAGCGCGCAGCTCGCCGCGTGCGATCGCGCGCTCGAACACGACCTTGGTACCAGTGCGGCGGTGCTGGACGAACTCCTCGTGCACCGCGGCGAGCTCCGGGTTGCGCAACCCATCGGCGACCATCATGCGCACGTTGCAGCCGAGCGTCTGGTTCTGCGTGAGCTCCGCGAGCTGGTCGAGCAGCGCGTGGACGTCGCCGAGCAGCGAGCCGGTGTCCGGCGTCGGCTTGCGCTCCTCGGCGACTTGGTACATCGCGGCGGTCACGAGGTCGAGCTTCGACTCGAACCGGCGGTAGATCGTGGCCTTGCTGACCCCCGCGCGCGCGGCGACGGCATCGACGCTCATCCCTTCGAAGCCGTTCTCGCCGTACTCCTCCAGGGCGGCATCGAGGATCGCGCGGTCACACTCGATGCTGCGCGGGCGGCCGGGTCGCCGCACTTCGAGGGTATCCTTCATCACGAGACGGACTCCGTCTCGAGCGCGACCTGCGCGTCGGCGGCCGCTGCCGGAGTCGGGGCGGGTGCGTTCTGCAGCTCGGAGCTCGGATCCTCACGCGCCGGCAGCCAGCGGAACGCGATGAACGCACCGAGCAGCGCGGCGGCCGCGCCGACGAGCACACCGCGGTGCATGCCGTACACGAACGCATCCTTGGCCCCGGTGACGAGTTCGTTCGCGACGGACGCCGGCGTTCGAGGATCGGCCGCGACGGCGAGCGCCTGACCGAGCCCCTGCTTGGCGACCTCGACCGGTTGACCCGTGACACCCGCCTGCGTGAACGCGTCGGAGACGTGCGAGCCGTACAACGACGACATGACGCTGCCGATGATCGCGACGCCGAACGCGCCACCGATCTGACGGGTCGTGTCGTTCATGGCCGAGCCGACACCCGCTTTGGCCCGCGGGAGCGATCCCATGATGGATTCCGTCGCGGGCGCCATCGTCAGACCCATGCCGGTCGCCATGATGACCATGCGCCACGCGATGTCACCCCAGTACGAGATGTGCTCGGACGGCACGGTGGCGAAGAGCGCGAGCCCGATGCCGGTGATCGCCAACCCACTGCCGACCACGAGCTTGGTGCCGAGTCGCTCGACGATGCGCGCGCTGCTCGGCGCGACCACGAGCATGGTGAGGGCCAAGGGGAGCAGCGCCACACCGGCTTTGAGTGCCGAGAAGCCCATGACGAACTGCAAGTACTGGGTCAGCAGGAAGATCGACCCGAACATCGCGAAGAACAACAGCATGATGCCGAGGCTGGCGGCAGTGAACCGCGGGTTCTTGAAGAACGACGTGTCGAGCATCGGGCTCTTGTAGTACGACTCCCAGATCGCGAACACGCCGAGCGCGATGATCGAGAAGCCGAACGCGAGCAGGATGTTCGGTGACGTCCAGCCGCTGTCGGGCGCCTGGATGAAGCCGTACACGAGTGCCATCAGGCCGACGATCGAGAGCACGGCACCGACCGGATCGAGCGCCGGCTTCGACGGGTCCTTCGAGGTCGGGATGACGAACACGCTCGCGCTGAGCGCGACGACGACGATCGGCAGGTTCACGAGGAAGATCGAACCCCAGTAGAAGTGCTCGATCAGGAAGCCACCGCTGATCGGACCGAGCGCAGTCGCGACACCTGCGATCGCGGCCCACAACCCGATCGCGCGGCCGCGCTCTTCGGGTGGGAACGTGTTGGTGATGATCGACAACGTCGCGGGCATGATGAACGCGCCGCC
Organism: uncultured Actinomycetes bacterium; assembly: GCA_963745645.1. Lineage (GTDB taxonomy): Bacteria > Actinomycetota > Acidimicrobiia > IMCC26256 > PALSA-610 > CAVUFH01. The sequence goes on from CAVUYD010000002.1 coordinate 382,102, forward strand.
GATGCCCATGAACGCGCGGGTGAGGATCAACTGGTTGGGCGTGTTGACGAGCGCGCTTGCGAGCGAACCGATGCCGAAGATCGTCAAGCCGAGCTGCAGCGCACCGCGCCGGCCGAAGCGGTCACCCAAGCTGCCCGCGGTGAGCAGAAGACCCGCGAACACGAGCGTGTAGGAGTCGACCATCCATTGGAGCTGGCTGTTGCTGGCGTCGAGGTCGCGGACGAGCGTCGGGATCGCGACGTTCAGGATCGAGTTGTCGACGATGATGATCAACAGCGCGAGGCACAGCACCCCGAGGGTCCACCAGCGCTGGTGGAACGCTTTGCTCGTGCGATCGAACGGCGCCAGGGCGGGGGCTGACGGCGCGGCGGTGCTCATGGCGAGACCTCACGGGGTGGCGGGGAACCGAAAGACTGGCGAAACGGATTCGATACGGCACCGTTTCGTATCGAACAGGTTACGACCGCGACTTTCGAGACGCAACCGTTTTGTTATGTGACGGCCGTCACCGCGGCGCGCGGAGCCGGCGGAGCCCGATCCACCCGGCGGCCAGCCCGAACGCGATGGAAATCGCCGCGAGCACGCCGTGCACGACCTTGAAGCCCGTGCTCTCGTCCTGGCCCGCCATGATGAAGATCCGCGTGATCCAGACGTACAACGTCCATGCGCACAGGGCGATCAGCACCCAGGCCGCGCCGCGGCTCAGGAAACGGCGGTCGGGCTGCGCACCGTCGCCTGGGCTCGACGGGACCGGTGCCTCACGGACGTTCGCGCTCATGTGCGCACGGTACTAACGCGACGCGCGTTCGATCGCTTCGAGGGCCCGATCGATGGCCGGCTGCGATGCGTTGGTCATCGGGAGCCGCAGATCCGGGGTCGCGATGCGGCCCTGCGCGTGCAGGACGCCCTTGAAGACCGCGGGGTTGGGCTCCGCGAACCCGGCGCGGACGACGGGGAGCAGCGCTTCGGCGTGGGCGCGCCCGTCTTCGAGCTTGCCCGCGAGCCCGCACTCGATCATCGCGACGACACGGTCGGTGCACACGTGCGCGGACGCGGCGATCGCGCCCTGTCCACCCATGCACACGATCGGGAAGAGGACGGGGTCCTCGCCGCCGAGCACCGAGAAACCGGACGGCGCCTCGGCGAGGAGCTGCAACGTGTCGGCGTCGAGCGAGCCGACCGCCTGCTTCACGCCCGCGATGTTCGGATACGCCGCCAGTTCGAGCAGGCTCGGTGCACCGAGCCCGCGACCGGTGCGGTACGGGATGTTGTAGAGGACGACCGGGAGCTCGCTGGCGTCGGCGACCGCCTTCATGTGCGCGACGACACCGGCTTCCGACGGTCGGACGTAGTACGGGACGACGACGAGGACGCCGACCACCGCGTCGGTTCCCGCGACGGCCCGCGACGCGCTGATCGTCGACCGCGTGTTGTTGGTCCCCGTGCCGACGATCAACGGCGCGTGCGCGCGGTGCACACGCGCGTGAGCACGCGTCGATGACGGCGCGCTTCTCCGCTTCGTCGAGCGCACTCGCCTCCCCCGTCGTTCCGAGGGCGACGATTCCTTTCGCGCCGGCACCGAGGTACTCGTGACAGAGTCGCTCGATCGCGGCGACGTCGACCGCACCTTCGGCATCGAACGGCGTGATCAGGGGAACCCAGACACCGCGCAGATCGAGGTCGCTCGTCATACGAAAAGGGTACAGGCCGCTCCACTACTCTTCGCCGCTTATGTCCGACGCGCTGCAGTTCATCGGCATCGTGCTCGTCGGTGTGCTCACGGGCATCTTGTCGGGCATGTTCGGTGTCGGCGGCGCCGTCATCTCGACCCCGGCAGTCCGCGCGCTCGGCGCGACGCCCCTCGAGGCCGTCGGCTCGACGCTGCCGTCGATCCTGCCGTCGTCCATCTCCGGGAGCCTGCGGTACATGCGCGAAGGGCTCGTGCGCGGGCGGGTCGTGCTGTGGACCTGCGCGTTCGGTGTCCCGGCGGTAGTCGGTGGGTCGCTGCTCTCGGACGTCGTGCCCGGTGACGGCCACGTGCTCATGCTCGCGACCGCGGCATTGGTCGGATTCACGGCCTATCGCACCGCGCTTCCCGTCCGCGGTCGTCGAAGTCGAGCGCGAGGAACACTTCGACGTGTGGCGCCTCGCGATCATCGGCGTCGGTGCCGGCGGTCTCTCCGGACTGCTCGGGATCGGCGGTGGCATCTTGATGGTGCCGGCGTTCTCGGCGTGGCTCGGGATCCCGCTGAAGGAGACGGTCGCGACTTCGCTCGCGTGCGTCGGCATCTTCGCGGTGCCGGGAACGATCACGCACGCGCTGCTCGGCCACATCAATTGGGCGATCGCGATCCCGTTGTGCATCGGCGTGATCCCCGGCGCGCGGATCGGCGCCAACCTCGACGATCGCCGTCGAGCGACCGCGCGCTGCGACTCTCGGTCGGCGCGGTGCTCGGCATCATCGCGACGATCTACGCGATCGGCGAGATCATCGCCCTCGTCGACTGATCAGGGCTCGACTGACCGTCAGTCCACGCGAGCGAGCGCGTGGCCCGCGAACACCGCGTCGAGCATCGGCGGGGTGAGCCGGCCGGTGAACGTGTTCTGCTGGCTCGGATGGAACGCGCCGACGATCGTGACCCGGCCGCACGGCACTTCGAGCCCGTGCGCGAACCGCGGGCGGCGACCGGGGAGCTCGACGTCCGCTTGCCGGAGCGCGGCCCACACCGCCTCGTAGCCGAACGCGCCGAGCGCGACGATCACCGTGATCCGGGTCGAGCAGTTCGAGCTCGCGGACGAGGTACGGGCGGCACTCGTCCCGTTCGGCCGGCGTCGGCTTGTTCGCCGGCGGCGCGCAGCGCACCGCCGCGGTGATGTACATGTCGTGCAGCACGAGACCGTCGTCGCGGTGCTCCGACGTCGGCTGGTTCGCGAACCCGGTGCGATGCAGGGACGCGAACAGGAAGTCGCCGGACCGATCGCCGGTGAAGATCCGGCCGGTGCGGTTGCCACCGTGCGCCGCCGGCGCGAGCCCGACGACGAGCACCTGCGCCTGCGGATCCCCGAAACCGGGAACCGGACGGCCCCAGTACTCCTCGTCGCGGAACGCCGCGCGCTTCTCGCGCGCGACCTGCTCTCGCCACGCAACGAGCCGCGGGCAGGCCCGGCACGCGACGATCTCGCGGGACAACGCGGCCAGATCGGTGGCCACGGGCACAGGCATCGCCGGATCGTACGGGTACCCTGCGACCTCCGATGCGGGTGCTCTTGCTCGTCAACTCCACGGCATCGTCGGTCACGGCCCGCAAGCGCGTCGTGATCCGCAAGATGCTCGCGGAGCAACACGACGTCGAGGTCGCCGAGACGTCGCGTCGCGGTCACGCGACCCGACTCGCGCGCGCGGCCGCCAACGACGGCTTCGACGTCGTGGCCGTGCTCGCCGGCGACGGCACGCTCAACGAAGCCGCCGACGGCCTCGCGGGACACCGACACCGCACTCGCACCGCTCCCGGGCGGCTCGACGAACGTCTACGCGCGCACGCTCGGCGTCCCTCTCGACCCGGTGGCGGCGACGAGCACGCTCCTGTCGTCGCTGCACGCGGCGCGCGTTCACGCGCATCGGGCTCGGCCGGGCGAACGGACGGCGGTTCCTGTTCAACACCGGCCTCGGCTTCGACGCCGCGGTCATCCGCCGGGTCGAGCGATACGGCGAGCTGAAGCGGTACGTCGTCGCACCCGCTCCACGTCGCTCGCCGCGTTCGAAACGTGGTTCCGGCACTTCGACCACAGCAAGCCCCGCTTCGACATCGAGCTCGAGACCGGCGAACGGATCGAAGGCGTCTACTTCGCGATCGTCTCGAAGACCGCCCCGTACACCTACCTCGGGCCCCGGCCCGCTCGTCGTCGCGCCCGGACGCCGGCCTGCACACCGCGCTGGCGCTCACCGCGTTCCGATCGTTCGACGGTCACCACGTTGCTCGGCGGCGCGGCGTCCGCGATGCGGATCCGGCAAGTATCCTGCAGCGGACACCAGGCATCGAGCACCGTCACGACCTCCGCCGAGCTGCGCGTCGAAGGGCGCGGTCCGTTCCCGTACCAGGTCGACGGTGACGACCTCGGCGACATCGAGCACCTCGACATCGACTACGAGCCCGACGCGCTCACCGTCGTGTTGCCCTAACCGAGCGGCGCTTGCGAGCCGCGACATCGGGCACGTTCGTGATGATCGCGTCGACGCCGGCCGCGGCCAGCACCTGCATCTCGTCGGGGTCGTCGACGGTCCACACGTCGACGTGCAAGTCGTTGAGGCGGGCGTGGCCCAGCGTCGACTTCCGGCGCCGCGAGCACCGACGCGCGGTCGGGGTGCAGCCACGGTGACCGTGGCTGCGGGCCACTGCGGCCGCGGTCGCGAGATCGGATCCGCTGCACGAGGAACCCGGTCGGCAGGTCCGGCGCGTACGCCGCGCACCGCGTCGACGGTCGCGAGGTCGAACGAGGAGACGAACACGACGTCGAGCGGCGCCGCGCCCGCACGAGGTCGACGGCCGCGCGTGCCGACCGCGTTCTCCGGGTCGGCGTCGGGCTCCCACGGCGAGCACTTCATCTCGACGTTGACGAGCCATCCCCGCGCACGCGTCGAGCGCCTCCGCCAGGGTCGGGAGCCACGGCAGGGCGGCCCGGATCGCCGCGAACGGGTGCTCGACCAGCAGGCCCAAGCGGTTCGACGGCGGCGTCGTGATGGACGACCAGGACGCCGTCGGCGGTGCGGCGCACGTCGAGCTCGACCCCGTCGGCACCCAGTTCCCGGGCCTGCGCGAAGGCGGCGACGGTGTTCTCCCGGGCGAGGCGACGCGCCTCGATGGCCGAGTACGAGCGGTCGCGATCGGCATGCGGTGCAGGTTACGAGCACCCGAAAGACGGAACACGTTCCACTTTTGGCGCGTAAAGACCTGGTCAGACCCCTTGCCGCGGAGATGCACAACGCCGTTACCCTGCCGATTCTCGCTGCGGGGTTCCGGGCAACGGAGACCGGACACGCATGTGAGCGGGCGCACAAGACCCGCATCTGTGCGACCCATCAGAAGGGGGAAACGAAGTGGCGCTGACCTGGATTCGAACCCACGACTGGGACGCCGAGGACGTGGCGCAACCGCGCCATCGTGTCGCGACACGAGCCCCGAGCTGTTCTTCCCGATCGGCACCACCGGCCTCGCGCTCGACCAGATCGACGCGGCGAAGCAGGTGTGCGAGCGAGTGCCCCGTGCACGGGCGAGTGCCTCGAGTTCGCGCTGGCGACGAACCAGGAAGCCGGCGTCTGGGGCGGCACGACCGAGGACGAGCGCCGCCGGCTCCGCAAGGGCTGGACGTCGCGACCACGCGTCGGCCGACGACCCGCGTCGCGACCGCTCGAGCGGCTCAGCAGCTCGACCCGCGGCATCGCGACCGGGACGCGCACGCGCACCGACGTGCCGCCGTCGCTCGTGCATCTCGATCGATCCCTGCAGCTCGCCGTGACGAGCGCCTGCACGATCGAGAGGCCGAGGCCGCGTGACTGCCCTCGAGCGTGAACTCCTCGGGCAGGCCGGTGCCGTTGTCGCGCACCTCGATCTCGACGTAAGTCGTCTGTCGCGCCGAGAGCTGCACCTCGACGACCTGCGTCGCCCTGCGATCCTTCGGGGAACGCGTGGTCGACCGCGTTCTGCATCAGCTCGTTCAGCACGACCGCGAGCGGGGTCGCGACCTCGCCCGGCAGCTCGCCCGCGTCGCCCTCGACCTTGAAGCGGATCGTGTGCTCCGGCGACGACGCGGTGTCCTCGACGAGGCGGGCGAGCGGCCGCACGATCTCGTTGAAGCGACACGACGTCGCCGGCCTCGCGCGACAGCGTCTCGTGCACGATCGCGATCGAGCGGATCCGCCGCTCCGACTCCGCCAGCGCGGCCCGCGCCTCGGGCGACTGCAGCCGGCGGCCCTGCAGCCGCAGCAGCGACGCGATCGTCTGCAGGTTGTTCTTCACCCGGTGGTGGATCTCGCGGATCGTCGCGTCCTTCGAGAGCAGCATCCGGTCGCGGCGGCGGAGGTCGCTGACGTCGCGCAGCAGCACGAGCGCGCCGGCCGGCTGCTTCTGGCTCGAGCAGCGGCAGCACCCGCAGCGAGCACCGACACGTCGTCGCGCTCGATCTCCTCGGCGACCGGGAGGTGCAGCGAGCATCGCGCTGCGCGCCGCGGTGTCGTCGAAGCCGACGTCGATCAGCCGCTGCGACTGCGCGTACGCGTGGATGCCCATGCGGTGCAGCGAGCTCACCGCGTTCGGGCTCGCGAACTTCACCCGCGTCTCGGCGTCGATGACGATCACGCCGTCGCCGACGCGCGGCGCGCTCTCCATCTCGACCTCGTCGACGTCGAACGGGAACGTGCCGTCGGCGATCATGCGCGCGAAGCGGTCGAACACGTCGAAGTAGGTGCGCTCGAGCTCGCCCGAACGGCGGGCGAGCGTCATCGACTCCTCGCGCGTGACGAGCGCGATGAGCCGGTCGTCGCGGCGCACCGGGATGCACCTGCACGCGCACGCGGTCCTTCGAGCCGAGCGCGGCGGTGTCGCCCTCGACGATCTCGCCCGAGCGCCAGCACCGGGTGACGAGCGGCCGCTCGACCTCGTCGACGACGGTGCCGACGAGGTCCTGCGGGTAGTTCGTCTGCCCGGTGACCGGCCGCACCTGGGCGAGCACGACGAAGCGGTGGCCCTCCTCGCCGGTGATCGGCGCGAGCAGCAGGAGGTCGGCGAACGAGAGGTCGGCGAGCGGTCGCCACGACGAGACGAGCCGTTCCATGTGCACGAGGTCGGCGCCCGTCGAGCGCGGTCCGGGCGAGCGCGAGATCTTCGAGCGTGCTCACGGCGTCGGGTCCTCGTCGAAGAGGTAGCGGCTGATCTGCGTCGAGCCCGTCGACGTCGCTGATGTCGTCGGCGAACGTCGGGATGCGCACGACGACGTCGGGCACGCGCGCGAGCTCGCCCGCAGCTCGGCCTCGCGCATCGCGACCACCGAGAAGTTCCGGTACGACTCGCCGACCGTGCGCAAGCACGCGGGCCGTGCGGTCGCGATCGGCGAGCGCGGGATCGCCGGCGTCGCGAGCAGCTCGTCGGCGAGCGGCGCCGGCGTCGTCGATGCACGCGGTCGCGGCGCCGCGCACCGTCGGGATCGCGCAGGGAGTCGGGCAGCGTCTTGTTGAGGATCAGCGCACCGAGGTGGAAGTCGCGCGCGACGAGCTCGTCGCAGAACCGCTCGGCCTCGTGCAGCGGCGCGGCTTCGAGCGTGGTGACGACCGCGAACGTCGTGCGCTTGTCGTGCAGCAGCCGCTCGACCGCGCTGCGCACGGGTGACGAAGCCGTCGTACATCGACTGGAAGTTCAAGAAGAACTCGGCGATGTCCTGGAGGAACTTGCTCCCGAGGATGCGGTCGGCCATTTGGTAGAAGGGCCGGCTCGCGACGTTGAGGATGCGCGTGCCGCGCTTGCCGCCGACGCGGTACGGCAGCGTGAGCCAGCGCAGCAAGCGGCTCACCGAAGAAGTCGGCCATGCGCGCGGGCGCGTCGAGGAAGTCGATCGCGTTGCGGGTCGGCGGCGTGTCGATCACGATGAGGTCGTACTCGCCGCTCGCGTGGATCTCGAACAGCCGCTCCATCGCGATGTAGTCGTGGCTCTGCACGAAGCGGGCGGTGAGGTTGTGTACAGCCGGTTCTCGAGGATGCGGTACGCGGTCTCCTCGTCGGGCGCGTGGCGCAGCACGAGGTCGTCCCACGACTGCTTCGTGTCGAGCATCGCGGCCCACAGCTCGCCGCGCGGCTTCGATGCCGGCGGCCTTCAGCACCTCGGGCGCGACGCGGTGCGCGCGGTTGCCGAGACCTTCGAGGCCGAGCGCGGTCGCGAGCCGCCGGGCCGGGTCGATCGTGAGCACGAGCACCTTGCCGCCGAGCCGGACCGTGGCGCCGAGCGCGGCCGCCGCCGCGACCGACGTCTTGCCGACGCCGCCCGAGCCGCAGAAGACGACGATCTCCTTCGTCGCGAGCAGCTGTTCGAGCGTGACCGGACGTCGTCGGTGCACGCGGCGCGCGCTCACAGGCCGAGCTCCGCGCCGAGCGCGTCGGCGACCATGCGCGTCACGCGCAGGCCGTGCGCGCGCACGAACAGGTACGGCACGTACAGCAGCGGGAGGTCGACCGGCTGCTCGAGCAGGTGCTCGAGGTGCGTCGCGCGGGTGCGCCGCAGCGACACCGCGAGCCGCGCCGCGTCGAGCACTTCCGTCGCGCCGCGCCCGGCGCGCGCGGTGAGCATGTCGAGCGCGTCCGGCGTCGCGCAGCGCCTCGAACGTCTCCTCGTCCGCGCGGGTGAACAGCTCGGGCAGCACCCGGTTGACGATGACGCGTCCCGAGCGGCACGTTGACCTCGGCGCCGCATCTTGGCGACGAGCTCGATCGTCTCCGCGACCGGCATCTCCTCCGGCGTGGTCACGACGTTGACCGCGGTGATCGCCGGATCGGCGAGCAGTTCGGACACCCACTGCGTCTGGCTGCGCAGCGGGCCGACGTCGACGAGCTCGCGGATCGCGTCGGGCGCGCCGAGCTGCGCGACGATGTGGCCGGTCGCGGCCGCGTCGACGATGACGAGGTCGAAGTCGGCGCGGCCCTCGATCGACTCGCGCACCTCCCACACGATCTTGCCGATCGTGAGGATCTCCTTCACGCCCGGCGCCGCGGTCGCGACGAAGTCGAGCACCCGGGCGAGCGGGCCGATGCGCCCGAGCACCGGGACGCGCAGGTTCAGCCGCAGGTACTCCTGCAGCGACGCCTCGGTGTCCATCGCCATCGCGAGGACACCGGGATGGATCTCCTTGCGGGGTGAACCCGACCGGCGCGTGCTCGAACTGCGCGGGGATGTCGCCCTTGGCGTCGACCTCGACGAGCAGGACGCGCTTGCCGATGCTCGACGCGAGCAGCGCGGTCGCCGCGGCCATCGTGCTCTTGCCGACCCCGCCCTTGCCCGTGAAGAAGAGCAGGCGTCGGTCGAGCAGATCGGGCGCGGGCCCGTTCACGACGCGCGCGCTAGCTCGCGCCGAAGCCGACCTTGCGACCACCGGCGTCGGTCACGATCTCGACGTAGGCGATCTTGTCGACCGGCACGCCGACCTGCGCGCCCTTCTTGTCGGTGAGCCACAACACGCTCGTCGTGCCACCGAGGGCATCCTCGATGGCTTGGTGACCTGGTCGGACGACTCGTCGACGTCGAGTCGTCGGTTCTCGAGCGGTGTAGATGACTCCGATGCGGATTTCCATTGCACGGCACGCTACCGGTTGGATCCGTGCCCCGGATGACCCGAGCCGTCAGACGATCTTGAGCTCGGTTCGGTAGATGCGCTTCGGCGCCAGTCTCCACGTCGAGGCGCTCGGCGATCGCGGCGGAACACCACCGACGCGGGGTCGTCGGGCGACGTGACGACGATCGGCTCGACCCGTCGTCGGCACCGGCGCGCAGCTCCGGCACCAAGCGGCACCTGACCGAGCAACGGCACTTCGAGCTGGTCGGCGAGCTCCTGGCCGCCACCTTCGCCGAACAGCGCGGTACTCGGTGCCGTGATCGCACTCGAACCACGACATGTTCTCGATCACACCGACGACGCCGAGGTTGACCTTGCGCGCCATGTACGCCGCCCGTTGCGCGACCTTCTGCGCCGCGGGCTGCGGCGTGGTGACGACGACCACTTCCGCGCGCGGGAGGAACTGCGCCATCGACAGCGCGATGTCGCCGGTGCCCGGCGGCATGTCGACGATCAGGTAGTCGGGCTCGCCCCAGTGCACGTCGGTGAGGAACTGCTCGAGCGCCTTGTGCAGCATCGGGCCGCGCCACACGACCGGCTGGTCCTCGCGGGCGAAGAACCCCATCGAGATCAGCGTGACGCCGTTGGCCTCGGGCGGCACGATGACGTCGTCGATGACGGTCGGCGGACGGTCGATGCCGAGCATGCGCGGCATCGAGAAGCCCCACACGTCGGCGTCGATCGCGGCGACCTTGTGCCCGCGCTGCGCGAGCGCGACCGCGAGGTTGGTGGTGACCGACGACTTGCCGACGCCGCCCTTGCCCGAGGCGATCGCGAGCACGCGCGTGTCCGGGAGTCGGTGAACGGGTTCGTGCGCGCCGCCTCGCGGTGTCCGCCGCCGTTGCGGAGCTGCTGGCTGAGGGCCGCCCGCTCCTGTCGGTCATCACCGTGAGGTCGACGTCGACCGTGTCGACGCCCGCGAGCGCGACGACCGCGTCGGTGACCCGGCGGGTGATCTCGGTCCGCAGCGGGCAACCGGCGACGGTGAGCGCCACCGTCACCTTGACGTGGCCGCCCTCGATCGCGATCCCCCGGACCATGTCCAGCTCGACGATCGAGCGGTGGATCTCGGGGTCCTCGACGGGGCGCAGGGCTTCGACGATTTCGGCTTCATTCGGCATCGCGGCCTCTCACGGACAGCACGGGGGATTTCCACTACGGCGATAGGTAGAATACCGGTCGTGACCGCGACGGACCTCACTCCGGACGAGTTCGCGGCCGCGGTCGCCGCCGTCACGACCGCCTTCGGCGACCCGACCCGGCGCGAGATCTACCTCTTCGTCCGCACCCACCCCGACGGGGTGAAGGCGGCCGAGGTCGCCGAGCACTTCAGCCTGCATCCGAACGTCGCCCGCCACCACCTCGAGAAGCTCGCGGCGGGCGGCTACCTCGACGTCGAGCTGGAGCGCCACGAGACCGCGGGCCGCCCGTCGAAGCGCTACCAGGCGAGCGCGCAGCGACACGCACCTCTCGTTCCCGCCCCGCCGCGACGACCTCCTCGGCACGCTGCTCGCGCGTGCGCTCGAACGGCTGCCGGTCGACGAAGCGCACACGATCGCCGAGGAGGTCGGCTACGAGTACGGCCGTTCGATCGCGGCGCGCATGGAACCGAGCGAGGGGCACCGCTCGGTGAAGAAGGCGGTGGCGTCGGTCGCCGACGCGCTGACCGCGCACGGCTTCGCCGCGCACACGGAGTCGCACGGCAACTCACTCACGCTGGTGGCCGAGCACTGCCCGTTCGGCGAGGCCGCGAGCAAGTACCCGCACGTGCTGTGCGCGGTCGACACCGGCATGATCAAGGGCATGCTCGAAGGCCTGTACGGCGAGACCGATCCGACGATCGAGCAGAGCCGGCCCGGCGGCGACGAGCACTGCGTCACGCGCGTGTGAACCGGGCGTACCTCGATCACGCGTCGACCGCTCCCCTGCGCCCGGCCGTGCTGGACGCGATGCTCCCGTACCTGCGCGATCACCCGGCGATCCCGGACGGTTGCACGCCGAAGGGCGGGTGACGCGCGTCGCGCTCGAGGACGCGCGCGAGCAGGTCGCCGCGTTCCTCGGTGCGCGTCCGCGCGAGGTCGTGTTCACGTCGTCGGGAACCGAGTCGGTGAACACCGCGATCTGGGGTGCACTCACACGCGCGGCCGGCGGGCACGTGGTCACGACTGCGGTCGAACACTCTTGCGTTCGCGACGCGATCGAACGAGGCGATGCGGAATGCACGGTCGTCGGCGTCGATCGCGCCGGTCGGTTCGACGCGGCCGAGGTGCTCGACGCGTTCCGCCCCGACACCGTGTTCGTGTCGACGCAGCTCGCGAACCACGAGGTCGGCACGCTGCAGCCGGCGGCGGAGGTGTGCGCCGCGGCGCGCGAGCGCGGCGTGCTCGTCCACGTCGATGCGTGCGCGGCCGCGGGTCAGGTGCCGATCGAGCTTCGCCGCGCTCGGCGCCGACCTCTGCTCGGTCACCGCGCACAAGTTGGGTGGCCCGAAGGGCGCCGGCGCGCTGCTCGTGCGGCGCGGGCTGCGGATCCCCCCGTTGCTCGTCGGCGGCGCGCAGAGCGCGCCCGGCGCGGCGGTATCGAGAACGTGCCCGCGTGGGTCGGCTTCGGCGCCGCATGTGCCGCCATCGAGCTCGACGCCGAAGCAGCACGCCAGCGGGCCCTGATCACGCGCGCCGCGGCGGGGTGCGCGACGATCGCCGGCATCGAGCGGTTCGGTGATCCGAGCGCGGCGGGATCACTTCCCCACCTGCTCTGCCTCGGCGTCGAGGGTGTCGAAGCCGAACCGATCCTGCTCGCCCTCGACCAGCACGGGGTCGCGGTGCACTCCGGTTCGTCGTGTTCGTCGGAGATGCTCGAGCCGTCGCCGGTCCTCGCGGCGATGGGCGTCGACGCCGATCACTCCTTGCGCGTCTCGGTCGGATGGTCGACCATCGACGCCGACATCGATCGCTTCGTCGAAGTCTTGCCGGGAATCGTCGAACGCCTCCGGGGGTTGCGCACCGCATGACCGTTCGCCGTTTCAACCACGCCGTCCTCTACGTGCGCGACGCCCGCCGGTCGGCCGCGTTCTACCGCGAGGCATTCGATTTCGAGGTGGTGACCGATGTCGGCGACGGCGCGGGCGTGTTCATGAAAGCGGCCGGCACCGAGAACCACCACGACCTCGGTCTCTTCTCGCTCGGCGCTGACGCCCCGCTCCCCCAACCCGGCCGCGTCGGTCTCTACCACCTCGCGTGGCAGGTCGACACGATCCAGGATCTCGCGGAGATGCGCGACCGGTTGTCGCAGCTCGGCGCGCTCGTCGGTGCGAGCGACCACGGCGTGAGCAAGTCGCTGTACGCGAAGGATCCCGACGGCAACGAGTTCGAAGTCATGTGGGACGTCCCGCGCGCCAACTGGGGCGCCGATGCCGAGAACGCGGCCGTCCGCCCGCTCGACCTCGACGCCGAGCTCGCCCGCTACGCGTAGTCATTCGTTGCGCGAGAAGTGCGGACGGTTGGCACGTGCGCCGTGGGCCGGACCTTCGGGTCGGTCCGTGTCGAGCGTGGTCATGATCTCGACGATGTGCGCGCGAAGTTCACGGCCCGCGCTCGTCAACCTGGCCCATGTTCCTCGGCGGTCGAAGTTGCGGTAGAGCTTGTCGACCAGCCCGGCCCGCTCAGCTCGGTCCAGGTGACGCGACGCGGTGGTCGGGGAGATGTTCAGCTGCCAAGCGATCTCCGATACCCGCAGCTGTTTGAACCCTTCCAACACCAGGAGCAGTCGGGCGATCTTCGGGTCGATGCCGAGCTCTTTCAGCTGAAGCCGAAGCGCGGTTCCGACTCTGCCCGCGGCGCGGAGGATGACGACACCTGCGGGCTGGAGCTGGGCGCGGAACGCGCGTTGCTCGTCGTCGCTGATGCGTTCGACGAGGTAACGCTGAGGGCCATGACGACGCGAATGCGCCCGAACCTCATCGTCGGCGGCGGCAGGCTGCGACATCGCCGCATCCTGCCCTCCGGGTGCGACATCGAACTGCCGGCGATAGGAGGTGCCCTCAATTGCGTTTTCGCGATCGTCGCAAACGCAACGACTTCGGCCCGAGCCGGGGGGACGATCGGCCGATCGTCGCAAACGCAACGATCGCGAAAATCGCAATTGTGGCGACCCCGATCGGGCCGGAGATCATGAACGGGCCGGAGCCTGACGATCAATGGGCATGAGCGGAATGAACTCGTCACGCGCGCTCGATGCCGCGATCGAGCGGTTGTACAACGTGTTCGCGGCGCCGGCTCCGGAGTCATACCGGCGTGTGGTTGCTGCAACGTCGGAGCCTGCCTGACCTCAAGTACTACCTGCCGCGCCTGTTCGAGCTCAGCGCGAGACGAGCACGGTTGGGACGCGGCCGCCCTGACCCAACGACTGCCCGAGTGGGCGCAGTTCTCGAGCTGGCCGCCGAACGAACGCGTCGAGGTCGACGCCTTCGACGCGTACTGGCAACCGCACGGACTGCAGCAGGTGGTCGCGTTCGTCGAAGACGTACTCAGCGCGCGGTGACGTCCACCACTTCGGCGCCGCTGAGCGCGAGCAGGCGGGCCGGGCTGAGCGGGAACACCGTGTCGGGAGTCCCCGCGGCCGCCCACACCTCGGCGAACGTCAACAACGCGGGGTCGCACACGGTGGGGACCGGCGCGGGATGGCCGAACGGCGGGGTGCCGCCGATCGCGTAGCCGGTGGCCGCGCGGGCTTCGTCGGCCTTCGCCTGCCGCGCCGTGCCGCCGTAGTGCGCGCCCAGCCGCGCCGGGTCGACCCGGTTCGCGCCGGACGTCAGCGCGAGCACGGGCCCGACGCCATCGACGACGAACACGAGCGACTTCACGATCGCGGCGACGTCGCAGCCGATGGCCTCTGCCGCGTCCTGCGCGGTGCGAGTGCCGTCCGGATACCTCGTGACGTCGATCGGCACGCCCGCCGCCTGCATCGCGTCGACGAACCGGTTCATTGCCTCGACGCGAGCAGGTTGAGGGCGGAGCCGGCCTTGAACCAGTCGATGTGCTCGTCGGAGAGCGTGTGGTTCGCCGCGAACGCGTCCGTCGATGCCGTCGGCGTGGTGCAGCGACGACCGTGCACCGTGGCTGCCCGGCGCGAGCTCGCGCGAGGCCGTCGAGGTCGACGACGTCGTCGGCGCGGATCTTGTCGTAGTCGGCCGGGTCGGCGAACGTCAGCGGCAGCACACCCTGCTTCTTCAGGTTCGCCTCCGCGATCCGGGCGAACGAGCGGGCCAGCACCGCGCGCCCGCCCATGTACCGCGGCTCCATCGCCGCGTGCTCACGCGACGAGCCTTCGCCGTAGTTCTCGTCGCCGATCGCGATCCACTCGATGCCCGCGTCCTTGTAGCTCGCGCGAGTCGGGCAGCGATGTCGGGCCGTCGCGGGCGTCGACGCCCTGCCGGCTCGCGTCGGCGAACGCGTTGACCGCGCCGAGGAACAGGTTCTGCGAGATGTTCGTGAGGTGACCGCGGTACGTCAGCCACTGCCCGCGGGCGAGACGTGGTCGGTCGTGCACTTGCCCTTCGCCTTCAGCAGCACGCGCAGACCGTTGATGTCGTTGCCGTCCCACGCCGGGAACGGCTCGAGCAGTTCGAGCCGATCCGAATCCGGGCGCGACCGCGACCGCGACCGACGCCGGGTCGGCGGCCGGCGCGGACGAACCCGGTCGCGCCGCGGTCGAAGCCGCGCGACGGCAGATCGTCGGCGATGGGCGGGTCGAACTCGTCGAGGAACGAACCGTCGAGCCGGCCGCTCAACGCCATGCCGACGACCGTCTCCGGCGAACCGATGAACGCGAGCGTGTTCTTGTTGCCGTCGTTGCGGGCCGGGAAGTTGCGGTTGAACGACGTGACGATCACGTTCGGGCCCTCCGGGCGCGTCGTCGCGCTTCCACTGCCCGATGCACGGCCCGCACGCGTTGGCGAGCACGGTCGCGCCGATCGCTTCGAGGTCGGCGAGCAGCCCGTCGCGCTCGATCGTCGCGCGCACCTGCTCGGAGCCGGGCGTGATCATCAGCGGCGTCTTCACGCGCATGCCCTCGCGCCGCGGCCTGGCGCGCGAGGTGCGCGGCGCGGCCGATGTCCTCGTACGACGAGTTGGTGCACGAACCGACGAGCGCGGCCGAGATCTCGCGTGGGTAGCCCTCGCGCTCGGCTTCGGCCGCGATCTCCGACACCGGCCGGTCGAGGTCGGGGGTGTGCGGACCGACGAGGTGCGGTTCCAGCGTCGACAGGTCGATCTCGATGACGCGGTCGAAGAACCGTTCGGGATCGGCGTCGACCTCGGGGTCGTCGACGAGGTACTCCGCGTAGCGGTCGGCGAGATCGGCGATCGCCTCGCGGCCCGTCGCCTTCAGGTACTTGGCGGTGTTGTGGTCGTACGCGAACAGCGAGCACGTGGCGCCGATCTCGGCGCCCATGTTGCAGACCGTCGCCTTGCCCGTCGCCGAGATCGACTGCGCGCCCGGACCGAAGTACTGCACGATCGCGCCGGTGCCGCCCTTCACGGTGAGGATGCCGGCGACCTTCAAGATGATGTCCTTCGGCCGCGGTCCAGCCCGACAGCGCGCCGGTGAGCCGCACGCCGATGAGCTTCGGGACGCGCGTGTTGTACGGCCAGCCCGCCATGACGTCGACCGCGTCGGCGCCGCCGACACCGATCGCGACCATGCCGAGCCCGCCCGCGTTCGGCGTGTGCGAGTCGGTGCCGATCATCATCCCGCCCGGGAACGCGTAGTTCTCGAGCACGACCTGGTGGATGATCCCGCTGCCCGGCTTCCAGAAGCCGATGCCGTACTTCGACGACACGGTGCGCAGGAACTCGTACACCTCGCGGTTCGTGTCGAGCGCGACCTGCATGTCGGCGTCGGCGCCGACGCGCGCCTGGATGAGGTGGTCGCAGTGCACGGTGGTCGGGACCGCGACCGACGGCATCTTCGCGAGCATGAACTGCAGCAGCGCCATCTGCGCGGTCGCGTCCTGCATCGCGACGCGGTCGGGGCGGTAGTCGGCGTAGTCGACACCGCGCGTCGAGACCCGACCGTGCGCGGGTCGTCGGCGTGCGCGACGAGGATCTTCTCCGCGAACGTCAGCGGCCGGCCGAGACGCTCGCGCGCGATCGCGACGCGCTCCGGGTAGCGCGCGTACGACGGCTTCGACGAGCGACGTCGGGCGTGGTCGGTCCGAGTCGGGCGTGGCTCAGGCATGTTGCAGGGCTCCTGCTCTCAACGAGAACTCGATCTCGAACGTGGTGCGGTCGGCGGGATAGCGGTGCTCGGAGAACGAGGACGCGGCGTCGCCGTCGGCGTCGAACGTGACGCGCCGGCAGAGCAGCAACGGCGCGCCGGGTCGCACGTCGAGCAGCCGCGCCGTCGGGCCGTCGCGACCTCGGCGGTGATCGTCTGGTGCACGGTACCGAGCTCGACACCGCGCAACGGCAAGAGGTCGTAGAACGGCGCACGCTCGACGTCGGCGCGCGACGACGTCGGCGCCGACGTCGCCGCGGACCCAGACGGCGACGAGCGCGAACGGCTCGTCGTCGGCGAGGTTGACGCGCTCGACCCGCAGCACGTCGGCGCCCGGCTCGGTACCGAGCGCGTCGGCGACCGGCGGCGGCGCGTCGACGAAACCGAACCCGAGGATCTCGCCGGCCCGGCGTGGCGCCGGCGGCCTCGACCGCGGCCTCGACGGTGGTGACCCGACCGAGCGGTTGGCGGACGGGATCGACGGCGGCGAACCAGCCCGCGCCCCGGCGGCTCGTGACGAGGCCCTCCTGGCGCAACAGGTCGAGCGCCCGCCGCACGGTCACCCGGCTCGTGCCGTACTCGCGGGCGAGCTCGAGCTCGCCCGCCAGCGCGCCCCCGGCGCCGACGTCGCGGGCGGCGATCCGGGCCCGCAGCGCGTCGGCGAGGTCGAGGTAGCGCACGACTTGTATTGTACTTGTCTAGTTCCGGTCAGACAAGCGGTCGGCGCGGGCTCAGGGCGCCTGGAACGGGCGCCAGGCGTCCGGATCCGCGGTCTTCGACGCGACCGAGCGAGGCAGCTTGCCCGCGGCGAGATCAGCGAGCGTGACCTTCTCCAGCACCGAGCGCAGACTCGCCCGCACCGCGACCCACAGGTCCGGCATGTGTTTGGCCGCGCCGCCGTACTCGAGGTCCTGCGGCTGCACGCCCTGCACGGCCGCGAGCGGGCCCTCGACCGCCCGCAGCACGGCCGCCACCGTGATCTCGCGAGCCGGGCGGGCCAGCTGGTAACCGCCCTCGGCGCCCCGCCGGGTGCGCACGATGCCGGCCCGGCGTAGCTCGGTGAGGATGTTCTCGAGGAAGTTCTGCGGGATGTCCTGGCTCTTGGCGAGGTGCTCGCCCTTCACCGGCACGCCGTCCGGCTGGGCGGCGGCGAGCTCGACCGCCGCCCGTACCGCGTAGTCCGCCTTGGCCGTGATCCGCATCGGACCATTTTGGCGGATGGCCGGGTCTTGACGAGTGTTGTCTACTCTGTCACCCTTGTCGATCTAATAAGTCGACATTGGTTCGAGTCGACATTTCCGAGACCGCGGCAAGGAAGCCATGCAACTCGACATCGCCGCCGCCGGTCTCTTCGTCGGCCTGATCATCGGCCTCACGGGCATGGGCGGCGGGGCCCTGATGACGCCGATCCTCGTGATCTTCTTCGGGGTCACGCCGTCGGCCGCGATCTCCTCGGACGTCGTTGCGTCGTTCATCCTGAAGCCGATCGGCGGCAGCGTCCACGCCCGCCGGGGCACGGTCAACTGGTCGCTCGTCCGCTGGCTCGCCATCGGCTCGGTCCCGAGCGCGTTCGCCGGCGCGTGGATCATCTCGAACCTCGGAGGCCCGGACGTCGAGACGCGGATCAAGACGATCCTCGGCATCGTCCTGCTGATCGCGGCGGTCGGGATGATGGTCAAGATCTGGATCCAGACCCGCCGGCCGCAGGTCGACGAGTCGCTCCCGGTCATGATCCGGCCGGTGCCGACCCTTACGATCGGCGTCGTCGGCGGCCTGATGGTCGGCATGACCTCGGTCGGGTCGGGTTCGCTGATGATCGTCGCGCTGATGCTGCTCTACCCGACGATGTCGTCGAAACAGCTCGTCGGCACCGACCTCGTCCAGGCCGTCCCCCTCGTCGGTGCCGCCGCACTCGGTCACCTCATCTTCGGGGACCTCTCGTTGGACCTGACCGGCAGCGTGCTGCTCGGTGCGATCCCCGGCGTCTGGATCGGGGCGCACATCTCGGCCCGCGCGAGCGACAAGTTCATCCGCCCGATCCTGATCGCGGTGCTGGTCATCTCGTCGGTGAAACTGCTCGGCGCGTCCAACACCGTCCTGCTGGTCTTCACAGCCGTCTCGGTCGTCGCGGTCATCACGTGGACCGCCGCCGCGGCCCGGCTCTCGAGCGCAACCCCGGACCCGGAGCAATCGGCCCGCAGCACGGCTTGACCAGGACCGACGGCTCGGGCAGTATTGTCGACTCAACCGATCGACATGATCGCCTTCCTCGGGAAACGGATTCCCCGTGCGTACCTTCGAACTCTCAGCGGGCCGCGAGATCGGCGATCGTCGTAGAGCCGAACAGCGCGCGGGTCGAATCCTCGAGCGAATCCCACACCACGCCGGGCGTGCACGTGTAGGGCTCGGTCAGCGGGCTTCCCACTGCTTCGAGGACATCGGACACCGTGATCCCCTGTGCCGGGCGCGCCAGCCGGTACCCACCCTCGTAACCCCGTTGCGCCGCGAGCACTCCCGCGCGGCGCAGGTCCCGCAGGATGTTCTGCAAGTACTCGAACGGGATCTTCTGTTCGCGCGAGAGCGCGCCGGCCTTCACGTAGTCGCCGTTCGCGGCCGCGAGGGCAACGGCAGCCCGCAGCGCGTAGTCCGTCTTCGCAGGAATCCGCATTTCGCCTGTCCCCAACTTGACGTGGTCCGTGACTGTACTCTACTTTTTCGATTGACAAAGTACACAAGTCACGGCGAGCCTCATGGAGGACTTAGTGCGATCCCGGCGCCGATTCGGCCTCATCTCAGTTGCTCTCACGTTGTCACTCGCTCTCGTCCTTGCGGCGTGCGGGGGCGACGATGACGACAGCAGCAATGCATCGGACACCACCGCGGGGGGCAACAGCTCCACGACGGTCAGCAGCGAGCCCGTCACCTTGCGGCTCGGTTACTTCGCGAACATCACGCACGCGCCGGCCATCGTCGGCGTGGAGCACGGTGAATTCGCCAAAACGCTCGGCGACAACGTGACGCTCGAGACGTCGATCTTCAACGCCGGACCCGCGGCCGTCGAGGCGATCTTCGGCGGCGCCCTCGACGCGTCGTTCATCGGTCCGAACCCGTCGATCAACGCGTACGCGCAGTCGAACGGCTCGGCCGTGCGCGTCGTCTCCGGCACGGCTTCGGGCGGTGCCTACCTGGTCGTGAAGCCCGACGTCACCGTCGAGAACCTCAAGGGCAAGACCCTCGCGACGCCGCAGCTCGGCAACACCCAGGACGTCGCGCTGCGCACCTGGCTGAAGTCGAAGGGCTACGAGACCGACACGGCCGGCGGCGGCGACGTGAAGATCCTGCCGCAGGACAACTCGCAGACGATCGACACCTTCAAGGCGGGTCAGATCCAAGGTGCGTGGGTGCCCGAGCCGTATGCCACCCGGCTCGTCACCGAAGGCGGCGGCAAGATCCTCGTCGACGAGAAGGACCTGTGGCCGAACGGCAAGTACGTCACCACCAACCTGCTCGTCACGACGAAGTTCCTCGACGCCCACCCGGACGTCATCAAGAACCTGATCGCCGGCATCGGTGACTCGATCGACTACATCAAGGCCTCCCCTGCCGACGCCGAGAAGGTCGTAGCGGCCGGCATCCAGAAGGCCTCGGGCAAGCCGATCGCCGCGAACTTGGTGGAAGCGAGCTTCAAGAACATCGACTTCACGCTCGACCCGGTGCCGTCGTCGCTCATCAAGGGCGCGGCGAACGCAGAGGCAGTCGGCCTCCTGCAGCCAGTCAGCAACCTCAAGGGCATCTACGACCTGAAGCTCCTCAACGAGGTCCTCAAGGACCGCGGTGAAACGGCGGTAGCAGTGAAATGAACGGCATTCGTCCACTCCGAGCAGTGGATGCGACAACGGACCCGGCCCCGCCCGCCGGGTCCGTCGTCGCGTCCGCCGTCGCGATCCAAGACGTGCGCAAGGTGTTCGGGCACGGGCCCAGCGCCGTGGTGGCGCTCGACGGCGTGAGCCTCGACGTCGCGCCGGGCGAGTTCGTCTGCCTGCTCGGCGCGTCGGGTTGCGGCAAGAGCACGCTGCTCAACCTCGTCGCGGATCTCGACAAGCCGACGTCGGGGCGAGTGGACGTACGGGCCAACCGCACCGCGCTCGATGTTCCAGGAAGCCGCGCTGTTCCCGTGGCTCACGGTGCGCGGCAACATCGAGCTCGCACTGAAGCTCGGTGGCACGACCGCGAGCGCCGGCGCGAACGCAGCGAGCAACTGCTCGAGATGGTGCACCTCGACGACTTCGCCAAGAAGCGCCCGCACGAGCTCTCGGGCGGCATGCGCCAGCGCGGCGCGTTGGCCCGGGCGCTCGCGCAGGACGTCGCAGGTGCTGCTGATGGACGAGCCGTTCGGCGCGCTCGACGCGATGACGCGCGACGTCCTGCACGACGAGCTCGAGACGCTGTGGCGCGACGACCGGCAAGACGGTGCTTGTTCGTGACCCACAACGTGCGCGAAGCGATCCGACTCGGCGATCGGGTCGTGCTGCTCTCGAGCCGGCCCGGCCGGGTCGGCCGAGATCACACCGGTGCGACATCGAGCGGCCCCGCCGCATCGACTCGCCCGAAGTCGCGACGCTGGCGGCGACGATCACCGACCGCCTGCGCGAGGAGATGGAGCGTCATGCCCGCGGGAAGTGACACCACATTGCACCCGGTCGAAGACCCCGACATCGCGGCGTTCGAAGCCGAGTTCGGCCGCGGGCCGTCCCGCATCGGAAGGTCTGGTCGGCGTTGTGGCCGAAGCTGCTCGCCGTCGGCGCTCTTCTTCGGCGGCTGGCAGGTCGTCGTGTGGACCGGATGGAAGCCGGAGTACGTCGCTGCCGTCGCCGTTCACGCGTTCTGCACCAGTTCTGGCAGGACAAGAGCACGCTCTGGGACGCGACCGCAGACCACGCTGCTGCGCGCGGTGCGTCGGCTTCGCGATCGCGCATCGTCATCGGCGTCGTCGTCGGGCTCGATCGTCTCGCGCGTCGAAGGTCCTGCGCGCCGGGCATCGGCTCGATGATCACCGGCCTGCAGACCATGCCGTCGATCGCGTGGTTCCCGCTCGCGATCGTGCTCTTCCGGCTCGGCGAGGCCGCGATCCTCTTCGTCGTCGTCCTCGGCGCGGCGCCGTCGATCGCCAACGGGCTCATCAGCGGCGTCGACAACATCCCGCCGGTCCTGCTGCGGGCCGGCCGCGTGCTCGGCGCGCGAGGGCTTCGTCCGTGCGTCACGTCGTCCTGCCGGCGGCGCTGCCCGACGTTCGTCGGCGGGCTGAAGCAGGGCTGGGCGTTCGCCTGGCGCAGCCTGCTCGCCGGTGAGCTGATCGTGCTCATCGCCGGGCAACGGCGTCGCTCGGTCAGGAGCTCCAGGACGCGCCGCGACCTCAACGCCGACTACCGCCAGATGTACGCGGTGATGATGGTGATCTTCATCATCGGTGTCGTCGTCGACGCGGTGTCTTCGGGACGGCCGAGCGCTAGATCCGCCGCCGCTACGGGCTTGATCGACGCCGACGGAGAGCTGACCGGCGCTAGGCCGCGTGGCGGTCGCGCTCTTCGACCACGACCGACTGCATCACGTCGCCCACCTGCGTGGCCTGCGCGACGTCGATGCCGTCGACGACGTGACCGAACAGGTTGTAGTTCGGCGTCGAGCTTGCGCTGGCAGTCGTCGATGCAGATGAAGAACTGCGAGCCGTTCGTGTCCGGGCCGGCGTTCGCCATCGCGACCGCGCCGAGCACGTACTCGACCCTTCACCGGTTCGTCGGCGAACTTGTAACCGGGACCGCCGCGACCGCTGCCCTCGGGGCAGCCGCCCTGGATCACGAACTCCGGCACGACGCGGTGGAACGTGAGGCCGTCGTAGTAGCCCTGGCGCGCGAGGCCGACGAAGTTGTTGACGGTGTTCGGCGCGAGCTGCGGGTCGAGGTCCATCACGATCGTGCCGCGATTGGTGGTGATCGTCGTGCGGTAGATCTTCGACGCCTCGGTCTGGGGGGCGGGTTGCGTGGCCACGAGCGGTCCTCCGGTCAGGGGGTCGCCACAGTAGTGGGCGTGGTCGCTGCAACCGCTTCCGCGAAGGGCGCCGTTGACCAGCTCGCGCTGCGGGTGGTCCTGCGGCGCCAGGACGAGGAACTGCTGGAAGTCCGGGATCGCGGCCGCGGGATCGGCGAGGACCTTCATGTGCGTCAACCCCCGGAACACGTAGGCGTCGAAGGAGTTCGGATCGAGGGTGATCGCCTGGTTCAGCGATGTGAGGGCGTGCTGTGCGACCGCGTCGGCGCTCGGCGCCGGCCGGCAGCTGCTGCGCCGCGAGCGCGTTGATCCACCCGATGTAGGTGAACGGCTCGGGCTGCTTCGGATCGAGCTGCGAAGCGGCGTCGTACTCCTTGAGCGCGGCGGCAAGGTCCGTGCCGAGCAGCGCCCGCGGGTACGCGATGCGCGGCGTCGTAGCTGTCGGGCTTGGCCGCCGCGGCCGCCTTCAACGTTTCGAGCTCACTCTTGTTGGTGTCGGCGTTGCCCGTGATCGTCTGGCCCGGCTCGCGGGTGCCGAGCGCGCGCGTGAGCCCGAACGCGGCGAAGCCGGCGAACGCCGCGATGCACACGAACGTGATGACCTTCATGCGCCGTGATGCGCGCGGCGCTTCGGGCAGCACCGGCGCGACACCGTCCCGCAACGACCGGATCACCGTGGCCGCACGCGCGGTGTAGTCCTCGTGCAGCGACCGGTAGGTCTCGTCGTCGATGTTGCCGGCTTCGCGCTCGGACTCGAGGTCGTCCAGCGAACGGAGTAGGAACTCGCGCTCTGCTTCTAACTCATCGGTGCTGATTCATCGGGCCTCGTCGCGACTGCGGGCGACGAGCACTTCGTCGTCCTCGGTTGCGGTCAGTCGAGGTTCGCGCGCGTCCAGCGGCGCAGCGCGACGACGATGCCGGCCGCGGCCGCGATGAACACGACGACGGGCAGCCCCCACGCGATCAGCGCGAACCCGCTCCTGCCGGGGTTGAGGAGGATGCGTTCGCCGTAGACGCGCACGTACGCGGCCCGGATCGTGGCATCGGACTGGCCCGACGCGATGCGATCGTGGATGTCCTCCCTGATCGCGTGGGCTTCCGGCGTGTTGCTCTCGGCCACGGACTCCCCGGTGCACACCGGGCACGCGATTCCTCGCCGAGCCGACTCGCCCGGGCCGCCGGCGAGTCGGAAGGTTGCGAACGGGCGATCAGCACGACCAACGCCACGACGACGATCGCGCCGAGCGCGAGCCACGGGAGCCACCGTCGCATCGAGAGCGTGCCCCGCGCCGCCCGCAGCATCGTCTCGAGGTTGTCGACGGACACCGCCGCGAACTGCTCGCCCGCGACCCGGCCGTCCGCGCCGATGACGAACGTCTCCGGCTGGCCGGTGGTGCCGTACGCGAGCGCAGCCTTGCTCTTCGGGTCGAACCCGATGGTCCAGCCGACGTTCTCGCGCTTGACGTAGTCGTGGATCGCCTTCTTGGTGTCGTCGCGCACGATGCCGACCATCGCGAAGTCGGGCTCGTCCTTGTGCCGGTCGTAGAACGTGGCGAGCGCGGGTGCCTCCTGCTGGCACGGCTGGCACCAGGAGTTCCAGAAGTTCACGACGACGGTCTTGCCCGCGAGGTCAGCGAGGGAGAGTTCCTTGCCGTCGACCGTCTTCACGGTGAACGTGGGCGCGGGATCGTTCGAACCGGTGAAACGTCCCTTGGTGACGTTCGGATCGCTGCCGTTCACGTTCAACGCGAGCACGACGCCGAACACGACGACGACCGCGCCGAAGGCGAGGGCGATCCAGCGGACGCGTCCCCTCATGTCGCGACCTCTACCAGCTCGGGCTCGATCGGGCAGCGGTTCGCGGTCCGACGTGGGAAGCACCGTCCGCTTGCGGGCCGGGAGCAACGCGAGGGCGACGCCGAGCGCCATGATGCCGCCCCCGATCCACAGCCAGAGCACCATCGGGTTGATCTGGACCCGCAACGCGACCTTGCCGGTCTGGGTGGGCGACGACACGAGCGTCAGGTAGACGTCCTGCAGCACACCGGTGCGCACCGACGGCGTCCCGATGCCGCTGTTGAAGTTCGGGAACGTGGAGATCCCGGGTGCATACACACCGAGGTCCTTGCTCCCCCGTTCGATGCGAACTCGCGCGGAGACGGTCGTCTTCTGACCCGACCGTTCGATCTGCGAGCCGAGATACGTGAGCGTGTAGCCGCGCACCTCGGCCGACTGACCCGGTGACAGCTGCACCTCGCGCCGCGTGACGTAGCCGGATGACGCCGCGAGCGCGACCGCGATGACGACGACGCCGATGTGCACGACGAGGCCGCCGTAGAGCCTCGGGTTCGCGCGCACCATGCGCGCGGTCGCGACCGGCAGCGCTTCGTCGTGGGCCCGCCGGCGGGCACGGATGCCGATGCCGATCGTGCGCCCGATGCTCGCGAACGCGAACGCGGCGAGCGCGAACGTCAGCACCTGCGCGACGCCGCGCGCACCGAGCAGCAAGCGCGACGACGAGCGTGATCCCGCCCGCCCAAGCGGGGATCAGGAGTCGCTTGCGCAGGAGCTCGCTGCTCGCGGCGCGCCACGGCAAGAGCGGTCCGACCGCCATCAGGAAGAGCAGCGCGATCCCGATGGGGACACCGAGCCGTTCGAAGTAGGGCTCGCCGACCGACAGCGTCCGGTTCTGCAACGCTTCCGCGAGCAGCGGGAACACCGTGCCCGTCAGTACGACGAGCGCGAAGCCGGCGAAGAGGAGGTTGTTCATCAGGAACGCGGCTTCGCGCGACACCGGCGAGTCGATGCGGCCGGGCGAACGCAGTTCGTCGCCCCGCCACGCGATCAACGCCACGCAGCCGACGGCGACGACGCCGAGGAACGTCAGCAGCCACGGCCCGATCGGCGACTGCGTGAAGCTGTGCACCGACGTGACGACACCTGACCGGGTGAGGAACGTGCCGAGGATCGTGAGGCAGAAGGTCGCGAGCACGAGCGAGAGGTTCCAGACGCGCAACATGCCGCGCCGTTCCTGCACCATCACGGAGTGGATGAACGCGGTGCCCGTGAGCCACGGGAGGAGCGATGCGTTCTCGACCGGGTCCCATCCCCAATAGCCGCCCCACCCGAGGACCTCGTAGCTCCACCACGCGCCGAGCACGATCCCGACGGTGAGAAGACCCCACGCGATGAGCGTCGTGCGCCGCACGTCCGCGAGCCAACCCTCGCCGAAGCGACCGGTGATCAACGCGCCGACCGCGAACGCGAACGGGATCGTGAAGCCGACGTAGCCGAGGTAGAGCATCGGCGGGTGGATCGCGACCAGTATGTGGTTCTGCAGCAGCGGGTTGGGACCGCGCCCGTCGGCCGGGATCGCGCCGACCACTTCGCGGAAGGGATTCGCGGGCCCGAGTGTCAACGCGAAGAAGAACAGCGTGACACCGAGCCCGATGACGGTTGCCCACGCCACGAGCGGGTCGGTGGCGCGACCGCGGAAGCGCCACACCGTGACCGATAGGTAGGCAGTGAGCGCGAGCACCCAGAGGAGGATCGAACCCTCGAGCGCGGCCCATGCCGCGGTGAACGTGAACAGCCCCGGAGTCGCGCGTGCGACGTTGTTCGCGACGTACCGCAGCGAGAAGTCGTGCGCGAACAGCGCGGATTCCATCGTGGCGAACGCGGCGACCGCGGCCATGAGTGTCACGAACACGTAGCGCCGACCAATGCGCAGCAGGACGGGTCGGTCCTTGTACACGCCGACCAGGATCGTGACGATCCCGAGCGCGGCCGCCGCCGCGCCCGCGGTGAGCGCGCCGTAGCCGATGGCAGCTCTCACCCGATCCTCACCGCTTCACGCTGTCGGGCTCGGCCGGGCACTTCTCGCCCATCTTCCCCTTGGGCGGCTTGTACTGGTTGCCGTGCTTGATCAGGAGCTGGTCGGACATGAACGTGCGACCGGACCAACTGCCCTGCACCACCACGGGCGCGCAATCGGAGAAGAGATCGGGCGGGCTGCCGGAGAAGTGCACCGCGGCGACCTTGCCGCCTTCGGTGAGCTCGAACCGCACGTCGTCACCGTCCTTGGCGATGCTGCCGGGCACCACCGCGCCGCTCATCTTGAACGCGCGGTCACCTTGCTGGGGCCGTTCGGCGACGGCCTTCGACACCGGCTGGAACAGCACGACGTTGTCCTTGAGGATGACGAGCATCCAGATCGCAGCACCGACGCAGAGCAACGCCGCGATGCTCCATCGCAACTTCATCAGCCGGCCTCGTCGACCGCCGACCGCCGCGCGCGCCGCAGGCGCTGCCAGAGCCAGACCGAGTACGTGCTGAGCGTGACCGCGACGATGCCGTACCCGGCGACGACGTAACCCCAGTTGTGATCCATCAGGCCGGCACCGTTTCCGTCTCCGCGTCTTCGGCGAGGCGCACCCGCCGTTCGATCGCGAGCTGGAGCTCGCGCTCCTCCCGGCCTTCGTCGTACTCCGCCAGCCGCAGTCGCGCCGTGACGAGCGTCGCGTACAGAAGGGTGAACGCGAACACCGAGAAGATCAGTGTGAACGGCATCCAGAACCCCTGGAACGCGACGTCGAGGTTCTTGTTGAAGACGGTGCCGTCCTGGTGCAGCGTCTCCCACCACGTCACCGAGAAGTGGACGACGGGCACGTCCGCGAACGCGATCAGGGCTGCGATCGCACACCGCTTGCCCCGTTCCGCGGACGTGACGCCGGTGCGGCGCAAGGCGAGGTAGCCGAGGTAGAGGAAGAACAGCACCGCGGTGGTGGTGACGCGCGCGTCCCACTCCCACCACGTGCCCCAGATCGGGCGGCCCCAGAACGACCCCATCGCGAGCGTCAAGCCGGTGAAGATCACGCCGACCTCGGCCGACGCGCCCGCGAGCAGATCCCATGTGGTCGACCGGGTGCGCGGCCACAGCCACAGTGCGGAGGCGACCGCGGTCACGAAGAAGGCGAGGTACGCGAGCCATGCGGTGGGCACGTGCATGTAGAGGAGGCGGTACGCGTCGCCTTGGAACGCGTCAGCCGGCGCGACCACCAGCGCGAGCACGATCGTCACCGCGATGCTGACGGCCGAGGCGATCGAGAGCACTTTCAGGTTCACGACGATTCCTCCAGGAGCGGCCCGAAGGCCAGGGCACCGAGCGTGACGACGAGCACCGCGAACGCACTGAGGAGCTGCACCCACGGCCACCCGTCACCGGGGGTGCCGTCGAGCGCGGCCTCGAAGGCGCGCGTCCCGCCGAGCATCACCGGTGTGACGGCCGGCAGCACGAGCAGCGGCACGAGCGTCTCCCGGGCCCGGACACCCAAGCCGAGCACGCCGTAGACGGTACCGGTGGCCGCCAGCCCGATGGTCGCGGGCACCGCGGCGGCGAGGATGAGCAGGATGCCGCGCACCTGGACGTCGTAGAGGATGACGACGCCGACCCCGAGGATCACCTCGAGTGCGGCGAGCTCCACCGCGATCGCGGCCGCTTTGCCCAGGAAGATCGCGACGCCGTCGAGACCCGAGAGGCGCAGACCGTCGCGGGCGGCGTTCCCTTCCTCGACTGCGAACGCGCGGCTGACCGCGAGCAGCGCGGCCAGGAGCACCGCGGTCCAGAACAACCCGGGTGCGACGCGCGACAGCAGGCCGCGGTCCGGGTCGAGCGCGAACACGAAGAGGATGAGCACGATGCCGCCGAACGGCAGCACCTGCTGCAGCGCGACCCGCGAGCGCCGCTCGATGCGGAGGTCCTTGCCCGCGACGAGCATCGAATCGCGCAGGACCTGGCCGCCGAATTGCGTCACGGGCCCACCTCGACCATCGGGGTGACCGGCTCCGGCGCCGCCGGCGCCCGCGTCTCGTGGACTCGGCCCACGATCACCGCGACTTCGCGCGTCGCATGGCGGCGGGCGACGTCGAGCTCGTGTGACGCGAGCAGCACCGTGCGCCCTTCGGCGGGCGCCGCCGCGAGCACCGAGTCGACGACCGCGCGGCCCTCGGCGTCGAGACCCGCGTGCGGCTCGTCGAGAAGGAGCAACTCCGGATCACGCGCCAGCGCGATGGCGAGCGAAAGCCGCCGCCGTTGCCCCTGCGAGAGGCGACCGTGCGCGACGCCGGCGATCTCGCCCAGCCCGACTCGCACGATCGCGGCGTCCGCTTCGTCACGGCTGTGGCCGGCCGCACGCGTCGCGAACCGCACGTTCTCCGTCACGGTGAGGTCGTCGTAGGCGAACGTCTCGTGCCCGACCATGCCGACCGACCGCCGCACCGCGCGGCGGTCCTGCGTCAGGTCGTGCCCGAGCACCGATGCCGAGCCCGATCGCACCGCCAGCAATCCCGCGCAGAGCCGCAGCAACGTCGTCTTGCCCGCGCCGTTGGGCCCCGTGCACAGCACGACCTCACCGGCGTCCACGTCGAGGTCCGCGCCGGCGAGCGCGGGGAACCGGCCGAGCAGACACACCGCCGATCGCAGGCTGATGACGCGGCTGGGAACGCGCACGGGTCGCCTTTCACAGCGCAAGGGACGGGCCGGGAAAGTCTACGAAGGGTGCCGGTTGACCAGCGAACTGTCACCGCGCGTGAGACCGCCCGCGCGCATCGGTATCCTGCCGACGGGATGCGACGGGCGATCGCGGCCTTCGGCCGCCTCTTGGTGACGGTAGGGCTGCTGATCCTCCTGTTCGTCGCCTTCCAGCTCTGGGGCACCGGCCTCGTGACCGCCCGCGCCCAAGACGACATGCGGGCCGAGTTCAACCGGTCGATCGCCACCACGACGACCACCTCGACCACCGTGGCCGCCCCGTCGACGACCACGCCGCCCGCCACCGACCCGCCGCCCGTTCCCGCGGCCGGGGACTGGATCGGGACGATCAAGATCCCGAAGATCGGCGTGGACAAGATCTTCGTGGAGGGCACCGGCCGCGAAGACCTGAAGAAGGGCCCCGGCCACTACCCGGGAACACCGTTGCCCGGCCAGGTGGGCAACGCCGCGATCGCCGGTCACCGCACCACGTACGGCCAACCGTTCTTCAACCTGGACCAGCTCGAGGCGGGTGACGAGATCGTCACGACGAGCGTGGTCGGCAACTACACGTATGCCGTCACCGACAAGCTGATCGTGCATCCCGAGGACACTTTCGTCGTCGACAACACCCCGGACGCGCAGCTGACGCTCACCACCTGCAACCCGAAGTTCTCGGCGCGCGAGCGGCTCGTCATCAAGGCGAAACTGGTGCCGGCCAAGTCGTCGATCCCGGTCGACGCCTCCACCCGGCGCGGCGAGACGCCGAACCACGCGCCGACGCTCGCGGAGGGCCTCGACGGCGAGAGCAAGCCGCTCGGCCCGGCGTACGGATGGGGCGCGATCGTGGCCGCGGTCGGCGTCGCGTGGTGGTGGCTGTTCCGCCGGTGGCGGCACCCGGCCACCTGGCTCGCCGGCGTCGTCCCGTTCCTCGTCGTGCTCTTCGGCTTCTACTACTTCCTCGAACGCGTCCTGCCCGCGGGCTACTAGTGCCGCCCACGTTCGACGACGTACGCGTGGCCGCGACGCGCATCGGCCCGTTCGTGCACCGCACGCCGGTGCTGACGAGCAAGACGCTTGAGCGAGTGGCTCGGCACCACCGTGTACCTCAAGGGCGAGCACCTGCAGCGCATCGGTGCGTTCAAGTACCGGGGCGCGACGAACGCAGTGCAGTCGCTCTCGGACAACGAAGCGCGTCACGGCGTCGCCGCGCACTCGTCGGGCAACCATGCCGCGGCACTCGCCCTCGCGGCCGCGACACGCGGCATCCCTGCGTACGTCGTCATGCCGGAGTTCGTGCGCGACGGTGAAGAAGGCCGCGGTGCTCGCTTACGGCGCCGCCATCACGTACTGCGAGAACACGCCCGAGTCACGCGCCGAGACGCTGGCCGATGTCGTGGCCCGGACGGGCGCGGTCGAGGTGCACCCGTTCGACAACGACGCGGTGATCGCGGGCGCGGGCACTGCCGCGCTGGAGCTCGTGTCCGAGGTCTCCGGGCTCGACTTCGTCGTCGCGCCGGTCGGTGGTGGCGGACTGCTGTCGGGCACCGCGATCGCCACCCACGGACTGCAGTCCGGCATCGCGGTGCTGGGCGCGGAACCCGACCTCGCCGACGACGCGGCCCGTTCGCTGCAGACGGGCGTGCGGCAGCCTCCCCTGCCGCCGACGACGATCGCCGACGGGTTGCTCACCGGCCTGTCCGACCGGACGTTCGCGATCATCCGCGACCACGTGCAGGAGATCGTCACCGTCTCGGAGGCGGAGATCCTCGATGCGATGCAGGCCGTGTGGCAGTACACGAAGCAGGTGATCGAACCGTCGGCCGCGGTTGCGGTCGCGGCGGTTCGCGGCCGTTCGCTCGAGGGCGCACGCGTCGGGATCATCGTGTCCGGCGGGAACGTCGATCTCGACCCGATGTTCGAAACGCTGCGCTGAACCGCGCGCCGACGCGTGCGGGCGGCTACCGGCCGTGGAACTCGGGGTTCCGCTTCTCCGCGAACGCGGTCATGCCCTCTTGGAGGTCCTGACTCGCGAACGCACGCGCTTCGAGCTTCTCGATCTCCTCGCGGGCCGCTTGCTCAGCCACAGCTGTTCGGCAACGATGTTCAGCGCGCGCTTGTGCCCCTGAACGGTGAACGGCGCCGCCGCCGCGATCTCACCCGCGAGGTGCAGCGCGTCGGCAAGCGCATCGCCGGACACGTACTGCACGAGGCCGAGGCGGAGCGCTTCCTCGGCGTCGACATTGCGGCCCGCGAGGAGGAAGTCCCGCGCCGTTCCGTCGCCGACGAGCATCGACGAGCCGCCAGACGTTGCGCGGGCTGAGGTGGATGCCGAGCCGGCCGCCCGGGATCGCCATGCGCGCGCCCATGGCTGCGACGCGGATGTCGCACGCGACCGCGAGCTGCAGCCCGGCCCCGATCGCGGGACCGTTGATCGCGGCGATGACAGGAGCCGGGTGCGCGACGATCGCGTCGAGCACCTGTTCGAACGAGGGCCGGAAGGTGTCGATGGTCGCGGGCCCGTCGGCCGCGAACCGCGTGACGAGATCCGCACCGGAGCAGAACGCCGAGCCCGCGCCGGTGATGACGATCGCCCGCAGCTCGGGGTGGGACTCGAGCTGCACCTTCAGCTCGTTGCAGTGCTCACCGTTGAGGGCGTTGCGGCGCTCCTGCCGGTCGATCGTGGCCAGCCCGACGAAGCCGCGCGGTTCGAAGTGGATCATGATGATGGCTCAGGACTCGTCGATGAGGGCGATGAGATCGCCTTCTTGCACCGTCTGGCCGGGCTCGACGTACAGCTCGCGGACGACACCAGGGATCTCGGTGACGACCGGGATCTCCATCTTCATCGACTCGAGGATGCAGATCTCGTCGCCCTCGGCGACCATCTGTCCTTCGTCGACCGTGACCTGCCAGACGTTCGCGGTGATCTCGGCGTGGATCTCAGCCATGGCCGCAGATATTACGGGCCCTCCATCAGACGGGGAGCACACCGTGCTTGCGAGCGGGGCGGTCGACGCGTTTGTCGGCGCTGTGCCGGAGGCCGCGCGCGATCGCGGCGCGCGTGTCCGCGGGATCGATCACGTCGTCGAGCTGCCCGTGCCCGGCCGCGATGTACGGATCGATGTTGGCGCGGATCTCTTCTGCGAGCTCGAGCCGCTTCTGCGTCCGTTGCTCTTCGTCGGTGATGGCCTCGAGCGTGCGGCGATGGATGATGTTGACCGCGCCATCGGGACCCATCACCGCGATCTCCGCGGTCGGCCACGCGACGATGTAGTCGGCTTCGTAGGCGAGCCCGTTCATCACGAAGTACCCCGCGCCGTAGCTCTTGCGCAGGATCACACTGATCTTCGGGACCGTCGCCTCCGACACCGCGAAGAGCATCTTGGCGCCGTGACGGATGATCCCCTGCTTCTCGACCGCGCTGCCGACGATGAACCCCGGAACGTCGTGCAGGAACACGAGCGGGATGTTGAACGCGTCGCACAGCCACACGAAGCGCGCGGCCTTGTCGGCTGCGTTCACGTCGAGCGCACCGCCGAGCACCATCGGTTGGTTCGCGACCACACCGATCGCCTGGCCGCCGACGCGCGCGAACCCGGTCACGAGGTTCTTCGCCCACTCGGGCTTCATCCAGAAGACGTCACCGTCGTCGACGATCGCAGTGATGACCTTGCGCACGTCGTACGCGCGCCGCGGTGCGGTCGGGACGATGTCGTAGAGCTCCTCGACGCGCCGATCGACCGGGTCGTTGGTCGGGTGCGACGGTGTGCGTTCGCCGTTGTGCTGCGGGAAGAACGACAGGTACTTCCGTACGACTTCGAGGCACTCGGCGTCGTCGATCACTTCGAGGTCGGCGACACCCGACACCTTCGTGTGGACCGCCGAGCCGCCCATCTCCTCCTCGGTGACGTCCTCGCCCACCGCCGCCTTCACGAGGTGCCGGCCGCCGAGCGCCATCGACGACGTGCCCTTCACCATGGGCACGAAGTCGGCCAGGGCCGGGATGTAGGCGGTGCCGGCGGCGCAGTGGCCGAGCATCGCCGCGACCATCGGCACCACGCCGCTCATGGCGACCTGCTCCCGGAACAGCGCACCGGCGCCCGCGAACGACGAGCCGCTGGTGGACTGGATGCGCGCGCCCGGCGGAATCGAGCAGCCAGATCATCGGGATGCGCTGCCGCAGCACGTGCGCGCGCATGCGGGCGATCTTGTCCTCGCCGACGGCGCCCATCGACCCGGCCATCACGGTGAAGTCGTATGCCGCGATCGCGACCAGCGCGCCCGTCGATCTCTCCGACACCCGTGACCGCGCCGTCGGCCGCGAGGTAACGGTCGCCGATGCCCGCGTCCATGTGGTCGGCGAGCAACCCGTACTCGACCCACGTGCCCGCATCGAGCAAGCAGGTCGAGTCGCTCGCGCACGGTGAGCTTGCCGAGCGAGTGTTGCCGCTCGACCAGATCCGGACCGCCCATCTCGAGCGCGCGATCCTTGCGCGCTGTCAGGTCACCGACGAGCGGACCCCAGTCGTGACACGGGTCGGCCATCGCTAGCGTCCCTTCCACTGCGGCGCGCGCTTCTCCGCGAACGCGGCGACGCCTTCGGCGGAGTCCTCGGTGAGCGTGGTCACCGTCAACATGCCCTGGAGGTACGAGAGCGCGTCGTCGGCGTTCATCTCGAGCACGCGGTAGAACGAGTCGCGACCCCATCGCATGATCAACGGCGACTTCGCCGCGAGCTCGCGCGGCGAGCGCGTCGACCGTCGCGTCGAGCTCGGCGACCGGAACGACGCGTTGGACGAACCCGAGGCGCGCGCCCTCGTCCGCGTCGACGCGGCGGCCGGTCATCATCAGGTCCAGTGCGGTCTTCGGCGCCATCGAGCGCAGCAGCGGGACCGTGATCATGTAGGGCCACAGGCCGACGTTGATCTCGGGTGTGCCGAACACCGCGTCGTCGGCCGCGACGACCAGATCGCACGCGCACGCGAGTCCGAAGCCGCCCGCGAGCGCGAAGCCACGGACCGCGCGCGACGATCGGCTTGCCGAGCGACCACATGTCGCGGAAGAGATCGGCGAGCAGCCCGCGGCCTTCGTGCGCGGCGGCCGCGCCTTCGTTCGCCGCGATACCGGTGAGGTCGGCACCCGCGCAGAACGCGCGGTCACCTGCGCCGGTGAGCACGACGACCCGCACCTCGTCGTCGGCGCGCGCGGTGGCCATCGCGTCACGCAGTCCTTGCATGACGCCGTACGACATCGCGTTGCGCCGCTCCGGCCGGTTGATCGTCACCCGCGCGACCGCGTCGCGCGACTCGTAGAGCACCTCGTCTGCCATCGCGTCGGCCGTCATCGCGTCGGATCGTAGAGTGTCCGCCCCTTGGTGCGCCGCGCTCGGGTACGGTGATCGGACCATGTTGGTGCTGGGGATCGCCGTCGCGATCGCGCTGGTGTTGCCGCTCCTCACGGGTGGCTCCTACTCCCGGCTGGTGATGACCGACTGGCGGTGGAGCGCCGCGCTGTTCGCAGGCCTCGGCATCCAACTCGCGCTCGAGTTCCTGACCGATCCCCGAGTCGCGCTGGGACGACCTCGGCTTCGGACTGCTGCTCACGTCCTACACGCTGATCATCGCGTTCTGCGCCCGCAACGTCCTGCTGCGCGGCATGGCGATCGTCTTGATCGGTGTCGCTTGCAACACGCTCGTGATCGGGCTCGATCACGGGATGCCGGTGGACCTGCCCCCCGACCTCGCCAAGCAGGACATGTTCGAGCCGACCGTCAAGCACCACCCCCAGGACGCCGACGACCGGCTCACGTTCCTCGGAGACATGATCGTCCTGCGGTCACCGTTCGACGCGGCGCTCAGCTTCGGCGACCTCATCATCGCGGTCGGCCTCTGCGACGTCACCTACCACGCGAGCCGCCGCCGCAAGCCGAGGCGGTTCTCGGACCCGCACCCCGCCGACGCCAACGGGCGGCATCGGCAGCAACGGCGCCACCGCGGTCGCGGTCGCGACGCCGCCCGGCAAGGGCAACGCGAAGACGATCGACCTCACCGCGTTCGCCGAGGCGAGGGTCCCTTCGCCGGTGGCTCAGCCGACGGTGTTGCTCGTGTCGCCCAGCGAACGCTCGAGCGCGCTCACGACGCGCTCGTCGTAGACGTACCACGGCGCGGTCCGCAACGACTCCAACGCGACGATCGGCGGCACGTCGTTCACGACGGTGAGATCGTCGTACTCGCTCGCGAGCCGCAGCACCTGCACCGCGAGGCGACGGCGATCGTCGTCGACCTCGCCCGCGACGATGTCGCCCGCACCCGCGAGCGGACGGATCTCGCGCAGCATGCTGCTCGTGACCGACGCGACATGGTGCGGTTCGGGCCGTGCCCGCGACCTCGGGTCGTCGAGCGTGACCTGTCCGACGTGGTGCAGCAGCGCCGCCATCTCGAGGTCGTCGAGATCGGACTCCGGCAGCCCGAGCCGGTGCCCCATCGACGCCACCAGCGTCGCGACCCGTTCTGCGTGCCCCGCAGGCACCAGCCCGCCGAGCTCCGGCGCCATCGCCAGCGACTCGATCGTCTGCCGGTACGCCAACGTGGCCGAGTCGAGCCGCTCGAACGCGTACCAGGCCGCGAGCAGCGGCGTCGCGAAGAGCAACGGCGCCCCAGATCCCGAGCTCGACCGTCGCCGTTCGACACCGCGGTACCCGATCGCCATGAGCATGCCCGACGACGCGACGGCAAGCCACGCGAGCCGACCGCGGGTCGTGAGCGAGTTGCCCCGCTGCATGATCGTGCGCAGTGCCATCGTCGGTCACGAACTGCGCGACCGCGGCCGCCGCCGAGCGCGACGAGGACCGCCGCGACCGTCACGTGGTCTGCCGAACAGCGCCGTGCACGCCTCGATACGCGGCGAGCGTCGCCGCCGCGACCGAGCATGCGCACGCACGAAGATCTCGGTGCGGCCACCCGGCTCGCCGATCCGCGGCGCGCAGCGAAGAACGCGACGACCTCGGCCGCGAGCACCGCGACGCGTACTCGTCGAGCGCGAACGACGACGCGAGCACGATCATCACCGCGAACGACAGCGGCACCGCGCTGCGGTCCTCGAGCCGAAGGACGAAGAGCTCGCCGAGCACGACGCCGGCCGCGAGCAACGCGAGGTTGTCCGCGGCTGCTCTGGGAGTCGATCAGCGTACGCGATGACGCGCCGCGATGACTCCCCGCTGCCGCGATCGAGGCCCGCCCGCCCACGCCGACTCACCGAGATCAGGCCTCGGCGGGAAGGAGGTCGCCGAGACCGGCCGAGCCGAGCCCCATCTCCGGCGCGTTCTCGAACTCGGCTTGCACCTCGTACCCGTCGCCGTGCTTCTCGCCCCGTGCTTCGATCGCTCGGATCAGCGCCTCGACACAGGCCGGGTGGAACTGGACGCCCGCTTTGTCCCGCAGCTCCTGGAACGCGACCTCCTGCGGCAACGCCTTGCGGTAGGCCCGGGTGGAGGTCATCGCGTCGTAGGCGTCGGCGATCATCACGATGTACGGCTCGATCGGGTGGTCGAGGTCGTCGGGATCGAAGCGGGTGTTGTCGCTGTGACCGGCGCCGGCGATCGGCCGCAGGAAGTCGATGTTGCTCAGCATCTGCACCGATGACCTTCTCGTGGGTCTTGATGCGCGCGAACTCGTCCGCGGTGAGCCGTCCGGGCTTGTTCAGGATGTGGTTCGGCACCACGAGCTTGCCGATGTCGTGCATCAGCGCCGCGAACCGCAGGCGCTCCATGCGGGCGGGCATGAAGTGCATCTGCTTCGCCGATGTACTGCGCGTACATCGGCGACCCGCTCGGCGTGACCGGCCGTGTAGCTGTCCTTCGCCTCGAGCGCGCGGATCAGCATCTGCACGGTCTCGTCGTGCGATTCCTTCACCGTCATGTACGAGGCGAACACCTCCTGGGCGATGAACATCGGCACGATGATCAGCAGCACGGCCGGGCGCGCCGATGCTCAGGTACAGCACGCCGAGGAAGTAGCCCAGCACCGCGAACGGCAAGCGACTCGAGGGCCGAGGGCGTGAACATCATCGCGATCTCGCGCCAGCTCGCGTGCGCCCGCAAGTGCACCGCGGGCGCGAGGATCAGCCACATCGCGACCACGCACACGAGCTGCCGTCGGGATCGCGGCGAGGAGCGCCGGCGGGCATGTGCTGACCCACGCCTCCGGGAAGCGCCTGGAGCGTCAGCGCGGCCGCCAGGCTCGCGAGACCGGTGCTCGCCGAGTTCACCGCGATCAGCGACCACGACCGGGATCGGAGCTGTGGGAGGTAGATGCCACGCGACATGCCGACGAGGAGCGGACCGAGCAGCACCGCGGCCGTGGTCGTTGAACGCGACGACCGACGCGATCATGACGAGGAAGCCGGCGCTGATCGACGTGCCGTCGGCGAACTCGACGGCGCGGTGCTCGCTCCAGATCATCAGTGCGCTCAGCAGCAGGAGCAGCGCGCCCAGGGTCCGGCGCGGGACCCGTGACCGCGAGGAAGCCAGCGAGGCCGCAGGTCGCGACGAACGTCACACCTGCGTAGAGAGGGAACCTCTGCTGCTTGGCCACGTCTTCTTTCTCGGCACCGAGATTGACGAGGGAGAGAGGCGGCAAGGCCTCGGGCTGAAAAAACTGCTAGCGCAGACCCCAAGCAGCGCCACCGCTGAGCAGCAGCGCCACCAAGCCAGTCGTAGCTGCAGCCAAACGAACCGTCATCTTCTTCACAGGGAACTCCCCCTAGCGATGCACCTCCGTCTCCACCGCTATGGGTGACGGGGTTGTCCGCTCCGCTGAGGGCATTTCACTTGCAGTTGTGAAGTGTTAGGACGTTCCAGCCCGTGGCCTTGCCGTCTCTCTCCCCGAATCCCCCTTCGGCGCCCCCGCTTCCTTGCGCCGCCCCGCACCTGGCGACTGGTGAACGAACAATCCTAGGTCGGGTGTCTTCCGATCGCTGACGCCGGGCCTGGATGGACCAAGTTCGACCTCAGACACCATGGACAACACGAGTTTCACCGTTTTGCCCAGGATTGGCAACCCCCGGACGCTTAGCGCGCTTACACCGCTTCACCCCGTGGCGCCCGGGTTGTCTGATCCCCTACAGTGGCCCCAGTGGCGGACATACGTGTCACGCGCAACGCTCGCCTTTGGCGATCGCCGCTCAGGCAGGGGAGGACTGACTGACGTGGACCACGACTTGACGGACTCGGTATTCGAGGAGTTCTCGGCCCGCGAGGACATCGATCTCACCGTGTCGGCGCGGCCCGCGCCGGCGCCCGCGGTGAGCATGGATGATCTCGATCTCGCCGATGTGGAGCGGGAGATCTGCCGGCTCCCGGACGTGACGATCGCCCGCATCGTCGCCGACCGTGGGGGCCGAGTCACCGAGGTCCACGTCGTCGCGCTGCCCGGGAAACGACCGAAGCAGATCGTCCGCGACGTGCAGTCGATCGCCCTGGCGTCGTTCGGCCTCGAGCTCGATCGACGCATCGTAAGCGTTGTGCAGCTGGGTGGATCGGGCGATCACGAGCACGCGGCGGTGGGCAACCGGCCGTCGATCGTCGCCATCACCGCCGAGGCGAGCGGGCTCCGTTCGCTCGTGCGCGTGACGCTCTCGCGTGACGAAGAGGAAGCCGTCGGCTTCGCGGAAGGTTCGATCGCGATGACCGCGCGCCACCGGCTCGTGGCGACCGCGACCATCGACGCGCTCCGCCAACTCGACCCCGCCGCGGAGTGCATCGACGTGGACCACGCGCAGATCGTGCGGGTCGGTCAGCTCGACGTCGCGGTGGTCACCGCGGTGTTCGTCGTACCGCCGAACGAGCAGGTCGTCGCCGGCTCCGCGATCGTCCGTCCGCAACAGGAAGCCGACGCGGTGGCGCGGGCCGTTCTCGACGCCACGAACCGCAGATTGGCCTACGTCAGCTCGAACGGCTGAGTTTCGGGAAATTTCGAGGACGGTCTCGTTCTCGGGTTTCCCCCAGGATCTTCCATACCCTCGCTCGGATGACGAGGCGGGGCGTCTCTTGGGTGTCGATCGCGCTGTTGGCGCTGGTCGTGGCCGGTTGCGGTGCCAGCGCAGACGCGTCCGCGGACGCGTCTGACGGACATCCAACGGCAAAGTCGGGGTCGAC
Source organism: uncultured Actinomycetes bacterium (assembly GCA_963745645.1). Taxonomy (GTDB): domain Bacteria; phylum Actinomycetota; class Acidimicrobiia; order IMCC26256; family PALSA-610; genus CAVUFH01. Next base: position 421,477 of record CAVUYD010000002.1, read on the forward strand.
GACGACGGTTGCCCCGACGACGACCACCACGGTCCCCCCGCCCTACAGCTTCGACGGCTCCGTCCCCCCGCCCACGCTGATCAACACCGGCACCGACTACGAGGCCATCTACCGCTCGCTGAGCGACTACGCGACATGGCTGCTCGCGCACCACCCCGACGCAAGCCTCGTCTCGAGAGGCTTACATCGTGGGAACGCCGGTCTACGAGCGTTTCAAGAGCGACATCGACCTCGTCCGCAACGCACAACACGCGGCTCGTCGAGATACAGCAACCTCTCGACGTCCGACTCGTGTCGAACGTGGCGTCGGCAGCCTCCGTCAACGTCGCGATGACCGTGTCGCTGCAGCGACTCGTCGCAGCCGATGGGTACGACGATTCAGGAGACGGCATTTCGTCAGGCCGTTCGACTGGACCGCGCTCACTGCAAGTTGACGCGTCTGGTCGATGGCGCATCGCGAGCGTCGATCCTCTCGAGTCATGAGGCGCGCCGCTAGCGGTTGTGGTTCTAGCCTCCGCTGCCGTGTCGTCCGTCAGGCGCCTGGGCGGTTGATGGACAGGCGTGGAGCTCGCCGGAGATCCGAGCGGGTCAATCATCTTTGTCGGAGCACAGGATCCGAGCGACGGGACTCCCGGAACAGGCGCGACGGATCACGCGGACGCGGCTGCGCAGGAGCGGCCGTTTGTTTATGAGGCGGTGCCGCATCAGTCTGGCGGGTTTTCGCTCGAGCATCTTTGTAACGCGGCCAACGCGCCGTTCGATCCGAACGGTGGGCAGGTTCCGTGGGGATGGCGGTACACGGTCTACAAGCGTGACCGCGCGACGGGCGCGTTGATCGGGGAACCCGAAGATATCTGCGTCCCCCTCACCGACATCACGTCTCCGACTCCCCCGCCGCCGCCCGTGTTGCCGCAGCCGCCCACGATCGGGGAGATCTGGAACGCGGCCGCGCTGCCCGCGCCGCAGATCGGGATCAGCCCGACGACCGAAGGCGTGACCGGGCTCGAGACGTGGATGTGGGCCGCGGATCCGCGCACGACCGTCGCGGTCAGCGTCACGCTCAACGGCTTCACGGTCACCGGTACAGCGCAGCTCACGGGCTACCACTTCGACTTCGGCGAGGGTGCGCCGGCGTCGAGCACCACCGGCGGGAGCGCGGACCGGCCCGCGGTGCGACACACCTACGAGACCAAGGGTCAGTACACGATCCGGGTCGCGACCATGTGGCGCGGTCAGTTCGTCATGACCGGTCCGGGCATCACCACGCCGCTGCCGGTCGACCTCCGCACTGCGCAGCTCACGAACACGCGCGCCTATCGCGTCGTCGAGATCCGGTCGGTTCTCGTCGGCTGAGTGACGGCCCACTCCGACCGGTGCAGCACGGGGACCGGTGGCGGCGGCGGAGGCGAGACAACGGCCGGGTGCGATCGGGCGGGCGGCGGCACGTGCATGATGCGGAGCGCAGTGAGGAAGATGACGAGCCCACTGATTGCGAACATGCACACGAGCGACACGAACAGCCGCGAGTCAGTGCCCGCGGTGAGTCCGTGGACCGTTGCCGTCAGGAACAGCGGGAAGCTTGCGTAGTGCACCTTGCGCCAGATGTCATGGGGAAGCTGGGCGCGCGCGAGTGACGTGAGCTCGACCGCGAGCAGGAGATAGAGGCTGACGACGCCGAACGTCACCGCGAGCGGGCTCCACGACGACGCGAACGGCACGAGCACGCTCGCGAGGTCGAAGTGGATGTACTGGTCGACGAGCAGCGCGCCGACGTGGATCCCCGTAAGCGCGAGTGCCGTGCCGCCCAGCCAGCGGTGCATGTCGAGCATCCAGTTGGCGCGGGGCCGGCGACCGAGGATCTTGGTCGCCATTGCGAGTCCCCAGAGCGTTGCCGCCGCGAGCAGCAACCAAGCGATCAGCCCGGACGCGCGGGCGACGTACCACGGCCAGGTCCCGCTCATCCGACTGCCTCCAGGATCGTTGCGTCGGGCGAGACCGCGCGTTCGAATTCATCGAAGCCATGCGTGCGTTCGACGCGTCCGTCACGGTCGACGAACAGTGCGCTCGCCTGCTCCGAGAGCACGCCCGCGGGATCGATGTCCGGGCGCAGCAACAACATCTTGGCCATCACCTCGGCGGCCCACGTGTGACCGGTCACGACAGAGACGAAGGTGCGGTTCGTCTGCGACGGTTCGCCCGTCATCGGGTCGATGAGGTGGTGCCGCGTTTCACCGTCGATCTCCCATTGGCGGCAGAGGGTCGTCGAAGTGGCGACGGCGCCCTCGCAGAGGCCGAGCGTCGCAAGTGGCGCGGGCTGGTACGGGTGCTCGACCGCGATGCACCACGCGGTGCCCTCCGGGCTGACACCGCTCACGCGCACGTCACCGCCGAGGTTGACGCACACCCCGGCCGCGCCTTCGGCGACCATCTCGTCGACGACGATGTCGGCCGCGAGTCCCTTGCCGATGCCGCCGGGGTCGAAGCCGGTGCCGATCGGCAACGCGACCGCATCGGCGGTCACGAGGATGCGTTCCGCGCCGGACTGCAGGACGCTGTGACCGCGGCGCGGTTCCGCACGCACCGCATCGAGCGTGCGGTCGTAGCCGGCGCGCACGAGTGCTCCGTACATCGTCGGGTCGAACCAACCGTCGCTGAGGAGGTACGCGTCCAGCGAGCGGGTGACCAATTCGATCGTGTCGCGGCTAACGGCCACGAGTGAACCGGCGTGCTCGTTGAGCGCGGTGATCTCGCTCTCGGGCAGGAACCGGCTCCACTTCTGTTCGAGGTCCTCGATGCGACGCCGCGCGACGTCGAGGAGACCGGGCCGGCTTTCGACGACGACCACGTGCGCGTCACTGCCCATGGCGCGGAAGCGGAGCTCAGCTGCCATGGCTGGAGGTGTCCGTCTGCGAGGACGTCGACCCGGACTGCGGCGAGAACGTGTACGAACGGTTGTCGTCGGTGTTTGCGCTCGAGCTGCTGTCGACGGTGGTGCTGGACGTCGTCGACGACGAAGACGAGGGGTCGTTGGCCGACGGTGTCGCGGATGTGGAGGACGAGGCGTGCGTGGTCGCCGCGATGCCGCCAGTGAGCGCGAGCATCCCCGCGACGGTCGCGGTGCCGGCGATGCGGCGGGCGCGGCGCGGCAGGGTGCGGGCGCCGGTGCCGGGGCGGCGGCGCCGGGACGGACGGCGGAATCGAGGCCATGTTCACGCACTCCTCGGGTTCGGGCGACTCCGATCAGCATGACGACGACATCTGTGAGTTCGTCGGGAACCAGCCGAGAAGTTCCCCGCGACTGCGCTCGCCTCAGGTTCCCGGATCGCCCGCGTACCGCGTCAGGCGGCGCCGGGAGTCGTCGTCGCCGAGTTCGGTCGCTTCCGCCACGAGCGCGCGGACGACCGGCTTCAGCACGCGCGTGGTCCAGAAGCCGAGCTCGAGCACGACGCTCGCACCCATCGGTCCGATCTCGATCGCGGCCGGCCGATGCCGGATACGTGGACGAACTCGAGCTCGTGCACCGGACGCGCGACGCGCTCCGATGCGATCCCCCACGGTCGCTTCTCGACCTCGTCGTCCGTGACCTCGACGCGCGTCGTCCAGGCGTACGCGGCGAAGACACCGAGCATCGCGGCGATGACATACGCCGCGAGCGCGTGACCGAACGTGATGAGAGCGAGCGCGGCCACGACGGTGCCGGCGCGCCACGCGAGCTTCGGTCTGATCGTCACGACTGCCCGCGCCTCGTCGAAGGATGACATCCCGAACCGAACGTATTCCTTCGGCCGGCAGGAGAAGGGCCCGACCGGCGAACGATCGTTTCGATCCGCGGTCGCGCCGGTAGGGTCGTCGGATGGCTCCGCAAGCGGCAGTGGTGTCCTACCGCTTGGGCGGGAACGACGGTGTCTCGGTCGAGGCGCGCAAGTGGGCCTGGGCCCTGGGCGAGCTCGGCTTCGAGGTGCGACGCGTCGCGGGTGCGATCGAAGACGGCGGTCGGGCGGATGACGTCGTGGTGCCCGGCCTCACGATCGCGCCGGCAGCATCACCTGATCCGAATCTTCTCGCCGGCGCGATCGCGGGTGCCGATCTGGTCATCGTCGACAACATCGCGTCGCTGCCCGCTGAACCTGCGAAGCGGCGCACGCGGTGTCGCGTGCCGTCGACGCGACACCGGCGCGGGTTCTGTTCCGTCACCACGATCTGCCGTGGCAGCGCCGCCATCTGGCGCATTTGGAGACCGACTTCCCGCCGCGGATTCCCGGTGCGCTGCACGTGACGGTCAACCTGCGCTCGCGCCGCGAACTGCAAGCGCGCGGCTACGCGTCGGCGTACGCGATCCACAACTACTTCGACCTCGACGACTGGGGCGGTGACCGCGCCGCCACACGCGTGCCGTGTTCGGGTTCGCCGACGACGAGATCGTCGTGTTCCAGCCCGCGCGTGCGATCGAGCGGAAGAACGTGCCGGGCGGCGTGCGCTTCGCGGGCCGGGTGGCGCAGCTCACCGGGCGCGTCGTTCGGTACTGGCTCTCCGGGCCGGCGGAAGACGGCTACGAGGCGACGCTGGACAGGATCCTCGAGCGTTCGGAAGTGCCTGTCACCCTCGGGCACGCGGCCACCGTCGCGGACGCGTACGCGGCGTGCGACGTGATCGTGTTCCCGTCGACGTGGGAGGGCTTCGGCAACCCGACGATCGAGTCGATCGCCGTCCGGCGGCCGTGCGCCGCGTTCCCGTACCCGGTGCTCGCGGAGATCCTCGCGTCCGGCGTGCGGCTGTTCTCGACCGAAGCGCCGGAGCAGCTCGTGAAGTTCCTCGCCGACAGCGACGCGGCGCGCGAGAAGTACTACGACGTGAACCTGCGCCGGGCCCGCATCTCCTTCTCGCTCTCGGAGCTCCCCGCGGTGATGGAGCAGACGTTCACCGCGCACGGCTGGACCTCCTGGTGAGGTCGTGGTGAGCGACGATCCCGTCGGCAAGGGTCCGGCCGGCACGGATCCAGTGCGGGCCCGGCGGGCGCGCATCGCGCGGCATGGTCGCGGTCGGCAAGCGCATCGGGTACACCGCGCTGCTCGTCGCGATCGTGGCGTTCTTCGCCGGGTTGGTGCTGCACTTCCCCGGCTGGTCCGTGTTCCTGACGGTCGCGGGCCTCGTCGTGGCGTGCGTCGTCCTCCCGCTGCCGATCGTGTTCGGCTACGGCGTGCGCGCCGCCGAACGTGAGGATCGCGGCCCCTGAATCCGGCGGTACAGTCGCCGGGTCGTACCGCTCGACCCGACGAGGGAGCCCGCAATGCCGAAGGCCGCAGTTTGCGCCGGAATCGACCAGCCGCTCGAAGTGGTGGAGGTCGACCTCGAGTCGCCGAAGGCCGGCGAAGTGCGCGTGCGCATGGGCGCCTCCGGCGTGTGCCACTCGGACCTGTCGGTCGTGAACGGGACGCTGCTGTCGCCGCTGCCGTCGGTGCTCGGCCACGAGGGCGCGGGTGTGGTCGAGGAGGTCGGCGAGGGCGTCACCTCCGTCGCCCCCGGCGATCACGTCGTGCTCTCGTTCGTGCCGCAGTGCGGCCACTGCTACTTCTGCACGCACGACGCGGCGGAGATGTGCGAGACCGGGTTCATCGCGATGGCGATGGGTTCGCAGCTCGACATGACCCCGCGCTTCGGACGCGAGGGTTCACCGCTGCACCAGATGTCGGGCCTCGGCACGTTCTCCGAGGAGCTCGTGTGCCCCGAGATCTCGACCGTGAAGATCGACGCCGACGTGCCGTTCACGCGCGCCGCGCTCATCGGTTGCGGCGTGCTCACCGGGTTCGGTGCGGCCGCGAACACCGCCGACGTGAAGCCGGGCGACACGGTCGCGGTGATCGGCTGCGGCGGCGTGGGCCTCAACGTGATCCAGGGCGCCAAGTTCAAGGGCGCGGAGCGGATCATCGCCGTCGACCAGTTCGACTCGAAGCTGAAGCTCGCCGAAGCGTTCGGCGCAACTGATCTCGTGAACGCCAAGGACACCGACGCAGTCACCGCGGTGAAGGAGCTCACCGGCGGGCGCGGCGTCGACGTCTCGTTCGAGGTGATCGGCCTGAAAGCAACGGTCGAGCAAGCGTTCGCGATGGCGCGTCGGGGCGGGCAGGCCATCATCGTCGGCGTTCCCAAGATGGAACAGATGATGGAGATCCCGATCGCGATGGAGCTGCTCGTCAACGAGAAGCAGGTGCGCGGCTCGTGGTACGGGTCGTCGAACGTCAAGCGCGACGTGCCGCAGCTCATCGACCTGTACAAGAACGGCACGCTGAAGCTCGACGAGCTCGTGTCGCGCACGATCGGCCTCGCCGACATCAACGACGCGTTCAACGCGATGGAAGCCGGCGAGGTCGCCCGGTCCGTCGTCGACTACGGGATCTGACAACACGCCTCGGTAGCATCGAAACATGCGCTATCGCCGGTTCGGAAACAGCGATCTCATCGTCTCGGAAGTCGGTCTCGGCACGTGGACGCTCGTGTCGGACTGGTGGGGTCGCAGCGAGGATCCGCAGGTCATCCTGCGCGCCGCTGCTCGACGCCGGGATCAACTTCATCGACACCGCGCCGGTGTACGGCGAGGACGGCGCGGGTGAGACGTTCCTGCGCGAGCTCCTCGCCGGACGCGACGACATCGTGCTCACCACCAAGGTCGGTTACGACATCACCGCCGAACGCAAGTTCCCCGGCCAGTCGGAACGTCCGCACGACTGGGAGCCGGCGTCGGTGCGGCAGCAGTGCGAGGACTCGCTGCGGCGGCTCGGCGTCGATCACATCGACCTCTACCAACTGCACAACACGCGGATCGAGCCGATCCTCGCCGACGACCTGTGGGCGACGCTCGTCGATCTGCGTCGCGAAGGCAAGGTGCGCGAGCTCGGCGTGGCGCTGGGCCCCGCGATCGGTTGGGTCGAGGAAGGCAACCGGGCCATCGACGATCGACCGATCGTGTCGCTGCAGACCGTGTTCAACGTGCTCGAGCAGGAGCCGGGGCTCACGTTCGCGGCGCGCCCCCGCGTGCAGAACGAGGAAGTCAGCCTGATCTCGCGCGTGCCCACGCGTCGGACACGCTCTCGGGCAAGGTGACACCCGACACGGTCTTCGACCCGAAGGACCACCGCTCACACCGCAACCGCGACAACATGCTCGACAACTTCGAGAAGGCCGAGACGCTCAGCTTCCTGTGGGCACCGGAGACCGGCCGCACGATCGGCCAGGCCGCGATCGCGGGGATCCTCGCCAACCTCGCGTTCACGACCGTGCTCCCGACCGTGCTCACCGCCGACGAGGTGCGCGAATACGCCAAGGCCTCGGACCTACCGCTTACCGAGTCGGAATACACGGACGTCGAGCGCTTGTGGTCGCGGAACTTCGACCACGAGGACCGCTACGTCATGCCGCTGAAGTCCAGCGTCTGAGACGTAGCGTCTACCCGATGCGACTCCCCGCCGACCAGCGCCGCCAGCAACTGCTCGACGTCGCGCGCGAAGTCTTCGCGGAACGGGGCTACCACGTCACCGCGATGGACGACATCGCGGAGGCCGCCGGCGTCACGAAGCCGGTGCTGTACCAGCACTTCCCGAGCAAGCGCAGCCTGTACATCGAGCTGCTCACCGATACCGGCGACCAGTTGCTGCGCGCGCTCACGGCCGCGACCTACGGGATGAAGAGCGGCCGCGAGCGGGTCGAGAGCGGATTCCTCGCCTACTTCCGGTTCGTGGCCGACAGTCGCGCCGGCTTCCGGTTGCTGTTCAGCGCGTCGATCCGCACCGATCCGGAGTTCGCGGTGGTCGTCGACACCGTCGTGCAGGCGGCGGCCGACGTCATCTCGGACCTCATCGAGATCCCGGCGTCGCCCGAGCACCGGCGCGTGCTCGCGAACGCGCTCGTGGGGATGGCCGAGTCGGTCGGCCGGCACACCTCCGACGATCCGGAAACCGCGCTCGACGTCGACGCGGAGCACCTGGCGCGTTGGATCTCGGAGCTGGCGTGGTTCGGGCTGCGCGGTGTGCGCGCCGAAGAACCGTCACAACTTTCGTAGCCGCACCCGCCGGACCCGGTGGTCCGCGCCCTTCTCGAGCACGAGGTGGGCGCGGCCCTTCGTCGGCTCGATGTTCTCGTGCAGGTTCACCGCGTTGACCTCGCGCCAGATCGTGTCACCGAACACGCGCGTGTCGTCCTCGGTGTACTGCGTGAGGAAGTGGAAGAAGGACTGCGGATCGCGGAGCGCGGTCTCCCGCAGGAGCACGAGCCGGTCGAGGTACCAGTTCTCGATGTCCTCGATCTCCGCGTCGACGTAGATCGTGAAGTCGAAGAAGTCGGAGACGACGACCGTCGGTTCGGTGCGGCCCCGGCGCGCCGGTGCCTGCAGGACGTTCAACCCTTCGACGATCACGATGTCGGGGCTGCGCAGGAGGACCTCGTCGTCGGGGACGATGTCGTAGGTGAGGTGCGAGTAGACCGGCGCCTTCACCACGGGCTCCCCTGCCTTCAGCTCGGCGAGGAACTGCAGCAGCCGGCGCACGTCGTAGCTCTCGGGGAACCCCTTGCGGCTCATCAGGCCGCGCGCCTCGAGCTCGGCGTTCGGATACAAGAAGCCGTCGGTGGTGACGAGGTCGACACGCGGGTGATCGGGCCAGCGCATCAACAGCGCTTGGAGGATGCGCGCGATCGTGCTCTTGCCGACGGCGACGCTCCCCGCGAGGCCGATCACGTAGGGCATGTGCGCGTGCAGCTGGCCGAGGAACGTCTCGGTCACGGAGTGCAGGTCACGGGTGGCCGAAAATCGGAGGTTCAGGAGCCGTGACAGCGGCAGGTAGACCTCTTCGACCTCCTCGAGCGCGACCGGTTCGTTCCGGCCGCGGAGGAGGAGGAGGTCCTCTTCGTCGAGCGTGAGCGGCGTCGCCGCGCGCAGTCGACTCCACTGCTTGCGGGTGAAGTCGACGTACGCGGAGACGTCCGCTTCTTCGTCGGTGTCCATAAGGAGGTCCGAACCGTAGTGCCCGGACCCGACGTGCTACTCGCCCAGGACGCCGATCGGGCAGCTCACGCCGGTGCCGCCGAGCCCGCAGTACCCCATCGGGTTCTTGGCGAGGTACTGCTGGTGGTAGTCCTCGGCGTAGTAGAAGGTGCGGCGCGTCGAGGATCTCGGTGGTGATGTCACCGTGGCCCTCGGCCTTCAGCCGCTCCTGGTACATGTCGAGCGACTGCTTCGCCGCCGCCCGCTGCGCGTCGTCGAAGACGTAGATGCCGGACCGGTACTGCGTGCCGACGTCGTTGCCCTGCCGCATGCCCTGGGTCGGGTCGTGGCTCTCCCAGAACACCCGCAGCAACGTCTCGTAGCTCACCTTCTCGGGATCGAACACGACGAGCACGACCTCGTTGTGGCCGGTGCGACCGCTGCACACCTCTTCGTACGTGGGGTTGGGCGTGAAGCCCCCGGCGTATCCGACGGCCGTGGTGTACACCCCCGGCGTCTCCCAGAACTTCCGCTCCGCGCCCCAGAAGCAGCCGAGGCCGAAGATCGCCTGCTGGGAACCCTCGGGGAACGGCGGCTCGAGCGGCGCGTCGAGCACGTAGTGCCGGGCCGGTACCGCGAACGCCCGCGCCGGGCGACCGGCGAGCGCCGCTTCCGCGGTCGGCATCTGGCTCTTGTCACGGCGGAGAAACATCAGGACCTCTTCGGTAGGGATTGCGTGTGTGCCACACAGAACACCGGTCCGGGCCCGTTGGTTCCCGTCCATCTTCCCAGGTCAGAGCCCTTCAGGCTCGAGGATCAACCGTGTCCTCGCTCGTGCGGTGCTCCTCCGCGACCGGGTCCAGGGTCCGCGCCTCGGACTCGTCGAGGATCGCCTCGGCCTGGGCGATCGGGTTGTCGCTCCCTGCGGCCTGCTCTTCGGGAAGGAGGTCCTCGGCCCGGGCCGCGACGGTGGCTTCGGGGAGTGGCGCTTCGGAAGGAGTCTCGGGAGTCTCGGGGGTCGCCGTCATCGCGACGTTCTACCCCGTGCTGGGCTGATGGATCGGGAGTCCGAGGTCCTGACGGGCGTGGTTGAGCTCGTCGATCTCCATCTGCTGCGTCTTCACCATCGCGTTGGCGATGCTGCGCGTCTCGGGGAGGCGCGCGTTCTGGGCCGCGTGCTCGGCCATGTGGAGACCGCCCGCGTGGTGGTTGATCATCAGCGCGGTGAAGAGGTCGTCGAGCTCGAGGCCACGCGCCGCGGCCAGCTCCTGCATCTCGGCCGGGGTCGCCATGCCGGGCATCGCGTCCTGCGGAACCGATTCGCCCATCCACTGCATCGCGACGTTCGGCGTGCCGGTCTCGTTCCACTTCGCGAGTGAGTCCTGCATCACGCGGATGTCACCGATCTGCGAGGTCTCGATCTCCTGCGCCGCGAGCGGAGCGAGTCGTCGTCGCCGTCGCGCATGTAGATCCGCGCCATGTCGATGGCCTGTTGGTGGTGGCTGCTCATGTCGTCGTAGAAGCCGATGTCGACCTGGCTCGGCTTCGCCTCGCGGTTCGCCCACCACGTGCCCACGGCCCACCCGGCGAACAGCAACGCCGCCGCGACGAAGATCGCGGGAAGGAACGGCACGCCCGGCCGCGGACGCGGCGGGGAGGTGCCATCGGCGGACGTTCCGCGCTCGAGCGTCGAGTCCACCTGCGTATCAGCCACGGGATCAGGGTAGTGAACAGGCCCTTCCCATCGGGCGCGAGCCCACAATGCTGACGGAGCGACCCGTGGATGCCATCACCTTGCTGAAGAACGACCACAAAGCCGTGAAGAAGCTGTTCCGCGAATTCCAGCAGGCACACAAGAAGGGAACGCCCGGTTCGCGCCAAGATCGTGGACCAGATCGTCGAGGAGCTCTCGGTGCACGCCGCGATCGAAGAGGCGATCCTCTATCCCGCGGTGCGGGCGGAGGTGCCGGACCTCGAGGACGAGATCCTCGAGAGCATCGAGGAGCACCACGGCGTGAAGTGGACCTGTCTCGAGCTCACGAAGATGAGTCCGTCGGACGAGCGCTACGACGCCAAGGTGATCGTGCTCTCCGAGCACGTGAACCACCACGTGGAGGAAGAGGAGTCCGAGTGGTTCCCGAAGGTGCGCGACGCGATGGGGCGAAAGCGCCTCGCCGAGCTCGGTGACGAGCTGGCTCGGGCGAAGAAGACCGCGCCGCGCCGGCCCCAGCCGGAGCGCGTCGCCGAGGGTGCCGCGCGCTGATCTAGCGGGGGCGGACGACCCAGTCCTCGGCTTCCTTGGTGAAACCGTCGACGAGCTTCGTGGCCGGGACGCGCGTCGACGCGCCGGCCGCGATCTCGCGCAGCGCCGGAACCGGATCGGGGTCGCCGAACAGGCGCGGGTCCTCGAACGACAGCTCGGCGTGGCCGGTGGGATCGACCACCCAGTAGGACGCCTCCAGCGCGATGCCGTTCGGGTCCGTGAAGTAGATCGAGCGGATGAACCCGTGATCGACGACGTCCGTGACTTCGCAGTTCGCGTTCTTCAACCGTTCGCGCAGATCGACCAAGGCCTCTTCGTCGACGAGGTCGAACGAGAGGTGGTCGAACTGCGCGGCCTCGGGCACCGGGATCCCGGCCGGCTTGGCATAGCTCGCGGGCTCGACGTCGCGGTACTCGAAGAACGCGAGCGTCGAGTTGATGCCGAACTCGAAGAAGTAGTGGCGGAACGACGGCGTGCCGACGGTCGCGACGAGTCGTGCGCCGAGGACGCCTGCATAGAAGCGCACGGTCTCGTCCATGTCCGAGGTCACGAGTGCGAGGTGGTTGACGCCCCGCCAACGCGGCGCCGTCGGGCTCGGGAACTGGTTCGCAGTCATGATCGCCTCCGTACCGAGGTAGCGTTCTCCGTCACTCTAGGGCTCGAATCGCGGCTGATGACCGTGACGCGCGGAGGTGCGACCGCCATGGTGATGGCCGACCGGCCCGACGTGAAGACTGCACCCGTTCCGATCGCCGCGATCGACCTGCTCGGCCTGGGCGAGTCCATGGGCAGCGCGTTCCTGCGGGTGCCGTTCCGCCAGCCGTGGCGAGGTGCCGGCGGCTTGGCGCGCAACCTCACGATCAGCATGACCCGGGAGCTGACGCGGTCGTTCATGGGCTACGCGATGTCGTTGCCGATCGACGAGTTCCGTTCGCTCGAGAAGGTGCTCGACAAGATCTCCGAAACCGTCCTGCCGCCCTGGGTCGCGGCCGAGCACGTCACCGTGCGGCGCGACACGATCGCGGGCGTGCCCGGCCTGTGGTTCCGGCCGCGTCACGTCGACGCGGGCACGAAGATGCTGTACCTCCACGGCGGCGGCTACATCGGCACCTCGCCGAACATGTACACGCTGTTCGCGGCGCGGCTCGCCGCGTGCGACCCGCTGCGAGATCTTCGTCGCCGACTACCGGCTCGCTCCCGAGTTCCCGTATCCCGCGGCGCTGCACGACGCGCTCGATGTCCTCGCCGCGCTCCACGACATGACGAGTCCGGCAACGGGTGGCCGCGCCGAGATCTTCGTCGCCGGCGACTCGGGAGGCGGCGGTCTGGCCGGCAGCGTCCTGTACGAGTGCGGCAGCCGCGGGCTGCCCGGGCCCGCCGGTGTGCTGCTGTTCTCACCCGAGATCAGCCTGCAGCTCGACGAGCCTTCGGTCACGGCCAACGCGCCGTACGACGTGCTGCCGTGGAACATCCCGACGAACTCCTATCTCCACGGCATCGATCCGCGCGACGTAGCGGTATCCGGCGCGGATGTGCACAAGTGGCCCCCCACCTTCATCGCGTACGGCGGCGACGAGATCTTCCGAGACCCGATACGGCACCTGGTCGAACGCCTGCGTGTCGCCGGGGTCGACACGCACGCGCACGAGCAGCCCGGGATGTTCCACGTCTACCCGGTGCTCGCCCCGTGGGCCGCGTCGAGTCGGGAGACGTACGCGCACGCCGGCCGGTTCGTCGCCCAGATCAGTGCCGCGGCGAGCGCGACTCCGGGTGAGGCGACCGCGTCCTAGCCTGGTCGAGGCCAGGAAGTCGTCACGCCGACGCAACGTCGACGTCCTCATCCGTTCACGTGTCGTACCGAAGATATGTGGGCCGAAGATATGTCGGCCGAAGCTCTGTGGGCCGAAGCTCTGTGGGCCGGGTTCGCCGCGGGAGTGAGGCGGGTACACGCAGAGGCCCACGATCCGCCAGGAGAAGGTGTTGGAGCGCGTCATCCGGGGACCCGAACAACGCACAACGATCGCAATCGAGAACGTCCGCCCGGACGTCGACTGCGGCCGCTATGCCGTCAAGCGCATCGTCGGCGACTCCGTGGCGGTCACCGCGGACGTCTTCACCCACGGGCACGCGGAGATCGCCGTCCAGCTCGAGTACCGGCACCGACCGGACGCACCTGGAAGTCGGTGCCGATGCGATCGCTCGTCAACGACCGCTGGACCGCGTCCTTCCCGGCCGACCGGTTCGGCGAGTACCGCTTCCGCATCGTTGCGTGGCCGGACGAGCTGGCGACGTGGCGGCGCGACTACGGCAAGAAGCTTGCGGCCGGCGTCGACGTCGATCTCGATCGCGAAGAGGGCGCGCTCCTCGCGGAGCGTTCGCGAAGCGTGCCACCGCGCGTGACCGCGCTGCGCTCGAGACGTGGATCGAGCGCTTGCGCGGGGGCCTCGACCGGAAGCCCGCGGAGAACCTCGACCGATTGGTGACCACGGCGCGCCGTGCCGCCGACCCGACGCTGGCCACCGTGTTCGTCGAGACGTCACCGGTGTGGGTCGACCGGCCGCTCGCCCGGAGCTCAGCGTGGTACGAGCTGTTCCCGCGCTCCGCGTCCCCCGACCCGAAGCGACCGGGCACGCTCGCGCGACGTGGTCGAGCGGCTGCCGTACGTCGCCGCGATGGGCTTCGACGTGCTGTACCTGCCGCCGATCCACCCGATCGGCACCACGCATCGCAAGGGCCCGAACAACGTGACGACCGCGCGCCCCGCCGACCCGGGCAGCCCGTGGGCGATCGGCGCGGCGGCCGGTGGCCACACGGCCGTGCACCCGGAGCTCGGAACCGTCGCCGACTTCGAACGGCTCGTGGCCGCGGCCCGCACCTCGGCATCGAGATCGCGCTCGACCTCGCGTTCCAGACCTCGCCCGACCACCCGTGGGTCACCGAGCACCCGCAGTGGTTCCGGCACCGACCCGACGGCACGATCGCGTACGCCGAGAACCCGCCGAAGCGCTACGAGGACATCTACCCGATCGACTTCGACACCGAGGACCGCGACCGGCGCTGTGGGACGCGCTGCTCGACGTCGTCCGGTTCTGGATCGAGCGCGGCGTGCGCGTGTTCCGGGTCGACAACCCGCACACGAAGCCGTTCGAGTTCTGGGAGTGGCTGATCGCGTCAGGTCCGTGCCACGGATCCCGACGTGATCTTCCTCGCCGAGGCGTTCACCCGCCCCGCGGTGATGGAGCGGCTCGCGAAGATCGGCTTCACGCAGTCGTACACGTACTTCACGTGGCGCAACGAGAAGTGGGAGATCGAGGAGTACTTCACCGAGCTGAGCGACGCCGCGCGCCTCGACTACTTCCGGCCCAACGTGTGGCCCAACACGCCCGACATCCTGCACGAGACGCTGCAGGACGGGACGCGCGGCGACGTTCATCGCGCGCTTCGTGCTCGCGGCCGGCCTGACGTGCGAGCTACGGCATCTACGGCCCGGTGTTCGAGCTCCAGGAGCGCACCGCCGCGCGAAGCCGGGCAGCGAGGAGTACCTCGACTCCGAGAAGTACGAGGTGCGGCACTGGGATCTCGATCGGCCCGACAGCCTGCGCTATCTTCATCGGCTCGGTGAACGCGATGCGCCACGCGCACCCGGCGCTGCAGCGCAACGACACCCTGCGCTTCCACGACATCGACAACGACCGCATCGTCTGCTGGAGCAAGCGCGCCGGCGGCCGACGGCCCCGAAGGCTCCGATGGTCACGACGACGTCGTGCTGTTCGTGGTCAACCTCGATCCGGCGCATCACGGCAGTCGGGGTGGACCGCGCTCGACCTGCCCGCCCTGGGCTTCGATCCCGGCGACGCACTTCGTCGTCCACGATCTGCTCACGGACAGCTCGCTACGACTGGGACGGCCCGCACAACTTCGTCGCGCTCGATCCCGCCGCGACCGGTCATCTCCGCGTCGACGATGTTCTCGGTCGACCGCGGAGCGCGGCGTATGAGCACCTGGTACGAGGACGCGGTCGTCTACGAGTTGCACGTGCGCGCGTTCGCCGACAGCGACGGCGACGGCATCGGCGACTTCGTCGGCCTCACCCAGCAGGCTCGACTACCTCCAGGACCTCGGCGTCACCGCGGTCTGGCTGCTGCCGTTCTACCCGTCGCCGCTGCGCGACGAGGGCTACGACATCTCCGACTACCGCGGCATCAACCCCGCGTACGGCAACCTTGCGCGCAGTTCCGCCGCTTCCTCGACGAAGCGCACAAGCGCGGATCTCCGGGTCATCACCGAGATCGTCCTGAACCACACCTCGGACCAGCACCCGTGGTTCCAGCGCGCGCGGCCGCGCGCCGGCCGGCAGCCGGTACCGCGACTGGTACGTCTGGAGCGACGACCCGCGATCGGTACCAGCGACGCGCGCATCATCTTCCGCGACTTCGAGCCGTCGAACTGGACGTGGGACCCCGTCGCCGGCCAGTACTACTGGCACCGCTTCTACTCGCATCAGCCCGACCTCAACTTCGACAACCCCGAGGTGCGCCGGGAGATGCTGCGCACCGTCGAGTACTGGCTCGATATCGGCGTCGACGGGCTGCGCCTCGACGCGGTGCCGTACCTCTTCGAACGGGACGGCACGTCAGTGCGAGAACCTGCCCGGAGACGCACGAGTTCCTGCAGCGAGACTGCGCCGGCACGTCGACGCGCGCTTCGACGACCGCATGCTGCTCGCCGAGGCGAACCAGTGGCCCGAGGACGCGAGCCGCGTACTTCGGCGAACGGCGACGAGTGCCACATGGCGTTCCACTTCCCGCTGATGCCGCGCCTGTTCATGGGTCTGCGGATGGAGGACCGGTTCCCGATCGTCGACATCCTGCGCCAGACGCCCGCAGATCCCGGACGAGACTGCCAGTGGGCGGTGTTCCTGCGCAACCACGACGAGCTGACGCTCGAGATGGTGACCGACGAAGAGCGCGACTACATGTACCGGGCCTACGCGCACGACCCGGTCGATGCGCATCAACCTCGGGCATCCGGCGCCGGCTCGCGCCGCTGCTGCAGAACCACCGCCAGAAGATCGAGCTGATGCACGGCGTTGCTGTGCTCGCTCCCGGGCACGCCCGTCCTCTACTACGGCGACGAGATCGGGATGGGCGACAACGTCTACCTCGGCGACCGCGACGGCGTGCGCACACCGATGCAGTGGAGCGCCGACCGCAACGCCGGCTTCTCCGACGCGAACCCGCAGCGGCTGTACCTGCCGGTGATCATCGATCCCGAGTACAACTACGAGACGCGTCAACGTCGCCGCCCAGCTCGACAACCCGGAGTCGCTGCTGTGGTGGGTGCGCCGCCTGATCGCGCTGCGCAAGCGCTACCCCGTGTTCGGGCACGGCTCGATCGAGCTCCTGTCGCCCGACAACCACCGCGTGCTCGCGTTCCTGCGCCGTCGACGACGGGCCGCCAGGTGCTCGTCGTCGCCAACCTGTCGCGGCACGCGCAGTACGTCGAGCTCGACCTGTCGCGAGTTCCGGGGCATGCGGCCCGTCGAGCTGTTCGGACAGACCACGTTCCCGCGATCGGCGAGCTCCCGTACCTCCTGACGCTCGGACCGCACGCGTTCTACTGGCTCGCGCTCGAGCACTCCCCGCGGACGGCAGGCACCGACCGGAGCAACCCGTGCCGCTCGTCGCTCGACGGCCCGCGTCGTGGACCCGCTCTTCGGCACCGACAACCGCTCGGCCACGGTCGACGCGGTGCTGCCGCGGCTCCTGCGGAGCCGGCGCTGGTTCGGCGCCAAGGGCCGCCGATCACCGTCGGCGCGCATCGTCGACGTGGTCGAGCTCCCGATGTCGTCACTACTGGACGCCGGACGAGGAGATGCCGACGCCCGCAGCCGGCCCGGATCGCGTTCGTGCGAGGTCGAGTACGCTCGACGGCGACCCCGAGACGTACGTGCTGCCGCTCGCGTTCGTACCCGGCACCGCGGGCTGCGAATGGCTCGATCGAGGACCACCCCGGCGCCGCTGCTCGCGATCGGTCCAGCCGACGGTCGGCGAAGCCGGAGTGCTCGTCGACGCGCACTAGCTGCCGGGCTACGGCCGCGCCGTCATGTCGATGCATCGCAACGCCGGCGGCGCGTCCGCGCCGAGCTCGGTTCGCTCGCCGGGTACCGAACGCCCGATCGCTGCGCGCTCGCCGCGGCTGCGACCTCGACGAGTGCCCGTCACCGTGCTGCGGCGGCGAGCAGTCGAACACGTCGCTGCAGTTCGACGACCGCCTCATCGTGAAGTCGGTGCGGCGCCTCGAACCGGGGCTGAGAACCCCGAGGTCGAGCTCGGGCGCGCGCTCACCGACCGGACGCGAGTTCCAGCACGCACCGCCGTCGCTCGGCACGGTCGAGTACCGCAGGCCCGACGCGGTACGACGGCCACCTCGCGGTGCTGCACGAGTACGTGAAGAACGAAGGCGACGCGTACTCGTGGTTCTCCGACGCGCTCGCCCGCTTCTTCGACGACGTGCTGAGTCGCACCCGACACGGGCACGATCCGGTGGCCACCCGCGCCGCCGCGTGA
This sequence comes from uncultured Actinomycetes bacterium, assembly GCA_963745645.1. Lineage (GTDB taxonomy): Bacteria > Actinomycetota > Acidimicrobiia > IMCC26256 > PALSA-610 > CAVUFH01. Next base: position 439,280 of record CAVUYD010000002.1, read on the forward strand.
ACGCGCTCGACCTGCTCGACACCGAACCTCCGGTCGAGTTCGAGCTCGCTCGCGGGCGAGATCCTGCCGCTCGGTCGAACTGCTCGGGCGGCGCACGGCCGAGCTGCACATCGTGCTGGCGTCGGTCACCGGCGACTCCCGCCTTCACGCCCGAGCCGATCAACCTCACTGGTGCAGCGATCGACCTACCAGTCGATGCGCAACACCGCCGTCCGCACGCTGCGCGTGCTCGAGCGCGCCCGACGGCGACTGGCGCCGGGCCGTACGCGGAGGACGCCGCGTTCGTCGTCGAGCCACACCGACGCGCTGCTCGAGCGGCTGCTACGACGTGCTCGGCGCCCAGGGCGGCTAACGGATCCGGGTGCACGGCGACCTCCACCTCGGCCAGGTGCTGTCCACCGGAAACGACTTCTTGTTCATCGACTTCGAGGGCGAGCCCGCGCTGCCGCTCAGCGAGCGACGGATCAAGCGCTCGCCGCTGCGCGACGTCGCCGGCATGCTGCGCTCGTTCGACTACGCGGCGCGGACCGCGATCCCCGACGCGGTCGCTCGTGGCAGGTGCGCAGCGAGGAACGCGCCCGAGGAGCTGCTCGCGGACCAGAGCCGAGGAGTGGGTCACGTGGGTCACGGTCGCGTACCTGCGCGGGTACTTCGAGGCGATCGGCGAGGTCGACCTCGTGCCCAAGCGACCTCGCACGCGCGCCGCATGCAGCTCGACGCCCATCTCTCGAGAAGGCGCTCTACGAGATCCGTTACGAGCTCGACCACCGGCCCGACTGGGTCGGGATCCCGATCGCGGGCCTCAAGCGACGTTGCAGGCGGAGAGGGTCGAGGGCTCCCCGTGAGCGGGACACCGAGCCGTCGAGCGGGCGGCAGCTGCACGCCCTCGCCCGGTCGAAGGGGATCGAGGTCCGCTGGCGCGGCGCCAGGACGGCTCGATCCACACGTGCTCCGACGACACGCTGCTCGCGGTCCTGCAACTGCTCCGCGTCGACGTCCGCCGGCCCGAGGACGCGCGTCGTGCGCGCGCCGACCTCGAACACGAACACGATCGACGCGGCGCTCGACCCGGTCGTCGTGGCGTGGGACGGCGGCCCCCCGTCGTGCCCGTCCGTGTGCCCGGCGCCGCCGGACGCCGACTTCGCGCTCGTGATCGAGACCGAATCCGGCGCCGACGCGCGCTGGACCCGCCGCGAGCTGCGCGTGCGCCCGGTCACGGACCCACGACGTGTCGACACCGCCGAGGAGCTCCTCGTCGAACTGCCCCGGGGTTTCGAACCGGGCCGCCACCGCGTGCGGTTCGAGGCGACGCGCCGCACGGCCACGCCGGCGGGGACCGATGCAACCTTGATCTCGGCGCCCACGCGCCTCCGGCGCACGACCGGTGAGCGCGGCTGGGGCGTGTTCGCGCCGGTCTACGCGCTGCACGATCGCGTACCGCGTCGGGCGCGGCGACCTCGGCGCGCTGGAACGCTTCGCGCAGTGGATGCGCACGCCAGCGGCGCGGACCGTCGTCGGAACGCTGCCGATCCTCGCGATGTTCGTCGGGCCACGGCCAACGAACCGTGCGACCCGAGCCCGTACGCACCCGTCAGCCGCCGCTACTGGAACGAGCTGTACCTCGACCTCGCCGCGCTCCCCGAGCTGGCAGGCGAAACCGCTCTGCCCGACGCGCCGCCCGACCGTGCCGCTCGACCTCCCCGACGCTCGCGGCCGCGCCGACCGTTCCTCGAGCGCGGCGACCGCGCGGGCGCAGACCGTGCCCGGCCGGCGCGCCGAGCTCGACCGTTGGCTCGCCGCGCATCCCGACGTGACGCGCGTACGCGGAGTTCCGCGCCGCGATCGGAAGGCAGCGGACGCGACGGCGTCGGCTACCACGAGTACGTGCAGTGGGCGCTGTCCGCTCAGCTCGCCGACCTCGCGCCGCGCGTTCGACGACCGTGGCCAGGTCGCTCTACATCGACCTGCCCGTCGGCACGCACCGCGAGGGCTACGACGTGCGCGAGCCGTCCCGATCTGTTCGTGACCGCGGCGTCGGTCGGCGCGCCGCCCGACAGCGTTCCAACCCGACCGGCCAGGACTGGGGGTTCCCGCCTCTCGACCCGGACGCGGCCCGCGCCGACGGCCACGGCGTACCTCGGCCGCGTGCCTCGACGAGCAGCTGCGCTACGCCCGGATGCTGCGCGTCGACCACGTCATGGGTCTGCACCGCCTCTGGATGATCCCGGCCGGGCGCCGGCGACCGAGGGCGCGTACGTGCACTACGCCGGCCGAGGAGCACTGGGCGACCATCTGTCTCGTCGCCGCGCCGGCACGACGCGGACGATCGTCGGCGAGAACCTCGGCACCGTCCCCCCGGCCACGAACCGCGCCATGCGCCGCCACGGCGCGCTCGGCATGTGGGTCGCTGCAGTTCGAGCTCCCGGACCACGCCGACGCCGGCCGCCGAGGCGCCGGGCCCGGGCGTGCTCGCGTGCCTCGACACGCACGACCTCGCGACCTTCGCGACCTGGTGGCACGACCTCGCGCCGGGCGCCGCGCCGCGCGCTGCTCGCGACGCGCTCCGCGCGTCCGGCGACCTCGACACCCGAGAACTCGCCGCCGGCGACGGCGGAGGTACGCTCACCGCATGCGGTGCTCGCCGCCACGCTGGCCTGGCTCGGTCGGAGCCGGGCGCCGATCGTGCTCGCGCGCGCTCGAGGACCTCTGGCTCGAGACCGGACCCCCAGAACCGTCCCGGGTCGACGGCCATCAGAACCAGTCATTCCGGCAGCGGGCTCGACGTACTCGCGTCGACGAGTTGGAGACACTCGATCTCCCCGTGCACCGACGCTCGCTCGACCAGCTCGATCAGGCCGCGGAGGACGTGACCGGTATGACCATGCTGACCGTCCGACGATCTCTATCTGTTCAACGAGGGCCGGCACTACCGGCTCTACGAACGACTCGGCGCGCACGTCGACCGGCGGCGGACGGTTCGAGTTCACGGTGTGGGCGCCGAACGCGTCGGCGGTGTCGCTGATCGGCGACCGGCAACGGCTGGCACCCGGGCGTACGACGCGCTCGCGCCCGTCGCGCTCGAGCGGCGTCTGGTCGGGGACGTTCGCCGGGCTGGCAGCCGGGCGACCACTACAAGTTCCGGATCGAGACCGCGCGAGGGGCTACACCGTCGAGAAGGCCGATCCGTTCGCGTTCGCGACCGAGCAGGGCGCCGGGCACCGCGTCGATCGTCGCCGACCTCGCCTACGACTGGAACGACGCACGCGTGGATGCAGCGGCGCGGCGCGCGCCAGCGTCTCGACTCCGCCGGTGTCGATCTACGAGGTCCACCTCGGGTCGTGGCGCCGGGCGCGACGACGGGTACACGCTGCCCGTACCGCGAGGTCGGCGCCGCGGCTCGCCGAGTACGTGCAGGAGCACGGCTTCACGCACGTCGAGCTGCTCCCGATCATGGAGCACCCGTTCTTCGGATCGTGGGGCTACCAGACCACGTCGTACTTCGCGCCGACGTCGCGGTTCGGGTCGCCGACCGACTTCATGGCACTCGTCGACACGCTGCACCAGCACGACATCGGCGTGATCCTCGACTGGGTGCCGTCGCACTTCCCGATCGGACGAGTTCGGTCTGGCGCTACTTCGACGGCACCCATCTCTTCGAGCACGCCGACCCGCGCCAGGGATTCCATCCCGACTGGGAACACGCTCGTGTTCAACTACGACCGCCACGAGGTGCGCTCGTTCCTCGTGAGCAGCGCGTGCTTCTGGCTCGACCGGTACCACGTCGACGGGCTGCGCGTCGACGCGGTCGCGTCGATGCTCTACCTCGACTACTCGCGGCAGCCGGGCGAGTGGATCCCGAACGAGTACGGCGGTCGCGAGAACCTCGGCGCGATGTCGTTCCTGCGCGAGCTGAACGAAGAGGTCTACCGCGTCGTTCCCCGACATCCAGACCTACGCCGAGGAGTCGACCGCGTGGCCGGGCGTGTCGCGGCCCGACGTACGCCGGCGGTCTGGGCTTCGGCGCCAAGTGGGACATGGGATGGATGCACGACACGCTCCAGTACTTCGCGCGCGACCCGGTGCACCGGCAGCTACCACCACGACGAGCTCACGTTCCGCGCCGTGTACGCGTGGACCGAGAACTACGTGCTGCCGCTGTCGCACGACGAGGTCGTGCACGGCAAGGGCTCGCTCGCTGGCGAAGATGCCCGGCGACCGCTGGCAACAGCTCGCCAACCTGCGGCATGCTGCTCGGCGTACCAGTGGGCGCCGCCCGGCAAGAAGCTGCTGTTCATGGGCGGCGAGCTCGGCCAGTGGCGCGAGTGGGACCACGAGGGCAGCGTCGACTGGGATCTCTCGCCGAAGCCCACGCACGCCGGCATCAAGCGTCTGGGTCGGCGACCTGAACCGCGCGCTGCGGACCGAGCCTGCGCTGCACGAGCGCGACTGCGGATCCCGACCGGCTTCCGTTGGACCGTCGCCGACGACCGCGACGACAGCGTCCTCGCGTTCCTGCGCTACGCGGCGCGACGGCTCGCCGCTGTTGTTCGTCGCGAACTTCACGCCCGTGGTCCGGCGCCATCAGTACCGGCATCCCAGTGCCGGCCGGTGGGTTCTGGCGCGAGGTCGTCAACAGCGACGCGCGATCACGTACGGCGGATCGGCGTCGGCAACCTCGGCGGCGTCGACGCGGTACCGGCGCCGCTGCGGCAGTACTACTGGTCGTTGACGTTGCAGCTCCCGCCGCTCGGCGCGGTGCTGCTCCGGCCCGACCCCGACTCCCTGCCGCAGGACGGGGGTTCCCTCCGACGACGGGGAAGCGGAGGGCGAGCGCGCGTGACGGTCGGCGCCTGGGTGCGCGACGGCGGGGTCGAGTTCCCGGTCTGGGCGCCCGAGCACGATCGCGTCGACGTCGTGCTCACCGCGCCCGACGACCGACGCGGCATACGCGATGGCACCGCGACGGCGCGTGGCTACCACGACGTCGTTCGTCGCCGGTCATCGGTACCGGCACCCGCTACCGCTACGCGATCGGCGACCGAGCTGCTCCCCGATCCCGCGTCGCGTTCGCAGCCCGACGGTGTGCACGGCGACTCGGCCGTCATCGACCCGACGTTCACGTGGTCGGACGCCGACGTGGCGTCGGCCGCGGCTCACCGACTACGTGCTCTACGAGCTGCACGTCGGCACCTTCACCGACGGCGGGCACGTTCGACGCCGTCATCGCCCGACTCGACGACTGCTGCGCGACCTCGGGATGACCGCCATCGAGCTGATGCCGGTCGCGCGAGTTCCCCGGCGCCCGCAACTGGGGGTACGACGGCGTGTTCCCGTACGCCGCGCAGTCCAGCTACGGCGGCGCCGACGGTCTGCGCCGGCTCGTCGACGCGTGCGCACGCGCGCGGGCTCGCGGTGGTGCTCGACGTCGTCTACAACCACCTCGGGCCCGGAAGGCAACGTGCTCGGCGACTACGGGCCGTACTTCACCGACCGCTACCGCACACCGTGGGGCGATGCGCTCAACTTCGACGGCCCCGGCAGCGACGAGGTCCGCCACTACTTCGTCGAGAACGCGCTCCAGTGGGTCGCCGACTTCCGCGATCGACGCGCTGCGGCTCGACGCGGTGCACGCGATCGTCGATCCGAGTGCCTATCCGTTCGTCGAGGAGCTCATCGACGCGGTGCACGAATGCGCGGCGCACGAAGGTCGCTCACGTCTGGGTCATCGCCGAGAGCGCGGCCAACGACGCGCGCCTCGTCACGCCGAAGGACCGGGGCGGCACCGACTGCGACGCGCAGTGGAGCGACGACTTCCATCACGCCCTGCACGCGCTGCTCACCGGTGAGCGCGACGGGTACTACGCCGACTTCGGGCGCGTCGACGGATCTCGCCACCGCGTATCGCGACGGCGTTCGTCTACGCGGACCGGTATCTCCGAGTTCCGCGACCACGCACTTCGGCCGGTCCGCGGCCGGGTTGCCGGGGCAACGCTTCGTCGTGTTCGCCCAGAACCACGACCAGGTCGGGAACCGCGCGATCGGGCGATCGGTTCAGCACCGTGGTCGGACCTCGACCGGTGTGCGCGTCGCCGCCGCGGCGGTGCTGCTCGCGCCGTTCGTCCCGCTGCTCTTCATGGGCGAGGAGTACGGCGAGACGAGCCCGTTCCCCTACTTCGTGGACCATTCGGATCCCGAGCTCGTCGAGGCAGTGCGGCGCGGGCGGCCCGCCGAGTTCGCGCAGTTCTCGAGCACGCAGGAACCGCCGGATCCGGCCGCGCCGGGGACGTTCGCCGCGGCCCGGTTGCAATGGTCGCGCCGCGCCGGTGCACCGCATGCGGCGATCCTCGAATGGCATGCTCGCCTGCTCGAGCTGCGGCGCGACCGCCCGGCGCTGCAGCTCCTGGATCCGGGGGCGACGCGCACCCAGGCCTTCGAAGCCGAACGGGTGCTCGTCGTAACACGCGAAGCCGGCGGCGACGCGATCGTCCTCGTGCTCGGATTCGGCACCGAGGATGCGCGCGTCGATGTCGAGCTCCCCGCCGGCCCGTGGGCGGTGCTGCTCGACTCACACCCCGAAGCTCGCGCGCTCGCGCCGTTCGTGACCGCGAACGGCGAACCCACGGCGATCGAGGTGCCCGCGGCGTCGGTGTTGCTCCTCGGCGCGGAGGCACCCGTGTGACCGGGACGCGCGACAATTGGTCACTCTCGCTCCCGCTCGCCGAAGGCTTCGCCGGTCGGAGCGCCGCTTCGTTCGCGCCGGTGTCGACGTACCGGCTCCAACTCCACGCCGGCTTCGACTTCGCCGCCGCACGCGCGGTGGTGCCGTATCTCGCGGACCTCGGGGTCGACTGGTGTTACCTCGCGCCGGTGTTCACCGCCCGGCCCGGGAGCCGGCACGGCTACGACGTCGTCGACCCCAACGAGGTCAGTCCCGAGCTCGGCGGACGCGCCGGACTCGAAGCACTCGCCGGTGCTGCCCACACGGCCGGGCTCGGCGTGCTGCTCGACATCGTGCCGAACCATCAGGCCGTCACGACGCGGAACCCCCGGTGGTACGCGCTGTTGCGTGACGGGAGTGAGTCGGTGTCAGCGCCGTGGTTCGACATCGACTGGTCCGGCAACGATCTCGTCGCACCCGGCAAGGTGTTATGGGCGTTCCTCGGTCGCGAGGCGGCGGCGGAACTGGCGGACGGGACACTGCACACCGACGCGGGCCGGCTGCGGTATGCAGACGAGACACTGCCGCTCCGCGACGTCGACGGCGTTGACCTCACCCAACCGGACGCCCTCGCGGCTGCGCTGGAGCGACAGCCGTACCAGCTCGCGCAGTGGCGGAGCGGGCGCCGGCACCTCAACTACCGGCGCTTCTTCGACGTGTCCGAGCTGATCGGTGTCCGTGTCGAAGATCCGGCCGTGTTCGCGGCGTCGCACACACTCGCGTTCGAGCTCTTGCACGACGGTGTGGTCGACGGGCTGCGCGTCGACCACGTCGACGGACTCGCGCAGCCGGGTGCGTACCTCGACCGGGTCGCGACGGAAGTGCCGCACCATCCTGTGTACATCGAGAAGATCCTCGCCGCCGACGAATCGCTCGACCCGGTGTGGCCCGTCGCAGGCACCACCGGCTACGAGACGACGAACACGCTGACCGCGCTGCTCGTCGATCCCGACGGGCGCGCCGCGCTCGATGCTGCGCTCCATGCGGAGAACGGCGACGCCGCGTTTCCCACGATCGAGACGGCGGCGAAGCGCATGGTGCTGCAGGAACTGTTCGCACCGGAGTGGGCGCGCGTCCGTAAGGTGCTGGACGCGGCTGCGACGGCCGCGGGCCTCACGATCGACATTGATCTGCTTGCCGACGCGCTGACCGAGATCACGGTCGCGCTCGACGTGTACCGCACGTACTGCGCCGACGCACCCGCCGGTGACGCCGACCGCGCTCGCATCGACCGCGCCGCCGCGACGGCCGCCGCCGAGGGCGTCGCGGCAGCGAGCGCGCTCGCGGCGGTGCGCGCCCTGCTCGTCGGCGAGGATCTGCCCCCGCGGCTGCTCCCTCGCGCGTGGCGCTCGTGACCCGGTGGCAACAGCTGAGCGGCGCGGTCATGGCCAAGGGCCACGAGGACACGGCCGAGTACCGCTACCCCGCCTTGCTCGCGCAGGCGGAGGTGGGCGGCGATCCGGCCGACGACTGCCGCGTCGCGGTCGCGCGGTTCCACGCGCAACAGGACGCGCGGGTGGCGGGTGGGCGGCTCGGGCTGACTGCCACGACCACGCACGACACGAAGCGGAGCGAAGACACACGGGCGCGACTCGCCGTCCTCAGCGAGCGCGCCGACGCGTTCGCGGCCGGACTCGGCCGCTGGACTGCGGCAGTGGACGCGCCGGCAGAAGTGCAACCGGTCGAGCTGCGCTTCGTCGCGCAGACGCTGCTCGGCGCATGGCCGCTCGACGGGCACGACCTCGACGCGTTCGAAGAACGCATCGCGGCGTACCTCGTGAAGGCGCTGCGCGAAGCGAAGCAGGCGACGACGTGGCTCGACCCGGACGAAGCACACGAAGCCGCGGTCGTGGACGTGGCGCGCCGAACGATCGCGGGCGGCGGCGCGCGTCCTGCACCAAGCGTTCGGCGACCTCGTCGACGACATCGCGTGGTACGGCGCGATCAACGGCCTCGCGCAGCTCAGCTGGAAGCTCGGCGCGCCCGGCGCCGCCGACATCTACCAAGGCACCGAGCTGTGGGACCTCAGCCTGGTGGACCCCGACAACCGCCGCCCGGTCGACTTCGACGCACGCGTCGCGATGCTGGACCGGCCCGGCGACGACTGGCGATCCGGAGCGGTGAAGCTGCACATGACGCGCGCCGGCCTCCGGGCTCGGCGCGAGCAGCGCGCGCTGTTCGGGCACGGCGCCTACATCCCGCTTCCGGTCGCGGACGATGCCGTGCTCGCGTTCGCACGGCACCACGAAGGCGAATGGGCGATCGCGTGCGCACCCCGGTTGCCGACCCGGCTCGCACCGCGTGACCACTGGCCCGTCGGGGGCGGCGTGTGGGGCGATCGCGCGATCGGGTTGCCGGCGACCGCGCCCGCGCGCTGCTCCGACGTCTTCACCGGCACCGAGGTCGATGCCACTAAGGGTCAGCTGCCCATCGGAGAAGTGCTCACCCGGCTGCCCGCCGCGCTGCTCGTCTCCCGCTGATCAGCTCGAGGGGTCGGTCCGGCGCAAGAGGATGAAGGACCGGTCGAGCATCTTCAAACGGTCGCCCGGCTTCGAACGGGTCGGCTGCACGCGCCCCGCGATCGCGGTGTCGATCACGGTGGACCACTCGCGGCCCCACTGCTCCGACGGGATCGTGAACTCGATCGGCTCCCAGTGCGCGTTGAAGAGCAGGAAGAACGAGTCACCGCGCACGGGATGCCCGGCGGCGTCCTGCCACGGTAACGCGTCGCCGTTCAGGAACACGCCGATGGTCTTCGCGAACCCGGCGCGCCAGTCGTCGTCGGTCATCTGGCTGCCGTCCGGTTTGAACCACGCGACATCGCTGACACCGCTGCCGTGGATGGGTCGGCCCTGGAACCATCGCCGGCGCCGGAACGCGGCGTTGCGCTTGCGGATGTCACTCAGCAGGCTCGTGAACGCGAGCAGCTCCTCGTCCACGTTCTCCCAGTCGACCCACGAGATCTCGTTGTCCTGGCAGTACGCGTTGTTGTTGCCGGCCTGCGTGCGCCCGATCTCGTCGCCCGCGAGCAGCATCGGGACGCCTTGCGACAAGAACAGGGTTGCGAGGAAGTTGCGCTGCTGCCGGCGCCGGAGTTGCAGGATGCTCTCGTCATCGGTGGGGCCCTCGACGCCGGAGTTCCACGAGCGGTTGTCGTCCGTGCCGTCGCGTCCGTCCTCGCCGTTCGCGTCGTTGTGCTTCTCGTTGTAGGAAACCAGGTCCGCGAGCGTGAAGCCGTCGTGCGCGGTGACGAAGTTGATCGACGCGGACGGCCGGCGGCCCGTCGCTTCGTACAGGTCGGACGAGCCGGTGAGCCGGGCCGCGAACTCGCCGAGCCCTTGCTCCTGGGCCCGCCAGAAATCACGCACGCTGTCGCGGTAGCGGCCGTTCCACTCGGACCACAACGGCGGGAAGTTGCCGACCTGGTAGCCGCCTTCGCCGACGTCCCACGGCTCGGCGATCAGCTTGACCTGGCTGATGACCGGATCCTGCTGGATCACGTCGAAGAACGCCGACAGCCGGTCGACGTCGTGCAGGGTGCGCGCGAGCGTCGCCGCGAGGTCGAACCGGAAACCGTCGACGTGCATCTCGAGCACCCAGTAGCGGAGGCTGTCCATCAGCAGCTGCAACACGTGCGGGTGCCGCATGTTCAGCGTGTTGCCGGTACCCGTGTAGTCGACGTAGAACCGCTTGTCCTCTTCCGAGAGCCGGTAGTACGCGGCGTTGTCGACGCCCTTGAACGCGAGCATCGGGCCCAGATGGTTGCCTTCGGCGGTGTGGTTGTAGACGACGTCGAGGATGACCTCGATGCCCGCGTCGTGCATCGTCTTGACCATCTGCTTGAACTCTTGGACCTGCTGGCCGAGGTCGCCGCTCGCGCTGTACTCCCCGTGCGGCGCGAAGTAGCCGATGGAGTTGTAGCCCCAGTAGTTGCGCAACCCCATCTGGACGAGCCGGTGGTCGTGGATGAACTGGTGCACCGGCATCAGCTCGACGGCCGTGACACCGAGCCCGACGAACCAGTCCACGACGTCGGGGAAGGCGAGGCCCGCGTACGTGCCGCGCAGGTTCGGCGGCACCGAGGGGTGCGTCTGCGTGAAACCCTTGGTGTGGACCTCGTAGAGCAGCGTCTCGTGCAGTGGTGTCATCGGCGGGCGGTCGTTGCCCCAGTCGAAGTACGGGTTGACGACGACCGACTTCGGCATGAAGCGCGCGCTGTCACTCGTGCTCGGCCGGCTCTCGTCACCGAAGCGGTACGGGTAGACGGGCTGACCCCAGCCGACCGCACCGGTCACTGCCTTGCCGTAGGGATCGAGCAGCAGCTTCTGGTGGTTGCTGCGCAGACCCTGCTGCGGCGACCACTGGCCGTGGACGCGGAAGCCGTAGCGCTGGCCCGGGCCGATGCCGGGGAGAAAGACGTGATGGATGAACGCGGTCTCTTCGCGCATCGGGATGCGCGTCTCGTGGCCGGCGGCGTCGAAGAGGCACACGTCGACTTGCGTCGCGGACTCGCTGAACAGCGAGAAGTTCGTGCCGGTGCCGTTCCACGCCGCTCCGAGCGGGAAGGGTGCACCCGGGAGCACTGCGAAATTCGCCACGCGCGGCGGGCGCGTCCTGCCGCGCGGGACGCGCGGTACGGATTCGATACCCGCGCGCCGATCCGGGCGCGGTTCGTTCGCTTCCGGCGGCGCGTCCATCGAGGCACGGTAGCAACTGGCCCCGAGGGATCGGTGCCCGAAGTCGCTGGACGGCCAGACCGTCGCGCGCACGGCGCACGCCGTCGCTGCGGCGCGCGCCGTACGTCACGAAATGCCGGGCACTTGTGCGTCAGGCGGCTTCGACGCGCGCGGCGAGGGCCACGTAGTCGGAAGCGGTCAGCACCGATTGCGCGAGCGCCTGTACGCCCGCGAGCACCTCCGGCGGCGCGCCGTGCTTCATGCCGCCGAGCATCTCGGTCCGGTCATCGATGTTCATCGCGGGCAGCATGAGCGACAAACCGACCGCCATCTGGTCGGGCGGGATGCTCGCGACGATCTGCGCGGTCGATGGCGACCAACTCGTCGGCGCTCACGAACCCGGCGAGTGCGGGTGCGATCTCCATCTCCTCGAACGCTTGGTGCTGCAGATACTCCGCGGTGAACGACGCCAGCGCGAGGTACAAGCGGTGCGTCATCCGCCGGCGCTCCGTCGCGACGGCGTCGACGATGCGGTCGCTCAGCACCTCGATGCACGCCATCTGCTTCTCGAGAGCGACGTGGTCCTCGACGATGATGTCCGCGAGCTTCGGCGCGTGCTGCTTGACGACCGGCTGGAGGAACTCCTCTTCGTGCTCGGCGTGCGAGATCAACAGCTGCGTCAGCGTGCGCAAGCGGTCGCTGCCCGCCTCCACCGCGTCGTGGTCACCGGGGTCGACGTTTCCCGCCGCGATCGTGACGCCGAAGAGCTCGGCGCGGATGCCCTTGTGGATGTCGCGGTAGATGTCGACGTCGACCCGGTCGAGCCCGGCGGATTCGACGGCGGCCGACGTGGAGCTCGGCCGGTGGGAGTTCGCGGTTTCGGTGGTGGTCATGGATGTTCCTCTCGCCCGGGTGCCCCGCAGTTCCGCGTTCTGCACCGGATGGATTCGGTTTCGTACGATCATGAGGAACATCCGGCGCGCCCGCTCCTGAAAGGCGCGTGAGCAAACCCTAAGAAATCCCTACGTCACGCTTCGGGGGCGAGATCGATGATCGAAGGCGAGGTTGCCGCCCTGCTGCAGGGGCCGTGCTCGCTGATCGTGGGCACCGTCGATGCGAACGGCCTGCCCGCCGCGACCCGTGCGTTCGGCCTCGAGGTGCTCGACGGAGGCGAGCGCGTCCGGCTGATCCTCGCCGCGACCGCGGCGCCGACGATCGCGAATCTCGAGTCCACCGGGGTCATCGCGGTGACCGGCACCGACGTCGACACGTTCTTCTCGGTCCAGATCAAGGGCCACGGCGTCGAGATCGGCCCATGCTCCGACGCCGACCTGGTGCGCTCGGCCGAGTACATCGACGGCTTCTTCCAGGCGATCCACGAAGCGGACGGCACCGCGCTGGACCTGCTCCAGGTGCTGCGGCCGGGCCAACGGTTCGCCCTGGTCATGACCGTCGAAGCATTGTTCGACCAGACGCCCGGACCGACCGCGGGTCGGTCGCTCCTCTCAGCCGGCACGTGACATGGGGAACGACACATCGCTTCCGCTCTCGGCGATCAGCGCGTGCTTCGAGGGCGTCATCCCCGCGGTGATCGCGACTGCGAGCAGCGACGGGACGCCGAACGTGACCCACCTGACCCGCGTCCACCTCGTCGATGACGAGCGGGTCGCGGTGTCGAACCAGTTCTTCTCGAAGACCGTGCGCAACCTCGCGGAGAACCCACAGGCGTGCGTGCTGCTGATCGACCCGATCTCGTACCACGAGTACCGGCTGATCCTGCGCTACGAACGCACCGAGCGACGCGGTCCGCTGTTCGACCAGCTGCACCGGGACGTCGAGGCGGTCGCCGCGCTCACCGGCATGCAGGGCGTGTTCAAGCTGCGCAGCGCGGACGTGTACCGCGTCATCGAGATCGACGACATCACCCCTTCGTGACCGAGGTGACCGCTCGCATGAAGGATCCCCTCCCGGCGCTGGCGCAGTTGAGCGAGCGGCTCGGGCGCTGTCCGGATCTCGACACGCTGGTCGGCGCCGCGCTCGGCGGCCTCGCCGATCTGTTCGGCTACGAGCACTCGCTGTTGCTCCTGCGCGACGAGGACGGCAGCCGTCTGTACACGATCGCGAGCCACGGCTACGACACCGAAGGCATCGGATCGGAGATCCAGGTGGGCGAAGGGATCATCGGCATGGCCGCGGCGCGCGCCGAGCCGATGCGCATCGGGAACCTCGGCAAGATGCTGGCTTACGCGCGGAGCATCCGCCGCGCGTACGAGGAGAGCGGTGTCGAAGCACCGGGTCACGAGATCCCGCTGCCCGGTCTCGCCGAGGCTCAGAGCCAGGTCGCGGTCCCCGCGATCGTGCTCGGACAGCTCGTCGGCGTCCTCGTGATCGAGAGCCCACAACGTGTTGCGTTCACGACCGAGGACGAAGCGTTGCTCACGATCGTGGCGACGATGGTCGCGAGCGCGATCGAGATCGACTGGGCGCAAGAACGCGCGGAAGCCGATGTCGCAGCGCCGTCGGCGAGCCCGCCGCGCGCGTCCGGTGCACCCGAGGCGGCGACAACGCGCGTGCGGTTCTTCGCGGTCGACGGCAGCACCTTCCTCGACGGTGACTACCTCATCAAGGGCGTCGCCGGCCGCATCCTGTGGGCGCTGCTCACGCAGAACACGCGAGACGGGCGCGAGGACTTCACGAACAAGGAGGTCCGGCTCGATCCGACGCTCGAGCTGCCGGAGTTCCGCGACAACCTCGAGAGCCGTCTCATCCTGCTGAAGCGTCGCCTCGACGAGCGTTCGGCGCCGATCCGGATCGAGAAGACCGGGCGCGGCCGGTTCCGCCTCACCGTCGCGACTGGACTCGAGCTCGAACCGGCTTAGTACGGTCACCGCGATGACCGACACCACGAGCGAGGGGACGACCGACGGTACGAGCGTGGTCGACCTGACCGGACGCGTCGTCATCGTGACCGGCGCGTCCCGAGGGATCGGCAAAGGGTTGGCGATCGGCCTGGCGCACCTGGGCGCGAAGGTCGTGTGCGCGGCGCGCACCGTCGACAAGCATCCCGACGGGCTGCCGGGCACGATCCACGAGACGGTCGCGTGCATCGAGGACGCGGGCGGCAGTGCCCTCGCGGTGCGCTGCGACATCGGGATCGCCGACGACATCCAGCACCTGATCGACACGACGATCGACAAGTACGACCGCATCGACGTGCTCGTCAACAACGCGATGGCACCGACCCGGTCCGCATTCGCGGCGTCGACCGTCGACCAGTGGGACGAGTCGATGCGTGTGAACGTGCGCAGCCTGTACCTGATCTGCCGCGCGGTGGTGCCGCACATGGCCGCGACCGGTGGCGGCAGCATCATCAACATCTCGTCGGGTGGCGCCGGGCACGAATCGACACCGTTCATGCCGCCCGGCTACACGATCTACGCGGTGGCGAAGGCCGCGATGGAACGGTTCTCGACCGCGCTCGCACCCGAGCTCGTCGACCAGGGGATCGCGATCAACGCGCTGCGCCCCGGTGCGGTGAAGACCGAGCTGTCGGTGTTCGAGCTGGGCGAAGACCACGACTGGAGTGGTTGGAAGACACCCGACGCCGTCGTGCCCGCGGTCGCCTACCTCAGCGCACCCGAGAACTGGGGCTATTCCGGCCGCGTCCTCGACTCCACGCAGTTCGGTGCGGTCTGGCCCTAGCCGGGCGGGCACTTCTTGCCCGAGCCGGGCGGGCCTTCTAGCCGGGCGGGCACTTCTTGCCCTAGCCGGGCGGGCACTTCTTGCCCTAGCCGGGCGGGCAGGTGAAGCCCGGCAGCGCATCGATCGCGTCGTGCTCCCAGTCGCTCTGGTTGCACAGCTTCGCCACCGGGTGGACGGCGAGCTCGGTGATCCCGAGGAACGCGAGCGAGATGACGACCACCGTGGTGAGGACGACCGCGATCGCCGAGCTTCCTTTCTTCGTGATGATCGCGAGCACCAAGCCGCACGCGACGCCGAGCAGGAACAGGCCGAGCCAGCGTTTCGTGCCGCTCGCGAGGAGCAGACCCTCGATGCCGACGAGCACGAGCAGCGCACCCGCGACCGCGACGCCGATCCACCATCCTTTCCCGTTGCGGATCCAGTTCCCGCCCAGGTTGACGAGCACACGCCCGCCGAGCGCGATCGCGAACACCGTCCAACCGAAGGTCACGACGGGCCGGCCGCCGAAGAGCGACCCGAGCAGGATCATGAGCAGCCCGGCCAGGATCGTGAGATCGAGGACGTGCCGAGTCACCGCGGCCTTGATGCTGCGGTCGAGCACGAGGTCGGCGAGCTGGGCCGCGGGCCGGAGGAACGCCGACAGCCAGGTGCGCGCCTTCTGCAGCGGTTGGCCCGCGTCGTCCGCGAGCCCGGCCGTCATCCCGTCGACGACACGCGCCGATCGGCTCGCGAGCGCGAGCGTGTCCTCGCGCGTCGGACCCGGCGGCGGCTTGTACTCCGCCTTCAGGCAGTCGAGCACGCGTTCCGAGGCACTCGGATACTCCGCTTCGTCGGTGAGAGCGGCCGTCATCGAGCCGGGCGCGATCACGTCGAAGAGCACGCGGTACTTCGCGTCCGCGAGGAGATCGGTGATGATCGCTTCGTGGGCGCGACGAATGAATGCGGCTTTGTCGATCGTCGGGTCGGCCGCGTCGTCGACCAGCATCCCGATCAGACGCTCGGCCGCGTCGAGGCGGCCCCACATGATGTCGTTGCGCCGCCAGTCGGGGCGGAAGAAGCCGCCGAAGTGATGAATGGCGGTGCCCGCGAGCTTCACCTGGCCGTGGCGTTCGTCGCAGACCGACGTCGCGTCGCGCGGGCTGACGCGCACCACCGCGATGTCCTTGTTCTCGCCGGGGATGAGCTGGCGCAGCGCGAGCGTGGCTTCGTCCACTTCGTCGAAACCGTCCCACCGCTTCTGCGGCGCCGCGTCGAGAGTCGCGACGATCGCCGCGACGTCGGTCGTCGCCTGGTCGAGGTCCAGCGCCGCCGCGAACGCCTGCATGACCGGCTCGACCGCCTGGACTGCGGCCACGAATTCCGCGGCCGCCGGATCGACAGCGTTCGGACCGGCCGTCACGAGCGCATCGAGCGCGGTGCGCAATGCGGGCACGCCCGCGGTTGCGGTGTCGCGTGCGCGCAGCGCCCGACCGAGCCGGATCAGGCGCTGGCGGACGTCGGCCATGTCCGCAAGCGCGTCTGGCGGCACCCCACCGCGATGGTTGACGTAGTTGACACGCCGCAAGAAGTAGGCGAGGTCGAACCGGGCGAGGAAGGCGGTTCGGGTCGCCGGGTTCGCGCCGTCGAGCCACGCGGTCACGACCGTGCGGGCAAGCTCGTACTGCGGACTGTCGACCTCGTACGCGCGATCGCCGAAGCCGATGCGGGCGAGCGCGGCCGCGAGGTCGGCGATCGTGTCGCCGGTGCGCAGCGCGAGGTAACCCGCGCGCGGGTGAGTCCACCGGGCCGGCACCGCCGGTGAGCGCGTTCTCGACCGCGGCGTAGATCTTCTCGCGGGTCTCGAGCGGGCCGGAGAGCGCTTTGATCCGATCGATCTCGCCACCGATGGTCTCGCGCGCGGCAGGGTGACGACCTTCAGGAGGGTCGAAACGAGGTCCGAGCGCGGCGCGTTCGGGGTCGTGTGCTCGGCGCCGCCGCCACCCGGGTTCGGATCGACGACGAGCACCCGCCGGCTCACCGGGAGATCGGCCCGGCGCTTCGGCAGCGTCTCCATCACGAGATCCACCGGCTTGTTGTCGAGATAGCCACCGTCGGCGAACGACACGCTCTCGTAGTACTCGGGCGCGCCGTATCGCTGGAACAATCGCTGCGCTTGGTCCGAGTCGATCGGGAGCCAGGGCGTCGCGGCTTCGTCCTTCGCGAACGCGGCGCGGAGGTTCGCCGCCACCGGCTCGACGTCGCGCAACTGCACCGGACGAAATGCGCCCGGGAAGGAAGATGTTGCGCGTGCGACGAACGCGAGCAACGGGTCGTACTCGCGGCCGAACATGTTGATCGCTTCGCCGTCGGCGCCCGCGTCGTAGACGAAGTGGAACCGAGCTCGGTGGTTGACCTCGCGCTCGTGCTCGAGCGGCGCCTGATCGCTCAGCCCGATCTCCTCCGGCCGGCCCGACAAGTCGGTCGAGGTGACCCAGAGATCGATCTGGTCCGCGTACGGCGACGGCCCGGGCTGCGGGTTCGTCGCGCTGACGCCGCCGAGCGCGTCGAGCAGGTGGAACAACATGTAGCTGCCGCTGAGCAACGACTCGGGCGGACGTTCGCGCGGAAGCCCGCCGAGCTCCTTGTACGCGTCGGCGTCGTTCAGCAACGCCGCGATGTCGCCGTTGTCGACCCACAGCTTCGCCAGCTTCTCGATCGATTGGTCGTTGGCCAGCGCCTTGGCCAGGAAGACGCCGTTGATGCCGCCCGCGGACGTTCCGGTGAGGATGTCGACGACGATCCGGCACTTGACGGGGCCACCGCTCGACGGAGTACCCGGCTTCTCGCCCAGCCGGCGCGCCAGGTCGCGGTAGACGGGTTCGGCGCCGCAGAGCTTCTGGAGGTGCAGGGTGGTGCCGTTCGCGGCGGGCGCGGTCGCGCGCACGAGCGAGAACAGCTCCTGGACGATCCCGTTCATGTAGATGGCGAGCGACACGCCGCCGTAGAGCACGACCGCGAAGCGGACTTCGCGATCTGCCGCGTACGCCATCGCCGGTCCGTCGTCGCTCACGGCCGGCCTACTCGTCTCGCCTGCTGCCGTCGCCCACGCCCGTCACGGTGGTTATCAAACCACCTCACGGTGATGAACGCGAGCATCTCCCGAGGCAGGCGCCGGGACCGAGCGTCGTCGCTCAGCCGACAGATCGGTGGAGGGCGTAGCGGACGATGGCGTCGAATTCCGTCTCGCTGAGAGGGAGGACCGAGAGGCGGTTCCCTCTCGCGAGCAGGCGACTGTTCGCGAGCTCAGCGATCGTCCGCAACTCGTCGAGTGAAACGAACGGAAGCGCGCGCACCGGTGCCACCGTCACCCAGTCCCAACGTGGATCTGCCGGGTCGCTCGTGGCGTCGTAGTAGCTGCTCGCCGGATCGAACTGCGTCGGGTCGGGCTCGGCCTCCTTCACGATCTTGCAGATCCCGGCGACACCAGGTGGTTTCGCATTCGAGTGGTAGAAGATCGCCTGCTCGCCCTGGCGCATCTCGCGCAGGAAGATGCGCGCCTGGTAGTTGCGGATCCCGTCCCAGCCTTCGCGTCCGGCCCGTACCAGATCGTCGTACGAGAAGACCGCCGGTTCCGACTTCAGGAGCCATCGCGCCATGCCTTGACGCTACGGCAGGCACGACGCGTCGCGTGCACGAGCGCCGACGCGTTCAGCACGACCCTCCCGGTGGACGGCAGCGGGCTCATGGTCAACGATCCGGGATTGGCGCGATTGATCGAGATCGTCACCTGACGTGAGGAGCGCGACGGCATGATCATCGTCACCGGCAGCGTGCAGGCAACGCCCGAGACTCGCGCGGAAGTGCTGCGGCTCAGCCTCGAGCACGTGCACCGTTCGCGCTCGGAACCGGGATGCCTGTTGCACTCGGTTCACGAAGATGTGGAGGTGCCTGACCGCTTCGTGTTCCTCGAGCACTGGATCGACCGACCGCGCTCGACGCGCACTTTCGCGTCCCCGAGTCCGCGCGTCGCGCGGCGCTCGGCGACCTCGCGGCGGAACCTCCGACCCTCGAGATCTACGACGCAGCATTGCGCTGACCGAGCTGCGACAATGACCGATGAGTTCGCGGGCGACGGAAGGATCTGCACGCACATGCGCACACTGATCGTTTCCGAGTTCGTGACCCTCGACGGCGTGATGGAGGCTCCCGGCGGTGAGCCGAGCCACCCGCTCAGCGGCTGGGTCATCGACTACTCCGTCGCCGAGCAGGAGCAGTACAAGCTGCAGGAAGTGCTCGAGGCGGAGACCCTGCTGATCGGCCGTGTGACGTACGAGAGCTTCGCGGACGCGTGGCCGACCTACGAAGGCGAGTTCGCCGACAAGATGAACAGCATGCCCAAGATCGTCGTGTCCAAGACGCTCGAGGATCCGCACTGGGGCAACACGACGGTCATGACCGGTGACGTCGTCGAAGGCGTCCGCGCGCTCAAAGCGCAGGACGGCGGACCGATCCTCGTCGCCGGCAGCAAGACGTTGGTGCACACGCTGCTCGAGCACGACCTGGTCGACGAGCTGCGCCTGATGATCTTCCCCGTGACGATCGGCGCCGGCCTGCGCGTGTTCCCCGACACGATCAAGCTGTCACCGTGGAAGAGCGTCGACACGCAGACGTTCCCGTCGGGCGTCCGCGTCGACACCTACCACCGCGCGTAAGTCCAGCTTTCGGCGACATTCGACGACCGTTCCGGTCGCCGATTGTCGCAAGAACATCGCGTTCCCTCCGGGCCCGGCGTTCACTCGCGACGTCGGCGGCGGGTCGCGCTGTACGGTTCCCGCGTGGGGTGGGTGTGCCGATCGTGCGACGGTGAGAATCCCGGCGACACCCGGTTCTGCGGCCATTGCGGCACGGCCAACGGTGCCGACGGACAACGGCGACCTGACGTCGACGACGTCATCGAGCGGCTCTCGCGCGGCCAGGTGCCCGAGACGGCGTCGAGCGACCAGCATCGCGGGCAACGCCGGCTCGTCACCGCGATGTTCGCCGACATCAGCGGGATTCACGGCGCTCGCCGACGACCTCGATCCCGAGACGGTCACCGACATCGTCACCGCGATCATCTCGGAGCTGAGCGAAGTCGTCGGCCGGTACGACGGCTACGTCGACAAGTACGCCGGCGACGCACTGCTCGCGTTCTTCGGTGCGCCGGTGAGCCACGAAGACGACGCGGAGCGGGCCCTCGCTTGCGCGCTGGAGATGCATGAACGCTTCGACGCGATCCGTCCGAGGTTGGGCGACGGCCGCGCAAGCACTCGGCCTGCACATCGGCGTCAACAGTGGCCATGCGATCGCGCTCGTCATCGGCAGCGAGGTGCGCGCCGACTACTCGGTGCTCGGTGACGCCATCAACGTCGCGCAACGTCTCGAGTCGCAGGCGCCGTCCGGCGAGACCTACGTCGGTTCACTGACCGAGCGCCTCGCACGACGATCGTTCGTGCTGGAATCGATCGGGAGTCTCGATCTCAAGGGCAAGGCGGAACCCGTTCCCGGCGTGGCGTCTCGCCGGTCGTCGAGAGGTTGTGGCGGAGGAATGTCGTCGTCGTCGGCCGGATCGAGGAACGAGCGATGCCTGCGCGGCGCGTTCGATCGGCTCGCCGCGCTCACGGGCGAGGTCGTCATCGTCTCGGGCTATGCCGGTGTCGGCAAGACGTCGTTGATCGAGGCCGCACGTGCTGACGCAGCCGCCCGCGGCCTGCGCTGGATCGAGGCACGCGGGCGTGTCGTACCGATCGGGCTCACCGTACGAGCCCATCATCAACCTCCTCACGACGTTGGCCGACGAAGCGACGCGCGGAGCGGCTGATGGCGATACCCAGGCTCGTCTGGACCACATGTTGGCCGACGCTCGGCCTCCAGGAGCACGCCGCGACGCTGGCCGGGCTCCTCGCGCCGACGTGGTCCGACCGTGACGATGTCGATCCCGAAGTGCGGCGGACGCGGCTGCACGATGCCTTCACGGCGCTGCTCGGCGCACTCGGCCGCCGTGATCCGTTGGTGCTCTACCGCCGAAGACATTCATTGGGCGGACGACGCAACCGTGGAACTCCTCGCGCACGTCGCCGCCCAGGCGGAACGGATTCCGCTCCTCCTGATCGTGTCGTCGCGAACCGACAGCGATGCGATCAATCGCATTCGCAACGAGGCGATGGACGCGACGACGCATGATGCTCGACGGTCTCGACGACGCCGGAGATGCTCACGCTCGTCGAGCAGATCGGCGGCCCGATGCCGGACGCAACCGCCGCGTCGATCTGTCGCGCGGGCCCACGGCAATCCGTTCTTCGCCGTGGAGATGGTCCGCGCCGTTGCGCGCGGGGAAGCGGTCGGAACCAGCGACGACCTGCCGCCCACGATCGAGAGCGCACTCGCGTCCACGCCTCGACCGCTTGGCACCGGACGCCCGCCGGATGATCGACCTCGCCGCCGCGATCGGCGCGGATGTCCCGCTCGCGTTGCTGCGTGCGACGGCGCCCGCGGTCGAGGTGCGCAACGTGAAGATCGCGATCAAGGAGCTCATCGAGAACGAGTTCCTCGAACCGGCCCGCGATCGCCCGGACACGCTGCAGTTCCGGCACACGCTCGTGCAGGAAGTCGCGTACTCGCGGATGCTGCGCCGCCATGCTCGCGCTGTTGCACCTGCGATCGCCGACGAGATCGAACGGGTCGACGGCAGCGATGGTGACGCCGGTGACGTGCTCGCGGACCACCTCTATCGTGCCGACGCGGGCGCACGCGCCGTCGACCAACTGCTGCGATCGGCGCAACGGGCGGAAGGAGTGTTCGCCAACGACACCGCGATCCTCCACCTCCGCCGGGCCCGCGAGCTCGTCCGGCGCGACGACGAGACCGCGCCGAGCGCGACCGGAGCTCACACTGCGGCTCGCCGATCTGCAGCCGGCAGGTCGGCGCGTACGCCGAGGCCGGCGAGCTGTACCGCTCCCTGCTCGACGGCCCCGCCGGCGCTGCGCGCCGCGTGCGGCCTGGCCGCGAGCCTGCGTACCCAGGGTGACTATCGCGATGCGCTCGACGTGCTCGACGCGGCGCGAGCCGCAGTCGCCCGACGGAACGTGCGTCGATCAGTCTCGAGCGCGGTCGTTGTCTCATGGTCGCCGACAGCTTCCACGCCGCGATCAGTTCCTTCGCCGAGGGACTCGCCGTCGTCCCATCCGACGATCCGATGCGCGCGACGCTGCTGAGCGACCTCGCCCGCGCCGAGTCTTCGGTCGGATTGCTCGAAGACGCGCTCGGCCACGGGCTCGAGGCACGGCGCTCCTTCGAGGCGTCCGGTGACCTCCGTCGCCTCTCGAGCGCGCAGCGTGTGCTCGGCGGCGTGTACGAGGATCTCGGGCGCCTCGATGACGCCGCCGCGGTACTGCGCGACGGACTCGCACTCTCGGAGCGAATCGGTCACGTCGAAGAAGCGGCGGGATGCCTCGTCAACCTCGCCCTCGTCGAGCTCGCACGCGGCGAGATCGACGCCGCGATCGACTGCAACCGTCGGGCGATCTCCGAGCTCGCGCGCATCGGACACCCCGCCCTCGCGACCGCGAACGCGAATCTCGCCGAGGCGCTGCTCGCGCGTGGGGACGTCGACGAAGTCCGCGAATACTGCGATCGGGCGATCACGATCGCGATGAAGAGCGGCGACATGCTCACCGTTGCCGACGCCGGTCTGACCTCCGCGATCGCCGATCTTGCGGTCAGGGCGAACGAGGCAGGCACGCGAGTCGGCCGAGGTCGCAGCATCGCAGTTCGTCGAGGTCGGCGCGGCCGAATGGGCCGCGAAGGCGTTCGCCATCGCGGTCGAGTGCTGTGAAGCCGACGGTGATGCGTTGCGCGCCGACGAGCTTCGCGATCAGGCGGCGGACATCACCGGAACTTCTGACCGGCAACCGCGTCGAGGCACGACTTCCCCGACGTAGCACTTGGGACGGTGTCGATCACCGCGCCCGTGCGGAGATCGACAGACTCGAGGGTGATGCAGCCGGAGGCGTGCTGATCGTCGAGGTACAGGCTCGCCAGACCGGCGATCGGTTCACCCGTGAGTGTCGTCGTGCGGAGATCGCCGCGCGCCTCGCCGATGACGACCCCGAGCGAGCGGGCCCGATAGAGCACCGTGGGGCACGGCGGCGCGAGCGTTCCGGCGATCACTTCCTGGTAGTGACCGTCGCCGTTGATGGCGAGTGCGACGGCGAAGGGACCGTGGTCGAACTGCGCACAGGCAGGGAAGCTCGGCGGCTGGGCCGGCGGATTCGGATCGCTCTGCCCGAGCTGCACGCTGGCGGGCCGATGCGACGTGTCGCCGAAGTACGTCGCGGTGTAGATGTCGCGCGGGCCGGTGGTCCCGCACACGGCGTTGCCTCTCGCGTTGGTGACTGCCGTACACGCCGGGAGCGAGCCGCGCTCGAAGAGCACTGGAACGCCGGCGACCGGTCCGGCGGCGGTTGCGACGTGGGCAGCCAGGTTCCACCGCCCGCGACCGCCGAACAGTGCACTCCTGATCGAGGTGACATCACGACCATCACCGGTCGACATCGTCAGCAGATGCGATGCGCTCAGCTGCCCGCGGGCGGGAACCGGCAGCGACCACGACAAGGCCGCGGCCGCGTCGACCGGGACGGCGCATTCACACGTGTCTGCCAGTGCCGCGCCAGTAGCGATCGCGCCGCGCACCGTGTCGACGTCGCCCGCCACGGACTTCGCGCGGATCTGGTTGCGACCGAACGTGAGCGGCTCCCACCGGATGAAGATGTCGCCCGGCGAGGGGCGTGCGATGACCCCCCGTTGCCGCGCCTGCTCACACCCGACCGCTCCGGCTCCGGACACCGCGAACGACACGTCGTCACCCCGGAAGCAGTCGCCGGTGCGGTACAGGACGACATTCGCATTCGTCATGCCGTTGTTGATGACGTCGACGTCGACGCGCAGCGAGGTACCGCCGCGGTAGGTCTCGGTCTGAACCAGCATCAGCGCGGTGCCTGGCAGCGTGACGGTCGTACGCACCTGGCGGGCGCCGACGGATTGCCTCACGGCTCGGTAGGCGTGAAGTTGCTGCCCGGCGACGAGGCCGCTGCTATCGGCGAACCCGGGTGGCCCGAAGAGCCCGACGCCGGGGACGGAGACGAGCGTTGCGCACGAGTACTCGGCCGGCGCCGTTGCTTGGGACGACCAGAACTGGAGCCAGTCGTTCGAGACGTTCTTGGGGGAAGCAGTTCAGGTCGGGATCGGAGCCGATCGCGAGCAGCGGTGCGCTCGCGGGCGTGAACGTCCATCCGAGCGTGAACGGGCCGGGCTCGCCGAAGATATCGTCGATTGCGATCCGGTACGCAGTTGCCCGAGTCACATTGAACGCGATGCGAACCTGCGCGCATGCACCGTTCGGGTGAGAGCTGACGGGCGTCAGGGTGCCGATCGTCGCCCCGGTGAACACGGCGATCGTGCTGAAGAAGGCGGTGTCCTCGCACGTGTCGACGACGAGCGTGCCGTCGGCCCGGGACGTGTACGAGTACCAGACCGAATGGGTCGCGGGGAATCCCTGGTTGTCGGGTTCACCGGGCTGCGCGGTCGCGTCGAGCGTCGTGCCGGCCACGGTCCCTTGCGTTCCGCTGATCGTCGCCGCGTTCTCGAAATTGTCGTTCGCCGGCGGCCCCGCGGCCACGGCACTCGTCGCGGTCGCGGCGCTCACTCCGACGGCGAGCGCGAGCACGGCCGCTCTCGAGCAGACGCGTCGGAATCCTGCCTGCATACGACTCGCCATCATGGCGCCCCCGCTCCCTATGTCGCGGCGGCGTTCAGCCCTGGATCACGTTGTGGACGCGCGCAACCATTGGCTCGTGCAGCTCGATGCCATGGCTCGCGAGGATCGGGAGGAGCGTCGTTCCGAATGCGTCGAACTCCTCCTGGGAGTTCCAGACATCGAACACCTGGATCTCGCCGTTGGACTCGAGTGCTACGTGGTGTGAGCGCCCCTTCGGGGATCCCGCGCCGGCTGCATCGAGCTCCTTGATCACTGCGTCGTACTTGTCCGGCGTGAATCCACCGTGTGTGAAATAGAAACCAAGTGCCACAGGAAACTCCTGTCCCCGACTTAACACAACGACGTGCGAAGGATGCGTCGTCGCCGAGGACCCTACCGCCCGATCGTGGCGGATGACACCGGCCGGTAGCCCGAGCACATGATCCGCAGCCAATCGATGCGAGCGTTCGCCACATGGAAGTACGCCTGCTGCTCGACGATGAACGCCCCGTCGGCATTGCTGACGCGGAACCGGTGGCCGACTCTCTGGCGATCAGCGACCGTGTCGCAGTCGATCCGTTGTATCTCGTCGATGTGGTCGTGCGGCTCGAACCAATGACCGAAGAGGACGTCGTCGACCACGACGCTCGCCGAGTTCGCGTCCCAGAATCGGCCCGGCGTCATCCCGCGGAAGTCGACCTCTGGACTGAGCAGCTCATACAGCTTCGCCGCATCCTTCGCCGCGATTGCACGCGCGAGCTGTTCGCCGATCTGGGCATCCATCGTCGCCTCCGATGACAGCCTGCCGGACCCGACGCTTCCCGGGAAGGGACACGTCACTGCGTCGACGATCTCGAGGAACTTCGGGTGCCCGGAGACCGGACACGAGGAACGTCCAGGGTATGCGCACCATTGCGCCGCTTCCCGGCGCCTACGGAATCAGGAACGACGAGGGCAGGGGTATCTTTACGACAAACGAAACGCACGTGATGGCGGCGGTTGATCGAGGATGGCATCCAAGACCCGAAACCAGGACAGCGGGTACGCGCGTCGAGGACGGGACGTCCAATCATGGCGGCCCATAGACCTCCTCGGACGTCGATGGGCGCTATAGCTCCTCTCGACGATTGGTCGAAGCAATCGGCGAAGAAGGTCCGGTGACGCGCGCCCGAACGAGCGGCGCGGGCGCTCCGAGCTCGTCATGTGCCAACTGCCGTGGAGTCGCGAAGGTGCCAGCCGCAATCGGCGAGGCGCGTGAACGGTTCGCGCGCGCGTCGCGGGCGGTCGGGAACGCGGCGCACGCGACGCTCGCGTTGCGGAGCGGGTCGGTGCGGTGATGGCGACGTTCCCCGGCGTCGGTTCCTGGATCGAACGGAGGGCGCGCATCGCACCCGACCATGTCGCGTTGGTGCACGGCACGACCCGGCGGAGCTATGCCGCACTGGCCGAACGCGTCGGCCAGCTCTCGTGCGGCTTGCGGGAGCTCGGCGTCGTGCGCGGCGACCGCGTCGGATGGCTCGGCGAGAGCCACCCGGCTTTCCTCGAGACGCTCTTCGCGGTGGCACAGCTGGGTGCGGTCTTCGCGCCGGTGAACCACCGGCTGCCTGCGGACGCCGTTGGCGGCGTGCTCGATGACTACGCGGTGAAGCTGGTCATCGTCGAGGATGCCGCAGCCGCGATCGAGCTTCCGGCGGGTGTGCGCGCGGTGCACGTTCGTGGCGGGACGTCGGCTGGGAGCTTCGAGGACTTGATCGCGAGTGCGCGGATGACGCGATCGGACGCGCGCGTCGATCCCGACGACGTGTGCGTCATGCCGCATACGTCCGGCACGACCGGCTCGCCGAAGGGCGTCATGCTGACGCACGCCAATGTGACGTGGAACGCGATCAACATGCTCTCGGTCGCCGACTTGCGCAGCGACGACGTGACGCTTGCGCTCGCTCCGCTCTTTCGCACCGGTGGGATGGGTGTGAACGTGCTTCCGTTGCTCTTCAAGGGCGGGACGGTGGTGGTGCCGGTCGCGACGACCCCTGACGACGTGCTCCATGCGATCGAGCGCGAGCGCGTCACGGTCGGGTTCGGCAATCCCGACCTGCTCGACGCGCTCACCCTGAGCGGACGTTGGACGACTGCTGATCTCTCGAGCGTCCGGTTCGTCATCACCGGCGGCGCACCGGTGCCCGACCGGCTCTTCCGAACGTACGGCGACCGGGGCGTGACGTTCCTGCAGGGTTACGGGCTTTCGGAGGCGTCGCCCGTCGTATCCGTGCTCGACGCCGCGAGCGCGGCGCACAAGTCGGGTTCCGCGGGGAGGCCACTGCTGTTCGTCGACGTGCGGACGGCGCGGCGCGACGGCTCCGAGTGCCCTCCAGATGAGACGGGCGAGCTCCTCGTCAAGGGACCGAACGTCATGGCGGGCTACTGGAACCGCCCCGAGGCCACACGTGCCGCGATCGACGAGCTGGGCTGGCTCCACACGGGCGACGCGGCACGCATCGACGAAGAAGGCTTCGTGTGGATCATCGACCGCGTCGACCATGCATTCACCTCGGACGGACACGTCGTGTACCCCGGCGACGTCGAGCGGTGCATCGGCGAGCATCGCGCGGTGCGCGACGTGGGCGTTGTCGGCGTCCACGGCTCCGGTCGCGCGTTCGTCGTGCTGCACGACGGAAACGAAGCGAGCGCGACCGACATCATCGAGCACTGCCGCGCGCGGCTCGACCCGCGCGCGGTGCCCGCGTCGATCGCGTTCGTCGAGGTGCTGCCGCGCACGTCGGTCGGGAAGCTCGACCGGCCCGCGCTGGTCGAGCGCGCGCTCACCTCACCGTGAGGTTGACCGGATACCGCGCCGCGGGGCGGCGTGTTGGACCTGACGCGAGCGAAGTCGCTGCGTCAGCACCTCCGAAGCCGGTTCGTGCTATCGCAGTCGTGGGGCTCGTTGGCGCGGCGACTTGTTCGGTCGCGACGGTGGCGGTAGTGGTCGAATCTGCCGCCTGGCTCGCGGTGTTCGTTCGGCTGTAACGCTGGCACGGTCAGCCGGGCAGCCGAAGGCCTGTCACTCGCATCCGGACGAGTCCGACGGTTCCTTCGACGAGCAAGAACGCGCCCTCCACGTCGTCCTTTCGCAAGCCCCGCGCCACGGCTCGCGCTCAGGGAATGTGCAACCCCGAGATGCTGCGCGCCACGACCAAGCGCTGGATCTCGGAGGTGCCTTCGAAGATCGTGTAGATCTTCGAGTCCCGGTGCCACTGCTCGACCGGGTGGTCCTTCACGTAGCCGGCGCCGCCGAGGATCTGGATCGCTTCCTCGGTCGCCTTCACCGCGACCTCGCCCGCGTAGAGCTTCGACATCGAGCCTTCGCCGGCGGTGAACTGCTTGCCGTTCGCGGCCATCCACGTCGCGCGCCACACGAGCAAGGCGGGCCGCGTCGATCTGCATCTTCATGTCGGCGAGCTTGAACGCGATCGCCTGGTTCATGATGATCGGCCGGCCGAACGCCTGCCGATCCTTCGCGTAGTCGAGCGCGTACTCGTACGCGGCGCGCGCGATGCCGAGCGCCTGCGCGCCGACGAGCGGCCGGCTCGCTTCGAACGTGCTCATCGCGGCTTGCACACGCGAGCTCTTGCCCTCGCGTGCCCGCGCGAGCCGCGCGTCGAGCTTCTCCTTGCCGCCGAGCAGGCAGTTGCCGGGCACGCGGCACGTCTTCGAGGATGACCTCGGCGGTGTGGCTGGCGCGGATGCCCATCTTCTTGAACTTCTGGCCCATCGACAGGCCGGGCGTACCCGGCGGCACGATGAACGACGCGTGGCCGCGGCTCTTCAACTCGGGCTCGACCGACGCGACGACCACGTGCACGGTCGGGACCTTGGTGATGCCGCCGTTCGTGATCCACGTCTTGGTGCCGTTGAGCACCCACTCGTCCTTCGCTTCGTCGTACACCGCGCGCGTGCGCAACGAAGAGACGTCGCTGCCGGCGTCGGCTTCGCTCACCGCGAACGCGGCCATGCGGAGATCGCCGGGCGAACCGAAGCACTGCGGCAACCACTCACCGATCTGTTCCGGCGTGCCGTTGCCGACGATGCCCGGAGACGCCGAGCGTCGTGCCGAAGATCGACGAGCGCGATGCCGGCGTCGCCCCAGCACAGCTCCTCGGACACCATCGGGAAGGTGATGCCGGTCGGGTCGCCGAACACGTTGGCGATGAAGTCCATCGAGTAGAGCCCGATGTTGGCCGCTTCCTCGATGATCGGCCACGGCGTCTCCTCCCGCTCGTCCCACTCGGGAGCGGCGGGGCGAACGACGTCGGCCGCGAAGTCGTGGACCCACTTCTGCAGTTGCAGTTGGTCGTCGTTCAGATCGAGGGAGAAATCGGCCATGGCTTGCCTTCCTTCGTGCTGCCTCGTGTGCTCGCGCTCGGCGCCATTGGGCGCACAGTGCCGGCGAGCCTGACAAATGTCGGCCGGCGGCCTTTCGACCAAGTTACCGGCGAGTAACCCAGCATATCCCCGCGCCGGAGGCCCGTCGAAACCGGCCGACCACGTGTAGCTTCCGGCGCCGTGACGGTCAGGTCGGGAGCGGGCGGCATCGGCGGGCGGGCCGCGATCGTCGGGATCGGCGAGACCGACTACGTGCGGGGGTCGCCGCACCTGCCCGTGGAACTGATGCTGCGGGCCGCCGACACCGCGATCGCGGACGCCGGCCTGCCGGTCGGCGCCATCGACGGCATCGTCCCACCGCCGGGATTCACCTCGAGCGAGGAACTGGCCGCCAACCTCGGCATCGAGACCCTCCGGTTCGCCACGACCGTGCACATGGGTGGCGCGAGCTCCGTCGCCGCGCTGCAGCACGCAGTGCTCGCGGTGAACAGCGGGCTGGCGACGAACGTGCTGGTGGTCGTCGGCTGGAACGGGTATTCCGCGTTCCGTCCCCGTGAGGGGATCCCGCGCCCGCGCCGCGGGCTGGACACGAGTGCGGTCGGCGACACCGTGCTCGACTTCTACCTGCCGTACGGCGCGCGCGCTGCCGCGCAGTTCTATTCGTGGATCGCGATGCGCCACAAGCTGCTGTACGGCACGCGTGACACCGACACCGGCGAGGTCGCGGTGACGTTCCGCGCCCATGCGCAGCACAACGACAAGGCGCTGATGCGCGGCAAGCCGCTGACGATGGAGGACTACCTCGGGGCGCGTTGGGTGTCGGAACCGTTCCGCCTGTTCGACTGCTGCCTCGAGACCGACTGCGCCGCGGCGGTCGTCGTCACATCACTCGAGCGGGCCCGCGACCTCGCGCACGCGCCGGCCATCGTCCTCGGCGCCGCCGAAGGTCATCCGTATCCCGCGGACGACATCGCCAACCGACCCGATCCGTTCCACATCGGCCTCACCGACGCCGCACCGCGCGCGTTCGGAATGGCGGGCGTCACACCCCAGGACATGAACTTCCTCGAGGTGTACGACTGCTTCACCTACGTCGTGCTGCTCCAGCTCGAAGCGCTCGGGTTGTGCGCGCGCGGCGAGGCCGGCGCGTTCGTGCGCGACGGGCGCATCGCGGTGGGTGGTGAGTTCCCGATGAACACCCACGGTGGGCTCTTGTCGCAGGGTCACATGTGGGGCATGAACCACGTGGTCGAAGCGGTGCGCCAGCTGCGCGGCGACGCCGCGCCAGAGGTGCAGGTGCCCGACGCGGAGGTCGGCTGCGTGACGGGTTGGGGCGATTTCGGTGACGGCAGCCTCATCGTGCTGGGAGCCGATCGATGAGCACTGACGGTCCCGCTGCCCGCCCCGAGATGCGGATCCTGCCGAACCCGGTGGGTCCGAACGCCGAGTTCTACGCGTGGGCCGCGCGGGGCGAGCTGCGGCTGCAACGCTGCTCCGACTGCGGCGCGTGGCGCCATCCCCCACGCCATCGGTGCGCGGCGTGCGGCTCGCTCGCGGCGACGTTCGAGCCGGTGTCCGGACGCGGCCGCATCTTCTCGTGGACGGTCACGCACCAGCAGCTCGACCCCGCGTTCGCGGTTCCGTACGCAGTCGTCGTCGTAGAGCTCGAGGAAGGCCCGCGGCTCGTCGGCAACCTCCTCGGTCTGGCGCCGGCGGACCTCGCGCTCGACCTCCCGGTCACGGCCGAGCTCGAACCGGTCTCGGACACGGTCGCGCTCGTCCACTTCCGCCCCGCGCCGTAGCCTCCGCGTCCATGGAGCTCTGGGAACTCATCGCGCGCGAGTGCATCCGCGAAACGGTTGCGAGCTACGCGCACTTCGTCGACAGCGGTCGCTTCGACGAAGTCGTCGCGCTGTTCACCCCCGACGGTGTACTGGCCGTCAAGGGCAGCGAAACCGCGCGCGGCCACGACGGGCTGCGCGCGTTCTTCACCGGCGTGGGAAGCGACCTGAAGGACACGTCAACGGTGCCGATGATTCGGCACAACACGTCGAACCTGAGCATCGACGTCGTGAGCCCGACCGAAGCGACCGCCCGCTGCTACTTCCTCGCCGTGACCGAGCACGGCGTCGACCACTGGGGCCGCTACCGCGATCGCCTGGTGCCCGGCGACGACCGCTGGCTGTTCGCTCAGCGGGAGGTCCGGACCGACGGAGCCGTGGCCGGCGGCTGGGCCGAGGGCCGGCTCGACCGGCGCTGAGCGCGCGGCTCCTTCGGCACCCAGGTGAAGTAGCGCAACGCGAGTGCCATCCCGCCGAGCCCCCAGAGCGCGACGACGAACAATCGGCCCCAGGCGAACCCCGCCGTGAACGAGTCGGCGTGCACCGCCTGTTGGAACGCGAGCGAGAACGGCTTCAGCGGCAGCAACGAGCCGACGACCCGCACCAAGGTGGACGGATTCTCGAGCGGGATGAAGACCGACGAAACGAACGCGGCCGGGAGCAAGGTCGCGTTCGCGATGGCAACGGCGGCGTCTCCGTTCGGTGCGAACGCGGCGACTGCGAGGCCGAGCGCGCCGAACGCGACCGCACCGACGACGAACGTCACCACGATCGCCGGGATCGCGACCAACGCGATGTGAAGGTCGTAGAAGACGACGGTGATGGCGAGGAGGAGCCCGCTCGTGAACGCGGCGATCACGAGCGCAGAACCGATGCGGCCCGCGATGTACACCCACGCCGGCAGCGGCGTGCCGCGCAACCGCTTCAGGATGCCTTCCTGACGCGTGAACGTCGTGCTGACAGCGAGATACGAGTAGGTGCCGGTGACGACGCCGTAGCCGGCGAGCGACGGCCCGAAGAACTGCGGCACGGTGTAGTGACGACCGCCGATGAAGATGTCGCCGCGGACGACGATCTGGAACATGAAGAACAGCAGCAACGGCAGCGCGAACGTGAAGAAGAGGAGCAACCGGTTGCGCGCGACGAGGCGCGCCTGATGGCGGATCTGGCCGGCGATCAACTGGGCCGTTCTCACCCGGCCTCGTCCGTTCCGGTCGTCAGCTCCAGGTAGACGTCTTCGAGGCTGGGCCGGTTCACGCTGAGGTGCTCGAGCTCGATGCCACGCGTCATCGCCCAACCCGTCAGTTCGTGCAGGAGCTCCGTCGGCGTCAGCGTGTCGACGACGACCTTGCCGCCCTCGATCCGCGCGCGACCTTCGAGCGGCGGGAGATCACTCGGCGCGACGCCGGTCGGGAGCCGGAAGGTGACGCATACGTACTTCGGTCCGGCACCGAGGTCTGCGGGCGAACCCAGCGCGACCATCTCGCCGTGCGCGATCACGGCGACGCGATCGGCGAGTCGCTCGACCTCGTCCATGTAGTGGGACGTCAGCACGATGGTGGTGCCGAGATCGCGCAGCGATTCGATGAGGTCCCAGGACCGGCGGCGCGCTTCCGGATCGAATCCGGTCGTGGGTTCGTCGAGGAAGATGATCTCCGGCCGTCCGACGAGCGCGAGTGCGAGGTCGAGTCGGCGCAGCTGGCCGCCCGACAGCGTGCCGATGCGCGCGTCGTACTTCTCGGTGAGGCCGACCAGCTCGCTCAGCTCGCGGCCGTCACGGCGACGAGAGAAGTACGAGCCGTACTGGCGCAGCGCTTCGGACACGGTGAGCTGCAGCTCGATGCCCGCCGACTGCAGCACGATCCCGATGCGGTCCCGGTACGCCGCGCCACCGGACGCGGGATCGAAGCCCAGGACGCGCACGTCTCCCGCGTCGCGGTCGCGATAACCCTCGAGGATCTCGACCGTGGTCGTCTTCCCGGCGCCGTTGGGGCCGAGCAGCGCGAAGATCTCGCCCTCGCGCACCGCGAAGTCGATGCCGCGAACCGCGTCGACTGCTGCGTACGACTTCCGCAGCCGCTGCACCTCGACGACGTCGGTCACGGTGCGGCAACCACTGCTACTCGTAGGCCTCGAGCGGCGGGCAGCTGCACATGACGTTGCGGTCGCCATACACGCCGTCGATGCGGCCGACAGGCGGCCAGTACTTGTCATGGTGCAACCGCGCGACAGGGAACGCGGCGATGTCGCGCGAGTACGCGCGCGCCCACGAATCGGTCGCGACGTCGTCGGCGGTGTGCGGCGCGTTGTGCAGCGGGTTGTCGTCCGCCGGCCACTCCCCTGCCGCGACGCGCGTGATCTCCTCGCGGATCGCGATCATGGCTTCGACGAAGCGGCCGAGCTCGCCCAGGTCTTCCGACTCCGTCGGCTCGATCATCAACGTGCCGGCCACGGGGAACGACATCGTCGGCGCGTGGAAGCCGTAGTCCATCAACCGCTTCGCGACATCGTCGACCGTCACTCCCGTGTCCTTGGTGATCGGGCGGAGGTCGATGATGCACTCGTGCGCCACGAGACCGTTCGCGCCCTTGTAGAGCACCGGGAAGTGCGGCTCGAGCTTCTCCGCGAGGTAGTTCGCCGACAGGATCGCGACCTCGGTTGCCTGCGTGAGGCCCGCGCACCCATCATGCGGATGTACGCCCACGGGATCGGCAGGATGCCGGCCGAACCCCAGGGCGCCGCGCTGATCGGGCCGACACCCGTGGGCGGGCCGGCCTCGGGGCGCAGCGGGTGGTTCGGCAGGAACGGCGCGAGGTGCTCCTTCACGCCGATCGGACCGACGCCCGGCCCACCGCCGCCGTGCGGGATGCAGAAGGTCTTGTGCAGGTTGAGGTGGGAGACGTCCGCGCCGAACTCGCCCGGCTTGGCGATACCGACGAGCGCGTTCAGGTTGGCGCCGTCGAGGTACACCTGACCGCCGTGCTCGTGGACGACCGCGCAGATCTCGCGGATCTGCTCTTCGTAGACGCCGTGCGTCGACGGGTACGTGACCATCAGGCTCGCGAGCCGCTCGGAGTGCTCGACGGCCTTCGCCTTCAGGTCGTCGAGGTCGACGTTGCCCTGGTCGTCGCACTTGACGACCACGACGCGCATGCCGGCCATCGACGCGCTCGCCGCGTTGGTGCCGTGCGCCGACGCGGGGATGAGGCACACGTCGCGATCCGACTCGCCGCGTGACGCGTGGAACTTGCGGATCGCGAGCAGGCCCGCGTACTCACCTTGGGATCCCGCGTTCGGCTGCAGCGAGATCGCGTCGTAGCCCGTGATGTCGGCCAGCCACTGCTCGAGGTCCTCGAACAGCTGCAGGTAGCCCTGCGCCTGGTCCACGGGTGCGAACGGATGGATGCGTCCGAACTCGGGCCACGTGATCGGCACCATCTCCACGGTCGCGTTCAGCTTCATGGTGCACGAACCGAGCGGGATCATGGTGCGGTCGAGCGCGAGGTCGCGGTCCGCGAGCCGGCGCAGGTACCGCAACATCTGGTGCTCGGAGCGGTACCGGTGGAACGCCGGATGCGTGAGGAACTCGCTCGTGCGGCGCAACGCGGCAGGTATCGCATCCGTCGGCTCCACGTCGTCACCGGCGGCCGAGACGCCGAACGCGGCGCACACCGACGCGACGGTGTCGGTCGTGGTCGTTTCGTCGAGCGCGACGACGAGCGTGTCGGCGTCGACCTCGCGCAGGTTGATGTGTCGCGATCGCGCCGAAGCCGCGACTTCGGCGGCGCGTCCCGGCGTCCGTACCGTGAGCGTGTCGAAGAAGTTCGCGGTGACGACCTCGACGCCGCCGGCGCGCAACCGCGCCGCGAGCGTGGCCGTCAGCCGGTGGACCCGCGCCGCGATCGCCCGGAGGCCTTCGGGACCGTGGTACGACGCGTAGAGCCCGGCGATCACCGCGAGCAGCACCTGCGCCGTGCAGATGTTGCTCGTCGCCTTCTCGCGGCGGATGTGCTGCTCGCGCGTCTGCAGCGCGAGCCGGTACGCGGTGCGACCGGCGCCGTCGACCGACACGCCGACGAGCCGGCCGGGCAGCGTGCGCTTGTAGTCGTCGCGCGTCGCGAGGAACGCGGCGTGCGGACCACCGAAGCCGAGCGGTACACCGAACCGTTGCGACGTGCCGACCACGACGTCCGCGCCGAACTCCCCGGGCGGCGTCACCAGCGTGAGCGCCAGCAGGTCGACGGCGAACGCGACGAGCGTCTGCTGCGCGTGCGCGCGCTCGACGAGCGCGCGCGAGGTCACGGATCTCGCCGCTGCTCCCCGGGTACTGCAGCAACATCCCGAACACACCGCTCGGCCGGCACGTCGTGGTCCGGATCGCCGACGGTCACGACGATGCCGAGCGGTTCGGCACGCGTGCGCACGACCTCGATCGTCTGCGGATGGCAGTCGGCGTCGACGAAGAACCCGTCGCCCGCGTTCGGGTTGAGGCGATGCAGCATCGTCATCGCTTCCGCGGCGGCGGTGCCTTCGTCGAGCAGCGACGCGTTCGCGAGATCCATCCCGGTGAGGTCCGCGACCATCGTCTGGAAGTTGAGCAGCGCTTCGAGCCGACCCTGCGAGATCTCGGGCTGGTACGGCGTGTACGCGGTGTACCACGCCGGGTTCTCGAGCACGTTGCGCAAGATGACGAGCGGCGTGATCGTGTCGTGGTAGCCGAGCCCGATGAGCGACGTGAACACCTCGTTGCGCTGCGGCGAGACCGCGCAGCTCGGCGAGCATCTCGGCTTCGCTGCGCTCGCTCGCCGAACGCAAGCGCCTCGCGCTCGCGGATCGGGCGCGGCACGGCCGCGTCGATCAGCGCGTCGAGCGATGCGAAGCCGAGCGCGGCGAGCATCTTCGACTGGGCGTCGGCACCGGGTCCGATGTGACGGTCCGCGAAGGTGGCCTCGGGGCCGGGGGCTGCGGTCACGGGATGGTTCCTCTCGGTCGCGCGGGACGGTTCGACCACTCGGCGAACCGCCGGACGGCCCCTCCCCCTCTGTCCGCGGACCTGAGAGATTCACTGCCGCGCCGGTGGTGGCCGGCAGCCGCAGCTTTCCCCGTCGGTGAGGCCGGTGCACACACCGGACCTGCTCTCCAGAGTTGCCTCGCTCGGACGGTTCGGTCGCCTGAGAGATTCCGGGGGAGGACCTTGCTCCTTCGGCGCCCACACCCAGTTTCCGGAACGTCCGGAGAACGTGTTTCCGGAACGTCCGGAGAACGTGTTTCCGGAACTTCCGGAGAACGTGTTTCCGGAACTTCCGGAGAACCGCGGCGTGGAACTCTCCCGTCCGAGGTCGACGGCGTTATGTCTGCCCGACGATAGCCCTTCGGTCGCGCGAAGCTGCACGGCTGTGACGGACGCGCCCGACAACCCTGAACCCGAACTGCCGGAACCCGACCTTGCGGATCCCGAAGTCCCGGAGCCCGGCCCCGGACCGGAGCCCGCGGCCGATGCTGCGCCGCGCGAGCTCACTGACGAGGAAAAAGACGCGGAGGGCGCGCGCCGGTTGCGGACGCTGGCCGCCGCGCTCGCCAACCTCGATGACGCATCGATCTCGCGTGGCATCGCGACGATGCGCGAACAGAGCCGGGTCGAGGTGGCCGAGCGACTCCAGCTCTCGAAGGCGACCATCCGGCTCGGAGACGCGCTCGTGCCGTTGCTGCGCCGCAAGGTGCTCGCCGCGACACCTTCACGCCAGCTCTCGGTCGCGTTCGCGCTGGTCGAGGAAGTGAACGACGAGGCGATCGCGTTGCTCGGCGACAACAGCGAAGACCCGAGCCGGGCCGACATGGACGCGGTGCTGCCGGCGCTCATCGAGAGCCAGGGCCTGCCGACCGTGACGTTGATGGTGGCCGCGTACGCGTGCAGCGACGCGCAGTGCCAAGCCGTGATGGGCGAGATCCTCGACACCGACGAACGCTTCGTGCTCCCCGATCCGCCGCCACCCGAGGTGATCGACGAGGTGGAGGTGGTCGGCGTGACCACCATCACCCGAATCGGCGACGATCCGGCCCAGGCGGAGAAGCGGGCGCAGCGCAAGGCGGCCAAGGCGGCCAAGCGGGAAGCCGAGCTCCGCAAGCAGGAGGCGGCGGCGGCGGCCCAGGCCGCCCGGCGCGAGGCCCAGCACCGGGCCAACCAGCAGCGGTCGCCGAAGTCCTGAACCCAGCCGGCCGGCCGGCACGCGGTTGTCGCGCTGAATCCCGGCTGGCAGAATAGAACGCGTTCTATTTCTTCCGTTCCGACCGCACTGCCGGGAGGCGACCGTGCTCGACACGCTGATCACTGGCGGGATGCTCGTCGACGGGACCGGCGCCCCGGCCCGCACGGGCCGATGTCGGCATCCGCGACGGTCGCATCGTCGCGATCGGCACGATCGACCGAGGACGCCGCGGTCACGTCGACGCGGACGGACTCGTCGTCGCACCCGGCTTCGTCGACCCGCACACGCACTACGACGCGCAGCTGTTCTGGGACCCGGCCGCGAGCCCGTCGAACCTGCACGGCGTCACGAGCGTCATCGCCGGCAACTGCGGCTTCACGCTCGCGCCGCTCGCGCCCGAGGACGCCGACTACCTGCGGCGCATGATGGCCAAGGTCGAAGGCATGCCCCTGCCCGCGCTCGAGACCGGCGTGCCGTGGGGCTGGCGGTCGTTCGCCGACTACCTCGGCGCGCTCGACGGCAGCGTCGGGCTGAACGTCGGCTTCCTCGTCGGGCACTGCGCGCTGCGCCGCAACGTGATGGGCACCGACGCGATCGACGGTGAGGCGACACCCGAGCAACTCGACGAGATGGTCCGGCTGCTTGCACGACTCGATCGCGGCGGGTGGCCTCGGTTTCTCGACCACGCTGTCGTTCACGCACTCCGACGGCGACGGCAAACCGGTCGCGTCGCGCTGGGCGTCGAAGGACGAAGTGCTCGCGCTCTGCGGCGCAGTGAGCGACCACGAAGGCACGACGCTCGAGTACGTCACCGACGGCTGCCTACGCGGTTTCTCCGACGACGAGGTCGAGATGATGGCCGAGATGACGCTCGCCGGGCGCCGGCCGTTGAACTGGAACGTGTTGACGATCGACTCGCGCGAGCCCGAGCGCTACCGCGAGCAGCTCGCCGCGTGCGAGCACGCGTGCGCACGGGGTGGCAAGGCCGTCGCGCTCACGATGCCGATGCTCGTCGAGATGAACATGTCGTTCCGCAACTACTGCGCGCTGTTCATGCTGCCGGGCTGGAACGAGGTGATGAACCTGCCCGTTCCCGAGCGCATCGCGAAGCTGAAGGACCCGAGCGTGCGCCAGTGGATGAACGAGCGGGCGCGCTCGCCGGAAGCCGGCGTGTTCTCGCGGCTCGCCTCCTGGGGCCGGTACATGATCGGCGACACGTACTCCGCCGCCAACGAGGGCCTCAAGGGACAGGTGATCGCGGAGATCGCCGAGCGCGAGAACCGCGGCACCTTCGACACCTTGCTCGACACCGTCATCAACGACGACCTGAAGACGATCCTGTGGCCGTTGCCCTCCGACAGCGATTTGAAGTCGTGGCAGATGCGGGCCGAGGCATGGGAGCACCCGCACGTGATGATCGGCGGTTCCGACGCCGGTGCCCACCTCGACCGCATGTGCGGCGCGCCGTACACGACCACCTTCCTCGGTGACACGTTGCGCGGCCGGCAACTGGTGTCGCTCGAACGGTGCATCCAGCTGATGACGCAGATGCCGGCGCAGCTCTTCGGTCTGCGCGACCGTGGCGAGGTGCGTGAAGGCTTCCGGGCCGATCTCGTGCTGCTTCGATCCCGAGACCGTCGCGACCGGAGAGGTGAAGCTGCGTCGACGACCTACCCGGCGGCACCAGCCGTCTCTACGCGGACTCGATCGGCGTCCCCCACGTGTTCGTCAACGGCACCGACGATCGTCACCGACGGCGTGCCCACGGGTGCACGTCCCGGCACCGTCATGCGCAGCGGCCGCGACACCTACACGGTGCCGATCCCCGCCGACGCCTGACGTTCGAAGATCAAGTGAACTGCGGGATGACGTGGGTGCCGAAGAGATCGATCGTCTGCATGACCTTCTCGTGTGAGATCCGGTACGGGTTCACGAGGCACAGCAGGAGGTCGACGCCGGCTTCTTCGTAGCGGCGGCACGCGGCGAGGCACTCGTCCGGCGTCCCGAGGACGCACGCGCCCGCGTCGGCGAGGTACTCGAGGCTGAGCAGGTCGAGGGTGCCTTCGTCGGCGGTCTTGCGCATCGCGGCGGCGTAGTCGTAGTTGCCGAGCGACTGGTTCCGCTCCTCCATCCACTCCGCCACCTGCGCGATCTGCCGCGCGCCGACCTTCGGGTACCACTCGAACGACTCGCGCGCCGGTCTCCCAGGCTTCGTCGGTGGTCGGCGCGCAGCACGCCATGGTGAACGTCGCCGCCTGCGCGTTGACGAACTTCCCGATCGGCTGCTCGCACTTCGCCACTGCGGC
Source organism: uncultured Actinomycetes bacterium (assembly GCA_963745645.1). Classification (GTDB taxonomy): domain Bacteria; phylum Actinomycetota; class Acidimicrobiia; order IMCC26256; family PALSA-610; genus CAVUFH01. The sequence goes on from CAVUYD010000002.1 coordinate 478,881, forward strand.
GCGGTAGATGTCGATCTTCTTCTTCACCTCTTCGGGAGGGACACCGACCGCGAACGAGCACAGGCCGAGGCCGAGCTCACCGACCTGCTGATGGCCGTCGTCACTCGTGGTCGCCCCCCAGATCGGCGGGTGCGGTTGCTGGCGGGGCTTCGGCTGCACGCGCCGGTCCGGCAGCGACCAGTGCTTGCCCTCGAACGAGTAGCGATCGTTCGTCCAGCAACCGACCACATGTTCGATCGCCTCGCGCCACATCTCGCGCGTGTCGTGGGGATCGACCCCGAAGCCTTCGAGCTCGATGCGGGTCGCGGAGCGGCCGGTCCCGAAGTCGACGCGACCATCGCTGAGCAGGTCGAGCACGGCGACCGACTCCGCGGTCCGGACGGGGTGGTTGTACGGCTTCGGCATCAGCCGGACCCCGTACCCGAGCCGCATGCGCTCCGTGCGCGCCGCGATCGCGCCGTACAGCACCTCGGGGTTCGAGCAGTGCGAGTACTCCTCGAGGAAGTGATGCTCGACGGTCCAGAACGCGTGGAACCCCGCGCGTTCACCCGCGAGTGCTTGCTCGAGCGTGTCCTTGTAGGCGCGGTACTCGCTCTCCGCGTCCCACGGACGCGCGACCGGGATCTCGTAGAACAACGCGAATCGCATACGACACACTCGCCCAGGCCGGCGCGAGCGGGCAACCCGGCACACGTGCCCGCTCCGGCCGTGCGAAGCTGACCATTGCGTCGGAACGCGTCTGTCGAGGACGTCTCGGGGGAATCGACGCCGGGGGGGAACGATGGAGACAGGTCGGCTGCGAGCCGCGAGCGTCGGTGGTCGTGCTGCTCGCTTCCGTCGGTACTGCGTGCGGCAGTGGAGGCGACGGCTCGAGGCGCGCGAACGGATCGGGAACAACGGCGCGTCACGCTGTCCGAGAACCTCCAGTTCGACGACCTGACGCACATCGACGAGCCGAGCCCGTGCGTGACCGACACCGGTGTGACGGACACCCACATCAAGGTCGGTGTTATTACGGTCGAGTCGGGTACTCAAGCGACGTCGTTCGCGCCCGCGCTCGAGGGCATCAAGGCGCGCATCGACAAGGCCAACCAGACCGGCGAGCTCGGCGCGCGCAAGATCACGCTCGTCGTCCGCGACGACACGGCCGACCAGACCCGCAACGCCGAAGTCGCGCGTGACCTGGTCGAGCAGGAGAAGGTGTTCGGGATCATCGAGGACACGAGCGCGTCGAGCGGATCAGCCGAGTACCTGAGCGAACGAGGTGTGCCCGTCGCCGGCTGGCACGCAGGCGTTCCGGCCTGGTCGACGTACCCGAACATGTTCACCTTCCGGCAGGGCATCGCCGACCACCCCGACAAGGAGTACACGAACCGCAACGCGAAGCTCTTGGACAGGCTCGACGTCACGAAGGTCGCGCTCATCGGCGGCGACAACCCGTCGAGCGTTTCGCTCATCACGCGGATCAAGGAGTCGGTGCAGCAAGCGGGGAGCAGCAAGGTCGTGTACGAGAACGTGTCGGTGCCGCCCGAGCAGCGCGACTTCACGGCCGAGGTCCAGGCGATCAAGGACTCCGGCGCGGACGGCGTCGTCACCGGGATGGACCTCGTGCAGAACACCGCGCTCAGCGACTCGCTCGGAAAGACCGGCGCGACGATGAACGCCATGATCTTCCCCGGCGGCTACGACCCACGCGTCCTCGGGCTCCCCGGGATGAACGGCGCGATCCTCGGCTTGGAGTTCTACCCCTTCGAGGAGAACAAGCACGCCTTCCAGGAGTTCGACAAGTGGGCGGCGCGGAGCACCGTTCGCGGCCAAGCGTCGTTCATCGGCTGGCTGTCGATGGAGATGTTCATCCAGGGTCTCGAGGAGGCCGGCTCGAACTGCCCGACGCGCAAGGCCTTCATCACGAACCTCCGCCTGAACGACAGCTACGACGGCGGCGGTGCATTCGATCCGGTGGACCTGTCGGAGGGTTTCGGCGAAGAGTTCCGTTGCGCCTACTACGTCGAGGTGATCAACGGTGCGTTCGTCCCGCAGTTCGGCGGCAAGGCGTTCTGCGGAGACCCGATCACGTTGAGATAGGCGATCGAGCGCCAACCCATGACTCGCGGTCGCGGGTCCGCGATCCGGGCGGCTGCAACTGCTTCACTATCCCGCATGTGGGGTGGACCGGTTTGAGCCCTGACGACATCGCGGCCCTCGCGTGCGGGCCGTTCCTCGCCGCGTGCGCGGTGCTGGCGGTGGCCGGTGCCGGCAAGCTGCGCCACCCCGCGAACACCGGCGCGGCGGCGCGCGCGCTCGGTTTGCCCGGCACGCGCTGGAGCGCTGCGCACGCTGGGCGCAACCGAAGTCGCGATCGGACTCGCGGGAATCGTGATCGGCGGTGCCGCAGCCATCGTCGTCGCGGTCGCTTACGGCGCGCTGACGGTCGCCGCGCTGCTCCTGTGGCGCCGCGCTCCGGAAACACCGTGTGGTTGCATCGGTGCGTCCACCGCGCCCGCGAGTGGTGCCCACGTCGCCGTCAACGCGGGCGCGGCCGTCGCGGCCGCGATCGCGGCGTTCGGCCCCCGGCCGTTCACGGTCGTCGCCGACCAACCCCTCGGGGGCGTCCCGTTCCTCGTGCTCGTCGCGGTCGCGGCCGTGTCGGCCGCCCTCGTCGCCGACTCGCTCCCCGCGCTCCGCGCCACCGCCCGAGAAGGGAATTCCTGATGGCCGTGCTGGTCGCCGTCGAAACCGTCGTGCTCGTGCTCCTCGCCGTGCTCGTCGCCGGGCTGCTGCGCAGTCACGCGGAGATCCTGCGACGGCTGCACACGCTCGGCGCCGGCTTCGAGACGGATGTCAGCGACGCCGCGCCCGTTTCGCTGCGGCCACGCGGCGATCTCCCGCGCACCGCCGGCCTCGGGCCCGCGGCACGACATCGCCGGGGCGGGGTTGCGCGATGATGCGGTGCACGTCCCGATCGTCGACGTCGGTCATCGGACGCTGCTCGCGTTCCTCTCGAGCGGCTGCCTGACGTGTCACACGTTCTGGGACGCGTTCGGCGATGCGGATGCGCTGCGACTCCCCGACGACGTCCGCGTCGTGGTCGTCACCAAGGATGCGCAGGAGGAGAGCGTCAGCACGCTGCGCGGCCTCGTGCCGCCGGATCTGCCCGTCGTCCTTTCGAGCGACGCATGGGAGACCTACGCGGTGCCGGGCTCGCCGTACTTCGTGCTGGTCGACGGCGCGACCGGCAGCGTACGCGGCGAAGGCACGGGCGCGACGTGGCCGCAGGTGTTCAGCCTCATCACGCAGGCGACGAACGATGCCGCGATCGCGCTGGGCGATGACCTCGCCACCGACATGCGCATCGACCAAGAGCTGCTGGCGCACGGGATCCGACCCGGGGACGCGAGCTTGTATCCCGAAGCCGCCGAGGCGAACGAGAACGTCCGAACGTGATCGTTCCTGTCGTCGTGATCGGCGTGCTGCTGGCGGTGTTCGCCGCGTTGCGCAGCACCTGGTCACCTTGAGGAGAGTCGATGCTCGCGAGCATCAACCCGCTCGGGGAGCGGGGCCGGAACCAGCACTATCCCGTCACCGTCGCCGCGTTCATCGTGAGCGCCACGTTCGCAGGCGCGTCCCTCGGTGGTGTGCTCGGGTTCGTCGGCGCGCGGTTCGCGCACGAACGACCCGCGCTCGTTGCGATCGCGCTGCTCGCGCTCGCCGGGTTGGTGCTCGACAGTGGCCGCGTTGGCTGGCGGGTCCCGGGGCCACGGCGCCAGGTCGAGGAGAACTGGCTCACGACGTACCGGGGGTGGGTCTACGGCGCCGGGTTCGGCGCGCAGCTCGGGCTCGGGTTCACCACGATCGTCACCGCTTCTGCCACGTGGGTCGCGTTCGCGTGCGCGCTGTTGTCGGGGTCGGTCGCGGGCGGGCTGCTCATCGGTGCCGCCTACGGCTTGGTACGAGCCCTGCCCGTGCTCATGACGGCCCGGACGCGCGAGCCGCGTGCGTTGCACGCGCTCATGCGCCGCGTCGGCACGTGGGAGCCGCGCCTGACCTCGGCGACGTTCGCGGCTCAGTCCTGCCTCGCGTTCGCCGCCGTCGCCGTGGCGATCGGTGCGCGCGGATGAAGCTCGCCGCGCACCGGGTCGCGCTCGCGCTGCGACCAGGATGGGAAGGCCGCATCCTGCGGCGCGAAGCCGCGCCCGACGGCGAGCAGACGTACGCCGTCGTCCATCTCGCGACCTTTCCGCTCCCCGAACAGCGCGGGGACTTCGGCGCCGGTGTCACCGAGTTGATGCGCTCCCCCGACGTGTTGGTCGTGCTCTTCGAGTACGGGCCCGAGTCCCTGCACTCGCCGATGTTCGCCGCGCAGGGGCTCCCCCGGCTGCGCGCCGACATGTTCAGCAGCAACCGCTTGCAGCGGCCCCTCCCCGGCCAACTCGGCTGCCAGCTGTTCTTCACCGAGGGGCAGCGCCCGTTCTGCCTCTACGTGGTGGCCGGCAGCCGCGCGTACTTGCCCCGCATCGTCGCCGAGGTGAACCTGGTGCTCGAAGGCATGGAGATCCTGCTGTGACCGCGGTCGCCACGCTCCCCGGCGGCGGGGTCGTGGAGACGGGCACGGGCACGGAACGGCTTCCTCCGATCACCGAACGCCTCGTCAACCGCGTCAGCCGGCACCTCGGCAAGCGGTCGACACGGCGGAGCTTCCTCGTGAAGTCGGCGGTGGTCGGATCCGCACTCGCGGTCAACCCGCTGCAGTACGTCTTCCGCCCCGGGCACCGTGTACGCGGCGATCGGGTGCGGCCCCGCGGCCGACTGTGCGTCGGGGTGGACGGTGTTCTGCTGCTCGGTGAACAACGGCCTGAACGTGTGCCCGCCCGGATCCATCCCCGCCGGCTGGTGGAAGACCGACAACTCCTCGTTCTGCGGTGGCGGCGCCCGGTTCATCCTCGACTGCAACGCGAACTCGGTGGCTGCGGCTGCGGCAGCAGCGGGATCTGCGCGCCGGGTTGCTACAACTGCGGCTGTCGTTGCAACACCGGTTCGTGCGACCAACGCCGGCACTGCTGCAACCAGTTCCGCTACGGCCAATGTCATCAGGAGCTCGCGTGCGTCGGTCCGGTCGTGTGCCGCGTCGCGACCTGTGCGCCGCCGTGGCAGTGGGACCCGACCTGCACGACGACGAGCGCGACTGCGAACGCCACCGCGTTGCACGCCGCGCCCTGTCTGGAAACGAAACCCGTCATCGAGGAGGAAGAGATGTGGGTCATCGAGAAGGAACTGCCGGCGGGCACGCCGCAGCAACCCGGTGAGGTGGTGATCGGCCTCCCGGCCAACCGCAAGTCCGGCGAACGTCCGCCTGTTCGTCTACAACGGCGCCAACCAGGGCGCATCGATCTGGGGTGCGAGCGTGTTCAACGGCGCGGTCCAGGGCCTCTGGGACAACGGCAACCGGTGGGGAGGTCTGGCTGCGGTCGGCAGTTCGTGGTCGACGGCCCCGTCGACGCGGGCGCGCACGAGATCGTGTTGCAGAACCGCGGGCAGGCCGGTCCGCCCACGACCGTCACCGTTTCCGGCACGTAGCGACGCGACGCCGCGTCGGCGGCGTCGACCGGTTCAGCGGCGGTCTTGGAGGAACGGGAACTCGGCCCGGACCTTCGCGACCTCGCTGCGCGTCGACCGTCGGCGCTGATGACCGTCTCGGTGCGCGCGGCGCGCACCAGCGTCTCGCCGAGCGGATCGATGATCGTCGAGTCGCCGGCGTACGTCGAGCTTGCGCGCCGCTCACCGACCCGGTTCACGCCGACGACGTAGGCCTGGTTCTCGATCGCCCGGGCCGTGCAGCAGCGCGCGCCAGTGCTCGCGGCGGGACTCGGGCCAGTTCGCGACCACGACGTAGCAGTCGGTCGTCGGCGCCAGCGCCCAGAACTCGTCGGCGAAGCGCAGGTCGTAGCAGACGAAGAAGCTGACGCGCAGGCCTTCGATGTCGACGGTGAGGAACGCGTCGCCCGCGGCGTAGTGCTCGTGCTCGCCGGCTGTAGGTGAACGGGTGGATCTTGTCGTAGTGGTGGAGCGCACCGTCCGGGCCCGGCGAGCACGAGCCGGTTCACGGGCGCCGGGCACGCTCGGGCGTGCTCCGGGATCGAGCCGCACACCCAGACGCCGTGGCGCGCGCGCCTGCTCGCGCGAGGAACTGCGTGCTCGGACCGTCCTCCGGCTCGGCGATGCGGTCGGCGCGCCATCGAGAAGCCGGTCGAGAACATCTCGGTGAGCACGACCAGCCGGGCGCCGCCGCCGCGGCCGGCTGCGATCATCGGCGCGAGCGTGCGCGAGGTTCGTGTCGGCGCTGCTCCCACACGATGTCGTGCTGGATACCGGCGATCTTCATGCTCACGACGCGAGCGCCTTCAGGCGGGCGACGGCTTCGTCGAGCACCTCGGGCCGCTTGCAGAACGCGAAGCGCACGAGCGGCGCGCCCGTCGACCTTGTCGTCGTAGAACACGACGCTCGGGACCGCCACCACCCCGCAGCGTTCCGGCAGCGCGCGGCAGAACGCGATGCCGTCGTCGTCGCCCGAGCGGGCGGATGTCGGTGGTGACGAAGTACGTGCCCTGCGGCTCGAAGACGTCGAAGCCCGCGTCCGCGAGGCCCGCGCACAGCCGGTCGCGCTTGTCGCGCATGCCGGCGAGGAACGCCGTCGTAGTAGTCGTCGCCGAGGCCGAGGCCGGCGGCGATCGCGTGCTGGAACGGGCCGCCGTTGACGTACGTGAGGAACTGCTTCACGGTCTTCACCGCGTCGATGAGCGTCGGGCGTCGCGCAGGTCCAGCCGATCTTCCAACCGGTGAACGAGAACGTCTTGCCGCCCGACGAGATCGTGACGGTGCGGTCGCGCATCCCGGGCAGCGTCGCGATCGGGACGTGCTCGCCGTCGATACACGAGGTGCTCGTAGACCTCGTCGGTGACGACGAGCAGGTCGTGCTCGATGCGCGAGCTCGGCGATCAGCGCGAGCTCGGCGCGCGTGAACACCTTGCCGGTCGGGTTGTGCGGCGAGTTGAGCAGCACGAGCTTCGTGCGCGGCGTGATCGCCCGCCGCGGAGCGCGTCGGGATCGAAGCGCGTAGTCGGGCGCGCGCAGCGTCACGACCGTGCGCCGCGCCCCGGCGAGCGCGATGCACGCCGCGTAGGAGTCGTAGTACGGCTCGAAGGTGACGACCTCGTCGTCCGGCTCGCACAGCGCGAGCATCGCGGCCGCGATCGCCTCGGTCGCGCCCGCGGTCACGAGCACCTCGGTGTCGGGGTCGTAGGTCGAGGCCGTAGAAGCGCTGCTGGTGCTCAGCGATCGCTTCCCGCAGCGCCGGAACGCCGATGCCCGGGCGGGTACTGGTTGTGGCCCGCTTCGATCGCGTCGATCGCGGCCGCGCTTCACGGCGTCGGGGCCGTCGGTGTCAGGGAAGCCCTGGCCGAGGTTGATCGAGCCCGTCGCCACGGCGAGCGCCGACATCTCCGCGAAGATCGTCGTGCCGAATTCCTGCAGGCGCCGGTTCAGGTACGGGTTCACCACCACCCCCATCGTACGAACTCACGCCGCGGGTGGGGGCGGGCGGGCGAGCGAGGGCGATCAGCGCCGCGATCGCGAGCAACACCGCGAAGCCGAGGGAGACGACGTTGCCGATCTTGTCGGCCGTCTCGTAGTGCGACAGGTGACGGAAGTGGTACACCGCGTGCGGGATCGAGAACACGAGCCAACCGATCGCGGCGGCCCGTGCCGCCGCCCGCGAGCCGTAGTACAACGCCGTGAGCGTCACCGCCGCAAGCGCGAGGTTCATCGCGCCGAAGTCGCGCACGAGGTGTTCGTTGTACGGGCCGTCGTGCATGACCCACATGCGGCCGAACGGGAAGTCGTCGTAGAACGCCCGTGGGAAGAACTCCGCGTAGATGCCGAGCACGAGCCCCGAGGCGGCGAGCAGCCACAGGAGGACGCGAGCCGTCGCACTCAGCGCGGGCTCGTCGCCTCTCGCCGTCTCGATGTGTCCGACCGCGTCGCGCTGGTTACGAGTCACGGGCCTCCATGCTGCCACTTCACGGAAGTGGCGGTTCGTGACGCGCTGGGAGTCCGCCAGCGGCCCCGCCTTGGCCGCGGCGACGCCCGACCCGGGCGGCGGATGCAGACGACGGCGGCCGACGGCGGCCGCGAGCGCGGCCGAGTAGTCGCGCCGCGTGATCGGCTCGTCGTCGACGATGTCGTACGTGCCGGCGGGCGCGTCGAGCGCGGCGAGGACAGCGGCCGCGGCGTCGTCCACCGCGATCGTCGGGCGGTACGCCTCCGGACGCGCCGGATCGAGGAAGACGCCCTTGCGGGCTGCGCCGTACACCGCATCCGCGTGATAGCTGTCGGGCGCCTGGAACTCGCCGAACCGGAGCACGACGCCGCGACCCCCGTTGGCGGTGAACCGCAGTGCGTTGGCTTCCGCGGCGCGGACGGCATCACTCACGGGTGAGTCGACGATCTCGGCCGTTGTCGCGTCGATCCAGGTGTCGCCGTGCTCGCCGTAGAGGAACGCGATCGACTCCTGGACGAACACGAGTGCGCCCGCGGCGATCGCGGCGTCGACCAGGTTGCGCGATCCCTCGACGCGGATGCGGGTGTTCTCGGCCCAACCCTGTGCCCGCGCGCTCTGCGCCAGCGTCGGGATCTTCGTCGCGAGGTTGACAACGGCGTCGTGCCCCGCCACCGCGTCGCGCAGCGCGTCGCGGTCGAACAGGGAAGCCGCGACGGGTTGCGCGCCGGCCCGCCGCAACTGCGCGGCCTTCTCGGGCGTGCGTGCGATCCCGGTGACGTCGTGCCCGGCCGCGCGCAACTGCGCAACCACCCGGCGCCCGATCACGCCGGTTGCCCCGGCCACGAAGATGCGCATGCGGTGCCTCCTCCGCTCGTGGATAATCCGGATAGTAAATATCCGGATATCGACTGTCAACGCCAACCGGTGGGGAAATATGGGCGTGAGCAGGCCCGGCGCGCCCGGCACAATGGCGGCATGCCGATCGCCGAGACCCCGGAGCCGCCGTACTACGCGGCGATCTTCACGTCGCTGCGCAACGAGCAACCGGATGACGGCTACGAAGACACGGCGGACCGCATGTTCGAGCTCGCGGCGGACCAACCCGGCTTCCTCGGCTTCGAGTCGGCCCGCCACGGCCTCGGGATCACGGTCTGCTACTGGACCGACGAAGCGGCGATCGCGGCATGGAAGGCGCACGCCGAGCACGCGCTCGCACAGGAGCGGGGCCGCACCGAGTGGTACCGGCAGTACGCGTTGCGGATCGCGCGGGTCGAGCGGGCCTACACGGTGCAGACCAGCGTCGGCGCGGCCGCGGTGGGCGAAGCCGGCGGCTGATGCTCCCCGAACGCATCGACCTGCCGGACGCGGTGCTGCGACCGTTCCGCACCTCGGATGCCGACGCGCTGGCGCTCGCAGTACGCGAGAGCCTCGAACACCTGCGGCCGTGGATGCCGTGGGCGAGCAACGGATCGGCCGAGCCCGACTTCCAACGGCGGCGCCTCGTCGCGGTCGTGCAGCAGTGGAACCGAGGCGACGAGTACCAGTACGGGCTGTTCGATCCGGAAGAGACGCGCGTGCTCGGATCGTTCGGGCTCATGACCCGTCGCGGCCGCAGCAGCCTCGAGATCGGGTACTGGGTGCACGTGGACTCCACCGGTCGCGGCCACGCGACCCATGCCGCGGCCGCGCTCACCGATGTCGCGCTGACCGTGCGCGGCGTCCGGCAGGTGCTGATCTACACGGACGAAGCGAATCTCCGTAGTGCGGCGATCCCGAAGAAGCTCGGGTTCGAGCTGGTGCGGGTCGAGGCCGCGGACCGCATCGCGTCCAGCGAGACCGGACGCCAGCAGGTGTGGCGGCGCACGACACCGATCGGCTCGGGCGAGGCGCCGTCGCAGTAGCGCGCGCTCAGTAAGCGCGGACGCGGGCGGGATCCTCCGCGAGGAACTGCACGATCGCCGCCATCCGGAACCCCATCGCCATGTCGTCGACGGAGAACGCGAACACGCGTTGGTCGCTGATCGTGAACTCGGGGAACCGCGCCCGATCGCGGCCTCGATCTCGGGCGTGATCGGGCTGCGCAGCTCGACCTCGATCGCGAACGGCGGATGCGGCTCGGGCGCGTCGATCTCACCCGCGCGCACTCGTTCGACCGCGCGGGTTGCAGCCGCATGGATGATGCGGCGTGCGCGCACGGGCGGGATGATCACCGCCGCCTCCCGCGACAGCGCGCGCTTCACCACCGCGGTCTCGATGCCGGGACAGACCTTCTCCATGATCCCCGCCACGACGTCGTCGCCCGCGATGAGAGCCGTCGGTACACCGCGCTGGGCTGCCGCCAGGGCGAACATCTCACCTTCCGACAGGGCGCGACCGTCGAGCCGCACGTCCTTGTACGCGCCGTAGCTGATCGTGTGTGCGCACACGCCGGGATAGTGACCCGCGCTCGCGTGATGGCCCACGAGGAACATCGCGTCGAACGAATCGTCGAGGGCCCACATCGTCGTCGGTCCGCCACGGGGTTGCCCGCGCACGACGTCGACCTCGGGATCGATCTCGTCGAGCACGAGGTTGCACAACATCTCGACGCCGTGGTTCTCCTCCACGACGAACTCCGTTGCACCCGCGGCACGCGCGCCGGCGACCGCCGCGTTCACGTCGGCCGTCATCCAGCTCCGCGCCCGCTGGTAGTCCTGCCCGCGCGTCGCGACATCGGCCCACCGCGTGACGCCGCTGACGCCTTCCATGTCCACCGAGATGAAGATCCGCACGCCGGCGACGCTACCCGTGCCTGGACATCGTCCGCCCGGTGCGGTTACCTGCGGTCGTGACCGACGACCCGTTTCACGCGATCGTGGAGTCGCTCGACATGCCGATGCTCGTCGTGACGACCGCGGCCGGCGACGAGCGCAGCGGCTGCCTCGTCGGGTTCCACACGCAGTGCAGCATCAAGCCGCCCCGCTGGCTCGTGTGCATCTCCGTCGAGAACCACACGTATCGCGTCGTGCAACGCGCGCCGACCCTCGTGCTGCACTTCCTACGCGAGGACCAGTTCGAGCTGGCACAGGTGTTCGGCGCCGAGACCGGCGACGCGGTCGACAAGTTCACGCAGTGCGCATGGCACGACGGACCCGACGGCGTCCCCGTGCTCGACGGCTGCGACTGGATCGCGGGCCGCATCATCGGCCGGCTCGATCTCGGCGACCACGAAGGCCAGCTCGTCGACATCATCGATGTTGGCCGTGACCACCCGGGCGGGAGCCAGCTCGGCTTCCAGCGGGTCGAGGCGCTCGAGCCCGGTCACCCGGCGTAGTCGAACCGGGGTCCCGATCCCGCCGGACCGATCAGAATGCAGCGATGCGGCTCACAGACGTCGTCGAGACCTCGACCGCGGTTTCCGCGACGCGCTCGCGGCTCGCAAAGATCGACGCGCTCGCGTCGCTGCTGGCGCGCGTCCCGCCCGACGAGATCGTCGCCGCCACCGGCTACCTCGTCGGCGACCCGCCGCAAGGTCGCATCGGTATCGGTTGGGCGTCCCTCCGCGATCTCGATGCGGGAAACCACGGCGAGCCGGTGGTGACCATCGCGGACGTGTCGAACACGATCGACTCGGTGCGCGACGCCACCGGCCCGGGTTCGGTCGGCACGCGACGCGACCTCCTCGACGCGCTCTTCGCCCGCGCGACACCTGCCGAGGCCGACTTCCTCCGCCGGCTGCTCCTCGGCGAGCTGCGGCAGGGCGCGCTCGCAGGAGTCATGACCGACGCCATCGCGCGTGCCTCGGATGTCCCGCGCCCCGTCGTGCAGCGCGCCGCCATGTTGAGCGGCGACCTGCGCATCACCGCGCACCTCGCGCTCACGGGTGGCGCCGACGCGCTCGCGGAGATCGCGCTCGACGTCCTCCGACCGATCCTGCCGATGCTCGCGGCAACGTCGGACGATGTGACGCAGGCCCTCGCCGCGACCGGGCCCGCGTCGGTGGAGTGGAAGCTCGACGGCGCGCGCATCCAGGTGCACCGCGCAGGCGACGAAGTGCGCGTGTACACGCGGAACCTCAACGACGTCACCGAACGCCTTCCCGAGGTCGTCGCCGCGGTGCGCAACTTCCCCGCGCACACCCTGATCCTCGATGGCGAAGCGATCGGGGTGGGTGAGGACGAACGACCCCACCGCTTCCAGGACACGATGAGCCGCTTCGGGCGCCAGCAGCTCGACGCGCAGGGCATCCCGCTGAGCGCGTTCTTCTTCGACTGCCTGCGGCTCGACGACCGCGACCTGCTCGATCAGCCGCTCGACGTACGCATCGACGCGCTGACGACCGTTGCCGGCGAACGCGTCATCCCTTCGATCCGCACCGAAGAACCCAAGGCCGCGGCTGCGTTCCTCGACGCCGCGCTCGCGGCCGGTCACGAAGGTGTGATGGTGAAGGCACTGTCGTCACCGTACGAAGCCGGCCGGCGCGGTGGCGCGTGGCGGAAGGTGAAACCCGTGCGCACGCTCGACCTCGTCGTGCTCGCGGCCGAATGGGGCAGCGGCCGCCGGCGCGGATGGCTTTCGAACCTGCACCTCGGCGCGCGCGGCGCGAACGGCGAGTTCGTGATGGTCGGCAAGACATTCAAAGGCCTCACCGACCAACTGCTCACGTGGCAGACCGAGCGCTTCCAGGAGATCAAGATCTCCGAGGACGGTCACGTCGTGTACGTGCGTCCCGAGATCGTCGTGGAGATCGCGCTCGACGGCGTTCAGGCCTCCCGCCGCTATGCGGGCGGCGTCGCCCTCCGCTTCGCCCGCGTCCGCCGCTACCGCGACGACAAGTCCGCCGAGGACGCCGACACGATAGAAGCCGTCCGCGCCCTGCTCTAGGCGAGAGCGAGTCGGATCCGTTCGATCGTCTCCTCCGGGCGCTTCGTCACGTCGTCCCAGGTGAGGAAGAGCAAGCGCCAATCCTGCGCTTCGATCCATGCCGTCCGGCGCTTGTCGCGCTTCCAGGTGAGCCGGTTGCCGTGGTACTCGAACCCTTCGCACTCCAACCCGACACGATGCGGCGGGTATGCGAAATCGATACGGTACTTCCCGATCGCGAACTGGCGGACCGGTGGCGGCAGCTTGTGTGCTCGTAGGAGTCGCGCGGTCTTGACCTCCAGGCCATACTGCAGCGCCGGTTCGCCGTCACGCTGATGCGACAGCAACGTCCGTATTGCTGCAGAACCTGACTTGCCGCGCCCGCACAGCGCGTCGGCGCGCTGGGCGAGCGCGCGCGGTGAGGTGAGTCCCATGCGGCGGGCCGACTCGAATGCGATTTCCAGCGTCTCTTGGTCCAGGTACTCCGCACAATCGATGACGGTCCGCGTTGCCGAGGTCGAACGCAGTCCTTGGACGGAGACAAGGTCGACGTGTGCCAATTGGAGGACACGGTGGACGTGCAGCGGCTGTGAGGTCGGACGACGCCGCGTGTCGCGCGGCACCGACATGTGCAGTTCGCGAGTCTTCATGCCATCGAGCTTGAGCAGTGTTCCGGCCGTCATGTGCGAGACGGCAGAGTGCTTGCCAAGCCATAGGTGCGCGGCCATGGCGAGCTGACGACCCGTGCGTTGCGAACCGCCGATTCGGTACACGCCGGGAAACACATACTCGAGCCGTCCGCTCGCGACGCGACGCTCGAGGGCGGATGGTGACAATCCCAACCTCAAGCACTGTTCGCGCGACACGGCTGAGTACTGCTGCTCCGCAATCGCGAGCAGTGCGCGATCGACTTCGAACATGGTCCCGTTCCCCTCGGATAGCGCCGAAAATTGGACCCGGTTCGACACGGATCCACGCTTGGGGAAGGGCGAGGGGAAGGACGGCGAGATTATCCTCGGCGCATGACGATGCTCGAAGTTCCCACTGCCATCCACCGCGGCGACGACGAGCTGCCGTGGGTCGACATCGGCGAGGGATCGCTCCTCAAGGTGCTCCAGGTCAAGGAGCGCGAAGGCCTGTGGGTGATCCGCAACCGCTTCCAAGCCGGATACCAAGTGCAGACGCACAAGCACACCGGTCCGGTGTACGCGTTCACGACCTCAGGTGCGTGGAAGTACAAGGAGTCCGAGTTCGTCAACCGCGCCGGCTCCTTCCTCTACGAGCCCGCCGGTTCGGTGCACACGCTGATCGTCCCGGACGACAACACCGAGCCCACCGACGTGTTCTTCGCGATCTGGGGCGCGAATCTCAACCTCGACGCGGACGGGAACATCGAGTCGATCGTGGACGCGGGCGGGATCCTGCAGGCGTACTACATGCTCTGCGAGGCCGAGGGCTTGCCCAAGCCCGACGTCGTGCTCGACTGACGCACCGCTGCGTAGTCTGCGCCCATGTCTGACGCGGTCGAACTGGTCCGGAACTTCTGTGCAGCCTGGGAGAAGGGCGACGTCGACGCCCTGATGGAGTACTTCACCGACGACGCGGTGTACCACAACATCCCCGTCGCGCCGGTCACCGGCAAGGACGCGATCAAGGCGACGTTCGCGATGTTCACGACCGGTGTCGAGCGGGTCGAGTTCCGAGTGCTGCACATCGTGGGCGATGGCGACGTCGTACTCACCGAGCGTGTCGACGTGTTCGTACTGCCGAACGCGACGATCGAGCTCCCGGTGATGGGTACGTTCGAAGTCCGCGACGGCAAGATCGCCGCGTGGCGCGACTACTTCGACCTCAACCAGTACATGCAGCAGATCCCACAGTCCTAACGCGGCGACGGGTCAGAGCCACTCGGGAGACTCGACGGTTCTGGCGTTCTGCACGTTGCCGGTGTTGACGGTCGAAGCGGGTTCGATCAGCACGACGTGAACGGTCGCGTCGGCGACGGGGCGGTGCTCGACGCCCTTGGGGATAACGACGAACTGGCCCGGGCCGACTTCGAGGTCCCGGTCGCGCAGTTCCATGCGGAGCCGACCATCGACCACGAGGAAGAGTTCGTCCTCGTCATCGTGGTGGTGCCACATGAACTCGCCTTCGAGCTTCACGACCTTCACGTGACTGCCATTGAGCTCGGCGACGATGCGCGGGTGCCACCGGTCGTCGAAGCGCGCGAACTTCTCGGCGAGGTCGACCACTTGGATGTCCACGCGATGCTCCTTCGGAGGATCTAGCTGACGGCGCTCACGATCTGTTGCAGCACCGCCACCAGCTCCGGTCGCTCGTGCTCGTCCAGCAGCGCGATGTGTTTGCCGAGCATGCGATCGGTGCGGGCTTCGGCGAGGGCCCAGCGTTCGTGCAGCGGCTCCGGCTCGGGGAAGGGTTCGGTCCAGCCGAACGCGCCGGCCAGGTCCGGGGCTCGCACGACGAGCGCTTCGACCGGACGCAAGCCGACCGTGAGTACTGCCGCGCCGTGCAGCGCGCCGCGCAACTCGCGGCAGCGCGTTGAGACGGTGCTGCACGAGCGCCTTCGGCAACTCGGGTTCGGGGAACGTGCGGACGGCGGCGAACACCGGCGCACCGGCAACGGCCGCGCCCGCCACGATGCGGCCGAGCAAGACGGCGGCACCGGCGTAGTCGGGTCCGTCGGCGAAGTGCTCCTCCGCCCAGAGGTGTCCGCACGTCAGCCACTCGGTCGCCGCCGCTCGGCGTGAGAGCACGGTCGCGCTGCGTTCCCAGGCGGCCCTGATCGCGTCGGCCGCAAACACCCAGAACGCAGCGGTGACGACGTCGGCCGGTACGTCCCCGAGCGCGCCACCCGGCCCGCCACGTAGAAGTCCATGCCTTCGAAGCCGAGCGCGGCGCCGTGGGCGAAGGTGTCCGGATCGGTCATGAACCCCGCGGGTGTGCGAACCACGATCGCCGCGGTGTCGTGCGCGGCCTGCTCCGGCGTCACGGTTCGAAGAATGGGTTACGCGGCCGGATGGGCGAGTCCGCGGGAAAGCGGTCGTACGCGCCCGTCTCCCGCAGCTGCGCGTGACCGGCTTCGACGATCCCGAAGTCGAGGTCGACGAGCTCCGTGAGGTTCACCGGCCGGCGAACGCATTGCTCTCGGAGTCGGTCGGCAGCGCGTCGGGAGGCGTCGCCAGCTCGGCCGGCGTGAGCCCGACGCGATCCGCGATCGGTTGCAGCGCGGCGAGGTCGAAGTCGTAGATGCGCGCCGCGGTCTCGCCGAGCATCATGCGCGCCTCGTTCTCCGGAACGTCGTGGAACGTGTTGCGCAGCGACTGCTCGGAATACGGATACGTCCCTTCGTCGTGCGGGTAGTCGCTCGCCCACATGACCTTGTCGACGCCGATCTTGTGACGCTTCTTGCACTCGGCCGGCGCCATGAAGCTGGCGGTCACCCAGATGTTCTGCTGGAAGTACTCGCTGGGCAGCTTCGGCAGGCGTTGTTCCTCGGTGAAGCCGAGCTCGCCCACCTTGCCGCCGAAGATGCGCTTCGCCATGTAGTCGGTGCGGGGCATCTCGTCCGCGTATCGAACCATGCCCGACTCCACGAGCACGAACTTCAACTTCGGATGACGCTCGAACACCCCGCCGAAGATCAACGCCCAGAACGCGCGGTGCGCGTAGAAACCGGTCTCGAGGATCCACATCACCCCACCGGCGGGGTAACCGCCGTAGTCCGGCGCCGCGCTGCCCGAGTGGTGGTTGACCGGCAGGCCGGTTTCCTCGAACGCGTCCCAGAGCGGTTCGTACACGTCGTTGGCGTACAACGGCGGCAGGTGCGAGTCGGGCGGCACACCCGGCAGGAGCACGCCACCGCGCAGACCGTTCTCGGCCGCCCAGTGCACCGTCTCGACCGCGTCGTCGACATCGTTGAGGAGGATCTGCGCCATGCCCGCGCGCCGTTTCGGCGCCGCGCGCGACGAAGTGGTCACGCACCCAGCGATTGTGCGCCTGCAGGCCGGCCCAACGCCGGTCGTAGTCCTCACGCGTCTCCGGCACGCGCGCCATGAAGCTCGCGCTCGGGAAGAACGGCGGCACGGTGTTCGGGAACGCGACCTCGGCGACGATGCCGTCTGCTTCCATCTCGCTCAGGCGGGCGTCCGAGTCCCAGTTGCGGTAGCGCTTGGAGCCGCTGAGGTCACGGAACGGGTTCTTGTAGGCACCACGCCACGCGTCGAACTCCTCGAGCCACTTCACGTCGAGGAACTCGCGGTACTGCTCCATCGATCCGCCCGCGTGGCAATCGGTGGAGATGACGACGTACTTCTGCTCGCTCATCCCCTGAGGGTATTTGACGGGCTGCAAGCCGTGCCGCGGCGCGGCGGCCCCGAATCGATCGACACCGGACGGGTAGCCTCCACGCCGTGAGCGACCTCCCCTACTCAGGCGTTCGACGCCGACAACCACTACTACGAGGCACTCGACGCGTTCACGCGCCACCTCGACCCGAAGCTGCGGGCCGCGGTGCGTGCAGTGGGCCGAGATCGACGGCCGCAAGTACCACGTCGTCGGCGGCAAGGTGAGCCGGGCGGTCGTCAACCCGACGTTCGACCCGATCGCCAAGGCCGGCGCGATGCACGACTACTTCCGCGGCAACCCGGACGGCAAGCACCCGTGGGAGTTCCTCGTCGACCGGGAGCCGATCCCGGCGGCCTACCGCGACCGCGACGCCCGGGTCGCCAAGCTCGACGAGCACGGCCTCGAAGCGGTGTGGCTGTTCCCCACGCTCGGCGTGCTCTACGAGGAGCTGCTGAAGCACGACGTCGGCGCCGTGACGCTCACGTTCACCGCGTTCAACCGCTGGCTCGACGAGGACTGGGGTTGCGATACCGCGACCGCATCTTCGCCGCGCCGTACATCTCGCTCGTGCGACATCGACTGGGCGATCTCGGAGCTCGAATGGGCGATCGACCGGGGCGCCCGCACGGTCGTCATGCGCCCCGCCGCGCCGCATCACCGCAGACGGTCCAGACGCCGGTCAGCGATCCGGTGTTCGATCCGTTCTGGGCACGCGTGAACGAGGCCGGCATCACCGTCGTCGTCCACGCCGGCGACAGCGGCTACTCGTCGAACGGGTACGCCGCCGACGGGTTCGCCGCGTCGTTCACGGGCGGCGGCCGTTGGGCCCCGACGATCAAGGCGTTCCACATCGAGCGCGCCGCGTACGACTTCCTCATCACGCTCGCGTTCGACAAGCTCTTCGACCGGTTCCCGAACGTGCGCATCGCGTCGGTCGAGAACGGTTCCGAGTTCCTGCCGCGACCTGTTCAAGAAGCTGCGCTCCACCGACCGCAAGATGCCCGGCTACTTCAAGGAGGACCCGGTCGAGTCGTTCCGGCGCAACGTGTGGATCAACCCGTTCTGGGAGGACGACGTCGAGCGAGGTCGTCGACCTCATGGGTGCCGACCGCGTCATCTTCGGCTCCGACTGGCCGCACATCGAAGGCATGCCCCAGCCCGCTCGACTACGCGGCCGAGCTGAAGGCGTTCGACGACGCGAACGCGCAGCAGATCCTGCGCGACAACGCGCGCGAGCTGAACACGCGCCGTCCGGCCTGATCGGTCTGCACGCGTGAAGTTCGCCGTTGTCGGCACCGACCATCTGCATGTCGTCGAGCTCGCGTCAGGACTGCGCGACACGGGCGCGGACCTCGTGGCGATCATGCCGACCGAAGATCGCATCGGTGCGTGGTTGGCGACGCAGTACGAGTCCGCGCGTCGTCGACACGATCGACGACACGTTCGCCGACGTCGACGTGGTAGTCACGGCCGCGATCCCTGGCGATCGCGCCGAGATCGGCATCGCCGCGATGCGAGCCGGCAAAGACGTGCTCGCCGACAAGCCGGGCGCCACGAGCACCGACCAACTTGCGGCGTTGCGCGCCGTGCACGAGGCCACGGGCAAGCAGTACCTCGTCCTGTTCTCCGAGCGGCTCACCAACGCGGCGATGGTGCGCGCGTACGACATCGTCCAGGAGGGTCGCATCGGCCTCGTCGTCCATACTGTCGGCCTCGGCCCGCACACGCTGAACCTCGAGCGCCGGCCGGAGTGGTTCTTCGACCCGCTGCGGTACGGCGGCATCCTCGTCGACATCGGCTCGCACCAGGTCGACCAGTTCCTCGCGTTCACGGGCTCGCGCACCGCTGAGGTGCTCACGTCGACCGTCCGTGCCCATCCCGAGCACCCAGGTGTGCAGGTGCTGGGCGAGGTCCTGCTCGCGACCGACGGCGCGACGGGTTACACGCGGGTCGACTACTACACGCCCGACCGGTCTCGCGCCACGTGGGGCGACGTGCGCTTCACGGTTGTCGGCACCGAGGGTTATCTCGAGGTGCGCCACGTCGACCAGACGGTGCTCGTCGTCGACGGCGAGAAGCGCGAGACCATCTCGTGCACGGAGGAGCCGGCCGGCTGGGGTTCCCGCTACCTCGACGGGTCGCTCATCACGCAGGACCACGCGTTCACAGTCACCGAGATCTGCCTGGAGGCGCAGTCCGCGGCCCGCCACGTGCCGAATCGCGCCGCTCGCCGCTGAACGAGGGCGCCGCCACACGAGGCTGGTGACCAGGGCCGACGCTTCCCGGCCCGATCTTGACGGGTTCCCTGACTAAGGGTAACCTCACCTTCCCAGACCGAAGCGCCGCCCCGGCCCGACCACCCGGAGTCCGTGTTGATCGTTTGTCACTGCGAAGCCGTCAACGACTCGGCGGTGCGTGCTGCGGTGTTGTCGGGCGCGGAGGACGTGAGCTCGGTCGGTGAGCGCTGCCGCGCCGGCACCAACTGCGGTGGTTGTCACCGGATGCTCGAGCGCTTGGTGCGCGAGCACATCACTCCCTTCGAGCAGACCGTCGCCGTAGCCTGACCCGCGTTCGTTCCGACGGGGGCTTCATCTGGGGAGGTCGGCGGTGCACGGCAACGCTGGTGTCATCGAGTTGCTCAACGAAGTGCTCACCGCGGAGCTGACGGCGGTGAACCAGTACTTCATCCACGCCAAGATGTGCGAGAACTGGGGCTACGAACGCCTCGGCAAGCACAACCGCGACGAGTCGATCGGCGAGATGAAGGACGCCGACAAGCTCATCGAGCGGATCCTGTACCTCGAGGGCGTCCCCAACCTGCAGCGCCTCGGCACGGTGCATGGTCGGCGAGACGGTGCCGGAACAGATCAACCTCGACCTGCAGAACGAGCGTGACGCGATCGACCGCCTCAACCACGGCATCGCGCTCTGCGTCGAGGTCGGCGACAACGGAAGCCGCGATCTCCTCGAGGACATCCTCGACGGCGAGGAGGAGCACGCCGACTGGCTCGAGACGCAGCTCGAGCCTCCTCGCCGACGTCGGCGAAGCGCACTACCTCGCCCAGCAGATGCACGACGACGACTGACGCACGCTCGGGATCACACCGTCCGGCGCGCTCACCAAGCAGACTTGGCACGCGCGATCCGGGAGGTGTGCAGGACGTGTCCGCGACCGAGGCCCAAACGTGGGTGGCGATCGTCGGCGGGCTTGTCACGGCCGGCCTCGCGATCGCTGCCTTTCTCGCGTCCCGGACAAGGCGCGCGCGGTCGGCGAACGTCGGCGCCGCGTTCAGCGCGACGGTCGAGTCGCTCTCCGAGGAGAATCTCACGAGGCAGATGGCCGCGGCCGTCCTCCTCCGCCGATTTCTCGACACACGCACCGAACAGGGTGTCGCGAAGGCGCCGTATCGAACCGAGACGATCGAGGTCATCGCCGGGATGCTCAAGCGAAAGCAACCGGAGCCGCTCCAGAAGGCACTCGCTGACGGCCTGCGATACGCCCGATCACTCGCGGGCGCCGATCTTCAACACTGTGAGCTCGCGAACGCGTACCTCGGTGCCCGGGCAGGAGATGCCTACGTCAAAACAAGTCGGCCCGCGACGCTTCGGCCCTCTGTACTCCTCCGACGCAGAGCCCTCACGGGTTCGCTCGACCTTTCCGGCGCAGATCTCTACAGCGCAGACCTGACCGGTGCATCGTTGCGTGAAGTGACTGCCGTCGGCACCGCGTTCAACACGGCGACCCTTGTGAAGGCCGTGCTCGAGGAACGCGACGCTGACCAACGCCGACTTCCGGAACGCGAAGCTCGATGGTGCCCGCTTCGCGGGTGCCGACATCAGCGAGGCCAGATTCGATGGAGCCTCGGGCATCCCGGATGAGGTTCGCCGCGCTCCTGCGTGAAGACATGTCCGCTCCCCCCAAGACGTCCGTACCGCACCGGATACCCGTAGGTTGACCGTGCAGATCTTCGTCAGCCGACCCTCGGTGCTGAGTCCGAGGCAACGCCGAACCGGCGACGCATGGCTTGCCGTACTGCGGCGACGAGCAGCCGAGTTCGTGACCGTCGAGCGGCATGAGTACTCGGCGGATCCGTGGCCAATCCTGAGATCGCGCTTGGAGGCCGTCGACGGCGCTGTGCTCCTCGGGTTTCGGCAACTCGAGATCCACGCCGGCGTGTGGCGTCCCCTCAGTGAGGAGCAATCCAGCCCGCCGGAGGCATGCACGTCGTCGTGGGTGCAGATCGAGGCGGGGATGGCGCTCATGGCCAGACTTCCGGTCCTCGCGTTACGAGAGCCCGGCGTCGCGGACGGCGCGTTCGACGACGCGGCGTGGACCGACAACGTCGTCGGCGATGTGTTGTGGCATCCCGGACCTGGCATCCCGGCCTCTGTCGATCAGTGGATCGCCATGGTGCACGACCACGCCCGTCGGGACCGGCTCCGTTCGGTCGAGGACGCGCGTCGCCCGCATCACCTCCGGGGTATCTCTCCCTACAGCGTGGCGAAGTAGAGATCGGCGACGCGTTCGCGCTGCCAGCTCTGGGCGCCGAGCAGCAGGTCGTCGACCTTGGCCCGGCGCAGGTAGACGTGGGCGTCGTTCTCCCACGTGTACCCGACACCACCGTGGATCTGGATGCACTCGGCAGTGACGTAGTTGGCCGCTTCCGCGGTGAAGGACTTCGCCATCGCCGCGGCCGACTCACGGTCGGGTGCCTCGACCTCCGACGCCCACGCGGCGTAGTGCACACCGACCTTGGCGATCTCGATTCGCTGCATCATGTCGACCGACTTGTGCCGCGTCACCTGGAACTTCGACAGCGGTTTGTCGAACACGACGCGCGTCTGCGCGTAGTCGAGCGCGAGCGCGTTCGCGGCTTCCGACACGCCGATCAGCTCGGCCGCGAGCAGCACCGCGGCGTCGTCGAGCACGCGCTGCCACAACTCGCTCTGGTCGGTCGCGGGGCCGACCGCGACCGCACGAGTGCCTTCGAACTCGATCCGCGCGAACTTGCGGGTGATGTCGAGGCTCGGTGCGAGCGCCGTCGGCGGCCGCTCGACCAGGAAGGTGCGGAGCCCGTCTCGCGTCCGCGCGGGCACGAGCATCCAGTCGGCGCTCGCGCCGTCCATCACCATCGGCTTCACACCGTCGAGCTTGTACCGGTTCCCGCGGCCTTCGGCGCGCACGCGCACCCGGTCGAGCGGGTTGCCGGTGCCGGCTTCGTCGAGCGCGACCGTGCCGCGCTCGCGACCCGACGGCGAGCGCTTCGAGGCGATCGTCGAGCCCGAGGGCGCGCGCCGCCAGCGTGGTGAGGATCGCCGAGGAGAAGTACGGCCCGGGGAAGACGGCCCGGCCCATCTCTTCCTGCACCACGACTGCGTCGACGATGCCGAGGCCGAGGCCGCCGTGCTCCTCGGGGACGAGCACGCCCGGTCCAACCGAGGTCGACGATCGCACGCCAGACCTCGGGCGTGATGCCGGTGTCGTCGTGCTCGGCCATCCGCCGCACGTACGCCTTGGGCGATTCCTCCGCGAGGAACGCCCGCACCGAGTCCCGAAGATGTTCCTGGTCCGCGGAAAACGTGAAGTCCATTGCTATGGCTCCCTCAGTCGCGGCGAGAAGAGAAGGGGCCGCTCCCTGCGTCCGCACGATTCGAGGAGGACCGTACCTGGAACCTGACGCTAATGTCAGCTTCGTGGACTTCGCCTGGTCGCCCGAGGACGTGCAATTCAAAACGGAGCTGGAGGCGTTCCTCGACAAGGAGATGCCCCCGTTCATCGACCAGTGGTCGGACCAGGAGCAGGACGATCTCGAGCCGTCACGCGGCGTCATGGGCGTGATGGACAAGCGCAAGGCGTGGCAGAACAAGCTCAACGAGGACCGTTGGGCCGCGATCCTCTGGCCCGAGGAGTGGGGTGGCCGCGCCGCGACCACCGCGCAATCGGTCATCTACACGCAGGTGATGGCGAAGTACCGCTCTCCCGGCATCTTCAACGCGAACGGCATCGTGCAGATCGGCCCGTCGATCATCGCGTGGGGCACCGAGGACCAGAAGGCGCGCTGGCTGCCCGGCATCCTCGACGCGACCGAGCACTGGTGCCAGGGCTTCTCGGAACCGCAGGCCGGTTCCGACCTCGCGAACCTGCGCACCACCGCGATCCTCTCCGACGACGGATCGCACTACGTCGTGAACGGGCAGAAGATCTGGATCAGCTCCGCGCAGATCGCGAAGTGGGGACTGTTCCTGTTGCGCACCGACCCGACCGCGATCGCGCGCGGGCGCAAGCACGAGGGCATCACGACGTTCATCGTCGACATGGAGCTGCCCGGCATCGAGATGCGACCGATCCGCGAGATCACCGGCGACTCGTTGTTCTGCGAGGTGTTCTTCACCGACGTGAAGATCCCCGTCGGCGACCGCCTCGGCGACGAGGGCAACGGCTGGCTCGTGTCGATGGGCGCGCTCGGGCAGGAGCGGGTCGGGAGCGCGGGCCAGGCGATCTCGATGGCCCAGGACCTGCGCACGCTGCTGCAGACCGCGAAGGCCGAGAACCCCGACGCGCTGCGCGACCCGGCGATCCGCGAACGCGTCGCGCAAGCTGCACATCCAGATCGAGTACGACCCGGCTGCTGATCGCGCGCGCGTTGTCGAAGGTGTTGAAGGGCGAGAAGGGTTGGCCCGAGGTGCCGCTCGCGAAGTTGCAGTGGGGCTACATCTCGTTGTGGCTCGCCGAGCTCGCGCTCGACGTGCTCGGCCCCACCGGCACGCTGCTCAAGGGCGCGCCGGGCGCGATCGACGGCGGCATGTGGGCGCGCAACTACGTGTGGCAGCGCTACACGACGATCGGTGCCGGCCCGACCGAGGTCCAGAAGAACATCATCGCCGACCGCGCGCTCAAGCTCGAGCGCTGAACCTCAGCGAAAGCGCGCCGGTGCGAAGGGGGCGAGGTCGAGTTCGGGGTCGCGGCCGGCACAGGTCGGCGACGAGCGCGCCGGAGACCGGGCCGAGCAGCAGCCCGTTCGGCGCCGTGGCCGGTCGCGACGAACACGTGGTCGTGCGCCGGGGAGCCGCGCCGAGGATCGGCATGTCGTCGGCGCTGACCGGGCCGGAGCCCGACGCGCACTTCGCGCAGCGTCGCGGCGGCGAGCCCGGGCATGACGCGCAACGTCTCGCGCAGCACTTCGTGCACGCCGCCCGGCGGTGACGTCGGGCATCGAAGCCGGCGTCCTCGACGGTCGCGCCGACCGCGACGCGCGCGTCGGCCCACGGAACCATGTAGTAGCCGAACACCGGCTGCACGATCGGCCACGCGCCGGTGTCGTGTCCGTCGACGCCGAGGTGGACGATCTGACCGCGCACCGGATCGACCGGGAGCGTCGACGCCGAGCTGATCTCGCGAGCGCGCCGTGACCACGCGCCGCCCGCGATGACGACCGCGTCGGCCGGCGAGCGTCGCGCACGTCGTCGATCGCGACGTCGTGCGACGACGTCGTCGATCGCGCCCGTCCGCGCCTCGACGCCCAGCTCGACGGCAGCGCGCGCGCAGTGCGATGCGAGCTGCGCCCGTCGACCCGCGCCGCCCCGGGTGCTGCAGCGCGCGCTCACGATCTCGCCGAGCACGGGCACCATGGCGCGTGCGTCGTCGGCCGACTGATCTCGGTCGCGCCGGGTGCCCGTGCCGCGACCCACTCCCACGCCGGCACGTCGCTGTCGCGCGTCGCGAGCTTGCAGGATGCCGCAGCGCGCCCAACCGGTGTCGCCGGGCAGGTTCGGGACAGAGCTGCTCGTAGTGCGCGCCGGCGAGCGCGGCACGAGGTCGACCCACGCGCGGGTCGTCGCGCTCGGTCGTGTCCGGCGAGAGGATGCCCGCGCCGGCATCGGTGGCCCGGCCCGGGTCGGCGCCGGTCGACAGAGCAGCGTCCGCACGCCCCGCCGGCGCCGAGCTCGTACGCGGTGGCGGTGCCGACCAGCCCGCCGCCCACGACCGCCACGTCGTACGCTCGCCATCCGGGCATCATGCCCGACGCTCGTCCGAAATATCACAAGTAACTACTTGCGTTATTCGGTCGGCGGGCCCAAACTGCGGGACCGACAAACGAACGTGGAGCAGAGGAACGGAGGCAGCCATGCCCGTCGCCATCGTCACCGGCGCATCCCGCGGGTCTCGGTCTCGCCCTCGCCCGATCGCTCGCCCCGACGGGTGGGACCTCGTCGTCGACGCCCGCGACGCGGACGCGCTCGCCGCCGCGGCCGCGCGACCTCGGCGCCACGGCGGTCGTCCGCGCCGATCCCCGGCGACGTCGCCGACGCCGCGCACCGCGCGCGATCTCGTCGCCGCGGCCGACGCGCTCGGCGGCCTCGACCTGCTCGTGAACAACGCGAGCGTGCTCGGGCCGTCGCCGCAGCCGCGCGCTCGCCGACTACCCGCTCGACGTGCTCGCGCACGTGTACGACGGTCAACATCGCTCGCCCCGCTCGCGCTCGTCGCAACTCGCGCTGCCGCCGCTGCGGCGCGCGCGTACGGCACCATCGTGAACATCACGTCCGACGCCGCGGTCGAGCCCTACGAAGGCTGGGGCGGGTACGGCTCGTCGAAGGCCGCGCTCGAGCAGGTCGGCAACGTGCTCGCGGCGGAGGAGCCGCTCGTGCACGTGTACACGTTCGATCCCGGCGACATGCGCACGCAGATGCACCAGGAGGCGTTCCCGGGCGAGGACATCTCCGATCGTCCCGAGCCCGAGACGGTCGTGCCCGCGCTGCGCCGCCTCCTGTTCGACGACGCCCGCCGAGCGGCCGCTACCGCGCCGCCGACTTCGCGACGCGCGGTGACGTCATGACCGCGCGTGACGGTGCGCGAAGCGACCGAGCCGCCCGAAGCGCGCGGCATCACGCGCGACGCGGTGCGGATGATGGTCGCGCACCGCTCCGACCTCGCGCGTCGTGCACACGCACGCGCACGACCTGCCGCAGTTCCTCGACGAGGGCGACCTCGTCGTGGTGAACACGTCGGGGACGCTGGCCGCCGCGGTCGACGCGCTCGGCGAGGACGGCACGCCGCTCGTCGTGCACCTCTCGCAGCGGCTGCCCGCCGGCCTGTGGCTCGTCGAGCTGCGCCGCCCGAACGGCCGCGCGACCGAGCCGTGGTTCGAGGATCCGCCCGGCACGCACGCTGCGGCTCGTCGGCGGCGGCTTCGTCCACCTCGCGACGCGGTTCGAGTCGTCGGCGCGGCTGTGGGTCGCGACGCTCGACCTGCCCGATCCCGGTGCTCACGTATCTCGCGGTGCACGGCCGGCCGATCCGCTACGGCTACGTCACGCGCGACTGGCCGCTCGACATGTACCAGAACGTGTACGCGCGCGAGCCGGGCAGCGCGGAGATGCCGAGCGCGGGGCGGCCGTTCACACCCGAGCTCGTCACGCGCCTCGTCGCCAAGGGCGTCGGCGTCACGCCGCTCGTGCTGCACACCGGCGTGTCGTCGCTCGAAGCGAACGAGCACCCGTATCCCGAGTGGTACCGCGTTCCGCCGTCGACCGCGGCGCGCATCAACGAGACCCGCGCCGAACGGCGGCCGCGTGATCGCGATCGGCACCACCGTCGTGCGCGCGCTCGAGTCGGTCGTCGACGCACGCGGCGCGTCGTGCACGCGGGCGAGGGCTGGACCGACGTGGTCGTCACGCCCGAGCGCGGCGCGCGACGCGGTCGACGGCCTGCTCACCGGCTGGCACGAGCCCGAGGCGTCACACCTGCAGATGCTCGAAGCGATCGCCGGCCGCGACCGTGCTCGACGTGTCGTACGCCGCGGCCGTCGGCCGAGGGCTACCTCTGGCACGAGTTCGGCGACGTCCACCTCATCCTCCCGTAGGTCAGGCGAGGCCGAGGCGTTCGTACTGCTCGGCGGGCGCGTCGACCTCGTCGAGCGCGACGCGCAGGAGGTCGACCGCGTCCTTCTCGTCGGGTGCGCCGGCGCGGTTCTCGGTCTGCCAGGGGTCGACGTCGAGATCGTGGAGGAGATGGTGATCGCTCTCGACGCCATAAGCCCAGAACGGCAGGAAGTCGCCGGGTCCGAACGGTTGCCGGATCACCGGAACTTCCGAACCGGGCATGTACGCGAGCGCGGCCCGGCGGTCGGGTCGGGGTAGCCGCAGCTCCGGACACGCGTGGATCGGCATCGTCGACCAACGGTTCGACCACATCGCGAGCGGCAGGTTCTCGCCGGCCGGAGCCGCGCGTAGTGCCGCTCGCGATCGACGACGTGAACGTGCCGCGCCAGTACCCGAGGAGCACGTGCTTCCGCACCTCGTCGACCCGACCTTGGATCAACGGGACGAGCGAACGCCCGTGCGTCCGGTGCATGGGCGCGACGCGAAGATGTCTGCCATGGTCGCGTGCAGGTCGACGTTCGTCGTGAGCGCGTCGACGGTTCCGGCCGGCGCGCCCGGCCACGCGATCAGCAGCGGCGTGTGTCCGAGATCGGCGTACACCGGGATCCCCGGCTTGCCGAACGCGTCGCGTTCTCCGAGGTAGTGACCGTGATCGGTGCAGAGCACGACCGCGGTGTCCTCCCACAGGTGCTGCGCGTCGAGCTGGTCGAGGATGCGCCCGAGCCAGTGGTCGATCATCGTGAGCTTCGACTGGTAGTTGGCGCGAATCTGGCGCGCTTCGGCCGGTTGCAATCGACCCTTGGCGATGGTCTCGGTCGTGTACGGCGGCCAGATGAGCCGCGGACCTTCCCACGTGTCGTCGTAACGCGTGGTCCACGGCGCGGGTGTGTCGAACGGCTCGTGCGGATCGAACTCGTCGACGAACAGCAAGAAGCGCTCGTGGTGCCGCGCGCTCGTACGCAGCCACTCTTCGGCCGCGCGCATCGTGCGCGGTCCCGGGAAATCCTCTTCGGCGCGGAACCACGTGCGCGAGTCGTCGTACGGGTGGTGCACGAACACGGGCGCGGCCGCGAGTGCGGGCGTTCCGGTCCACGTCGGGTCGGGGCGCGTGCGCCACGGGTCACCCTCGTGACCGCGCACGTACTCCCACGCGCTGAAGTCGGTGTGGTAGTTCTCGCCGCCGACTTCGAAGAGGTGCGGATGGTCGGACACGAGCATCGTCGTGACCCCGGCCCGGCGCAGGTCGTATGTGATCGCGTCCTCCCAGACCTCGATCGAGCCCCAGGGCCGCCACAAGAAGTCGAGCGCGCCGACGAGGAGGTCGTGACGCGCGGGCATGCACGGCAACGATCCCGACCAGTGCCGCTCGAACCGCAGCGATCGGCGCGCCAGCCGGTCGATGTTCGGCGTCGCGACCGGCTCGAGGTCGGCCCAGTCCCCCACCCCGGTCGCCGTCCGCCGTTCGCGTTGCTGCTGCGCATCGAGGTAGCAGTCGAGGAAGTGGCGGTTCAGGCTGTCGAGGAGGACGACGACGAGGTTGGCGGGCCGTTCTGCCGGCCCGTCCGCGGCTGCGCTCAGACGTACTCCCAGCGCTTCTCCGGCTCGGCGCCCTCCGCGTGCTCGATGCACTGCACGTCGAACTGGATCGGCAGCAGGTAGCGCACGTAGAACGCGTGCACCGTCACCGGGCCCTGGACGAGATCCTGCTCGAACTCGAGGATCTGCACACGGTCGTCCTTGTCGCGCCAGCGCTTCGCCCGCTCGAGCAGCTCGTCGACCTCTTCGCGCGTGTCGCACAGGACGCCGAGGTGGTCGTAGCCGGGCGACTGCATGTGCTTCTTCGGCCTCGGCCAGCAGGATGAAGTGCTGCGAGCCGTCGTCGCCGGTGAGCAGGAAGTTGCGCTTGTCGAACAGCTCGACGTCGACACCCGTACCAGCCGAACATCTCGCCGTAGAACGCGGCGATGTCGCGCCGCGCGTCGCGTCGTCGAGCGCGCCGGGCGGGAACGTGAGCTCCATGTGGTTGAACCGGTGCGGCATCGCAGTGCACTTCTCCTTCAGAGACGGGCGGGCAGGATCGCGTCGATCAGGTGCGGGCCGGGCTCGGCGAGCGCGCGCTCGAGCGCGGCCGACGAGCTCGTCGGCGGTCTCGGCGCCGCGTCGCGTCGACGCCCATGCCGCGTGCGAGCGACGACGAAGTCGAGCGGCGGGCGCGAGAGGTCGAACTGAGTCGGCCGCGTTGCCGTCGGTGCGCGCGCCGACCCGCGACAGCTCGAGGTTGAGGATCGCGTACGAGCGGTTGTCGAAGATGATCGTGGTGACGTCGAGGTCCTCGCGCGCCTGCGTCCACAGCGACTGCAGCGTGTACATCGCGCTGCCGTCGGCCTCGAGGTTCAGCGACCTTGCGGTCGGGGCACGCGACCGCGGCGCCGGTCGCGACGGGCATGCCCTGGCCGATCGCGCCGCCGGTGAGCGTCAGCCAGTCGTGGCGCGGCGCACCCGCGGTCGCGCCGGAGACGAACAGCCCACCGGTCTGCGCCTCGTCGCTGACGATCGCGCCCTCGGGCAGCAGCGCGCCGACGGCCTGCGCGATCGACTGCGCGGTCGAGCGCGCCGGTCGGCCGCTCGGGCCGCGCCGCGCGGCGCGCAGCGGCGCGCCGTCCGCCGGCGCGCCGACCGCGTCGGCCAGCGCTTCGAGCGCGGCCTCGGCGAGCGACGCCGTCGGCGACGAGCGTCGTGGATCTCGCAGCCTTCCGGCGCGAGCTCGCTCGGCATGTTCGGGTACGCGAAGAACGACACCGGCTCCTTGGCGTCGACGAGCACGAGGTGGCGCAGGTCCTGCAGCTGCGCGACCGCGAACTCGGCGAGGTAGCCGAGCCGTTCGACGGCGGGCAGCCCCGCGCCGCGCTCGAGCCGGGCCGGGAACGTCTCGCACAGCAGCTTGGCGCCGGTCGCCTCCGCGATCCGCGCCGCGGCGAGCGAGCCCACGCTCGCGCAGCGCGCTGCCGCCGAGCAGCAGCGCGGCCGGCTCACCGCTGCGCAACGCCTTGACCGACGAGCTCGATCTCGTCGCTCGGCACGTCGCGGCAACGCGACGTGCGCGACGGCCTCGGGTCCGGGCTCGGCGCCGTCCGACCACGACGCGTCGGCGGGCAGGATCAGCGTCGCGACGCCGCCGCGCCGCGCCTCGTTGATCGCCTCGGTCGACGTCGGCGCCGACCGTCTCGGGTCCCTTCGACTCGCGCACCCAGCCGCGACACGTTGTTGCGCGACGCTCGACGATGTCGGAGGCGAGCGGCGCGTCGAGCGCCTGGTGATACGTCGCGTGGTCGCCGACGATGTTGACGATCGGCGTGCGGGCCCGGCGCGCGTTGTGCAGGTTCGCGAGCCCGTTGCCGAGACCGGGGCCGAGGTGCAGCAGCGTCGCCGCGGGCGTGCCGGCCATGCGCCCGTAGCCG
This sequence comes from uncultured Actinomycetes bacterium, assembly GCA_963745645.1. Classification (GTDB taxonomy): domain Bacteria; phylum Actinomycetota; class Acidimicrobiia; order IMCC26256; family PALSA-610; genus CAVUFH01. The sequence continues at coordinate 509,481 of CAVUYD010000002.1, forward strand.
TCGGCCGCGCCGGTCGCGACGCCTTCGAACAGCGCGAGGATCGGCGCGCATCTCCGGAACGTCGTCGAGCGCGGCGACGAAGTGCATCTCCGACGTGCCCGGGTTCGTGAAGCACGTGTCGACGCCGTTCGCGACGAGCGTCCGGAGCAGCGCATGCGCACCGTTCATGATCTCGGCTCCTGCCGTCAGTCGAACAGCGTGCCGGGGTTCAGGATGCCGTTCGGGTCGAACGCGGCCTTGATCCGGCGCATCAACGCGATCTTGTTCGGGTCCTCGAGCTCGAGGAAGTACTGCTTCTTCTCCTTGCCGATGCCGTGCTCGGCCGAGATCGCGCCGCCCATCTCGACCCCGGCCGCGATGATCGCGTGCATGACCCGGTGCCGCACGTCGTCGTCGGGCTGGAACACCGAGAGGTGGATGTTGCCGTCGCCCGCGTGCCCGGCCGCGCTGACGATCGACGCGTGCTCGGCCGCGATCGCCGCGACCGTGCTGCAGGTACTCCGGCACCGACGCGCGCGGCACGACCACGTCGATGATGTCGTTCGCGCCGAGCGCCTTCACGACCCAGAACGCCTTCTCGCGCGCTTCGAGCAGCAGCGCGCCCGAGTGCGGCGGCAGCACGTACACGTCGATCGCGCCGAGCTCGCCGACGCAGCTCGGCGAGCGCGGCGACGTCCTCGTCGAGGCGGTCGCTCGAGGTGCTGTTCGATGCACGACGATCGAGGTACGCCTGCGGCCGCGGCCTGCACGCTCGGCGCGATCCCGAGATCGAGGCCGACGTTCGCGGCGAGCGTGGCGAGGCCGCCGCCGTCGACGTACTCGAGCACGAGCGGGTTCACGCCGCTGCGCACGATGCTGCGGGACCGCGGCCGCGATCTCGTCGACCGACGCGAACGGCACGAGCACCGTCGCGCTGTGCTGCGGGCGCGGGTAGATCTTCAGCGATCGCCTCGGTGACGATCGCGAGCGTGCCTTCGGAACCGATGATGAGCTGCGTGAGGTCGTAGCCGGTCGTCGCCTTCACGAACTTGCCGCCGGTGCGGATCACGTCGCCGTTCGCGAGCACGGCTTCGAGCCCGAGCACCTGGTGGCGGGTGACGCCGTACTTCACCGCGCGCATGCCGCCCGCGTTGGTCGCGACGTTGCCGCCGAGCGACGCGCTGTTCTCGCCCGGGTACACCGGGTACACGAGGCCGATGCGGCGCGAGCGCGGCGTCGAGCTGGTCGAGGCTGACGCCCGGCTGCGACGACCGCGACGTAGTTCTCGGTGTCGATCTCGATGATGCGTTCATGCGCTCGAGCGCGAACACGATCCCGTCGGCGCGGGGGATGCACGCACCGGACAACCCGGTTCCGGAACCACGCGCGGTGACCGGCACACCCAATTGCGCGGCGACGCGCACGACGCCCGCGACCCTCGGCCGTACCCGCAGGTCGCACGACCGCGAGCGGCCGCACCGGCGTGCCGGTCAGCGCCTCGTCGTGGGTGTAGTCCTCCGGTATCGCGTCGCCGGTGAGCAGGTTGGCCGGCCCGACGACTTCGCGCAGGCGGTCGAGGAGGTCAGTCACAGGGAAAGGTCTGGGTCAGACGGCCGGGTGACACCACGACCCCGCTGTGTACGCGGTGCGGCCGACGCGGTCAAGCCGTACCGTGATGGCCGTGCCGGAACCGGCGAACGTCACCGCCGAACGGTGACCCGTCGGGACGGCTTGCGATCAGGCCCTCCGGGGTATCACCACACCACGACCAAGGAGTGCCATGAAGCCTTACACCCTCCCCGACCTCCCGTACGACTACGCCGCGCTCGAGCCCTATTACTCGGCGCGGATGCTCGAGCTCCATCACGACAAGCACCACGCCGCGTACGTGAAGGGCGTCAACACGACGCTCGAGAAGCTCGCGGCGATGCGTGAGTCCGGCGACCTCAGCTCGATCGTCGGCCTCGAGAAGACGCTCGCGTTCAACCTCTCTGGCCACGTGCTGCACACGCTGTTCTGGCAGAACCTCTCACCCGACGGCGGCGACCGTCCCGAAGGTGATCTCGCGGCCGCGATCGACGAGAGCTTCGGCAGCTTCGACGGGTTCAAGGAGCACCTGACCGAAGCGACGGGCACCGTCCAGGGATCCGGCTGGGGCGCGCTGTCGTGGGAGCCGCTCGGCGAGCGCCTGTTCATCGAGCAGATCTACGACCACCAGGGCAACGTCGGCCAGAGCGGCGTGATCCTGCTGGTGATCGACGCGTGGGAGCACGCGTTCTACCTGCAGTACGAGAACCGCAAGCCCGAGTACGTCGACGCGATGTGGAACATCATCGACTGGGCCGACGTGCAGAGCCGGTTCGCCCGCGCCCGCGACGTCGTCTTCGCGAGCTGACCCCGGCGCTTCTCGAACTTGCGTGAGTTCGCCCACCGGGCCGGTGGTGATTTCACGCAGGTTCGGGGCGCGGGCGCCCTAGCCTGCGCCGGATGCCCAGCTGGTCCACCTTCGCCGTCTTCGTGCCGGCCGCGCTCGTGCTGCTGCTCGTGCCGGGGCCGTCGGTCCTGTACGTCGTGACCCGCAGCGTCGACCAGGGCCGGGCCGCCGGCATCGCCTCGGTCGGGGGTGTCGCGAGCGGCTCGATCGTGCACGTGCTGGCCGCCGCACTCGGGCTCTCGATCGTGCTGACCCGCTCCGCGGAAGCGTTCGCGGTGGTGAAGCTGGCCGGCGCCGCGTACCTGATCGCGCTGGGGGTCCGTCGCCTCCTCGCCCGCGGCGCGGACGACGGCGGCGCGGAGCTCGTCGCGTCACGGACGCCCAGCGCCCGCCGCTGCTACTGGCAGGGTGTGCTCGTCGAGGTCCTCAACCCGAAGGTCGCGATCTTCTTCCTCGCTTTCCTCCCGCAGTTCGTCGACCCGTCCCGCGCCGCACCCGCGCTGCAGATCGTCGTTCTCGGGCTCACCTTCTCGATCCTCGGCTGCCTGAGCGACAGCTGCTACGCGCTCGCGGCATCGTCGGTCGGCCGGCGTTGGGCCGATCATCGCGCCGCACGCGCACGCGTCGACCGGGCGTCGGGCTTGGTGTACATCGGGCTCGGACTCTTCGCCGCGTTCACGCGACGGCCGGTCGAGCGCACCGCGTGAATCGCGCGCTCGTCGTCGTCGTGCTGGCGCTCGCCGGCATCGGGCTCCTCCCGCGTGCGGCCGGCGCACAGACGGCCGGCGAACGCATCCGCGACTACACGGTCGACATGACCATCGAGCCGAATGGCACGCTCGAGGTGCACGAGACGATCGTCTACGACTTCGGGTCGACGTCGCACCACGGCATCCAGCGCGAACTCGTGCGGCGTGAGACCTTCGACGCGAAGCACGACCGGCTGTACGACCTGCACGTGACCGGCGTGTCGGCCAGCGCCGGCACTCCCGACGACAGCGAGATCTCCGAAAACGGCTCGTTCCTGCAAGTGCGCATCGGCGATCCGGACCGGACGATCACCGGCGTCCACACCTACGACATCTCCTACACGGTGAAGGGCGCGCTGCTCCCCTTCCCCGATCACGACGAGCTGAACTGGGACGTCATCGGACATGAGTGGTCGGTGCCCATCGACGCGGCGGCCGCGACCGTGCACGCGCCCGCGACCATCGAGCGCGTCGCGTGCTTCAGCGGACCGCAGGGCAGCCGGGCCGGATGCGACCAAGCGAGCGCGAACGGCCGCGACGCCACGTTCGCGCAAGCCGACCTGCCGCCGGATGCAGGGATGACTGCCGTCGTCGCGCTCCCGAAAGGCGCGATCGTGCCTGCGCCCAAGCCGATCCTCGAGAAGCGCCGCACCCTGGGCGACGCGTTCGCGGTGACACCGGCCACGGCGGGCATCGGCGGCGCGCTCGCGATCGCAGGCATCGCGGGCGTCTCGGTGCTGGCGTATCGCCGGGGCCGCGACCGGCAATGGACGGGCTCGGCGGTGGACGCCGCGCTGGGGAACGCGTCCGGCGCGGAGGCGCCGATCCCGCTGCGCGGGCGCCCGGCCGGTCCGGTCGAGTTCGTACCGCCGGACAAGGTGCGGCCGGGACAGGTCGGGACCCTCATCGACGAGCAGGCCAACCTCCTCGACGTGACCGCGACGATCGTCGACCTCGCCGTGCGCGGCCACCTGCGCATCACCGAGATCGAGGGCGAGCACCATGACGACTACGAGCTCGTGCGCACCGACGGCGGGAAGGGCACGCTCTTCCCATACGAACAGGAGCTGTACGACGCGCTGTTCGCGACCGGCCCGGACGTGAAGCTCTCCGACCTGAAGTACAAGTTCACGTCCGAGCTGGCCGGGGTGAAGAACGCGCTCTACGACGACGTCGTCACCAACGGTTGGTACCGCGTGCGCCCGGACCGCACCCGCCTGTGGTGGCGGCTCATCGGCTTCGGCGTCACCGTGCTCGGCGTGCTGCTGACGATCGCGACCGCCGCGGTCTCGTCGTTCGGGCTGATCCCGCTGGCGGTGCTCGTCACCGGGATCGCGCTGCTCGCCCTCGGCGGCAAGATGCCGGCGCGCACCGGGAAGGGGTCGGCGATGCTCTCCCGCATCGAGGGTTTCCGCCGGCTCTTCGACGAGGGCGAGGAGGACACCCGCCAACGCTTCGCGGAGCAGCAGGGGATCTTCTCGGACTACCTGCCGTACGCGATCGTGTTCGGTTGCACGAAGAAGTGGGCACGTGCGTTCGAAGGATTGAGCGCGGAACAGCTCGGCGCCACGAGCTGGTACTCGGGAACGGGTGGCATCAACACGTTCAGCGCGTTTGCGCTCGCTTCCGCGATGGACAACTTCGACACCCGTGCCACCGGCACGCTGTACGCGAGTCAGCCGTCGTCCTCGAGTGCGAGCGGGTTCAGTGGTGGCGGCTTCTCCGGCGGCGGCGGAGGTGGGGGCGGCGGCGGGAGCTGGTAGCGAGCCGCGCCGAACGGCCGCGTGCCAAACTGCCGCTGATGGACACGCCCGCCACGATCGCCGACTTGTTCCGCGCCCATCTCGGTCGCGAAGGTGTCGCGCTGCGCTTCGAGAATGCATCGTGGACGCACCGCGAAGTGCTCGACGCGATCGCTGCTCGCGCCGCATTCCTCCTCGACCGCAAGCCCGTGGACGCGCCGTTCCATGTCGGTGTGTTGTTCGACAACATCCCGGAGTTCTGGTTCGCGCTGGGCGCGTGCGCGGTCTCGGGCGCGACGCTCGTCGGCATCAACCCGACCCGACGCGGCGCCGAGCTGCGGCGTGACGTGCAGCACACCGACTGCACGCTCTTGCTCACCGAGCAGGTGCACCTGCCGTTGCTCGCGGATGCGGGTGCCCAGGACGCGGTGGCCTCCGACCGGCTGTTCGTCGTGGACGGTGACGACGGCACATGGGCCGACGCGATCGCGCCCTACGCGGGCGCGGCGTTGCCCGATGTACCGGTGGCGCCGAGCGACACGTTCATGTTGATCTTCACCTCGGGCACCACCGGCGCGCCCAAGGCCGTGAAGATGGGTCACGGCCGGCTGACGGGCTACGGCAGCCGGCTCGCCGAGAACTTCGGCTTGGGCCCGGACGACGCCTGCTACTCGGTCATGCCGCTGTTCCACTCGAACGCAGCCGTGGCCGGGTTCACGAACATCGTCGCGTCCGGCGCGGTCGCGGTGCTCCGCCGGCGCTTCTCGGCGAGCGGCTGGCTCGGCGACGTCCGCCGCTACGGCGTCACGTTCTTCAACTACGTCGGCAAGCCGCTCACTTACATCCTTGCCACACCCGAACGCGCCGACGATGCCGACAACCCGTTGAAGTTCGCGTTCGGGAACGAGGCCGCGCCGCTCGACATCGACCGCTTCGCAACCCGGTTCGGCTGCTTCGTCGTCGACGGCTACGGGTCGACCGAAGGCGGCATCAACATGAGCCGCATCCCGGAGACACCGCCGGGTTCGCTCGGGCGGCCCGTGACCGAGGACGTCGACGCGCGCATTGTCGACCCCGAAACCGGCATCGAGTGCCCGCCCGCGAAGTTCGACGCCGCGGGCCGTTTCCTCAACGCGGAGGAAGCGATCGGCGAGATCGTCAACGTGCGCGGCGCGGGCGGCTTCGAGGGCTACTACAACAACGAGGCAGCCAACGCGGAGCGGATGCGTGACGGCAAGTACTGGACCGGTGACCTCGGGTACCGCGACGAAGAAGGCTTCTTCTACTTCGCCGGCCGCAACTCCGACTGGCTGCGCGTCGACGGCGAGAACTTCGCGGCCGCTCCGGTGGAGAACGTCCTGGCGCGCCATCCCGATGTCGTCCTCGCGGCCGTGTTCGCGGTGCCCGCCGTCGATGTCGGTGACGACGTGATGGCCGCGCTGCACCTGCACGAAGACGCGTTGTTCGACGGCACCGCGTTCACCGAGTTCCTCGACGCGCAGTCGGACCTGTCGCCGAAGTGGGTGCCTCGCTTCGTGCGCATCTCCACCGCGTTGCCGTCGACGGCGACGCAGAAGGTGCTGAAGCGCGTGCTGCGCCGAGAGCACTGGGAGTGCGAGGACGAAGTGTGGTGGCGTCCGGCGCGCGAAACGGAGTTCCGCCGGCTCACACCGGCCGACGTGGAGGCGTTGCGCGCCGCGTTCGCGGCGCGGAACCGCGATCACCTGCTCGGCCGGGCCTGAGTACGTCGGTTGCCGCGAGCGCGGCGTCCTTGTGCTCGCGGCGCCACGGCGGTGGGACCTTGCCGAACCGCGCGAGCGTGTCGTCACGGTCGTGCAGTTGGTCCGGTGGCACGAGCGTCGTGGCGATGCCGCGCGTGTGGAGCGCATCTACTATGACGCTGCGGTACAGGACACCTTCGGCCGTGTGCAATCGCGTGTGCGCGGCAAGAATCTCGGAGAGCGGGAGTTCGAGCTCGAGCGAACGTCCGACGATCGCAGCGGCCGCCACGGGCGCCGTCAGCGAGTCGAGCAGGGCATCGATCGTGCGCTGCGTTTCGTTCGCGATCGCGGTGGTCGAGGCGCGCACCCATCGCGCGGCATCGCCGTCGAGCTGCGCGGCCGCGTGGTAGACGAACCGTTCCTGGCCGGGCGGGACGAGCACGAGGTCCCACTTGCCGAGGACCTCCGGCCCGGGGCCGACCGCAACCGCCGCGGCCTTCCCGGTCTTGGCCACGAACCCGAGCGCGCACGACCGCGTCGCCATGGGGCCAGGATCGCACGGTTGCCCTGACAGCGCGCGTCAGGGATTGCGAGACTGCGCCCATGACGCACGTGCCGGTCGAGGACGCCGCCGCCGAGTCCTGGCGGCGGCAGGTGGTCGCATTCCTCGACGCCCACGCCGACCGGCGCGGCGGGGTCGACGACTGGTCCACGTCGCCGGTGCAGGAAGATCCTGCAGGCGAGGCCGAGTACTTCGCTCGGTGCCGCGCCTGGCAGGCGACCGTGTACGACGGCGGCTTCGCCGGCATCACCTGGCCCGAGGCGCACGGCGGGCGGGGCGGCGCTCCGTGGCAGCAGGCGATCTACCGCGAGGAGGAAGCGCGCTACGACGTGAGCAGCGGCTTCATCGCATCGACGATCGCGCTCGCGGGTGCGGCACTGATGACGCACGGGCGCACCGACCAGCAGGCGCGCTACCTCCGGCCCTTGCTGCGCGCCGACGAGATCTGGTGCCAGCTGTTCAGTGAGCCCGACGCGGGATCGGATCTGGCGAACCTCGGCACGCGCGCGGTCGCCGACGGTGACGAGTTCGTCGTCGACGGGCAGAAGGTGTGGACTTCCGGCGCGCACCACGCGGACTTCGGCTTGTTGCTCGCCCGCACCGATCCGTCGGCACCGAAGCATCGGGGCATCACGTTCCTGCTGCTCGACATGCACACCGAGGGCGTCGAAGTGCGACCGCTGCGCCAGATGACGGGCGCCGCGCACTTCAACGAGGTGTTCCTACATTCGGTCCGGGTCCCGCGCGCGCACGTGGTCGGCGAGGTCGACCAGGGGTGGTCGGTCGCGCGGACCGTGCTCGCGGCTGAGTCGTCGATGATCGGCAACTCACTTCGCTTCGACGTCATCGCGCAGTTGACGGGCGCACTGCGGGCACGCGGCGTCGCGGCGGATCCCGTCGTGCGACAAGCCTTCGCGCGCGTGGTCACCCGTGAGCGCGTGCTCGGGTGGCTGCGCGAGCGGACCCGCCGCGACGTGCTCGAGGGTGCTCGCCCGTCGATCGACGGTTCCGTCCTCAAGCTCCTCTGGTCGCAGGCGTGGACGGCGCGCGCCGAGCTCGGCGCGCACGCCTTCGGCGCGGAGGTCGCGGCCGGTGGCGACCCCGACGCCGCGTACTGGCGCTCGCAGCTCCTCGCGCGCTTCGGCGGTTCGATCGGCGGCGGCACCGACGAGGTGCACAAGAACCACGTCGGCGAACGGGTCCTCGGCCTCCCACCCGAACCCAGAGTCGACCGCGATCAACCCTGGCGCACACGCGGCGTACAGAACTCACCCATCTGATTGTCGGCCTGTGCACCTCAGGCGTGCATGAGACACCAATCAGATGGTCGAGTTTTCGCCGGGGTCAGTGGCCGCGGGCGAGCCACTCGTCGAGGTGGGGAGCTTCGTCGCCGATGGTCGTGTTGTCACCGTGGCCGGGGTGGACGACGGTGGACGGCGGCAACGTCAGCAGGCGCTCGCGAATCGACACGATGATGTCGCCGAAGCTGGAGAACGACCGGCCGGTCGCGCCCGGGCCGCCCTTGAAGAGCGTGTCGCCCCCGTACACGTGGCCGTCGGGGTCGAGGAGGCACACGCCGCCGGGGCTGTGTCCGGGCGTGTGCAGCACGCGCAGGCGTGTGCCGGCCACGACCAACTCGTCACCGTCGTGCAGCTCGGAGTCGGGCTCGGTCGCTTCGTACACGACGTCCCAGAGCATGCGGTCCGCGGGATGGAGCAACACCGGCGCGTCGAGGAGCTCGCGCAACGCAGCCGCGACGTTGATGTGGTCGTTGTGGCCGTGCGTCAGGAAGATGCCGAGGACGTCGCGCCCGCCAACCGCGTCGATGATCGGCATCGCGTCGTGCGCGGCGTCGATGACGAGCACTTCGTCGTCGTTGCCCAGCAGCCAGATGTTGTTCTCGACCTCGAAGTCCTGACCGTCGAGCGAGAAGATCCCGTTCGTGCGGACCAGGTCGATGTGCAGCGTCATCGCGGACCCGGCAGATCTAGAGGACGACGACGGAACGGAGGACCTCGCCGCGCTCCATGCGACGGAACGCCTCCTCCACCGCGTCGAGCGCGATCGTCTCGGACACGAAGCGGTCCAGATCGAACCGGCCTTGGAGATACAGCTCGATGAGCGTCGGGAAGTCGCGTGACGGCAGGCAATCGCCGTACCACGACGGCTTCAGCGCGCCGCCTCGTCCGAAGAAGTCGATCATCGGGATGTCGGGAAGGGCCATGTCCGGGGTCGGCACGCCGACTTGCACGACGGTGCCGGCGAGGTCTCGCGCGTAGAACGCCTGCTTCAGCACTTCGGGCCGGCCGACGGCCTCGATGCACACGTCGGCACCGAACCCGTCGGTGAGCTCCTGGATCCGCGCGACGGCGTCTTCCTTCGAAGCGTCGACCGTGTGCGTGGCGCCGAAGTCCTTGGCCCATTCGAGCTTCTGCGGATCGCGGTCGACGGCGATGATCGTGCGCGCGCCCGACAACCGCGCCCCCGCGATCGCGGCGTCGCCCACGCCGCCGCAGCCGAACACCGCGACGGTGTCGCCCAGCCCCACGCCGCCGGTGTAGCGGGCCGCGCCGAACCCGGCCATGACGCCGCAGCCGAGCAGCCCGGCCGCCTCGGGTCGCGCCGCCGGGTTCACCTTCGTCGCCTGGCCGGCCGCGACCAACGTCTTCTCGGCGAACGCGCCGATGCCCAGCGCGGGCGACAACGGCGTGCCGTCTTCGAGTGTCATCTTCTGCTCGGCGTTGTGCGTGTTGAAGCAGTACCACGGGCGACCGCGCCGGCACGCCCGACACTCGCCGCACACCGCGCGCCAGTTGAGGACGACGAAGTCGCCGACCGCGACGTTCGTGACGCCTTCGCCGATCGCGTCGACGATGCCGGCCGCTTCGTGGCCGAGCAGGAACGGGAAGTCGTCGCTGATGCCGCCCTCTCGATAGTGCAGGTCGGTGTGGCAGACGCCGCACGCTTGCACCCGGACGACGACTTCTCCCGCGCCCGGGTCGGGCACGACGACGTTCTCCACAGAAACGGGCTGCTTGGCGCCGAGCGCAACGACGCCGCGAACGGTCTGGGGCATGCGGGGAGACTAGGTGCTCATCTGGGCTTGCGGCCCCACGCGGTGACGCGCAGCGGCGACAGCAGCCGGCACCGGCGATCGCGTACCTCGGCCAATGCCGCGGCACCGGTCGGCGCGTCGACGATGCCGGCCTCGACGAGCGACGCCATCGAGCGCTCGAGACCGAGCACGTACCACTCCATCGACGGCGTCCCTCCGTGCATCATGAACACCGAGCCCTCGGCGTCGATGTCGACGAGACCGGCTTCCTCCAGCATCCGCGGCAAGCGCGACCCGAGGTTCTTGTCGTAGCCGATCGCGGCGGCGTATCCGTCCTGCGAGGCGCGGTGCAGCGCGGCAAACCTGGGCGGCAACGGCTGCGCGTCGAACACAGCCCAGTCCGGATCCTCGATCACGATGAGCCCGCCCGGCCGCGTCGCCGCGATCATCACGTCGAGGGCATGGACGCGTTCACGCAGCGAGTGGAAGACACCTCGGGCGTGCGCGAGGTCGAAGTGGTTCTCGGGCAGCGGGTCGCGCGTGACGTCGTGGACGCGGAACTCGAGGTGGATCTCGTCACCGACCAGGAACCGGTCGTCGACGTCGGTGGCGAGCACCTCGCCGTCGGGCGCGACGAGCGCGGCCAGCGCCCGGGCGACGGATCCACTCCCCGCACCGATCTCGAGGCACTTCCATCCCGGTCGCACCTCGAGCCGCCGCAGCCGGCTGATGGTGGGCTCGTCGAAGAGCGCGCCGAGGTACTGCAAGCGTTTGCGTTCCAGCTCCGCGGTTTCGTCGGGCGCGCGGTAGCCGGTGCTCATCGCCGGGCGCGCTGCCAGAGCCGGTCGATCAACGCCCCGACGATCGCAGTGATGACCAGCACGAAGATCAACGGCACTTCGAAGTCGTGGACCACGAACCCGACGGTCACCGACTGGTGGTTGTCGATCACGAAGGCCGTGAGCACCACCACGAGCACGATGATGCCGACGAACTTCGCGGTGTTCCGCGAGTCGCGTGAGTCGCGCAACCCACGCGGTTCGGAATCGTCCGGCATGTGCGCTCCTCAGGCCAAGTACGCGTCGATCACGCGATGCATCTGCAGGATGTTGCCCTCTTGGCGAGGATTGAGCCAGACCCCGTCACAACCCGACGACTTCATCCCCCGTTGGACCTCCGCCAGGTTGGCGTAGTCCTGCTCGGTGATCGTCCCCCAATTGCGTGCTTTCCAGTCGGCGGTGAAGCGACGCGGTGGCATCTGCCACTCGGCGTCGTCGGCCGGCCACTCGAGCACCCAGGTGTCCTTGATCGACCGATGGGGATCGTGGCCGTAGGGGCGCACGCGGAACAGCAACGCGCTGCCGGGATAGATCGGACCGACGAGGTTCGGGAACCAGTAGACGTCGTCCGCGCTCGTCATCTGGTCGGCGGTGAACCCACTCACGTCGACACCGCGATCGCGCAGCAATCCGAGCCGGAGCTCCTGGTACGCCTCGAGCAGGGTGCGACCTTCCGGCGGTCCGACGGTCCGCAACGCCTCGACCGCGGCTCGTTCGTCACCGAGGAACGCGCCACCGAGCCCCGCCACCAACCCCGCGAGGATCTCCCCTTCGTCGTACTCGCCCGGCGCGAGACCGAGCCGCGGACTCGGTCGCAGCTCGCGTCGCGCACCGGGGAGCCGGCCGTAGTGCGCGTGCCGGCCCAGCGGTTCGTACGCGATGCTCACGTCGTCGGTCCACGGGAGGATCTGCGGGTGCAGCCCCTGGACGTGATAGCCCTCGTTGAACGCGTCGACGACGGCCTTCCAGTTCGCGTCGATGATCGTCGTCCGGTACGAACGCAGTCGCATGCGGTCCAGGTGGTAGGGCGCGAGGAGCGCGGACAGCGGTTCGAGGAACTCGAGCAGGGGTTCGGCATCCCGATCGAAGTTCACGAACACGAAACCGCCGAACGCCTCCGCGCGCACCGGGCGCAGGTGCAAGTCGTCAGGCAGGTTGGTGAACTCCTCGCGGTCGACGATGCGCGTCAGTCGGCCGTCGAGCGCGTACTGCCAGCCGTGGTACGGGCACTGGATGCACGCGCCGGCGAAGTGACCCGGGCCGGCCGCGAGTCGGGTGCCACGGTGCAGGCACGAGTTGTGGAACGCGTGGATCGCGCCGTCATCCCCGCGCACGACGAGCACCGACTCGTCGCCGATCTCGTACTCGATGTGATCACCGGGTGCCGCGAGCTCTTCTTCGCGGCCGGCGATCTGCCATACCTTCGACCACAGCCGCTCGAACTCGAGCTCGGCGAACGCGCGCGATGTGTAGCGCGCCTTCGGCACGAAGCCGTCGCCGCGGACCGGCCAGCGTTCATCGATCGGGAACTCGCCGGTCGGGCGTTCGCTCGTCGGGAGTGACATGACAGAATCGATCGTAGTGGCCTCACCAGGGGCACACCGGGCTTGACCTGCATGTTCACGCGCCACCAACCTCACCAGGCCGCGACCAGGCCGCGGGTTGCGGAGGACCGACCAGCAGGATGTGTTCGAGCGCGTCGGCCAGGACGTCGCGATCGTCGCGTAGCCCGTGCGCATATACGCGCTGCAACGTTTCGGCGAGCGTCGGCGGATCTTCGGACGGAGCGTGACGACTCACGCCCATCGACGGTGTCACCGAGCTGGCGACTGCACGGCCTCGACCTGCGCGACAACACCGACATCGCCGCGGTGCTCCGGCCGCAAGCGCATGCAGCGCCGGATGCGCAGGCCCGATCGACGCATGACACAGGCCGGGAGAATCGCGTCCGTTCGGCGTCAGTGGTCAGCACGCTGCGATCGACTACGGCGTGTTCACTGTCGTAGCTCGTGACCTCGGCGGAGACCTCGGGCATCGTGTCGTCGGCAGGTATCTCGCTCGGACTGGATTCGACGGTACGCTCGTTGGTGGCTATCGGGCCGACGCGGCGTCCAGACGACGGGATCGACGCGAGCGCATCCGGAACGCGCCGACGACTGCACCTCATGCGCGTCACGGCTTCCGGGTCGTCTTCGGCAGCGCACATCACGACGACATCGGACGATGCGACCAGCTTCGGAGTGGCACGCCGACGGGCGATCCTGGCTGTCCGTCGCTCCGGCGTCCGGCGGAAGGCCGCCGAAACCTGCTGCTTCTGCACCAGCAGCGGCAGGTCGGTGTTAGCCGTCGACGGCTGCGACGTAACGCCTAGCGGTCGAGGACGTCGACGAGAGGGTACGACGAATCATCGTCACAAGCGACCGAATCACGCTCGAGTCGAAGATCGGCTGTCGCGGCGAGATTGTTGGTGATCGAGATTGCGCTTCGGAGCGCTCGGCCGCCCGTCGTCGCTGCCTGTGCCGGAACAACGGGTCGCTCGGGTGAGGCCAGCAGGTCGGGCGTGCACGGCCGTCGACGAGTTCCCCGAGAGCCTCGGGCCACACGTGCGGAGGCAAACGGGGTCGTGACGACGTCGTGCGATCAGCGGCCGCCATGAGGGGGTACGGCAGGAACTGGGCGTAGCGCCATCGACTGTCGAGAGCACGTAACGCGATCCGTCCAGGCTCGTAGTGGAAGGACCCGGTTGTCTCGATCGACTTCCATGAATGTGCCGAACCACCGTCGCATGCGCACGCGAGGAGTACTTGTTGACGGCGTCTTGGGGGGCTCTGATCCTTCGCAGAGCTGTTCGGCAACGTTCGCGATGACGCGACTCGTAGTGCGCTCGCGCCTCGGTGTTCAGCGAGCTCGGCGGCTCCGAGCTTCTGGCCGCCGTAAGAGCCACTCGTGGAACTGGTCGAGCCGCTTCAGGTTCCTCGAAGCCGGGTAGTTCGTGTACCACGGCTCACCGCCGACGCCGTTGAGCTTGACCACTTCGGAGGGCACGCTGATCGGGCCGGCGCCCACAGCGTGCACATGCCGGATGTGCCGAAGACCCACCGACGGTCCACGCCGAGGTCGTCCTGCTGCTGGAAAGTGCGCCACCGGTCCGCCTCGACTTCCCGCAGCCGGGGGACTTTCGCTCTGGCGAGGCCGAACATGCCTCGACGACTTGGTCGGTCGATACGTACATCAGGAAGATCGGGCGACCGCGACCCAGAGAACGGAACCGGTGGCGGCGCCGGTGCATCGCCCACGAGCATCATCGCGAGAATCGGTCGCTCCACCCTCGATGATCGGCGACGTCTTGAGGTGGTCGGCCAGAGGCAGCTCCCGGACCTCCTGCGGCGTCAAGGTCCTTCTTATCTGGGAGCAGATTCGGCCCCACGGAGCAGCCCGGCCGTTGTAGCGAGAACGCTATCGCCGTCGGGATCTATGGCTTTGCCAGGTAGCTGGACCCTTGTTGACTCGTCCAGATGTTCACGCCCCTGCTCGATGTTGATTTGAGACGCTAGTACCAGACCCGCGGCCGAATGCTGCGCACACGGCGACGAGATCGCGAGTTCGGCAACGAGAAGCTCGGCATAGAGGGTGGGCTCACGCGCCAACTCGACAGCTCGATCGCGAGACTCGGGCGGATGTGGGCGCCGAGGTCTGTGTCAAGAACCTTGGTGGTCGTTGCGCGATTGCCTGAGCTTCGTTCCAGGTCGCCAAAGCGTGTGAATAGACACTGGTCGGACCCGTCAGCTCCTCCTTCATGACCCCCAGAAACGGCCCGGTAGGCCGCGAAAACCGCGGGAATCTGTGAGAGCTCTGGCGAAGTGTTCGCCCAGGTCAAGGTGCGACTGTGCGTGCCGGTGCGCTGATGGCGCAGAATCGATCGTAGTGGCCGGGTTCAACCTCGCGGATCTGTTCGAACGCGTCGCCGACGCCGTGCCGGACCGGAACGCGATCGTCGCGGATGCTGCACGGCGCACGTACGCCGAGCTCGACGAACGTGCGACCCGGATCGGCAACGCGCTCCGCGCCGACGTCGACCCCGGTGCGCACGTCGGCTTGTGCCTCCGGAACTCGATCGCGCACGTCGAACTGATGTTGGGCTGCTACAAGGCTCGGATCGTTCCCGTGAACGTGAACTGGCGCTACACCGACGCCGAGATCGAGTACCTCGCCGTCGACGCCGACCTGGTGCAGTGCTGGCGCGACGCCGATGTCGCGCCCGACCGCTTCGAAGCGTTCGTCGCGACCGGCTCGCCGACACGCGACTTCGGCGTGCGAACCGGCGATGATCACTACGTCCTCTACACGGGCGGCACGACGGGCCACCCGAAAGGCGTCGTGTGGCGACAGGAGGACATCTACTTCGGCGCCCTCGGCGGCGGCAACCCGGGCGGGCCGCCGATCGGCGACCCCGAAGCGATCGTCGCTTCTGTCGTCGACAACCCCGCCCAACGACTGCGGGCGTTCCTCGCGACCGGTGACACCGGCCCCGACCAGTACGTCGCGCTCGCGCTCGGACCGCTCGTGCACGCGAGCGGGCAGTGGTCAGCGCTCGGCACTCTGCTCGGTGGCGGCAAGCTCGTGTTGTACACCGACGCGCATGTCGACATGGCACGCGTCCTCGCGCTGATCGAACGCGAGCGTGTGAACTCGTTGAACCTCGTGGGTGACGCGAGCGCGCGACCGCTCGTCGCGGCACTGCGCGCCGACCCTGACACGTACGACACGTCGTCCCTGCGGCTGCTCGGATCGGGCGGCAGCATGCTCTCGGCCGACGTGAAGATAGAGCTGCTGCAGCGCTTGCCGAGCGTGCTCGGGATCGTGGAGGGGATCGGTTCCTCCGAGTCGCCCGCGCAGGCCGTGTCGCTCACAACGCGCGACTCGACCGCACCGGCGTCCCTCGCGTTCGCGGCCAAGGCCGAGACGATCGTCGTCGACGACGACCTGCGCCCGATCCCGCCCGGCACCGGCGCGGTCGGCCGACTCGCGACCCGCGGCCGCGTTCCGCTCGGCTACTACAAGGACCCCGACCGCACGGCCCGCACGTTCGTCGAGATCGACGGCGCGCGCTGGTCGCTGCCCGGCGACATGGCGACGATCGACGTCGACGGAACGGTGCACCTCCTCGGGCGCGGCTCCCAGTGCATCAACACGGGCGGCGAGAAGGTCTTCCCCGAAGAGGTCGAAGCCGTCCTCAAGCTCGTGCCGGGAGTCATCGACGCGGTCGTGCTCGGCGCGCCCGACGAACGTTACGGCCAGCGGGTCGTCGCGATCGTCGCGCCCGCGGGTGATTCCGCGACGGGTGACGACCGGCCGCTCACGCTCGCCGGGCTGCAAGCGCACTGCCGGATGCACCTCGCGGGCTACAAGCTCCCGCGCGCGTTGCACGTGGTCGACGCGGTCGCGCGCACGGATGCGGGCAAGGTCGACTACGCCTGGGCACGCGCGGTGCTCGCCGCGGCCCCGGACCCAGTGACCGCGAACGAGTGACCGCGAGCGCGCTGCGATCGACGTGGCTCGCCATCGGTGGCGACGAAGCCGCCCTCGCGCGAGCGCGCGTCACCGGTTCGGACCCGGTACTGCCGTCGAACTTCCGCATCGGCGCCGCCGCCGTTGCCGCGATCGGCTCGAGCAGCCTCGCCGCGAGCGAGCTCTTCGCGGCGCGCACCGGCCGCGACCAGGAGATGACGGTGGACACGCGCCACGCCGCGGTCGCGTTCCGCAGCGAACAGCACGTGCACGTCGACGGCGCCGCGCCCGGTGAGATCTGGAGCCCGTTCTCACGCTTCTTCCGCGCCGCAGATGGGCGCGACGTGCAGCTCCACACGAACTTCCCCCACCACCTCGAACGCGCCCTCACCGTGCTCGGCGCGCCGGCCGATGTCGACACGATCGCGGCGGCGGTCGCCCGGCGGCAAGAGCGCGGAGCTCGACGACAGCCTCGCCGCAGCCGGTGCGTGCGCGGCGATGAGCCGCACGACGGCTGAGTGGCACGCGCACCCGCAGGGCGCGGCGGTGCCGCGCGCTCCCCCTGCTTGCTGCAGTCGACACGGGCCGGACCGAAGCCGAGCCGCTCGCACCGGGCGGCCGCCCGCTCGCCGGCGTGCGCGTCCTCGACCTCACGCGCGTGCTCGCGGGCCCGGTGTGCACACGTACGTTGGCCGCACACGGCGCCGAGGTCACGCGTGTCATCGCCCGATCGCTGCCCGAGATCGATGCCGCGCTTCCGGACACCGCACTCGGCAAGACGACGGAGTACCTGGATCTGCGCGCGGCCGACGATGCCGATCGACTTCGCGCGCTCGTCCGCGACACGGACGTGTTCGTCCAGTCCTACCGACCCGGCGCCCTCGACCGGCTGGGCTTCGGTGTCGACGAGCTCACGGCGTTGCGGCCCGGCCTCGTGTACGTGTCGTTCTCCGCGTACGGCCACACCGGTCCGTGGCATGAACGGCGCGGCTACGACTCCCTCGTGCAGACCGCGTCCGGCATCGCGGTCGAACAGGGCAACGCGCTCGGCAGTGGGCAGCCGCGCCACCTGCCCGCGGCTGCCCACGACCACGCGACGGGGTACCTCGCCGCCGCGGCGGCCACGCTCGCGCTGCGAGCCCGGCACGAGCACGGCGGCAGCCGGCACATCCGTTGTTCGCTCGCGCAGACGCGCGAATGGCTCGACGCGCTCGGCCGCGTCGACGGCCTCGCGGCAACGGTGCCGAGTCAGGACGATGTGACCGATCTGCTCGAGGACACCCGGAACGCCTACGGCCGCGTCACGCACGTACGCCCCGCGGGCGTCCTCTCGGAGACGCCCGCACACTGGTGACACCGCGCGCTGCGACACTCCCCGCGCGGTGACGGCTACTGCGGCGGGCGCGGGTCGGCCTGCTGCAACCGCGCGATCTGCTCGTCGTCGAGCGGCAACGGATCGCAACCGTGCGCCTTCTCGCACACGAGGTCCCATTGCGCGTCCGCCTTCGCGTGACACGACAAGCAGTCCTGGCCGAAGCGGTTCAGCACCGGTGACGACCCGCGGGTCAGGATCTTCGTTCCTGAAGCAGACACGTCGAGCGAGAAGAACTCCCAGTCGTGGCTGCCGGCGTTCCAACCCGCGCGCCGCTTCACCATTGCTTCCTGCGGCACGAGTTGGATCAGCGTGCCGACCGGATAGGTGCCACCCGTGGGCGAGTTCGCCACGGCGAGCGCGGCGTCGAGGTGTCCGAGCAGGTTGCCGACGAAGTGGTCGTGCACCTTCCTGAGCGTGTTGATGTTCGGGAACTGGGCGGCAGTCATGTCGATGTCCTCGGTCGACACCGTGCTCGACGTCGCCCGTGCCGCATGCGCCGCGAGGCATTTCCGTCATCACCGCCACCACCGCCGCACGCGGCGAAGATCACCACCGCGACGAGTGCGGTGGTGCCCCAGACCCAGATGCGCTCCATCGCGAGGAATACGGACTTCGCCGCGCGACGGTTCACGCGGGGTCGTCGAACCAGGTCCACTCCCACGGCGTGATCGTCTCGAACGGTCCCGCGAACGAAACCGCGTCTCGCTCCCGTTCGATCGGCGCCACCGCGGCGGCGACGCGCGACGGGATCGTCGTCGAGCCAGGCGACCGTGATCCGCTCGTCGCCGGGTTGCCAGGGGTGTGCGTCCGACGCCTCGCCGGAACCGAACGACCAGAGGCCCGCGACACCGGGTACGGCCATGAGGGCGTCCTCGTGGGTGGCGCAGTCGGAGGCGCCCGCGGCCTCGACGATCACGTAGATCCCACGGTGCGGCCGGAAGGGCACCGACTCGTCGCGGATCAGCACCGCGAGGCGCGGCGACACCGTCCAGGATGCGGAACGGTCCCGACATGAGCGCGCGCCGGTGCTTGTGGAAGCGGCCGACCTTCCCGAGCAGCGCGTCCGTGCTCGTAGAACTCCTTCAACGTCTCCTCGACCGGCTCCGTCATCAGGTAGCAGGTGAGGTAGTGCACGGGGTCGAGCTGCTCGCCGCTCACCGCGCGCGCGGCGCGGCACGCCGGCGTCGACACCCAACGTTGCCCGTACACGATCCCGGGGATCGGGTACTGCTCCGGCATGTGGTCGAGCATGTGCCACTCGTTGTACGAGTGGTGCTCGGCCGGATCGGTGATCTCCGTGAAGGAGAAGAAACCGATCTTGAACTTCCGGGAACGCATCGGGCTCGTGTTCACGAGATCACCGCACCGCGATCGTGACGCGCGATGTCGCGCAGAGGCGGTCGTCGTCGTCGCGCATCTCGACGTCCCACACCCAACTCGTACGGCCCCGGTGGAACGCAGTGCCGGTTGCGTGGATCGTGCCGGCGGACACCGGACGGAGGAAGTTTGTGTTGTTCGCCATGCCGAGCGGGATGCCGCCGGCCGGCCGCACCGCGTTCGCGGTGCCCACCGAGGCCAGCGTCTCCGAGATCGACGCGTACACCCCGCCGTGCACGATGCCCATCGGCTGGCACACCGCGTCGACCACGGGCAACCGGGCGGTGATGTGCCCGACCACTTCGGAAGGATCGATCTCGATGCCCAACACCCCGATGAAGCTGCGCTCCATCGGGATGAGAGGCTCGAAGGCGGGTTGCCCAACTGGTTGATTCGCGGTGTCGGTCACGCGGGTGATGCTACGCGGCTGCCTCCGCCGGCACGCTCGTGCCGAAGAAGCCACCGACCGCACGGAAGCGGCCGTCCGCCGCGAGCGCGACGTAGTCGACACCCGCGACCGCGACGGCTCCGTCTGGCCCGGCGAGCTCCCACTCGAACCGCACCTGGTCGTGGTGCTGTTCGACCGGACTCGTGCGCCGCAGTCGGTAGGCGGGGAACTGCTGACGCACCCCTTCGACCATCGCCGCGATCTCGATGGCGCCCGCGACGTCGCTCAGTGGGTCGCAATAGCGACCGTCGGGTGCGAACGTCTGCTCGACCATGGCGACGCGCTTCGCGGCGTCGGGTTCGTTCCACGCGTCGATGTACCGATCCACCACGGCCTCGAGTGCATAGCTCTGGACTTCGGACACGATGTACCTCCTTGAGTGACGGGAGCGACGCGAGCATCCCCGTTCGGGCCGCGCGAGTCGATGACGTACGAGGTAAGCGCCACGCGATCGACGTAGCCTCCGGAGCGCGTGAGCCGGCTCCTCGTCGTGTACCACTCCCGTTCGGGCGGGACCCAGACCCTGACCGATGCGGTCGTGGCGGGCGCGACCAGTCCCGACATCGACGGCGTAGACGTCACCGTCCTCCGCGCGTTCGATGCCGCGGCCGATGACGTCCGCGCGTGCGACGCGATCGTGCTCGGAACACCCGAGAACTTCGGCTACATGAGCGGCGCGTTGAAGGACTTCCTCGAACGCGTCTACTACGACCTCCTCGACGAGACGCCGGGCCTGCCGTACGCGCTCTACGTCAAGGCGTCGACCGACGGGAGCGGCGCGGTGCGTAGCGTCGAACGCATCGTGTCCGGGCTGAAGTGGCGGGCCGTGCTCCCGCCGGTCGTGGTCACCGGCCCGGTGGGAGCGGAGCACGTCGACGCCGCGCGCGAGCTCGGCCTCACGATGGCGGCCGGGCTCGAAGCCGGGATCTTCTGATCAAGTCTCCTGTCGCAGCGCGGCACCCAGGTTCAGGATCGCAACGCGGTGCCCGCGACGACGGTCCACTTGCGGACGCGCCACTCCGTGACGAGGCCGTGCTGAACATACGGGTCATCACGGACGAAGGCTTCGACGACCGACGCGTCGTCGACGTCGAACACCAGCACCGCCCCGTCGACCGGCTCGTCGAGCGCGCCGGCCAGCACGAGGTCGCCGCGCTCGCGTGCCGCGTCCGCGAGCGCAAGGTGCTCTGCTCGCAGTGCGGCGCGCCGGGTCACGTAGTCGTCCACGACGTCGTAGAAGAGCAAGTAGTACATCCTCCGATCATCGCGTACGGTGACGATCTCCGGCGCGCGGTCACGATGTTTGGAGGCCCGACATCACAGTGAGACCCGCGAGCCCGCCGGCGGCGCGTGACGCGCCGCTTACGCGTTCTCCTCGCGCTCGTGGTCCTGTGCGCGGCCGGAGTACTGGTCCTCTACTTCGTCGCGGTGCGAACCGAACACGGTCAACTCATCGACAACAAGGCCTTGCAAGGACGCGCGGCCGTCGATCCGGACGCGCTCGACGTCGCCAACCACGTCCTCGAGACCATCAGCGTGTCGAGTCTCGTCGCCGGCACCGGCGCGTTGGTGTTCATCGGGCTGGTCCGCGGACGACTGCTCCTCGCGATCGCGGTCGGTGTGTCGATCCTCGGCGCGAACGTCACGACCGAGGTGCTGAAGCGCATCGTGTTCGAGCGCCCGGACCTGATCGATGTCGGGAAGTTCGGGAACACGTATCCGAGCGGCCACGCGACCGTCGCGATGTCGCTGGCGGTCGGTGCAGTGCTCGTCGCGCCCCGGCGATGGCGCGGCACCGCCGCGGTCGCGGGCGTGGTCTACGCGAGTGCGGTCTCCACCGCGGTGCTGGTCACTGGCTGGCACCGTCCGAGCGACGCGGTCGCGGCCGCCTTCGTGACCGTTGGCTGGGGCGCCGTGGTCGCCCTGTACTTGGTTGCGTTCCGAGGCACCGGTCGGGACCTTCCCGGCTACCGGCCGCTCGAGTACCGGCCCGCCACGTGGATCCTCACCGGCGCGGGCGCGCTGAGCCTCGTGCTCGCCGCCGGCGCAGCCGGTGCGATCGCCTACCGCGCCCGGGTCGACGAGCTGTTCGTGGTCGAAGGCGGCCGGGCCTTGACGCTCGCGCTCATCGCGATCATCGGCGCCGATCTGTTGATGATCGGCATCCTGCTGATGGCGTTGCGCGGCATCACGCTCGACCCACCTCGGCGAGTCGCCGCGCGAGGTACCGCCGCTCCGTCTCGCTCGATGTGAGCGCCAGCGCGTGCTCGTACTCGACCGCCGCTTCGTCGCGCCGGCCGAGACGGCGCAGCAGATCGGCACGGGTGGCGGGCAGCAGGTGGTAGCTCCGGAGCCGGGCGTCGGCGGCGAGCGCGTCGACGAGCGCGAGCCCGGCTTCGGGCCCGTCGGCCATCGCGACCGCCACCGCGCGGTTCAGCTCGACGATCGGTGTCGGCACCATGCGCACCAACTCGCGATACAGCCCCGCGATCTCCACCCAATCCGTCTCCGCTGGGGTTTCGGCCGTCGCGTGGCATGCCGCGATCGCGGCCTGGACCTGGTACGGCCCGGGCTCGCCGCGGCGCAGCGCAGCCTCGAGCCGCGCCTCCCCCTCGGCGATCGCATCCGCGTCCCAACGGGTGCGATCCTGCGCTTCCAGCGGCACCAGCGCGCCGGACTCGTCGACGCGCGCGTCGCGACGCGCGTCCTGCAACAGCAGCAGCGCGAGCAGGCCGGCGGCTTCGGGCTCGTCCGGCATCAGGTGCACGAGCGTGCGCGCGAGGCGGATCGCCTCCTCGCACAGACCGCGGCGCACGAGGTCGGCACCCTCGGTAGCCGCGTACCCCTCGTTGAACAGCAGGTAGATGACGGCCAGCACCGCGCTCGTCCGCTCCGGGAGCAGGTGCGCGGGCGGCACGCGGTACGGGATCCCCGCGTTGCGGATCTTGCGCTTGGCCCGCACGAGCCGCTGCGCCATCGTCGCTTCCGGAACCAGGAACGCACGCGCGATCTCGGCGGTCGTGAGGCCGGCGAGCGTCCGCAACGTCAGCGCCACTTGCGCCTCGGTCGACAGCGCCGGGTGACAACACGTGAACAGCAACCGGAGCCGATCGTCGGTGACCCCGCTGTCGTCCGCATCTTCGTGCGGGTCGCGCGGCTCGCCGGCGGACGACACCACGGCAACCTCCTGCAATTTGGCCGCACCGACTGCGACGCGGCGTTGCCGGTCACGCGCCCGGTTGCGGGCAACGGTCGTGAGCCACGCACCCGGACTGCGCGGGACGCCGTCGCGCTCCCACGTCTCGAGTGCGAGCGTGAAGGCGTCCTGCGCGCAGTCTTCGGCGAGATCCCAATCGCCGGTGACACGGATCAAGGTCGCGACGACGCGTCCCCATTCGTCGCGGAACGCGTCGCGCAGTGCGACCTCGACCTCCACCGGGCCGGTCACATGTCCCAGATCGGCCTCACTTCGATGGAACCCTTGCGCGCGCCGGGGATCTTCGCCGCCACTTCGATCGCCTCGTCGAGGTCTTTGCAGTCGACCGCGTAGAAGCCGCCGATCTGCTCCTTCGTCTCCGCGAACGGTCCGTCGGAGGTCAGGACCTCGCCGTCACGGACGCGCACCGTGGTGGCATCGCTCGAGGGGCGCAGCCGCTCGCCTCCGTTGAGCACCCCGCGCGCACCCATCTCCTCGCCGAACTTCATGTACTCCTTGAACTGCGCTTCGCCTTCTTCCGGGCTCATCGCCGAGTCGGCGCTCTCGTCGGTGCAGATCAGCAACAGGTATCGCATGGATCCTCCTCGAACGGTTCGTGGTCACCTCTCCGACGAACGGGCCGGCGTCGAATCGACAGCTGGGATCACACCGAACCGAGAAATTCTGCCAGCGCCTCGGGCCGGCTGATCATCACCATGTGGCCCGCGTCGATCTCGACACTCGCGACCGGCGGTGCCGGCGGCTCGCCACCTTCGATGCTCCTGAGGTTGGCGACCATCTCGTCCTGCCGGCTCGGTTCCACGATGGCGTCGCGGGTCAGGCGGACGTACGTGCGTGGGACCGGTGCTCGCATGCCGGCCAGGGTCACGGGCTCGAAGATGACTCGTGATGCCTCGGGCACGAGCCGTTCGATCGTGTACTGGGTCAATGCCGGATCCATGTCGTTGCAGAACACCGCGGCGGCGAGCTCGGGGTCGAGGGTGCCGGACGCGTCGGTGTCGGCACCCGCCTGCTCCGCGTACTCGCGCATCCCGGGATCGAGCGTGTCGATCACCCGCCCGCCGTCGGGCGGCACCGCGGCGGATACGAACACGACGTGTCGCAGGCGATCCGGCACCGCACCGACGACACCCGGCAGCGTCACGCCGGCGAGCGAATGACCGACGAGCACCACGTCGTCCAGATCGCGGCCCGCGATCTCCTCGACGACGGCGCCGACGAAATCCGCGATCGTGACCGTCGTGAGATCGGCCGGCCGTGGGCCGCGCCCCGGGAGATCCACCGCGACGACCGGACCGGCGAGGTGGGGCGTGAGCAGGTCCCAGCACGATGCCCCGAAGCCGCCGCCGTGCACCAGGACGTACACCATGGGAGCATCTTGACACGGAACAAATCACAGGTACTTCCATCGGTTTTGTGAGGTAGCGTCCGTCGCGCCGAAGACGTCTGTCGTCGAAGAATGGGCGAAACCAGCGAACCAACCCCGGGCCGGACGACGTAGTCGGTTCGGCAGGTGCTTCAGGTCCGTCACAACAGCACGGGAGCAACGAATGAGCGGTCAAGGTTTCGAGACCCGGCAGATCCACGCGGGCACCGCGCCCGACCCGACCACCGGCGCCCGGGCGGTGCCGATCTATCAGACGACGAGCTACGTCTTCCGCGACACCGACCACGCGGCCGACCTGTTCGGGTTGCGCGAGCTCGGCAACATCTACACGCGCATCATGAACCCGACGCAGGCGGCGTTCGAAGATCGCGTCACCGCGTTGGAAGGTGGTGTCGGGGCGCTCGCGACCGCGAGCGGGCAGTCGGCCGAGACGCTGGCGCTGTTGAACCTCGCCGAGACCGGGAGCCACGTCGTCTCGTCGTCGTCCTTGTACGGCGGCACCTACAACCTCCTGCACTACACGTTCCCGAAGTTCGGCATCGAGGTCACGTTCATCGACGACGCGGACGACCTCGACGCATGGCGCGCCGCCATCAAGCCGAACACCAAGGCGTTCTTCGGTGAGACGATCGGCAATCCGAAGGGCGACGTCCTCGACCTCGAAGGCATCAGCGCGGTCGCGCACGACGCCGGCATCCCGCTGGTCGTCGACAACACGCTCGCGACGCCGTATCTGTTGCGTCCGTTCGAGCACGGCGCCGACATCATCATCCACTCCGCCACCAAATTCATCGGCGGTCACGGCACGTCGATCGGCGGCATCATCGTCGACGGCGGCAAGTTCGACTACGCCGGGAGCGGTCGCTTCCCGCAGTTCACCGAACCCGACCCGAGCTACCACGGCTTGGTGTTCAGCCAGCTCCCCGAACCGCTCCGGCCCGCGCAGTACATCCTGCGTGCACGCGTCACGTTGCAGCGCGACCTCGGCCCGGCAGTCGCACCGTTCAACTCCTTCCTCTTCCTGCAGGGACTCGAGACGCTGTCGCTGCGGATGGAACGGCACTCGCAGAACGCGCTCGCGGTCGCACAGTGGCTCGAGGACCGCGACGAAGTCCTGTCGGTGGCCTATCCCGGACTCGCGTCGAGCCCGTGGGCCGATCGGGCGAAGCGGCTGCTGCCCCGGGGCGCGAGCGCGATCCTCGCGTTCGAGATCCAAGGCGGCGTCGAGGCGGGCAAGCGGTTCGTGGAAGGCACGGAACTGTTCAGCCACCTCGCGAACGTCGGCGACGTGCGCAGCTTGATCATCCACCCCGCGAGCACGACGCAGTCGCAGCTGACGGAGGAGGAGCAGCGCACCACGGGCACCACGCCTGGCCTGATCCGCCTGTCGGTCGGGCTCGAGACGCTCGAAGACATCCTCGCCGACCTCGACGCAGGTTTCCGCGCCGCGAAGGGCGTGTGAGCGGCCAGGCGCAGACCGGAGGCGCGGGCGACAAGTGGACGCCGATGTGCGATCGAGCGCTGCAGGTCGTAGCCGCATGAACATGCCTCATCCAAAACTGCCGGCGTGCGGGGGGTGGTCGCCGGGTGATCCGGTCGGGCGGCGGCAGTTCGCGCGCTTGTTCACGGACGACCCGCTCGCGCTCGAGACCGGCGCGCGACTGGGGCCGATCGATGTGGCGTACGAGACGTGGGGTGAGCTGACGCCCGCGCGCGACAACGCGGTCCTCGTGCTCCACGCGCTCACCGGCGACAGTCACGCAGCCGGCCCTCCCGAGCCGGGGCACATCAGCACCGGCTGGTGGGACGACATCATCGGGCCGGGCCGGGCGATCGACACCCGCCGCTGGTTCGTCGTGTGCCCGAACATCCTCGGCGGGTGTCAGGGCACGACGGGCCCGGCGTCGGTCGCACCGGACGACCGGCCCTACGGATCCCGCTTCCCGACGATCACGGTGCGCGATCAAGTGGCGCTCGAGATCGCGCTGGCCGAGCACCTCGCGATCGAGCGCTGGGCCGCGGTCGCGGGCGGCTCCATGGGTGGCATGCGGGCGATCGAGTGGGCGATCGCCCGCCCCGATCAGGTCGCGCGCGTCATCGTGGTCGCCTCCGGCGCGGCGGCGACCGCGGAACAGATCGCGCTCGTCGAGCGTGCAGAACAAGGTGATCGAGCTCGACCCCGGGTTCGCGGGCGGCGACTACTACGACGCGCCGGGCGGGGCCGGGCCGTGGCGCGGGCTCGCTGCGCGCGCTCGATGGGCCAGATCAGCTACCGCACCGAGGCCGAGTTCGCCGAACGCTTCGGCCGCGCGCCCCAAGGCGACGAACAACCACTCGCGGGTGGCCGCTACGCGATCGAGAGCTATCTCGAGTACCACGGGCGGCACCTCGGGCAACGGTTCGACGCGAACTCGTACATCGTGTTGTCGCGGGCGATGAACCACTACGACGTCGGTCGCGACCGGGGCGGCATCGCGGCCGCGCTCGCGCGTGTCACCGCGGACACGACGATCGTCGGCATCGATTCGGATCGGCTCTACCCGCTGCGCCTGCAGCGCGAGCTCGCGGCCCTGATCCCGAGTGTCGAACGGTTCGAGACGATCTCTTCGCTGTACGGCCACGACGGCTTCCTGCTCGAGCCCGACCAGCTCGGCAAGATCATCGGCGCCGCGCTCGCCTGAGCACGACGCCGACGACCTCGTTTCAGAGACCGGCGTCCACAGCTCCCTCAGAAGCTGGTGAGCCGCTCGAGCGGGAAGGGTGACTGCACGATCGGGCGTACGGCCACCCGCACCAACACGAGCGGGTTGTCGTCACCGGCACTGCGATTTCGTGTGCAGCGCGTCGCAGCCGGTGCACCGGTGGATGAGGACCCATTCGCCGTCACCGCGGACGGAGATCGCGATCGGTTCCATCGACGATCCGCACTCCGCGGCGCGATCGCCGGGACGGTCGTCGACGTGGCGACTCCACAAGCAGTTGGGGCAATGGTTCCGATGGGCAGTGCCGGGCGCGGAATCGCTGATGTCGAGCCCGCAATTCCGACACCGGAAGGATCCCGGCGTTCGCAACCGGGACCGTTGACGCGCGTCGCGCGACATCGGGGGTACCTCCGTTGTCGTGACCGATGAGGGCCGCCGCGCGGCGGGGGCCGGAAACGCCGCGTCAGGCGGCGAGACGGCTCGGAAGGGCGCGCGACGTGAGCGCCGTCGTGGTCATAGGCACCGTGTCACCTCCTCCAGGTCACGAACCGGAACAGTGTGCGAGTGATACGCACCGCGGTGCAAACCAATTACGGCGACCTACCGCGTTGCCGGCTCCGGCTCCGGCGCCGGGTCGCTGTCGGTCTCGAAGCGGACGTGCCAGCACTCGGGGAGATCGAGGGGCACGAAACGACAGACGGAACCGGTCTGGATCGAACGCGTCAACGCATCCGCGAGCTTGGGCGCGGCTCGCGCCGATAGCCGCGATCGCACGGCGTAGCGCCTTCTGCACCGACGTGCGCGCCCGTTCGTCGGCGCCGGTGAACGCGGTGAGCGGCCGCCAGGGCGCACGACCCGCGTCAGCTCTTCGAGCAACGCGTCGAACTCCGCGCGGCGGGCCGTGGCGCGTTCGATGTCGGCGTACGCGTCGGCTTCGTCGATCTCGCGGCGCAGCTCCGCAACCTGGCGGCGATACGCCTCACGGGCGCGTTCGTCGAGCACCGGCTGTGTGCCTTGCTCCTCGACCGCCCCGGTCAGGAGCGCGGCGCGGACGTCCTCGTGCGGGTGGCGCAGGAGCGTCGCGAGATATCCCATGCCGACGCTGTCGGCCACGACCGCGACCTCGTCGCCGTGCGCGACCTCCCAGTGCGCGGCCTTGCGCACGAAGGACGCGCGGCGTGCCGGTGCTTCGGCGAGCGACTCGGCATCCGCCCGCCACCGCGCGGCGCGCGCGTCCATGCCCATCGATCGGGCCGCGGGGATGGCGGTTTCGTAGAGCGTCAGCGCGCGAGCACGGTCGCCCGGCCGGTCGCGGCGCAACAGGGTCTGCGCGAGGTCGGCGCGTGTTACCGCGACCATCGGCAGGTGCCCGAGCCGGCGGTTCTGGCGGATCGCCTCGTCGAACGCGGTGACTGCGCCGTCGAGATCGCCCAGTGTCCGGCGCGCCAGGCCGAGCGAACGCGCCGCGGCGCCGAAGCACACGACACCGAGCGACGCGACGACCGGCAGCGACGCGTACGGCTCGAGCAGCTCGACGACCTCTTCGGCCGCTTCCCGATCGTCCAGGTACGCCGCCGCCTCGGCGACGCAGAACAGCGCCGGCAGCCACGCGCTCGACTCCGGCAGCGTGCGCAGTCCGGAGGCCAGCACCCGGTCGAGCGCGGCGCGTGCCCGGTCGGGCCGATCCGCCTCCACCGCGAGCACCGCGACGATGGTCCAGACGTAGTCGGCGTACGCGTGCACGATCGTCGTCGCGCGTTCGATCTCCTCGACGTCGCCGAGCAACTCGCCCGCGCTCCCCTGCATCCATCGGATCGCGAGCAGCTGCACGAGGTAACACGCGTCGGAGTCGGCATCGCCGGTCTCGACCCCGAGGCCGTGGGACGCGAGTGACAACGCTTCGGCCTCGGCGAACTGGCCCGCGCGCACGGACTGCATGGTCTCGATCGCCGCGACGATGTACTGGACGGCGAGCACCTGGTACTGCTTGGCGCGCACTCGCAGATCCGCGAGCGCGCGCTCGGCTTCGACCCGACCGAGCAGCACCAGGTCCACGGTGCGCCAGCACATGGCCATCAGCACGAGCGTGCGGGCGTCGATCGCGGTCGCGACGATCAGCATCTCGTCGGCGATCGCGCAGGCGTTCGTACGCGTACTGCGGCGTGAGCATCGCGTGGTGCAGCAGCGACAGGCCTTCGGCCAGCGCGACCGTGTCGCCGGCGTCGCGTGCTTCGTCGACGATCGCCTGCAACTCGGCCAGCTTGCCGGTGCCGTCGTACGCGGCCTCGGCTGCCAGCCGCGCCCGCAACCGTCGTTGCAGGTCCGGACGTTCGTACCCGAGGCCGGCCAACGCGTCGCGCACGAGCGCGAGGAACTTCGCGCGCTCGTCGGTGACGCGCAGCTCGTGCAACCACAAGCCGCCGGCACCGATCGCGGCTTCCGCGCGCACGACCGCGAGGCCGGCTTCCTCGGCGACCCGAGCCGCGTCGACGAACTGCTCGCGCGCCGCGCCGAGTCGGCCGATGTCCAATGTCGCCTGGGCCAGCGCCAGCAGGTCGTTCGCCCGCGTTTCGCCCGTGGCCGTCTCCTGCGATCCCGCCATGCCTGGTGTACGGATGAAGTCGCGGATCGGTTCGGATCTCGTGCCATTTCGTGGCACGGCGGACCGCTCCGGCGTCACGCGTCTACGGGTGAGGCCGAAGCGCGCAGCGGGATTCACCCCGGATCGCGGAGACGAACGTGCTGCGAAAGTGGCTACCGAAGCGAGGACGAATGATCGTGCTGCTGACCCTCTCGACTGCGGTGGCCCTGTCTGCGACGTCATACGTCTGCCTGCGCCGGGACGTGCGCCGCAACCACCCGGAGATCTTTCGGGCGCCCGGGAGGATCGCCCCGCTCCACCTTCTCGAATGGCCGCGGTTCGAGGGGTCCCGACCGTGATCGCGCGCACCCCGTTGCATGCATCCGGCCACGCCGGGGTCCCCGCCCCCGTTGGCCCCACCCCCGTTGACCCGCCCACCCCCGCTGATGGGAGCACCATGCACCCTTTCCAGATCGACGACCTCGCCCGTGACCGCATGCGGGCCCGGCGCCATGACGCCGAGACCCACGCGCTCGGCACGCGCCTCCGGTTGGAACCCCGGCCGGCTCCCCCGGGCGATCGTCGCGTTCATCCGTCGTGTCCCTGTCTTCACGCTCCGACCGGCCTCCTCCCCATTGCCGATCGAAGCGGTACTCGCCTCGCAACGGAACGAGTGAGCGAAGCCGGGACTCCGGCCGGGACCGGAAGTGGCATGCTCGGGCAATGGAGCTTCGCAGCATCGGTTCATTGAAGGTCTCGGCCGTAGGCATCGGGTGCAACAACTTCGGGATGCGCATCGATCGCGAGCAGACCGAAGCCGTGGTGCGGGCTGCACTCGATGCCGGTGTCAACCTGTTTGACACCGCCGACGTGTACGGCGGGACGCGCAGCGAGGAGTACCTCGGGCGTGCGCTCGCCGGCCGTCGGGACGAAGCGATCATCGCAACGAAGTTCGGCGCGCAGATCGACGAGGACCACAAGGGCGCGAGCGCGGGCTACATCCGCGGCGCAGTCGAGGACAGCTTGCGCCGGCTCGACACCGATCGCATCGACTTGTACCAGCTGCACGTGCCCGACAGCACGGTGCCGATCGACGAGACGCTCGGCGCGCTCGACGAGCTGGTGCGGGCGGGCAAGGTGCGGGAGATCGGCGCGAGCAACTTCACCGCCGAGATGATCGACGAGTCCGAAGGCGTGAGCCGTGAGCACGGCTGGGCCCGGTTCGCCAGCGTGCAGAACGAATACAGCTTGTTGCGACGCCTGCCGGAGAAGGGCGTGCTCGACGCCTGCACCCGAAACGGGATCGGCTTCCTGCCGTACTTCCCGCTCGCGAGCGGCATGCTCACCGGCAAGTACCGACGCAACGAGGCGCCTCCTGCGGGCACCCGGCTCGCGAACATGCCGACGGAACGGCAGCAGCAGGCGTTCACCGAGAAGAACTTCGACCGCGTCGAGGCGCTCGACGCGTGGGCCACCGAGCACGGCCGCACCTTGCTCGATCTGGCGGTGTCCTGGTTGCTGGCCCGGCCCGCGGTCGCGAGCGTGATCGCGGGTGCGACCAAGCCCGAGCAGGTGGAGGCGAACGTCGGCGCGGCCGGTTGGGCGTTGACCGACACCGACCTCGCCGAGATCGACACCCTCCTCGAACGCACGAAGCGGTAGCGGGCGTTCGTTTCGCGACTCGTCAGGCGCCGCCGAGCCGCTCGCGTGCGAGCTGAGTCGCCGTCGCGTAGTCGGGCTTGTTCGTGTTGGTGCGCGGCGCCTCGCCGACGAGCAGCTCGCGCGGCACCTTGTAGCCCGCGATCTTCGTGCGGCAGTGCTCCTGCAGCGCGTCGAGCGTCAGCTCCGGCGCGCCGTCGCGCAGCTTCACGAGCGCGACGACCTTCTGGCCGAAGCGCTCGTCGGGCACGCCGACGACGACCGCGTCGAACACGTCGGGATGGGCCCGGACCGCGGCCTCGACCTCTTCGGGGAAGATCTTCTCGCCGCCCGAGTTGATGCAGCCCGAGCCCCGCCCGAACAACACGATGCGACCCTCGTCGTCGATCGTCGCCCAGTCGCCGGGCACGACCCAGCGCACGCCGTGCGCGTCGGTGCGGAACGTCGCCGCGGTCTTCACCGGGATCGTTCCAGTAGCCGAGCGGGATGTGGCCCTTGCGCGCGAACAGCCCTTCCACGCCCGAGCCCGGCTCGAGCGGTTCGAGCGTGTCGGGATCGAGCACCCACGTGCGCCCGTCGGTCGAGAACGCGGGCCGGTCGCGCTCGGTGCTCGCGCCGACCTCGCTGCCCGCCGCGCCGGTCTCCGACGCGCCGTAGCTGTCGTTCAACACCGCGTTCGGGAACGCGCGCGCGAGCTGCGCCTTCACCGCCGCGCTCAACATCGCGCCGCCGTTGCCGAGCCCGATGATCTCCGAGCAGTCCCAGCGATCCGGTTCGGCGAGCACGGCCTCCGCGAGCGGGCGCGCCATCGCGTCGCCGATGATGCCGATCGTCGTCGCGTGCTCGGCGACCGCGAGGTCGAGCACCTTCGCCGCGTCGAAGTGACGCTCGGAGTAGACGACCGCGCGGTTGCCGCCGAGCAGCGCGATGAGCGTGAGCCACTGCCCGCCGCCGTGCATCAGCGGACCGAGCACGAGCGGGCTCATGCGGAACGCGGGCTCCGCGTTGCGCGCGATCTCGCGCCGGTTCCGTGATCGGGTCGAACGGCGAGCCGCCCAGGCAGCACGCGTAGAAGAAGTCCTCGTGGCGCCACATCACGCCCTTGGGCATGCCGGTGGTGCCGCCGGTGTAGAGCATGTACACGTCGTCGGACGAGCGCGGGACGTCGTCGAAGTCGCGGGTCGCGGCTCGCGTCGCGCCAGTCGCCGATGCGGATCCGGCGCGTCGAACCCGAGCTCGTCGAGCACGGGCAGGTACTCGTCCTCGACGATCATCGCGACGAGCTCGGCGTCGTCGATCACGTAGCGCAGCTCGTCGGCGACGTAGCGCCAGTTGATGTTGACGGGCACCGCGCCGCACTTCCAGCAGCCGAGCAGCGCCTCGACGTACTCGGCGCGGTTGCGCGAGTAGATGCCGACGCGGTCACCGGGCGCGACGCCGCGACGCGACGAGATGGTTCGCGATCCGGTTCGCGGCGCGCGTCGAGCGAACCGCGCGTGTGGCGCACCGGCGGCGCGACGAGGCACTCGGCGTCGGGCCCCGCGTCGCAGAGCGTCTCCCAGAGATCGGCGAGGTTGAACGTCGGGGCGCGCACGGCCGGGCGAGCCGGCTACGTCGCGGTCGCCGCCGCGGCCGCTTCGCGCTGACGCGTCGTGCGGTGCACCGGGTCGTTGTCGAACCGCGGCAGCACGTGCTTGCCGAACGTCTCGATCGTCTCGGTCGCGAGGTCGCGCTCCATCGACGACGACAGCAGCCCGAACACGACCTGGTCGACACCGGCGTCGGCGTACTTGCTGGATCGCGACCTCGACCTCGTCCGGCGTGCCGTACGGCGTCTCGCCGGCCTTGATCGACTCGTCGATCTGCTGCGGGCGTGGGGTCGGGCAGCAGCGCGGGCCACTCCGGAATGCCCGGCCGGGCGCGGGAACGTGTCGAGGTACCGCAACAACAGGCTGCGGTGGTAGCCCATGCCCATGTCGGCGCCGAGGTCGCGGGCCCGCTGGCCGTCTTCGAGGCAGAGCAGCTGCGTGGTGACCATGATGTTGTCGTTCACGAAGTCGCCGACCGGCTCCGCGTTCGCGATCTCGTTCTTGTAGATCTCGACGAGCGGCTTCACCGACTCCGGACCGCCGATCGTGAAGCACAGCACGCCGAGACCCATGCTGCGCGGCCTTCGTGAACGTCGACGGGTTGCCGGCCGCGACCCACATCGGCGGGTGCGGCGTCGGAGTACGGCTTCGGCAGCACGTTGCGCGGCGGCATCGAGAAGAACTTGCCGTCGAAGCCCGGGTACTCCTCCGGCTTCCACATCTTGCGGAACTCGCCGACCACCTCGTCGAACATGTCGCGCGTGAGGTCGGGATCGGTGATGCCGAAGCCCTTCTGCTCGGTCGTCGACGAGCCGCGGCCCATGCCGAACTCGAAGCGACCCTCCGAGAGGTGGTCGAGCATCGCGACCCGCTCGGCGACGCGCGCCGGGTGGTTCACCGGCGGCGTGACGTTGAAGATGCCCGACCCGATGTGGATCGTACGACGTCGCCGCCGCGAGGTAGCCGAGGAACACCTCGTTCGCCGAGAGGTGCGAGTACTCGGTGAGGAAGTGGTGCTCGGTCGCCCACGTGTACTTGAAGC
Source organism: uncultured Actinomycetes bacterium (assembly GCA_963745645.1). Classification (GTDB taxonomy): domain Bacteria; phylum Actinomycetota; class Acidimicrobiia; order IMCC26256; family PALSA-610; genus CAVUFH01. Next base: position 543,447 of record CAVUYD010000002.1, read on the forward strand.
CGACCTGGTCGGCCGCCTGCACGATCGCGACCTCGTCCATGATGCGGCGGTGCTCGTCGCCGTTGAACTGCGGCAGCACGCACGCGCTGTTGAAGAGCCCGAATTCCATTGGTTCCTTCCCTCAGGTGCCGTTGTGACGCGCTTTGGCGAGCACCACGTCGAGCACGGCTTCCAGTGTGTCGTCGAACACCACCGACGCGTCGAATCCCTTGGCCATGCGCGCCCGCAGGCCGCGGTCGATGCTCGGGTCCTCGACACCGTTCCACAGGTCGAGCGTCGCATGCGCTTCAACGGCATGTTCCTCGAACGCGGCTTCGAGCATCACGAACGCGCCGGTGAGATACAGCAGCGACGTGACCGCGCGGGCCGCCTCGGCGCCTTTGAGCCCGGCCGCGGTGACCTCCGCGCGCAAGCGCGAGCTGTGCCGGGAACCACATGCCGGGGAACCGACCTTGCTCCATCGCGAGCGCGACCAGTGCACGGTGCTGCACGACCTGACGGTGGATCTCGCGCGCGACCGACTCCATGCGTTGGCGCGGGGTCCGGCCGCGCGGCGTGATGTCGCCGAGGTCGGCGAGGAACGCGTCGACGACCGCGCCGATGAGCTCGTCGCGGCCGCCGACGTGCCAGTAGATCGCGGTGTGCGCGACACCGAGTTCCGCCGCGAGCTTGCGCATCGACAACGCGTCCACGCCACCGGTCTCGACGATGCCACGCGCCGCAGCGATGATGCGCGCCCGTTCGTCGGGTGGCGGGCCGGGTGGATTCGTGCGCACCGTCACGCCGGTCACACCGAACCGGGCGGCACGAGGCCTTCCTTCCACCACCGGCCCTGCTTCACCTGCTCCGGATCGACCGCGAGCGTGGGGTCCTGCCCGAGGTCCGCCGGCGTCGGGCCGATGCGGGCCGCGATCGGCGCGAGCGCGTCGACGTCGAAGCCATAGACGCGCGCCGCGGTGCCGGCGAGCATCAGCTCGGTGTCGGCCACCGGCACGTCGTGGAACGTCTCCTTCAACTTGGCGACGGTGTGCGGCCACGTGCCTTCGGGATGCGGGTAGTCATTGCCCCACATGACCGTGTCGGTGCCGATCGCGTACCGGCGTCGGATCTCTTCGCGGCTCATCGTGGATGCGCCGATGAACACGTTCCGGCCGAAGTACTCGCTCGGGAGGCGGTTCACCTTGCCGGCGAGCTGCCCGGCCAGCTTCTTCGTGGTGTGACCGCCGCCCAGGTACGTGTCCCACTTCCACATGAGGTCGGGGGCCCAGTACGCCGCGGACTCGGTGATGCAGAACTTCAGGTTCGGGTGCCGTTCGAACGCGCCCCCGAACAGCAGGAACCACATCGGCCGAACGGCCCACCACACCACCTCGGCGAGATAGACGCCGACGTTCTCCTGGTACTCGTCCATCGGCGCGGAACCGGAGTGCGTGTGCACCGGCAGATCCGCGGCCGCGCACGCGGCCCACACCGGTTCGTACACCGGGTCGAGGTACGGCGCGTGCTCGTGCCACATCGTGGGGACGAGGATGCCGCCCCGCAACCCGTTCGCGGCGGCCCACTCGATCTCGGTGACGGCCCGATCGACGTCATGGGTGATCGGCACCAGCGCGACACCGGCCCGGCGTTCCGGGCTGTGCCGCGCAGAGCTCGGCGAGGAAGCGGTTGTGCGCCGCGCGCACCGGCGAACGCGAGCTCGGGATCGGCGATGTCGGCCGCCGAGAGCCCGGCACCGAACGGCGGTGACGCGCCGCCGGTGATCGCGTCGGCGTCCGGGAACAGCACCTCACCGGCGACACCGTCGCCGTCGAGCTCTTTGTCGCGCTGTGCGGGGTCGTACGCGCCGCGCAACCCTTCGGCGTTCTCTTCTTCCCAGCTCGTGATGTAGTCGCCGCTGTCGGCCATGCGCTGATCGCGCACCGCTTGGCGCTCGGCCACGTACGCGTCGAACGCGTCGTGGTACTTCGCGTCGAGGTACGGCCGGTACTCCTCGCAGGGCAGGCCCGCGTGGCAGTCGGCCGAGATGATGAGGTAGCGCTCGTCGTCACGCATCTTGCGTCAATCCGCTTCGGCCGGGCTCGGCTTGCCGAGCACCGAGAGGTCGTCGTAGCGCTGGTGCACGAACGGCAGCAGCCACGCCGCGGGCACGCGGGAGTGGATGACTCCCGACTGGAACGTGGCGCGCTCGCTCCAGTTGATGTCGACGACCCTGCGCACGGGGATGTCGGCGATCGGGTCGAGTGGCGAGTCCTTCAGCACGAGGTCGCCTTCGACGCGCGCGAGCAGCCGCATCTTCTCCCGCTTGTGGCAGTAGACGAGCGCGGGATCGTTGTCGAACCCGTCGCCGTCGGGGGCGGGGAGGAACTTGAAGTAGAAATCGGTCTTGGTCCGCTCGGGCGGGACCGGCAACGTCTCGACGACGCGGCCGCGGATCTCGACCAACGTGAAACCCATGCGCGCCATCAGGCCTTCGACCGCGTCACCGTCGCGCGTCGTCGCGCACCTCGCCGATCTTCTTCGGCTCGCCGAACGTCTCGCGTCCGCCGACGGTCGCCTGCTCCGTCGTCATCGGCATCAGCAGCGGGTATTCGCCCTCGGTCCCTTCGTGCACGGCGCGCACCGCGAAGTACCCGGCGCCGAACGTGTAACCGCCGGGCATCTCGACCGTGGTGAGCGTCGCCCGCACGAACGGTTCCGCGCCGGGCGTCAATGGGCGCGGCAGCACCGCCGCGATCACCTCGGGATCGGTCTCGTAGATCGCGGTCAACGCTTGCGACCAGATCTCGCCCTTGGTGGCCTCGATCTCGCGATTGCGCCGTTGCTCGACCGCGCGCGCCCCGTACCGAATCGACCCGTACCCGACCTGTGTCATGTGTCCCCCTTGCGTGCTCCTGTCACGGCGTTACAGTAACGGCGTTACAGACGCTGTCAACTCGGGGGAACGGGTGCAAGAGCTGCGCGGCAAGGTCGCCGTCGTCACCGGCGGGGCGAGCGGCATCGGGTTGGCGATGGTGCAGCGCTTCGCGCAGGAGGGAATGATCGCGATCGCTGGCCGACGTGCGCGCCGACGCCGTCGCGGACGCGACCGCGAAGCTACGCGCCGAGGGGCTCGGATCGGTCCACGGTGTCGTCGTCGACGTCACCGACTACGAATCGGTTGCCGAGCTCGCGGCCCGCATCCAGACCAACCATGGCGGCGTGCACGTGCTCTGCAACAACGCGGGCGTGGGCTCGGGCGCCGAGGGGTTCATCTGGGACCACGAGCTCGCCGACTGGAAGTGGGGCTTCGACGTCAACGTGTGGGGCGTCATCCACGGGATCAAGGCCTTCGTGCCCGCGATGGTGGAGCGCGGTGAGCCGGGCCATGTCGTGAACACGTCGTCGGGGAACGGCGGTGTGGTCCCGTTCGGCGACACCGCGGTGTACGCGACGACGAAGGCGGCGGTCGTCACGCTCACCGAGTCGTTGTACGCGCACCTGCTCCGCGCCGAATCGCCCGTACGCGCGTCGGTGCTGTTCCCCGGCCCGAACTGGTTGCGGACGAACCTCTGGGAAGCATGGCGCTGGCGCCCGGACGAGTACGCGAAGACCGTGCCGCGGCAGACGCCATATCCCTCGCTCGACCAGCTCGAGCAGATGATGGGCGACGCCGGCGTCGAGCTGGAGTGGACCCCGCTCGAGGAAGTCGCCGATGTCGTGGTGCGCGGGATCCGCGCCGAGCAGTTCTGGATGCTCCCGCCGAGCGACAGCACCGACACGTCGATCCGGGCCCGGGCCGCGTCGATGCTCGAACGCAGGAACCCCGACTACTTCCGCGAGTGGAAGCCGCCCCGAGACACCTCGGAGGAGTCGACATGAACCCCGATCGCTACACCGTGATCTCCGCCGACGGTCACGCGGGCGCGTCGGTGCCGACGTACCGCGAGTACCTCGCGTCGCGCTGGTACGACGAGTTCGACGAATGGGCACGGTCGTTCCAGAACCCGTTCGCCGACCTCGCCGGCTCGAACGCCTATCGCAACTGGGACTCGGAGCAGCGGCTCGCCGAGCTCGAAGCCGACGGCATCGTCGCCGAGGTCCTGTTCCCGAACACGATCCCGCCGTTCTTCCCGTCGGGCGCGCTCGTGACCCCGGCGCCCAACCGCGACGAGTACGAACACCGCTGGGCCGGGTTGCAGGCGCACAACCGCTGGCTCGCCGACTTCTGCGCGGCTGCGCCGGGTCGCCGCGCCGGCGTCGCGCAGATCCTGCTGAACGACCTCGACGACGCGCTCGCCGAAGTCGAGTTCGTCGCGGCGTCGGGCCTCTTCGGCGGCGTGCTGTTGCCGGGCGTGCCACCCAACCACGAGATCGCGCCGCTCTGGTCGGACGTGTACGAACCGCTCTGGGCCCGCTGCGAAGCACTCGGTCTCGTCGTGAACCACCACAGCGGCGGCGGACTCCCCACGTTCGACCTCACCGACCCCGCCGCGCGCGCGGTGATGCTCGTCGAGATCCCGATCTACGCGCACCGTGCGTTGTGGGCATTGATCTTCGCCGGCGTCTTCGAGCGTCACCCCGCGTTGACGTTCGTGCTCACCGAGCAAGGCACGAGCTGGGTGCCGGGCACGCTGCAGAACCTCGATTGGTTCGCCAAGCGCATGCGGATCGAGACCGCGGCCGAGTCGCACTTCGGCGGCGAAGCCGTCGCCAAGCTCAGCCTCACGCCGAGCGAGTACTTCCATCGCAACTGCTACATCGGTGCCAGCTTCATCCGGCCGGTCGAGTCCGCACTCCGCCACGAGGTCGGCGTCGACCGCATCATGTGGGGCAGCGACTACCCGCACACCGAAGGTTCGTACCCTTACAGCCGCGAAGCGTTGCGGGCGTCGTTCGCCGGCGCGCCGGAGCAAGAAGTGCGCACGATGCTCGGCGACACCGCCGCGCGCGTCTACGGCTTCGACCTCGACGCACTCGATCCCATCGCGGCACGAGTCGGGCCCACCGTGTCGGAGATCGCGCAACCCCTCGACGCCTTCCCCGAAGACTCGACCTGCAACGCGTTCGACCCGGACGCCATCGTCCGCACCTGGTGACGCCCCCCACCTCGAACTGGCGTCAGATGCATTCGCTCAGCGAACGATATTGACGCCGGTTCGTCGGGATCAGCGGCGGTGGTCCTCCAACGACGCGATGCCGGCGAACTCGGCCATCGCGGAGCGGCGCTCGACCTTCGGCGCCTTCGGTGCCTCCGGCTCCGGAGCGGGCGGCTCTTCGACTGGCGGCTGGGCCACCGCGGCCGGCGCCGGCACCTCCACCCGGGCGGGCGGCATTGGCGGAGGTGTCGGCGCGGCGACCGGCGGCGCGGCAACAGCAGTGGGTTCGGGTTCGGCGCGCCCTGTCGCGACGGCGTGCGCGTCGACGGAAGCCGTCGAGTGGAGCCGCCGCAGCTCCTCCTCGGCTTCACGGACGCGCTGCTGCTCCTGCGACAGGGCGCGCTCGAGTTCGCCGACCTGGTGCAGCGCGACATCGCGCCGCTCCAACGACGACGCGAGGCTGCGCTCGAGTTCCTGGACCTGCTTCGCGAACGCATCGCGCGCCGCGCGTGCGTGCGCGAGCGCTTCGTCGTCCGCCGTCGACGCCGGTGCGGCCGACTGCAGCGCGGTGCGCTCGGCCAGCTCGACGCGGAGGTCGGAGACCTCCTGCATGAGCGAGTCGTGCTCGGCTTCCGAGATGTCGAGCAGGCGCTCGAGCTCGCGCACCTTGTCGTTCGACGCGGTCTTGGCGTTGGCCGCTTCGACCAGCTCGGTCAGCTTCGCGACTTCCTGCGCGAGCGCGTCCCGTTCCCGTGTCGAGGTGGCGAGCTCGATCCGGAGCTTGGTGACCTCCTGGTCGAGGTCGTTCGGCGCCGTGCGCAGCTCGTCGAGCTGCTGTTGCAGCAACTCCCGCTCCTCGTCGAGCAGGCGGACCCGGTCGATGGCGGCGCCGTGCGCGACCACCGCGCCTTCGAGCTCCGCTTCGAGCTGCTCCATCTGGCCGAGCGATCGGAGGCTCTCTTGGCTCCGCACCCGCGCCGCGTCGAGCTCCTCGGTCAGCTCCGCCGCGTGCGCTATCGCATTGTCGGTGCGCGCCCGCTCGGCAGTGAGGTTCGCTTCGAGCTCGGCCACGAGGTTCTCGAGGGCGGCAACGGTCTGGGTGAGATCGCGACCCCGGCCGTCCTCGGCCGCCATGACGACTTCGTTCGCGAGCTGGTCGCGCTCGGCCAGCGCGTCGCGGAGCGCGGCCTCGGTGACGGCGAGCCGTTGCAGCTCCTCGTCGGCCCGGCGCCGGGCGTTCTCGGTGAGCGTCTCCAACCGGTGCTCGGCCTGCCGGCGCGCTTCCGTCGCCGCGTCCGTGTCGGCCTGGGCCTTCCCCTTCGCCTGCTGCTCGTCGCGCAGCCGGTCCGAGAACTCGGCCATGAGCGCCCGGTCGCTGTCGAGCGCGGTCCGTAGCCGATCGATCTCGCCCAGCGCGCGGTTGTGCTCCTCGGCGACCGCCTCGACCTCGGCGAGCACCTCCTTGCGGGCCTCGCGCTCGGCCGTGTAGCGGGCCTGCGCGACCCGGAGCCGCTCGCTCTCCTGCGCCGCGCTCGATGTCGCGGCGCAGCGAGCCGACCTCGCGCTCGAGCTTGCGGCGGATCCCGGCTTCGGCCTCGAGCCGCTTGTGCTCCGCCTGCAGGGCCCGGCGGGCTTCCTCGGCGGACCGCAGGTTGCGGCCGACCGCCTCCTCGACATCCTCGATCCGGCGGCGGCCACGGTTCGACGGGATGGCATCGAGGGTGACGGGGTCGACGTGGAGAACGGGCTGCGCCAGCACCTCCGGACCCGCCACCAGGTCGTCGAGAAGGAGCTTGCGCCGCGCGTCCTCGACACCGGACCCCCGGGTGGGCGGAGGCGACGGAGCGGGGGCCATCAGCGACTGTTGTCGGCGCGCCGCCCCGCGTTCTTGAACACAACTTCCGGAAATCAGCTTGAGCCCGGCCGCGAGGTGCCAGCATGCTGGTCGGAGTGGATGGGGTAGAACGCAGAGGCGTGGAGCATCGGCGCGGGTTCTTCACCCGCTTCTGGGAAGCTCGCTACGGAGGCGTGCTCCTCCGCGAGTTCCTGCTGCTCGCGTTCATGCTCTGGCTCTACAAGTACGTGCGGTACCTCGCCAAGCACGACACTGCCGACGCGTTCCAGAACGCGGGCCGGGTGTTGCACTTCGAGCGCGCCCTCGGGCTCGGGTTCGAAGCGCCGCTGCAGCAGCTCCTGTTGCCGTACCGCGGCGTGATCGGGTTCTTCAACCGGTACTACGTGACGGTGCACTTCCTCGGCACCGTCGCGTTCCTGGTGTGGGCGTTCGTGCGCTCGTTGAACCAGTACCGCCGGATTCGGTCGGTGCTGGTCGCAGTGACGCTCGGCGCCCTCGCGATCCACGTCGTGTTCCCGCTGGCCCCGCCGCGCATGATGCCCGGCTTCGTCGACACGATGGTGCTGTACGGCCCCAACCCGTACAACTCGCATGCGGTGCAGTCGTTCGCGAACCAGTTCGCGGCGATGCCGTCGTTGCATGTCGGCTGGTCGCTCATCGTGGCGTGGGGCGTGATCATGATCAGCAGCTCCCGCTTCCGCTGGTTGATCATCGCCCACCCGGTGCTCACCATCCTCACCATCACCATCACCGCCAACCACTACTGGCTCGACGGCGCGGTCGCCGCGGTCCTCGTCGTGTGGGCGGTCGTCGTGGTCGGTCAGCCCGCCGAGGAGCGCGTCCCCCGACCCGCGTTCGCCGCCGCCTCGGGTTAGCGGAGCGCGGCGGCCGCGGCTCGCAGCTCGGCGCGGAAGTCGGGGTGCGCGATCTCGGCCAGCGCCTCGGCGCGCTCCCGCATCGTGCGCCCGCGCAGCTCGGCGACGCCGTGCTCGGTGATCACGACGTCGACCTGGTGGCGCGGCGACGTCACCGTCGTGCCCGCGGGTGCAGCTCGGCGACGATCCGCGACAGGACGCGTCGCGCCGCCGGCGTGCGCGGTCGACGGCAGGCAGATCAGCGAGCGGTCGCTCGAGCTCGAGCCCCGACTGCCGCGACGAAGTCCTCGTGGCCACCGATGCCGGAGAACTGCCGGCCGTGCGAGGCGGTCGGCGACGACCTGCCCGTAGAGGTCGACCGCGAGCGCCCCGTTGATCGACACGACGTCGTGGTTGCGCCGCGATGACGTCGCGGCGCGTTCACCACGTCGACCGGCAGGAACCGCACGTCGGCGTTCCCGTCGAGCCACGTGTACAGCTCGGCGCGTCCCGAGCGCGAACGTCGAGATCGAGAACGCCGTCGAACTGGCCCTTGCGCAGCGTTCGTGACCTTGCCCGCCTGGTGGAGCTCGCATGAGGCCGGTCGTGAACATCTCCGAGTGCACGCCGTAGTCGCCGCCGTCGTCCTCGCGCGAGCAACGAGACGATCGTCGACGGGATCGCCGCCGATGCCCGGTCTGCAACGTGCAGCCGTCGGTGACGAAGGTCGCGGCGAGCGCCGCGATCGCGCGCTCGACGTCGTCGGCGCGGGCGTCGTCGAGCAGCGGGAACGGCGGCCGATCGTCGCGCGACGATCACGTCGACGTCGTCGACGTGCACGCGTGCGGGAACTCGCGGCGGGAGTACCGAAGGTACGCGGCAGCTGGTCGTTCACCTCGACGATGACGAGGCGATCGGGATCGTCCGCCGCGCGCTGCAGCTCGCCGCACGGTCGCGCCCGCGTGCAGCGACAGGCTCATGCAGCCGTCGTCGTCGGGTGGCGTCGCGCAGGTGGTCATGACGCGCGGCGCGAACTGCTCGGCGATCGGTCACGAAGCGGCGGAAGTCGGCGGGCACGAACTCGACGTGCGGGCGCCGCTGTCGACGCAGCACGCGCTCGGCCGGCCCGAAGAAACCGCTGACGCAGCGGACGCCGGGCTTGCTGAACAGGGGGTAGAGGTCGAGCAGCAGCGCACCGAAGATGTCGAGGTGCTCCCAGTCGTCGCGCTCGCCCAGCGCGTGCAGGAGCGACGACGGGTGGCCGGGACCGAGCGGGATCCCGAAGGTGTCGCGGTGGGCGGAACAACGCGACCGCCTCCGGGAGGGAACACTCCTTCGCCATGCCTCTTGGCTATCAGACCGGTACCGGCTCCCGAGGTGCCGGCGCCGCAGGTGTGGGCGGCTCGGCCGGCGGTTCGTCGTCGACGATCTCGTGCACTCCGAACCGCTCGTAGAACCGGCGCAGCGGCGCGGGTGCCCACCAGTTCGCGTCGCCGGCGAGCCGCATGAACGCCGGCACGAGCGTGGCGCGCACGATCGTCGCGTCCATCAACACGGCGAGGGTGAGGCCGATGCCGAACAGCTTGATGAAGGTGACACCCGACGTCGCGAACGCGAGGAACGTGATCGCGAGCAGGGCGGCGGCCGCGGTGACGATACGGCCGGTGCGTTCGAGCCCGGTGGCGATCGACTGGACGTTGTCGCCGGTGCGGTCGTGCTCCTCCTTGATGCGCGAGAGCAGGAACACCTCGTAGTCCATGCTCAAGCCGAACGCGATGCAGAACATGAGGATCGGTGTCGTCGTGTCGAGCGTGCCCGTGGGTGTGAAGTCGAGGATCCCCGCGCCGTGGCCCTCCTGGAAGATCCACACCATCGCCCCGAAGGTCGCGGTCAGCGACAGCAGGTTGAGCACGAGCGCCTTGGCCGGCACGAGCAGGCTGCCGAACATCATGAACAGCAGCACGAACGTCGCCACCGCGATGATCAGGCCGGCGTAGGGCAACCGGGCGACGATCGACGACTTCGTGTCGACGAGTTGGGCCGCCGATCCACCGACGAGCCGGTCGAACGGCGCGTCGACGGCGCGGATGTCGTGGACGAGCGCTTCACCCGCCGGCGACACCGCCTCCACCGACGGCACGACGCTCAACCACGTGCCGCGTGTGCCGGTGAACCGTTGCGACGCTTCGCCGGGTGGTGCGATGAGCTGACCGCCGGCGTAGCTGCCGCTCGCGGCATCGACGCGTGCGACGCCGCCGAGCTGCGAGATGGTGATCGCGTACCGCGTGACCGCAGCCGGATCGTTCTCTTCGGGGATCACGACCCCGAAGGCTTCGTCCTCGTTGCTCGCGAACTCGGCCCGGAGCGTGTCGGACACCTCGCGGCTCTTCGCGCCGGGCGGCAACACGCGGTCGTCCGGCAGACCGAAGACGACGCTGAGGAACGGCAGGCCGAGGAACACGAGCAGCGCGATGACTGCGGTCGCCACTGTGATCGGGCGCTTCATCACTCGCATGGCCATGCGGTGCCAGAACCCGGAGCTCTCCGGGTGGGGCGAACGCCGGAGGATGCGACCGGCGTCGACACGGGTGCCGAGGACCGCGAGCAGGGCGGGAAGCGCGACGGTCGAGGCCAGCGCGGCGACGACCACCACTGCGACGCCCGCGTAGGCGAAGGACCGGAGGAAGTACAGCGGGAAGATCAGCAGCGCCGACAACGACACCGCGACCGTGACCGCGCTGAACGCAACGGTGCGACCGGCACGCTCGACAGTGCGCACGACCGCGGTGTGCGGGTCGTAGCCCGCGTGCAGCTCTTCGCGGTACCGCGAGACGACGAAAAGCGAGTAGTCGATCGCGAGACCGAGGCCGAGCGCGGTGGTCAGGTTGATCGAGAAGATCGACACGTCGGTGAGCGACCCGATGATCGACAGCGCGAGGAACGTGCCGATGATCGCGACGCCGCCCACGATGAGCGGCAGCGACGCGGCCACGAGGCTCCCGAACACGATGATGAGTAGCACGAGCGTGATCGGGATCGCGATGGATTCGGCGCGCTCGAGGTCGGACTCGACGGTCTTGCCCACTTCGTCGAACACGGCCTCGCGTCCACCCAGCTGGACGCGAACCGCACCCTGCGCGCCGGTGAGGTCGTCGCGGATCGTCGCGATCGCATCCGCCACCTGGGCATCGGTCCCGTCGACGCGCGCGAGCACCAGCGCGGCGTCGCCGTGCTCGCTGCGCAGCGGCGGGGGCGAACCGAGGCTCCAGTACGACGCCACCGACCCGACATCGGGGACCTGGCCCAGCCGCTCGGCCAGGCCGAGGCCGGCGTCCTTCGACGCGGCGCTGTCGATGTCACCGTCGCCGGCGGTCACGAGCAGGACGATGTTCGGGTCGCCCCGGCCGAACTCGTCGGCCAGCACGGTCTCGGCCCGGCTCGACTCCGAGTGCGGATCGTCGAAGCCGCCGCTCTTCAGCCGGTCGAACACACCGGCGCCGAGCACACCTGCGAGGACGACGAAGACGGCGGTGAGCAACAGGATCGCCTTGCGGCGACGGACGGTGAGGTGACCCAGGCGCGTGAACATGTGTTGGGTTTATTGGCTGATGGTTATAAAGTCAACGGTGTTCAGATACTTGACGCCGTGACGTCCGTCACAGAGGATGACACCGATGACGACCACGACCCCTTCCCCAAGCCGGCGCGAGCGGCTCCGCGAGGCGCTGATCGCCGACATCAAGGGCTGCGCGTGCCGCCAGCTCGCCGACGGGGGACCCGCCGCGGTGACGTTGCGCGGCATCGCCCGTGAGATCGGGGTCAGCCCCGCCGCCCTCTACGGCTACTTCGACAGCCTCGATGCGCTGTTCACCGCGATCATCACCGACGGCTACGACGACCTCGCCGACGCGGTCGCGGCCGCGGTGGCGATCCCGCCCGCCGACCAGCTCGGCGCGCGCATGCTCGCCGGCATACGCGCCTTCCGGGAGTGGGCGCTCGCGGAACCGGCGACGTTCCGGTTGCTCTACTTCAGCGCAGTCCCGGACATCGAGCCGATGGCGGACGACCCCGCGCTGACCGCGTCGCTGCGCGTGTTCGTCCCGCTCTTGGCACTGATGGTCGAGGGCTGGGCCTCGGGCGTGCTGCCACCGGCACCGCCCGGCCCCGCGGTGGACGTGACGAAGTTCCACGAGCGTTTCGACCTCGCGATCACCTCGGACCAGCTGCGCATGGCCACGGAGTGCTGGGCGGAGTTCCACGGGCTGGTCGCGCTCGAGATCAACGGGCACATCCACCCCGACTGGGTCGACCCGACCGCGCTCTACGAAGCCAACGTGCAGTCACTGCTGCACCGCATGGGCTTCTCGCTGTAGCGCGATCGCACTAGAGCGAGATGACGGTGCGGATGCCGCGCGCCGCGGCGACGTCCGCGAACGCCTCGTTGATCTCCGTCAACGGCCGGCGCGACGTGATCATGCCTTCGAGGTCGAGCTGCCCGGCGCGCCACAGATCGAGCAGCCGCGGGATGTCGCGGCGGCTGTTGCACGAGCCGAGGAACGATCCCATGAGCTTGCGCTCGGAGATCATGAACAGCACGGCCGGGGTCAGGGCGACACTCTGATCGATCGGCGCGGCGCCGACCATCACCGTGGTGCCACCGTTGCGCGTCGCCATGAGGCAGGCCTCGGTGAGCGGACCCGAGCCGACCGCGTCGAACGCGTAGTCGACGCCGATCCCGTTCGTGAGCTCGTGCGCGCGGGCAACCACATCCGTCGCGGTCGGATCGACGACGTCGGTCGCACCGAATCGTTTGGCCGCGTCGCGGCGCTCGGCGACCGGATCGGAAACGATGATCCTGGCCGCGCCGGCGACACGCGCGCCTTGCGTGATCGCGATCCCGACACCACCGGCGCCGACCACGAGCACCGTCGCGCCCGGTTCCACGGCCGCGGTGTTGAGCACCGCGCCGACTCCGGTCTGCACCGCGCAGCCGATCACGCACGCGATCTCGAGCGGCGTGTCGTCCGCAACCTTCACCGCGCCGGACGCCGGCGTGACCACCATCTCCGCGAAGCCACCCACGCCGAGGCCGCGCAGCACCGGCGCGCCGTTGCGCGACAACGGCGTGTGGCCGTCGAGTGCGGTGCCGGTCGTGACCGCGAGCGCGTTCACGCAGCAGCCGTACTCGCCGCGCAGGCACCAGTAGCACTCGTCGCACGCGGCGACCGGCGTGAGCACGACCTTGTCGCCGGGCTGCAGCGTGGTGACGCCCGTGCCGACCGCGTCGACGACGCCGGCGGCTTCGTGGCCGAGGACGATCGTGCCGAAGTTCGGGAACGTGCCGTCGACGATGCCGAGGTCCGAGTGGCACACGCCGCAATGCGTGACGCGTACCCGGACCTCGCCCGGGCCGGGGTCGGCGATGTCGATGTCGTCGACGACGGTCAGCACGCCGGCGGGGTCGGTCGAGGTTTCCAGCAGCGCGGCACGCACGGTTCAGGGAGCTCCCACTCGGTTGATGGCACTGGCACCGGCACTCACGCGCTCGAGGACCGCGCCCAGCGCGCCGAGCACGCGGGCGGTCGCCTCGAGGCCTTGGCGCATCTGCTTCGCTTCCTGCTCACCGCGTTCGGCCACGCTCGTGACCTGCCCGAGTGAACCGCGGACGACCTTCTCGACGTCACGCGCGACGGGGATCTTGCGGGCGACGTCGAGCGACGTGTCGACCGCGTGCCCGGCCGCGCCGAGCACCTGGTGCAGCAAGTCGGTTTCGGTGTCGGCGCGCTGCATGAGGCCGAGCACGTCGCGCTGCGCCTGCGCGGCGAGATTCATCGCTTCGCGCACGAGGCTCGGATCGGGTGCTTCGAGCTCTTGCATGCGGCGCAGCGCGTCGCGCACGACCTCCTGCGCGTCGACGTACTTGCCCGCGCGCACCTGCGCGTTGACGAAGCTCTCGAGCTTGCCCGGAAGCGCGATCTCCATCGCGTCCCCCCATACTGGTCGTGCGGCTCGGTGCGAGCTGACACTAGCGTCAGCCGCGATGGACATCCTCGACATCTGGGTCAACCTCGTCACGCCCGAATCTGCCGCGAGCTTCCTCGGTCAGGACGCGAACGCGCACATCCCCGGTTATCTCGGCGGCGATGGCAGCGCGGGTGTCGGCGTCGATCAACTGCTCGGCGCGATGGACGCGCTCGGCGTCGCCACCGGTGTGCTCACGCCCGCGATCGGCGGTGGTGTGCCCAAGTCGCTCGAGGTCGCAGACGCGCACCCCGGCCGCTTCCTCGTCGCCGGCGTCGTGCACGACCCGAGCACACCGACGAAGAACGTGCGCCGAATCCGTGAGCACGCGCAGGATCCGCGCTTCAGCCTGGTGCGCGTCTCGCCGCTCGCGACCCAGGTCGCGATCGACGACCCGAAGCACTACCCCGTCTACCAGGTGTGCGAAGAACTGCAGATCCCGGTCGCGATCAACGTCGGGATCCCCGGCCCGCGCGTGCGGTCGCGCGTGCAGCACCCGGACCTGCTCGAGGACGTGCTCATCGACTTTCCCGACCTCGTCGTGATCGGCGCGCACATGGGGCATCCCTACGAAGAGCTGCTCATGAACTACATGCGCAAGTGGCCGAACCTGTACCTGTCGTGCACCGCGTACGCGCCGAAGTACATGGATGCGAACCTGCTCGCGTTCATGAACACGTCGACCTACCGAGGCCGCGTGCTCTGGGGCAGCGACGAGCCGTGGTTCCCGATGCAACGCTCGCTCACCGAAGCCCGCGCGCTCCCCTCGACGAAGACGCCCTCGCGCAGTTCCTCGGCGGCACCGCCCGCCGCCTCCTCGACCGCACCACCCGCTAACCCAAGCGGAGGCTACGCACCGGCCCGTCTGTGTCCCACAGCTGAACCGCATTCGGCTCATGCGTGGGACACAGTGCGCCGCGTCACGGCGCGGACGATCGGCGCGAACGCCGCGCGTGGGTCATCGTTCAGCATCGTTGCCGTGATCCGGAAGACCTTCCAGCCGGCGTCGATCAGGTCGTTCTGACGGGCGCGATCGTCATCGAAGACCCGTCGCGTCCGCAGATGCGGTAGGTAGCCGTCGAACTCAGCGCAGACGAGAACCGGTACCCATGCCAGGTCGAGCACGCGCCGCTCCCCTCCAACCATCACCGGAAAGTTGGGGATTGCATCGGGCAGATCGAACTGGCGTGCAAACCGAAGCATGAGTGCCTCCCATTCGTTGCGCGCTCGTCCGAGCTCGGGATGGCTCGAGGCAATCGCGCGAAGCACCCTGGCTGCGCCAGGCCGAGCCGGTGACCGCAGCTCCTCAGCGCGACGGCTGAGCGCTGCCGGTGTGACGAGCCGCTTCACGACCGCATGGTCGACAAGCGCGTCGACGCTGCTCGCATGCAAGTCCCCGGCGGTGTCGATGACCGTTCGAACCGGTGACGTGGCGCGGATGCCGTTCGCAGTGACGACCTCTGAGACGGGCAGATCCTTCGTCGAATGCACTGTGGCGCGTTCGATGTTTCGCTTCGTTCGTACGACGAGGATCTCTTGACGCTTTGGCGCAGGGAGGAGGTCGTACAGTGCGGCCGCGCTGCGCCGCGCTGCGATCCCGTCACACGACAGGACCAGCGCAGCGAGCTCATCGATCCACGTGGCCCGGCTCGCGATCGCGACCCGGTACACGCGCTGGGCGCGATCTCCTGCCACAGTCCGGCATGGAGTGCTCGGCGTACAACGGCCCGTCCGAATCCCGCCTCCATTGCCTGGCCCAGCGTGAACATTCCACGCTGTCGGCGCGCGATCGTTCGCAGACGGATGACACGCGGATCGGGCACGACGACGGCTCCCACTCGACGGGTACGAGCGGGGGAAGTGCTCGGGGCGCTCCGCGAGTGTGCCAGCCAGGTGCGACATCACCGTCTGTGTCCCACAGATGTGCCGCAAGCGGTCCATCTGTGGGACACAGCTCGACGCCGTGGGTTCAGGAAGCGTGGTGGCGGGACTTGGCGTCGGTGATGGCGCCTTCGGCAGCCGACGCGCCTTCCCAGCCGCGCGTCGTCGCGCCCTTCCCGGGTTCGATCGTCTTGTAGTAGTCGAAGAAGTGCTCGATCTCGTGCAGGAGATGATCGGGCACATCCCCGAGATCGTTGACGTCGTTCCAGCGCGGGTCGTGCGCGGGCACGCACAACACCTTCGCGTCGGGGCCCATCTCGTCGGTCATCCAGAACACCGCGACCGCGCGCACCATGATGTGACAACCGGGGAACGTCGGCTCCTGGAGGAGGACGAGCGCGTCGAGCGGATCACCGTCTTCGGCGAGCGTGTCCGGAAAGAAGCCGTAGTCGGCCGGGTACTGCATCGCGGTGAACAACGTGCGGTCGAGCCAGATCTCGCTCGAGTCGTGGTCCATCTCGTACTTGTTGCGAGAACCCTTGGGGATCTCGACGACGATCGCGTGCTCCACGACCCGCATTCTGACCCATCTGGAGAACCGGTTCAGGGCCGCGTCACACGGAGGGCTCGATACCCTTGGCGACGTGACTGCGAGCGCAGACGCCCACGTCGATCGCGATGTCGCGTTCGAGCGGAAGTGGCTCGACGAGCACACGTGGGTCGACATCGCACGCGGCTTCATCGTCGGTGCACCCGCCGCGTACGACGCGCTGACCACGGCGGTGCCGTGGTCGCCGCGCCAGCTGTGGCGCTACGAGCGGTGGGTCGAGGAACCGCGTGTCAGCCACGGCTACCGGGTCGGCCAACCGTGGCCGCACCAGGTCCTCGTCGACACGCACCGCGCGCTGCAGACGCAGTACGGCGTGACCTTCGACGGCTTCTCGCTGATCTGGTACCGGGACGGCAACGACTGCCAGGCGTTCCACCGCGACCGCGACATGCGCTACACCGAGGACACGCTCGTCGGCATCCTCAGCCTCGGTGCCCGCCGCCCGTGGTTGCTGCGCCGGTCGCGACCGGCGCGACAAGTGGATCGCCGCGAACGGCGGCGCGGCGTACGACCTCTCCCCCGCCGGCGGCGACCTGTTCGTGCTCGGCGGCCGGGCCCAGGCCGACTGGGAGCACTCGGTCGCGAAGGTCCCGGGTGGCGCGGGCCGGTTCGGCCGCATCTCGGGGCAGTGGCGCTGGACCTCGGGAACGGGCCGGCCCGAGCCGGGCGGCTCGTACGCGGCGCCTCGCAACTTCTCGCGCCGGGGACGCGGCGTAAGGCACCCCAATAGGGCGGTCGCACGATGCGCGACCGGTCGGGTTCCGTCAGGGTGGGTGGCGAAAGGAGTCCGCCATGCACGCCGTCCACCGTCTCGGCACCATCCTCGGCGTCTGGGCCCATCCCGACGACGAGACCTACCTCAGCGCGGGGCTGATGGCCGCGGCCGTGGCCGCGGGGCAGCGAGTCGTGCTCGTGCACGCGACGCGCGGGGAGAGCGGCACCTCGGACCCGATGCAGTCCGGACGCTCGTTCGCGGCGCTGCGCGAGCGCGAGCTCGCGGCGGCGCGTGCCGTGCTCGGGGTCACGGAGCAGCGCTTCCTCGGCTACGAGGACGGCCGCTGCTCGGAGATCCCGCTCGGGGAGGGGACGCGCGCCGTCGCCGCGGTCATCGCGGCGGTCGCGCCGGACACGATCGTCACCTTCGGACCCGACGGCATCACCGGTCACCCCGATCACCTGATGGTGTCGGCGTGGACGACGGCGGCGTGGCTCGGAAGTGACCGCCGCGCGACGCTGCTCTACGCGACGACGACGGACACGTTCGCGGACGAGTTCGCGGCCTGGCACGAAGCACTCGAGATCTTTCCGCCCGGCCTGCCGGTGCGCACCCCTCGTGGCGCGCTTGCGATGCACCTGGAGCTTCCGCCCGAGCTCCTGGCGCGCAAGCGCGCCGCGCTGGCCGCGCACGCGTCGCAGACCACCGAGCTCGCCGCCGCGTTCGGCGAGGAGAACTACCTGCGCTGGTTCGCGAGCGAATCGTTCACGCAGGCGGCGTGAGAATGCCGGCGGGTGCGGCGCACGTCGTGTGCCAACATCGATCGGTGAACGACCCCGCCGGCGTGCTCCCCAACCCGATCTGGCACGCGCTCGGTGGCGAGCAGGCCGTTGTCGCCGACACGGTGGGCCGCGCCCGCCGGTTCCGCGTGGACGTGTCGCCGTTCTCCGGCCTGCCTGACCGGCCCGTGGTTGACGACTGGGACGCGTTGCGCACGCTCGTCGGACCGGGCGAGACCGCGCTGCTGCTGCGGAACGAGATCGTCGCGCCCGAGCACTGGGAGACGGCGTTCACGCTCGAAGGCGTACAGATGGTGTTCGACGCCGGTGCACCGTCGAGCGCACCACGCGCCGATCCCGCGCACTTCCCGATCACGACGCTCGGGTTCGACGACGTCCCCGACATGCTCGAGCTCGTCGGGCGCACCGAACCCGGGCCGTTCACTCCGAACACCATCGAGCTCGGCACCTACTTCGGCGTGCACGTCGACGGCGCGCTGATCGCGATGGCGGGTGAGCGCATGCGACCACCCGGCTACACGGAGGTCGAGCGCGGTGTGCACGGACCCCACGTTTCGTGGCCAGGGACTCGGCGCGTCCCTCGTCGACGCGGTGATCGCGCTCATCACGGCGCGGGGTGACACCCCGATCCTGCACGCGGCCGGTCACAACGTCGGCGCGATCCGGCTCTACGAGCAGCTCGGCTTCCGCCATTCGCGCGCCGTGATCGCAATGCTGCTGCGCGCGCCGGTGTGACCCGGCGCGCACCGCGAAGGCGCCCCTACAACGCCGCGTAACAGGCCTCGACGAGGTTCTGCGTACGCAGGTCGCCCGCGAGCCCCATCGCCATCTTGTTCATCACGTAGCCGAACCCGAACTCGGCGTCGGGGTCGGCCCAGCCCATCGATCCGCCCGCACCGAAGTGCCCGAACGACTGCGGGCCACCGAGCGTCATGATGCTCGACGGCAACATGAACCCGAGCCCGAACTGGATGTCGAGCCCCATGAGCACGACGTTCGGGCCGCTCGTCAGCTGTGTGGTCGCCCGCTTGAGCTGCTCCGGCGTCAGCAGGCGGATGCCGTCGACCTCACCGACGCACGCGGCGTACATGCGCGCGATCGAGCGCGCGTCGGCGACACCGTTCGCGGCCGGTATCTCCGCCGCGCGCACCGCGCGGTCGTTCCAGACCGGTCCCTCGAACGGACCGCCTGCGCTCAGTGCCTTGCCGAGCATCGTGTCGGGGCCCATGAACTGCGCGACCAGCGCGCGCGTCGCCTCGTCCATGTTGTCTTCGCCACCGAGCCCCGACTGCGCGAGCACGCGCGACGCGCGGCTCCTGCGCCTCCGGCAATCCGATCCACAGGTCGAGTCCGAGCGGCGCGGCAACTTCGTCGTGGAGGTAGTCGCCGATGCGCCGGCCGCTGACGCGGCGAATCACCTCGCCGACGAGCCACCCGTACGTGACCGCGTGGTAGCCGTGCTGCGAGCCCGGTTCCCAGCTCGGCTTCTGCGCGGCGAGCGCGGTGACCGCCGGGTCCCAGGCGAGCGCGTCCTCGAGCGTCATCGCGCCTTCGATCCACGCCAGCCCGACTTGGTGCGACAACAGATAGGAGACGGGGACGTTCTCCTTGCCGTTCGCGCCGAACTCGGGCCAGTACTCGACCACCGGCGCGTCCACGTCGAGCGTCCCTGCCTGCGCGAGCTGGTTCGCGCACACGGCGGTCATGCCCTTCGTCGTGGAGAAGACGAGGATGATCGAGTCCTCTTCCCACGGGCGGCCGGTCGTCGACGTCCGCGACGCCGCCCCAGAGGTCCACGACCTTCTGGCCGCGGTGGTACGCGGTGAACGCCGCGCCGATCTCCTGCCCCTCGGCGAAGTTGCGCGCGAACGCGTCGCGCACGCCCTCGAAGCCGGGTGCGGTCCAACCGTGTAGCTCGCTCATCGTGTCCCCCTCGCCAGTCGCTGCGGCACGCTAACGCATGTTTTGCTAGCTGGTGCGGCCGGACTTGCGGCGGGCGCCACGCTCGTTGCCGTCGAACACGAGCTTGCGGAGGCGGACGCTCTTCGGCGTGACCTCGACGCACTCGTCTTCGGCGATGAACTCGAGCGCTTGCTCCAACGACATGATGCGCGCGCGGGCACGAGACGGACGAGATCGTCCGATCCGGCCGCCCGGTGGTTGGTGAGCTTCTTCTCCTTCGTCGGGTTCACGTCCATCTCGTCCGGGCGCGAGTTCTCTCCGACGATCATCCCCTCGTAGACCTCGACCGTCGGACCGACGAGCATCGAGCCGCGCTCTTGCAGGTTCATCAGGGCGTACGCGGTCGTCATGCCGCGGCGGTCGGCCACCAGGCTTCCGGTCGGGGCGCGTGCGCAGCTCGCCGAACCACGGCGCGTAGCCGTCGAACACGTGGTGCAACATGCCGGTACCGCGCGTCTCCGTCAGGAACTCGGTCCGGAAACCGATGAGCCCGCGCGACGGCACGCGGAAGTCGAGCCGCACCCAACCGGTTCCGTGGTTGACCATCTGTTCCATGCGGCCCTTGCGCAGCGCGAGCAGTTGGGTGACGACGCCGACGTAGTCCTCGGGCACGTCGACCGTGAGCCGCTCGACGGGCTCGTGCAGCTTGCCGTTGACCTCACGCGTCACGACCTGCGGCTTGCCGACGGTGAGCTCGAAGCCTTCGCGCCGCATCGTCTCGACGAGCACGGCCAGCTGCAACTCGCCGCGGCCTTGCACTTCCCAGGTGTCGGGCCGTGCGGTGGGGAGCACGCGCAGCGACACGTTGCCGACGAGCTCCGCGAGCAGGCGGTTCTCGAGCTGTCGCGCGGTGAGCTTGTTGCCGTCCTGGCCGGCGAGCGGCGACGTGTTGATGCCGATCGTCATCGAGAGGCTGGGTTCGTCGACCGTGAGCGGCGGGAGCGGGCGCGGATCGTCGACATCGGCGAGGGTCTCGCCGATCGTGATCTCGGGGATGCCGGCGATGGCGATGATGTCGCCGGGGCCTGCCTCGTCGGCGTCGACGCGGTCGAGCGCCTGCGTCATGTAGAGCTCGGTGATCTTCACGCGCTCGATCTCGCCGTTGATGCGGCACCACGCGACCTGCTGCCCGCGCTTCACGATGCCGTTGCGCACGCGGCACAGCGCGAGCCGGCCGACGTACGGCGACGCGTCGAGGTTCGTGACCATCGCCTGGAACGGATGACCCTCTTCGTACTCCGGCGCGGGGATGTGCTGCAGGATCAGCTCGCACAACGGCTTGAGATCGCTGCCCTCGACCTCCGGGTCGAGCGAGGCCCAACCGGCGCGCGCGTTGGAGTAGACGATCGGGAACTCGATCTGGTGCTCGTCGGCGCCGAGGTCGATGAACAGCTCGTAGGTCTCGTCGAGCGACTTCGGCGATGCGCGCGTCGGGCCGGTCGACCTTGTTGATCACGAGGATCACCGGCAGGTGCGCTTCGAGCGCCTTGCGCAGCACGAAGCGGGTCTGCGGCAAGGGTCCTTCGCTCGCGTCGACGAGCAACAGCACGCCGTCGACCATCGCGAGGCCACGCTCGACCTCGCCACCGAAGTCGGCGTGGCCGGGCGTGTCGACGATGTTGAACGTGACGTCGCCGTACCCCACCGCGGTGTTCTTGGCGAGGATCGTGATGCCCTTCTCGCGCTCCAGGTCGTTCGAGTCCATGACGCGCTCGTTGACGTCCTGGTTCGCGCGGAACGCGCCGGACTGCCACAACAGTCGCGTCGACGAGGGTCGTCTTGCCGTGGTCGACGTGGGCGACGATCGCGACGTTTCGCAGATCAGCGCGAACGGGCATCAGTGCAGGCTACCGGCGCCCGTCATCGGAACCCGCCTCGCCGGCGGTCACCGCGGTCGCGATCTGCTCCACGAGCCGTTGCACGTCGGTTCCGTCGGCGGGATGCACCACCAGCCGGGCGATCTGCCGGTAGAGCGGGGCACGCTCGGCGTACTGCTGCATGAGCACCGCGGTCGAGGTCGTTGCCCATCGCGGGCCGGTTGTTCTGGCGGTGGAAGCGGGCCACGAGGTCCTCGATCGGCGGATCCAGCCACACCACGAACTCCTCGCCGAGCCGCTCCCGGATCGCGCTGCTCGGTGATCGCGGACGTGGGCGCGTCGATGCACCGCAGGCTCGTCCCGCGCGAGGGAGTCGAGGAGCGTGGCCGCCTCGTCGCGATGCAGCTCGTCCATCCCGACCGCGGCCGCCAGCTCGTGCGCGGTCTGCCCGGTGCGCAGTTCCAGCTGCCGGTCGTTGTCCACGTACTGGCGGCCGAGCCGGCGCGCGGCGAGCGGCACGCCGAGCGTCGACTTCCCCGAGCCCATCAGCCCCATGAGCACCACGTGACGAGGTTTCGACATATTTCTCCGGTTCAGTGATCGTGGTGGGCGTTCGGGGTCCGAGCCGCTAAAGTCTCGGGCCGACGAGCGGGTACAGATAGACCGCTCGCGAAAGAAAAGAGCAGCTGCGTTGGCACAAGGCACCGTCAAGTTCTTCAACGCCGAGAAGGGTTACGGCTTCATCTCGCGAGGGAGACAAGGACATCTTCGTTCATTACTCCAACATCCAGGGCAACGGCTACAAGACCCTCGAAGAGGGCCAGGCAGTCGAGTTCGACGTCGCCCCCGGACGCAAGGGCGACGAGGCCCAGAACGTCCGCGTCGTCTGAGAATCAGTCGAGACCTCGTCGTCTCAAGCGTCCGAGCCGTCGGCTTCCTGCCGGCGGCTCGTTCGCGTTCCCGTGCACCTCGCGCGTGTACCGTCGTTGTCCGTGACGGCGACCGATGTCCCGCTGATCCCCGTCCCCGCGGCGCCGCCGGGTCACGAGTACCGGCACATCACCGTGGACCGCGTCGCCGGGGCGTGCGGCGCGGTCGTGGCCGGCGTCGACCTCGCGGGCGAACCCGACGACGACGTGATCGCGGAGATCCGGCGGGCGTTGCTCGATCACCAGGTCATCTTCTTCCGCGAGCAGGCGCTGACCCCGGAACAGCAGGTCGGGTTCAGCCGCCGCTTCGGGCCGTACAGCCCGGTGCCGTTCGTCGAACCGCTCGCCGGCCATCCCGAGGTGATCGCGGTCGTGCGGGAGTCCACGGAGCAGACCGGACTCGTGTTCGGCGGCTTGTGGCACTCGGACTTCTCGTTCCTGCCGGAGCCGCCGATGGGTTCGATCCTGCATGCGATCGAAGTGCCGCCGTACGGCGCGGACACGATCTGGGCCAACCAGTACCTCGCGTACCGCGGGTTGTCGCGGTCGATGCGCGCCATGCTCACCGGACTCAACGGCGTCCACAGCGCGGTCAACGCGTACTCGCCGAAGATGCAGGGGATCCATGACCTGTTCGCGGGCATGACCGTGCAGACGAGCGAGGATGCGAACCGCACGCAGGAGCACCCGGTGGTGCGCCGGCACGCCGAAACCGCCCAGCCCGCGCTGTTCGTCAACGCGCAGTACACGATCGCGTTGGCCGGGTTCCATCCGCACGAGTCGCAACTGCTGCTCGACCATCTGTTCGCGCACTCGACGCAGCCCGGGTACACGTGCCGGTGGCAGTGGGCCGTCGGCGACGTCGCCTTCTGGGACAACCGTTGCGTCCAGCACATGGTGATGGGCGATGTCGCCGGTCACCGGCGCTACATGCACCGCACCACGGTCGCCGGCGAGGCGCCCGTCACCGCATGACCGATCGGGGTGTGAGCGACCCCGCGACGTACGACCCGGGCTACGGCCCGCTCGTCGAGACGCACGTGCGCATCGCGACTTGGAACATCTGGGCGCGCTACGGCCCGTGGCAGGAGCGCGCGCCGGTCATCGAGTCGACGTTGCGTGATATCGATGCCGATATCGTCGGCTTGCAGGAAGTGTGGGACGACGGCACCCACAATCAGGCGCGCGACTTCGCGACCGCGCTCGGGTACGAGGCCGCGGTGTGGGCGCCGAACCTCACGTTTCCCGACGGCGTGCAGGCGGGCAACGCGGTGATCTCGCGCTGGCCGATCACACGGCACCAGGTCCGGCTGCTGCCGCGCGAAGGTGCCGGCGCCCGCGACGACGAAGGCGAGGAACGGGTTGCGCTCTTCGCGGAGATCGACGGCCCGCGCGGGCCGATCCAGGTGTTCTGCGCGCGACCTGAGCTGGCGCGACGATCACAGCGCGGTGCGGCAGGAGCAGGTGCGCGCGCTCTGCGAGTTCGTGCGCGAGTGCCGGCCGCGCTCGTTCCCTGCGATCGTCGTCGGTGACCTCAACTCGGAACCCACGAGTGACGAGGTCCGGATGCTCACCGGACTCGCGGCGGTGCCGGTTCCCGGCGTCGTGTTCCGCGACACGTGGCGCATCGTGCACGGCAACGCTGCGGACGGCGATCCGGGCTACACCGTCACCAACGCGAACCCGTTCGACCAGGCCAACCTGTTCCTCGACCAGCGCATCGACTACGTGCTCGCGGGCGTGCCGAAGCTCGGCGGGGTCGGCCACGCGCTCGACGTGCGGGTGTTCGGCGACGAACCGGTCGCGGGGATGTTCGGCTCGGATCACTACGGCGTCCGCGCCGACCTGCGCTACTGAGGCGTACTACGACGCGGCGGGCGCGGCGGGGCCGGGGCGCACGAAGTAGTCGTCCGCTTCGGGATCGAACTCGAGCTCGACGATGCCGCGCTGCGCGGCCGCCTTGTTGAACTGGAGGAAGCCGCCGTAGCCGAAGCGCTTCTCGCTGAAGTCGGGCTGCGCCTTGCGGAGCTGGTTCTTCAGGCCCGAGAGGTGCAGCGGGCCCTTGGCCGACAGCTTCTCGACGACCGACCGCAACAGGGCGAACGCGGCGTCGCGCTCGTCGGCTTCGGTCGGGAACGAGACGGTCGGGTCACCGGTGTTCGTGCCCGTCCCGAGCTCGACGACACCGCGCTCCGCGAGGTGCCGGAGCAGCTCGGTGAAGCCGCGGAAGCCGTACGTCGTCTCGCTGAACGTCGGGTCTTTGCGCAGGATCGTGCGCTTCAACATCGATGCGAGCACGGGGCCGCCCGTGCTGCGTTCGAGGCCGGACAGCGTCTGCGTGACGAGGACACCGAGATCCGCTTCACGCGGGCGCGCGGGCTCGTCCGCCGCGAGGTGCTCGGGTTCGGTGTCCGCGTCCTTCGCGGCGCCGGTGGCCCGACGACCGCGCCGTGCCGGCGTGCTGCGGCTGGTGCGCTTCGGCGCGGCCGGCTCGACACCCTCGAGCCGCTCGTAGAACAGGAACTCGTCGCACGCCGGTGGCAACAACGCCGAGGTCGACGCTTCGATGCCGATGCCGATGACGCGACGGTTCAGCTCGCGGAGCTTGTGGACGAGCGGCGTGAAGTCGCTGTCGCCCGTCCCGAGCACGAAGGTCGTGATGTAGTCGCGCTCGAGGCAGAGCTCGACGGCGTCGACCGCCATCTTGATGTCGGCCGCGTTCTTGCGGACCGCACCCATGCGCTGCGGGATCTCGATCAGCTCGACGTGGTGACGGGTGAGCTCGCGACGGTCGTCACTGAAGCGCGACCAGTCGGCGTACGCGCGCCGCACCACGACCCGTCCGCGCTCGGCGAGGGCGTCGGCGATCGGCCGGAAGTCGAGCGGGCTCCCGCCCAGTGCCTCGCGGGCACCAATGGCGAGGTTCTCGTAGTCGAGGAACAGCGCGATGCGTTCTTCGTCGTCGGGAGGCATCAGGCGCGTCAGGCGTCGTAGAAGAACGGATCGTGCAGGCCGACGAGCGTGCGGGCCCGTTCCGTCTTCGGCGCAGGATTGCTTCCTCCGAGAGTTGGTTCGCGACATCGGTGGTGCGCAAGCGTTGCGCGAGATCGCGGCGACCGTAGTGCACCTGCGCGAAGTAGCGGCCGCGTCCGTCGGGTTCGGCGGGCAGACCCCGGTGCCAGACGTCGGAGACGAACAGCGCGACATCGCCCGCGTTCGCCTCGATGAGCACCGGCGGCCGCCCGTCGTAGGTGAGGTCCGGGTCGTACATGCGGTCGAACGGCGCGAGCCGGCCGGAACGGTGGCTGCCGGGCACGATGGCCGTCGGTCCGTCGGGAATCGCGCAGTCCTGCAGGTAGATGTGCGTGCCGATCGCGAACACGGGGTACGGGATGCGATCGTCCCAGGGGATGCCCTCGCGGCGCGGGATGTGCGGACCGGCGTCGCAATGCCAGGGCCCACCGGCGAAGTCGGCCGGGTTGCGCCATGCGGTGTTGGCGATGACGTGGCAGTCCTCGGCCAGCAACGGTTCGATCACCTCGAGGACTCGCGGGTGACCGACCGCGGCTTGACACGCCGCGCTGCGGTTCAGCAGCTCGTAACGGAACTCGATCTTGTCCTCGCGCGTGCGCTCGGGCGGGAACGCGTCGAAGACGGCGTCGATCTCCTCGCGCAGGGCGGCGACCTCGCGCCCGTCGAAGACACCGGGGAGCAACGCCCACCCATCCTGCTCGAGCTGCGAGGTGGCGGCCGGCGCGTCGCCGTCGTAGACACCCAGGTTCTTCAGCAACCGCCGGATCACCCTCCCACCCTACGCGCCCACGCTTACGGCTGCAGGAGGCGGCCGAGACGGCGTTGCGCGATGCGGAGGCCGACGGCGCCCATGACCGCGAGGTACGCGGCGTTCAGCAGGAGCGACCAGTGCACCGACCCGAGTACGAGCGAACGCTCGAGCACCACGCCCTGGTACAGCGGCGTGACCCGGATGAACGCCTCGAGCGCGGCGGGGTACTGCGAGATCGGGAAGAACGTGGCGGAGAACAAGAACAGCGGCACGATCGCGAGGTTGATGTAGTCGAAGTCGAGGAAGCTGCGCATGAACGTGGTGGCCGCGAGCCCGGCACCCGCGAAACCGAACCCGATCAGTACCGCGACCGGCGCGGCGAGGATCGCCCACCACGACTCGACCAAGCCGAACAGCACCATCGTGAGCAGGAACACGATCGAGTAGATCGCGCCGCGCAGCAGCGACCACGCGACCTCGCCGCGCGCGAGATCCGACGGGCCGATCGGCGTCGACAGCACCGAGTCGTAGACCTTCGTGTACTTGAACTTCACGAAGAAGTTGAACGTCGCGTCGAGCAGCGCGCCCGTCATCGCCGACATCGCGGCAGCCCGGGCGCGACGAAGTGGTCGTACGGAACCGAGTTGCCGTTGAACTCGATATCGCCGACGAGCTTGCCGACCCCGATGCCGATCGACAGCAGGTACAGCAACGGCTCTGCGAAGCCGGTTGCGAAGATGAACCACATGCGCCGGTACGCGAGGACGTTGCGCTCGACGACGCGCGTGGCCCGCTGGAACGCGATCATCCGGTCAACCGCCTCGTGAACGTGCGCGTGCCGGCGAGCCACCCGGCGACGACGACCGCGACGAGGAACGCGACATGGGCGAGCATCGGCCAGAACGCGAGATCGCCCGTCGTCGCGCGTCGGGCGAGCTCGACGCCGTGCCAGAGCGGCGAGAGCATCGCGATCGGCTCGAGCCAGTTCGGCAGCTCGGAGATCGGGAAGAACGTGCCGGAGAAGAGAAACAGCGGCAGGATGCCGAGCCGCATGATCACCGGGAACGAGAAGTCGGTTTCCTGCGTCACCGAGAACGCCCCGAGCGGTGCACTGAACGCGGCCGCGGTGAGCGCAGCGGCCGGTACCGCGAGCACGCCCCACGGGGACGCGATCCCGCCGAGCAGCGCCGCCACGACCAGGAACACCGAGCTGCTCACCACGGTGCGGATCGCCTGCCACACCACGAAGCCCCCGAACACGTCCGCGGCGCGGATCGGTGTCGCGACCATCCCGTGGTAGAAGCGGATCCACTTCACGCCCGCGACAACTGGCCACAACGCTTCGCCGGCGGCGAGCTGCACCGCACTCGCGACCATCAGCCCGGGCGCGACGAACTGCAAGTACGAGACGCCGCTGACGTCGCCCGACGACTTGTCGATGAGGTTCCCGAGCCCGACGCCCATCGCGGCGAGGAAGAGGATCGGGCTGAGGAACGTCGAGAACGCGAGGCCGCGCCACAGCCGGCGGTACACCTGCCACTCGCGCTCGACGACGCGTAGGAGCGGCGGCGTCGATCGGCGTACCGCGGCCGGGGCGGGAGCCGTGCTCGTCGCCATCTCAGCCCTCGTCGAGCGTGCGGCCGGTGAGGATGAGGAACACGTCCTCGAGGCTGGCCCGCCGCACGAGCACGGACGCGGCGCGCATCCCGCTGTCGGTGATCGTCGCGGCGACGCTGTCGCCGTCCTCGACGTAGAGCACGACGCGATCCGCGAGCGGTTCCACTCGCTCCACCAACGGTTCGAGCTTCGCGAGCGCCGCAGCCTGATCCGCGTCGGCCTCGAAGCGCACTTCCACGACCTCACGCGTCACGTGCCGGCTGATGAGGTCGCGCGGCGACCCTTCGCCGACGATGTGCCCGCGATCCATGATCACGAGCCGGTCGCAGAGCTGCTCGGCTTCGTCCATGTAGTGCGTCGTCAGCACGAGCGTCACGCCCGCGCGCTTGAGCTGGTAGAGCCGCTCCCACACGAGATGCCGCGCTTGCGGGTCGAGGCCCGTGGTCGGTTCGTCGAGGAGCAGCAGCTCGGGCTGGTTGATGAGGGCGCGGGCGATCGTGAGCCGGCGCTTCATGCCACCGGACAGCGGGTCGACCTTCGAGTCGCGCCGGTCGGTGAGCTGCACGAAGTCGAGGAGCTCCTCTGCCCGCTCCCGGATCTCGGCGCGCGGGAGATCGAAGTAGCGCCCGTAGATCAGCAGGTTGTCCCACACCGTCAGCTCGGTGTCGTGGTTGTCCTCCTGCGGCACCACGCCCAGGCGGCTGCGGATGACCGGGCCGTCGACCTTCGGGTCGAGGCCGAGCACGCGCAGGTAGCCATCGGTGATCGGCGAGACGCACCCGATCATGCGCATCGACGAGGTCTTGCCCGCGCCGTTCGGGCCGAGGAACCCGAAGGCCTCACCGGGCTCGATCGCGAAGTCGACGGCATCGACCGCGACGAACGAACCGAACCGTTTCGTCAGTGCGCGCGCTTCGACCAGAGGCGGAGTCACAGCGGCCGACGCTACCGCTTCGCGGCGATCAGTCCTCGTGGGATTCCGCGCGCCGTTCGTCGATGCGCTGCGCCGGCCACTTGCCCGAATCGGTCTCGTTGTAGGTCCAGTCGGGCTGGCGGCGAGCGTGGTCGACGTCGAGCTGCGCGCGACCGTCCTCGATCTCGAGGATCGGGGCGATGAGGTACGGATCCGCCGCGTGCAGGTGCTTGTCGACGTGGCCGCGCACCGCGTCGGGGAACAGCTCGAGCAAGCTGTTCACGACGATCTGCTGCTGAGTCGCGAGCGTGCACCGCGCGCTGTCGGCGACGGTGTTGGCGCGATCGCCGAGCGCGTCGACGTCGAAGTGCGACGCGTCCGAACGGCGGATCTTGTCGAGGAGGCCGGCCATCGCGAGGCCGTCGCGCTTGCACGGCGTGCACTGGCCGCAGGACTCGACGGACAGGAAGCGCTCGACCCCGTGCGCGACGGCGACCACATCGGTGCGGTCGTCGATGACGATGAAGCCGGCCGCGCCGAGGCCACTGCCGGCATCCCGCATCGCCTCGTACGTGAGCGGCGTGTCGAGCGCGGACGCAGGGATGAACGCGTTGGCCACACCGGACAGCACCGCGACGATCTCCCGGCCGTCCTCGACGCCACCGCCGATCTCGTTGATCGCGTCGCGCAGCGTCGTGCCCATCGGGATCTCGGCGACGGCTGCGCGCCGGGTCGCGCCGCTCACGGTGCACACCAGCGTGCCCGGCGACTGCTCCGTGCCGTACGCACGGAACGCGTCGACACCGTCGGCAAGGATCCGGGGCACGTTCGCGAGCGTCTCGCAGTTGTTCGCGAGCGTCGGCGGGGCGATGCCCTCTCCACCGGGTTCGGCCAACTCGAGGTCGGCAGCGGACTCGGTGCCGTCGCCGACCTCGTCCACGCCGTGGCGCCAGGGCGGTGCGACGCGCGGGAACGGTTCGCGGCCGTCGAGCACCTCCAGCAGGCCGGTCTCCTCGCCGTAGAGGTAGGAGTTCGGCCCGCCGTACGCGATGACCTCGAGATCGTCGAGCCAGCCCGCGACACGCAGTTCTTCGATCGCCTCGACGACGCGCGCCATCCCGCGCGTGAACGTCTCCTTCAAAGCGACGATCACCTTCTCGGCGTCCACCGCGTACGCGGCGATCAGCGCGCCTTCGAGCACCTGGTAGGGGTTGGTACGCAACAGCGTGCGGTCCTTGAAGGAGCCCGGCTCGCCTTCGGCGACGTTGACCACGACCGTGGTCGCGTACACCGACGATTCGTACGCGGCGACGGTCTGCCACTTGCGGCCCGTCGGGAATCCGGCGCCACCGCGGCCGCGCAGCCCCGCGGCGAGCACGGTGTCGATCGTCTGCGCGGCCGGTGCGCCGCGAGCGGCTTCCAGCCCCCGCCCGCCACCCAGGGCGAGGTAGGCCTCGAACGACACAACCGGACTCGGGTCGAGAACGCGATGCACCGCAACTCCAAATTCTTTGGCGCGCTATGACGTCTCGACACTAGATGCGCCGAGCCGCCCCTCGCGTATGCGGGAGGCCACGACCGCGACGGTGAGCAGCGCCACGATGACGCCGAGCGAGATCGGCGTCGGGAAGTGCACCCAGTGCGACACCGCCATCTTGACGCCGACGAAGACGAGGATGAGCCCGAGCCCGTGGCCGAGGTAGTGGAGCCGGTCCTTCCAGCCCGCGAGCAGGAAGTACGCAGCGCGCAGTCCGAGGATGGCGAACGCGTTCGAGGCGAACACGAAGTACGGCTCGTGGCTCACCGCGAGGACGGCGGGTACGGAGTCGACCGCGAAGATCACGTCGGTGAACTCGACCACGACGAGGGCCGCGAGCAAGGGCGTCGCGGCGCGCTTCATGTTCACCCTGGTGAAGAAGTGATGGCCGTCGAGCTCGGGCGACACCGGCATGAACCGCCGAAGGAAGCCGACCGCGCGGTCGTGGCCGTGCACCCCTTCGTCCGCGCGGTGCCGCAGCACCTTGAACCCCGTGTACACGAGGAACACGCCGAACACGAGCAGCAACCACCAGAACCGGGCGATGAGCGCGACGCCGGCCGCGATGAAGATCGCGCGCAGCACGAACGCGCCGAACACACCCCAGAACAGGACCCGGTGCTGGTAGCGCAGCGGGATCGCGAACGTCGAGAAGATCACCGCCCACACGAACACGTTGTCGACCGACAACGACTTCTCGATCAGGTACCCGGACAGGTATTCACCGGACGCGGCTCCACCCCACGTCGCCCACACGACGACGCCGAAGCTCAGACCGCACGCGACCCACACGAGCGACTCGACGAGCGCGCGTCCGGGCGTCGGCTCCTTGTCGCCCCGATGGAGCATCAGGTCGATGCTCAACATCACGACGATCGTCAGCAGCAGCCCCGCCCACGCGATCGCGGGAACGTCGATGTCGACGAACGAGCCACCTTCACCGGACTTGGCCACCGCGGCGGAGCTGAGCAACATGGCATCGACCTTTCGAATCAGTCTCGTGATTCGAAGGTCTCCCCCGGCCGCAGCACTGCACTCAACCATTGCGCTCACGGCCGGTGACACCGGGATGGATCGAGCGCTCGGCTCGAAGTCACCCGTACTGACGATGCCACCTTTGCGGGGTACTCCCCTTCAGTAACGGCGAAGCGTAGCCGTCAGGGGCGAGGCCGCGCGCTGCCGATCGGCGGTTCGGCCGACCACGGGAAGTCGATCCAGCGATCGGTACGCCGCCAGACGTAGTCGCTGCGGACGATCGAGCGCGGCTTCTCGTAGAGCACCGCGGCGCGAACCTCGACGACCGCGGGCGTGCACTTGTCCATGACGAGCCGCAACGTCTCACCCGTGTCGGCGACATCGTCGACGATGAGCACGCGGCGGTTCGCGATGTCGTCGAGGTCGAGAACCGGTGGCAATTCGACCGGCACGTCGAGCCGTTCGTCGATGCCCGTGTAGAACTCGACGTTCACCGTCGCGATGTTCTTGTGGCCGAGCGCGTACGCGAGCGCACCGCCGATCACGAGCCCGCCCCGTGCGATGGCCACCAGCCAGTCAGGCTCGTAGCCGCTCGCGTGCACGGCCTCGGCGAGCTCGCGCACCGCGCGGCCGAACCCTTCGTAGGTCAGGACCTCGCGTTCGACGACCTCGATCGGCTCGATCGGCTCGATCGGCTCGATCGGCTCGACGGGCTCCGCCATGAGGGCACACTACGGGCTGGTGTCGACGTCGTAGAGTCCGCCCTGGTGCCGCCCGAACCGGATCCCACGCCGCCGCACCAGCCGATGGACCGCAAGGCCGTCGCGTTGTTCGCGATCCCGATGGCCGTGCTCACGATCCTCGGCTGGGTCGGTGACGCGCTCGCGCCGACGCCTCCTCGACCGCGCACCGTTGCTGCTGCTCGTGTGCAACCCGCGGCTGCGCAACCTCGTGCTCGTGTCACCGATGGTCGACGTCGCGCCGTTCGTGCTCGTCGCGGTCGGCCGCCTCGTTCTCAGCGACCCGCTCTTCTACTGGTTCGGTCGCCGCTACGGCGACACGTCGATCCGCTGGATGGAACGCAAGCTCGGACCGAGCGCGGGCACCGTGCTCTGGGCCGAGCGCCTGTTCCGCAAAGCCGCCTGGCCGGTCGTCGCGCTGATGCCGAACAACCTCATCTGCCTGCTCGCGGGCGCGACCGGCATGGCGTGGGCCGGCTTCGCGATCGTCAACGTCACCGGCACACTCGTGCGCGTCCTCGGCGTGCGACTCATCGGCGCCGCGTTCTCCGATCCGATCCTCGCGTTCAACGCGTGGATCGGACGCAACCGACTCGTGCTCACCGTGATCACGATCGGCATCACGTTCCTGCTCGTCGCCCGCAGCGCGCGGCGCGGCCGCGATCCGGTCGAATCACCCGACGAACTCGCCGCCGAGCTCGACGGCATGTACAAAGGCGGCGTGGCGAAGAACGTGCTCGGCACCGACCTGGAACCCTGCGGCTTCGAGCCACTCACCGGCTTCTACCGCGACGGCTGCTGCAACACCGGCGGCGACGACCCCGGCGTGCACGTCGTGTGCGCGCAGATGACCGCCGAGTTCCTCGCGTTCTCGGACGCGCAGGGCAACGACCTGTCGACTGCCGTGCCCGAGGCCGGCTTCCCCGGTCTGCAGCCCGGCGACCGCTGGTGCCTGTGCGCGTCGCGCTGGCAAGAAGCGTTGGACGCGGGTGTCGCACCGCCGGTCTACCTGGACGCGACCCACATCCGGGCCCTGGAGTGGTGCTCGCTCGACGCGCTGCGCCGCCACGCGGTCGACGAACCCGGTCGCACCAACTCCTGACGGCACGGCCCGGACCAGCCTGCGTCCCGATTCACCTGCCCGCGTCACGGAACCGGGTCACGGACCACGTAACCTGGGTCCTGCACTACTTGCCGCGAGCGGCCCGGTGTTCTTCGGGCCCGCGGTATCGATGACGGAGATCCCCATGGCCACACGACGCACGTCCTTCGACAAGCTCCAGCGCGAACGGGCAAAGAAGGCCAAAGCCGCAGGTAAGCGTGAACGCCGCCAAGACGCGCGCCAACGGCGAAGACCTCGATCCGGACCAGGAACTGGCCCCGGTTGCCGTCGAGCAACTCTCGGCCGGCGAGCTGATGGAGCGCCTCGAGGTGCTCCACAACCGCTTCGAGGACAACCTGATCGACTTCGACTCGTTCGAAGACCAAAAGCGCGAGCTGCTCGAACGGCTCGCATCGCTCCCGCTGGACTGAGCCGCCGCCGCGGTCGAGCGGACATCCGGTCTTGACAAGGCCGGTCCTTGACGATTTGATTTGTCTAGAAAAATCAAATCGTCAAGGCGGGTGCCCATGGCCGCGAACCGGGTCACCGACCCACGAGTGCACGGCAACCGAGTGCACGTCGTCAGCGAGCTCGATGACCTCCAGGTGCTGCTGCATCCGTTGCGGATCGAGATCCTCGACGCGCTGCGCGAGCCCGCCGCCGGAGCGACGATCGCCCGGCGTCTCGGCCAGCCCCGCCAGAAGGTCAACTACCACCTGAAGGAGCTCGAGCGCGCCGGGCTCGTCGTCCCGGCGGGTGAGCGTCGCGCCGGGAACTTTGTCGAGACCCTCTACCGCACGGTCGCGAGCACGTTCGTCGTGTCGTCTCGGGCCGCGTGGTTCGACCGACGACGAGTCGACGCCCTGCACCAACAGCATTCACTCGAACGCCTCGTCGCGATCGGCGACCGACTCCAACGCGACGCGGTCGCGCTCCTCGATCGGGCTGCGTTCGACGGCGAAGAGATCGCGAGCCGCGACCGTCGAAGCCGACGTGCACTTCGCCGACGAAGCCACGCGCACTGCGTTCTTGCGCGAGTACTTCGACCTCCTGCGTGAGCTGTGCGACCGCTACGGCGCGCGATCCGGGGCGCCATACCGCGTCGTCGTCGCCGCGCATCCCACCTCCGACGAGCCCGAGGAGTTACGACCATGAGCGAGTACGAGCGCACGTTCTCAGTAGGAGTCCCCGTCGAACGCGCCTGGACCGCCTTCACGGAACCGTCCGAGCTCGAAGCGTGGTTCACGACCAAATGGACGCCGACCGACGAGGATGCCGCGGCCGAGGCTCAGTCACCGGGCGGCCCGGTCGGATTCGCGCTTCTCGAACACGAGACCCACGCGAAGCTCCGATACCGGCAGTGGGCCGCGTCACCCGACAGCGGTATCGAAGTCACCGTCGTCTTCGAAGCGCTCGACGGCGGAACACGCATCACGATGACCCAAGCCGGCTTCGGTGGCGAGACCATCCTCGAGAACGACGGCGTACAGCGCGGCATGGACGAGGCGCTCGCGGACCTCGTCGCGTATCTCGAGTTCGGCTCGTCGCTCCCCCGCCACCGCGATCTGAACTCCGAGGCCTGGCTCGGAGCAGACTTCCACGCGACCGCGGCCGGTGCCGTCGTTCGCGAGGTGTTCGACGACGGAGGCGCGGCGGGCGCAGGGTTGCAACCGGGCGATCTGTTGCTCCAGCTGGGGCGCGGCGCAGTGTTCGGAATGGGCGACATCGCCTTCTTCCTGCGTACACACGATGTCGGCGATGACTTCACCGCGACGTGGGTCAGGGCCGGCGCGGTACAACGCGGTACCGGCATTCTCACGGCACGCGACGAGGTGATGTTCGCAAACCACGCCTGAGCGGGCAGGTCACCGCGTCCGGTGGCGCAATCGACGCCCGGGCGAGCGCTACGGGTACAGGCGGCTGTCGAGCTCGCGGACGCGTGCGGCCATCGCCTCGAGCAGCTTCAGCGAGAACGACGGCACGTCGTGCACGAGGCGGCTCAGCGAGCGGCGGCTGATCTCGGCGACCTCGAGGTCGCTGTCGGCGTCGACCGTCGCGTTGCGCTTCGAGCGCGCGAGCAGGGCCAGCTCCCCGACCGCGTCGCCGGCGCCGATCAGCGCGACCCGACGTCCGTTGCGCGAAACGCGCGCCATGCCGGTGAGGATGACGTACATCGAGTCGCCGTCCTCGCCTTCGGTCATGAGCCGCGTGCCCTTCGGTATGCGGCGGATCTTCGCGAGCTTGGCGACCTTGCGCAGCTCCCGCGTCGAACAGAGCGAGAAGAGCCGGGTGTTCGCGAGCGCGCCGGCGATGCCCGGCAGCGGCGTCGCCGACTTGTCGCGCGTCAACGCGCCAACGGTCACAGGATGCATGTGCGTCTCCCTCGTCGGCGGGAACGCTAGCTGCTCGCAGTCCCTCGACGAGGGAGACGTCGTCCGAACGCGCCGCTTCAGGGGGTGAGTTGGGCGACGAGCCCGTCGGGGTCCTCGACGAGCTCGATGTAGATGCCGAGCTCGGCGAAGGTGTCGAGGTACACGTAGTACAGCGTGCCGATGTGACCGGACATCGCGCACTCGATGCCGTCGGCGCCGCGGCGTCGACCTGATCGTCGACGCGATCGACGAGGAACGCCAGGTGGTGCGCGCCGGGACCGTGCTCGGCGAGGAAGTCGTGGGTGAGCCCTTCGCCGTCGAGCGGTTGGATCAGTTCGATCTGCACGCGTCCGCTCCGCCCGAACGCAAGTGACACGGACGACTCGATGTCGCGCCCGCGGTACCGGTACGGGCGCGCCGATCGACGGGAACGTCGTCCACTTCGGGCAGCCGATCGTCGCGGTGAACGCGTCCATCGCCGCGTCGAGATCGGTGACGACGAACGCCTCCTGGAAGAACCCTGCCCCCACCCGGGCGAGCAACGCATCCACCGCGCCGGCCATGCGCGCGGAGCCTACGCGCCCGTCGGCACCCAAGGGCCGGCGACCACGAGAAACCGCGTCATTCGGTGCGGCCGAGCAGGGTGCGGGCGAAGTTGCTGTACACCCGCGAGAGGTCGAACGTCTCGGGATCGATGGCACCGGGGCCGCGCTCGACCGAGGCCCAGTCGTTGGTCACCACGACCTCGGCGAACAGGTCGGGCGCGTAGGCCTCGGCCAGGATGATCTCGAACAGCATCACCGAAAGGGGCGTGTCGGGCGTCTCCCCTCGGCTCGCGCTCGCGGCGAGCTTGGCCGCCACCGCCGGGTTGCGTTCCGCGCGGCGCCCCAGCTCCGCGTCGTAGTGATGGATCCCGGACCAGTCCTCGATGACGAACAGGCCACCGGGCCGCAGCCGCGGGAACAGCACGTTGAACGAGGCGCGGGTCGGACCGAGCCGATGCGACGCGTCGTCGATGACGAGGTCGAGGGCGGCGTCTCCGAATTCTTCTTCGAGCATCGCGCGCAGACCGGCCCCGTCCGACTGATCGGCGTTGTATCGCGTGTGCACGCGGTCGCGGAGCCCGTGCTCGTCGAGGAACGCCTCGAGCCCTTCGATCGGTTCGGACCGGAGATCGAGCGCGACGAAGCGCTCGGGTTGGGCAAGGAGGCTGAGCATCGCCGCGCTCCCGCCCTCGAACATGCCGAGCTCGACGATCCGCGCCGGCTGCATCGTCGCGAGCAGCTCGCGGTACCGCTCGACCATGTGCCGGTGCTTGACCAGGAGGAAGTTGTCGCTCGTGGAACGGAAGCGCTCGGCGATCGACAGCCGGAACGTCACCCGGCCGATGCGAAACGCGTGATCGTCGATCCATTCCAGGTCATCCATCGCCGGGCGACACTACAAGCGGCCACGCGCCAAGATGGAAGGCATGCAGCACGTTCGCCTCGGTCGTACCGGCCTCCCCGTCTCCCGACTGTGCCTCGGCACCATGACGTTCGGTTTGCAGTGTGACGAACCGACGTCGAACGCGATCATGGATCGAGCCGCCGAAGGCGGCATCACGTTCCTCGACACCGCCGACGTGTACCCGCTCGGCGGCGACCTGACCACGGTCGGCCGCACCGAGGAGATCGTCGGCAACTGGTTGCGGGGTCGCCGCGACCAGTTCGTGCTCGCCACCAAGTGCTTCGCACCGGTGGGTCCGAATCCTTGGGACGCAGGCAACAGCCGCCGCCACATCATGGACGCGATCGACGCGTCGTTGCGCCGCCTGCAAACGGACTGGATCGATCTGTACCAGTTGCACTTCAACGATGCGAACACACCCATCGACGAGACGCTCGGTGCGCTCGACGACCTCGTGCGGGTGGGCAAAGTCCGGTACATCGGATGTTCGAACTTCCTCGCATACCAACTCGCACGCGCGCTCGGCCGCAGCGACGTGCGCGGTTTCGCGCGCTTCGACTCGGTGCAGCCGCGCTACAACCTGCTCTTCCGCGAGTTCGAGCGCGAGCTGTTCCCGCTCTGCCTCGACGAGGGCGTCGGCGTGATCCCGTACAACCCGATCGCCGGAGGGATGTTGTCGGGGAAGTACGACCGATCGAAGCCGCCGGTGGAAGGCAGCCGCTTCACGCTCGGCACCGCCGGCACCATGTACCAGGACCGGTACTGGCACGAGAACGTGTTCGACACCGTGGAGCAGCTCAGCAAGGTCGCGGACGCCGCCGGGCTCGCCCTGCCCACCCTCGCGCTCGCCTGGGTGCTCGCGCATCCGGCGGTGACGGCACCGATCGTCGGCGCGAGCCGGCCCGATCAACTCGACGCGACGCTCGCCGCCGTCGACACCACCCTCGACGCGGATCTGCTCGAACAGCTGAACGAACTGACCGCGCCCTACCGCCGCGGCGACGCGCCGCGTTGACTCGACCGCACGCGGGGCTGACTCGCCCGCGCGCTAGTTCAAGCGCTTGGCGTCGGCTTCGTTGATGCGGCGCGCGATTCCGGTGAGCAGCGCCCGTGCGAACGTGGGCGCGGCATCGACGATCTTGGCGAACTCGCGCTGGCCGAGCACGAGCAGCTCCATGTCGGTGTCGGCGATGACCGTCGCGTTGCGCGGGGCGCGGTCGAGCAACGAGAGCTCTCCGAAGAACTGACCCGCCCGGAGCATCGCGACCTTGCGGCCGTTGCGGTAGACGCGGGCCTTGCCGTCCACGATGATGAACGCTTCGCGGCCGGTCTGCCCCTGCTCGGCGAGGATGCGCCCGGCGGGAACCTTGAGACGCTCCGCATTGCTCGCGATCGTCTTCAGGTCGTTCTTCGAACAGGTGCTGAACATCGGCACCCGCCGGAAGTACTCGAGGAACTCGTCGCCGCGGGCCATCGGGCGCGAAATCTAGCCGCGCGCACCCACGGTCGAACGGGCACGCGCCCGTTCACGCCGGATGGTGAAGGTACCGTTCGACCATGCAGTTCGGGATCGATGTCGCCCAGCAACGGATCGAGTGGGACGCGCTCGTCGAGCGAACCCGTTTCGGCGAGGAGTGTGGCTTCACCGGCGCGTGGGGCTTCGATCACTTCCAGCCGATGTACGGAGAGGGCCCGGGCAACTGCTTCGAAGGCATGACGACACTCGCCGCGCTCGCGTCCGCGACCTCGCGCATCCGCCTCGGACTGCTCGTCAGCGGCGTCACCTACCGGCATCCGTCGCTGTTCACCGGGCAGGCCGTGACGATCGACCACGTGTCGCACGGCCGGCTCGACCTCTCGCTCGGTGCCGCGTGGTTCGAGGCGGAGCACCGCGCGCTGGGTTTCGAGTTCCCGCCGGTCGGCGCGCGCTTCGATCTGCTCGAGGACGCGCTCGAGATCGTCACCCGGTTGATGACCGGCGAGGCGGTGTCGTACAGCGGGCACCACGTGTCCCTCCACGACGCGCAGATGCTCCCGCGCCCGGTGCAGCATCCGCACCCGCCGATCTGGATCGGCGCCAACGGCCCGAAGCGGGGGTTGCCCACGGCCGCGAAGTGGGCCGACACCTGGCACTCGTTCGCACCGCCCGAGTACTTCGAAGCCATGTCGCGGCGCATCGATGACCTCGCGGAGAGCGCAGGACGCGATCCGTCGCACATCGTCCGTGCGTCGTCACTGTCGTTGTCGGAACCGTTCGACGAGGTGCGGCGGACGATCGAGAAGTACCGGAACATCGGCGTCGGCTACCTCGTCTGCGGGTGGCCGGGCGAGGGTGAGCAACGCGTCGCCGAGTTCGCGCAGACGGTCATGCCCGACTTCGCCGGCTGACACCATCGTTCCGAACCACGCGAAACCGATGCGAGGGAACCCATGCGACTCGACGTGAACGGTGTCGGCCTCGAAGTCGACGATCGGCCCTCGGGTGCCGGCGCGGCGGCGCCCGTGCTCCTCGTCCACGGCTGGCCCGACACGCACGCGATGTGGCGGGACCAGATCGCGGCGCTCAACGACGCGGGGTACCGAACGATCGCGCCCGACCTGCGCGGCTTCGGCGCTTCCGACAAGCCCGACGGTGTCGATCAGTACTCGCTCGCGCTGTTGTTCGGCGACCTGCTCGGCATCGTCGACGAGCTGCACGTTGATCGCGTGCACGTGGTCGGTCACGACTGGGGCGCCGCGCTCGCGTGGGTGTTCGCGACGCTCGCACCCGACCGGGTCGCGAGCGTCACCGCACTGTCGGTGGGGCACCCGAGCTCGTTCAGTCACCCGTCGATGGCCCAGCGCGAGAAGAGCTGGTACATGCTCGCGTTCCAGTTCCCGGGCATCGCCGAGCAGTGGCTGTCGGATGACGGCTGGCGCAACTTCCGCGACTGCTTCGCGCACCCCGAAGCCGACGAGGTCGCGCAGCGGCTCGCGGAGCCCGCCCACCTCACCGCGACGCTGAACCTGTACCGCGCCAACGTGCCGCCCGAGGCACTGCTCGGCGGCGGCCTCGACCTCCCGCCCGTCGCGGCGCCGGCGATGGGTGTGTGGAGCGACGGTGACCGGTTCCTGCTCGAGCCGCAGATGACGGGTTCGGCCGACCACGTGTCCGGGCCGTGGCGCTACGAGCGGATCGACGGCGCCGGCCACTGGATGACGCTCGAGGCACCGGCGCGAGTGAACGAGTTGCTCGTCGATTTCCTCGCGAGCACCTGAGCCGCTGAACTTCCGAGAAGCCGCTGAACTTCGGAGAAGAAGGAGCCGGGGGAAGCGAAGCGCTCGGTGCATGCGTTCTGCGTCGCCGCCCAAGGCCGGACAGCACCAGCACCGAGCATTCCGAACGAGCGAAGTTCAAGCGCCCCAGGATCGTGTGCTCCCCGCATTTCGTGCACACGATCGTGAGCGGCGCGACCCCCGCAGTCCGACGCCCTGTCCGGGCTGCTCCTCTCCCTCCCCGGCTCCGGATGCACTCTCGCAATATGTCCATGGGCCGGGCATCCCCAATTCCTGCCATCCCCGTGCATATTTCTCGCTGGCCCGCTGCGGACGCGCTGACTACCCTCCGGCGGTGCTCATCGGCCGCGACAGGGAGGTCGGGACCGTCCTCGATCTCGTGGGTCGGGGAAACTCGTGCGCCCTCGTCGGTGAGGCAGGAATTGGGAAGACGGCCGTGCTGCACGCGGTGCGGTGCGCGCTCGGCGACCGGGCCACGCTCGGCGGCGCGGTGCAGCCGCTGCGGTGGATGCCCTACCTCGCGCTCCAGCGGGCCTGCGGCATCACGCTGACCGGTACCCGCGCCGAGGTCATCGCGGCCGCGACCGGCGCGCTCCACGGCCGCGTCCTGCTCGTCGACGACCTGCACTGGGCGGACCCGGACACGCTCGAGCTGTTGCCCGAGCTCGCCCACGAGGTCGCGATCGTGGCGACCGTCCGCAGCAACGACGACGCCTCGGCCACTGCCCTCGCGGTCGCGGGTGCCCTCGGTTCGGTGCTGCACATCGAGCCGCTCCCGGACGACGCCGCGCGCGAGCTGCTCCTGGACACGGTGCCGACCGCGACCGAGGCGCAGCTGCGCGAGCTCGTGGAGGCATCCGGCGGCAATCCCCTGCTGCTCACGTGCGCGCCGGTGCTGCCCGGCGTCGCCGCGGCCGACGAACGGCTGATCGCGCTCGTCGCGCGTGCGTCCGAGCCGGCCCGCCACGCGCTTGCGGGCCTCGCGTTGCACGGCCATCCGTCGTGCGACGACGACTACGAGGAGCTGGCCCGGCTCGGCCTCGTCGTGCACACCGACGAACGGGGGTGGGCGCTGCGCCACGACTCGTTCGGCCAGGCCGCCCTGTCGTTGTGCTCGGGGCGCGAGCAGATCGAGATCCACCGGCGGCTCGCGGCCACCTGCACCACCGACGGCGAACGGGCGCGGCACTACCTCCACGGCGGAGACCCGGACCAGGCCCGCATCTACGCGCTGCGCGCCGCGCAGCACGCGTCCTCGCGCAACGAGCGAGCGGACCACCTCGCCATCGCCGCGATGCCGGTGAACGGGGTCGAGGACCCCGAGATCCTCCTCGATGCCTCCGAAGCGCTCGCGCTCGCGGGCCGGGTCGACGACGGTCTCGCGTTCGCGCAGCGCGCGATCCCCAAGGACCGCGTCGGCGTGTTGCGCCGCGAGAAGGACATCGCATGGTGCGGTTGGTGGGCCGCGCAGCACGACTTGGTGTGGCCGGCGCTCGAAGCCGCCACGGAGCTGTTGACACCCGACGATGCCGAAGTCGAGGTGACCGTCCGGTTGCTGCGGGCCCGCTACCTCGCGCGCGTCGCGTGGGACGCCCCGGCCGCGATCGTCGAAGCGCGGGCGGCCGTGGAGCTCGCGGAGCGGGAAGCGTTGCCGGTCGCGGAGGCGTACGGCGCGCTCGGCGCCGCCTGTCTCGTCACGGGTGACCCCGACTGGGACCAGTGGCTGGCGAAGTCGATCGCGGCCGCG
Organism: uncultured Actinomycetes bacterium; assembly: GCA_963745645.1. Taxonomy (GTDB): domain Bacteria; phylum Actinomycetota; class Acidimicrobiia; order IMCC26256; family PALSA-610; genus CAVUFH01. The sequence goes on from CAVUYD010000002.1 coordinate 585,478, forward strand.
CGCCACGAGAACCTCGAGGCGGTCGAGGTCACGAGCGCCGACAGCCTCTTCATCGCGCAGCTCGTGTCCGGCGAACCGTCGGAGTGCGCGCCACTCGCGAGGCAGATGATCGACCGCACGCACGCGCTCGGCTCGCGCAGCGGCGAAGCCCAGTTCCGCAAGAACCTGTTGATGGCCCGCTTCCACGTCGACGATGCGCTCGACGAGACGCTCGATCGCAGCTCGCCACCTGATGACGCAGCCGCTGAACCCACGCCAGCGTGACCACGTGGAAGCCCACCTCGTGCTCGCGTGCGCGGATCTCGGGCTCGACGAGGAGATCCCCGCGATCCTCGCCAACGCCTACGGCTTCATCGCGAACGACATGACCTCACGCTCGATGATCCTCTGGGCGAAGGCCGAGGCCGACTGGCTCGCGGGACGCGCCGCCGACGCCTACGAGACCGCGACCGAGTGCCGGTCGTTGCCGGTCGGCGGCTTCCCCTCGCACGTGATGGTGGAGCCGGTCCGGCAACTCGCCGCGCTCGACCTCGGCCTCGAACCCGGGCCGCCGCTGAGCGGCGCCTTGTTCCGCAACCTCGTCGGCGCGAACAAGGAATCGCAGGCGATCGTCGCGATGCACGAGCATCCGGAAGCATCGGAGAACGCGGGGCGGTTCCTCGCCGCGAGCCGGAGCTGGGACCGCATCTCGCGCCGGAACGCGGGGCGGTGCGCGTGGGCCGCAGGTGAAGCGGCGCGGCGCGCGGGCGACACCGAGCGTGCGATCACCATCCTGCGCATGATCGAACCGGAGCTGTTGGCGTCCGGCCGCCGTCCGCTGCTGCGACGCGTCGACGCGACCCTGCGCGCGCTCGGCCAGCGCGTGCACACGCACCAGGCGGAAGCGATCGCGCCGTTGACCGCCGCGCAGGTCGAGGTGCTCGACCTCGTCGGCCGTGGTCTCGACACGCGCGCGATCTCGCGCCGGCTCGTCGTCAGCGAGACGACGATCGAGACACACGTGCGTCAGGCGATGCAACGGCTCGGGGTGCCGACGCGGCTGGCGGCCGCGATGGAGCTCGTCCGGCGCCGGGCCGACCGCCAGTCGGTCGAGCGGGCGAACCAACGCATCGCGGTGAGCGACAACCCGGCCGAGCTGCCGGCGCGCGCGATCCCGCTGAGCGGGCTCCCTGTCGCCCCGTGGGCGTTGCCGTCGGAGATGGTCGCGAGCGGGGTCGTGCAGACCGACGACGACATCGCCCGCGCGTTCATCGCCGCGTCGCGCGGCGCCTCCCTGGTGATCGCGATCGGCGCAGAGGTGTCGAGCCCGGCGCGCGTCGAGCTCCTCGACGCGCTCGCACGCATCAGCCCCGTGGAGCGGTGGCTCCCGGTCTCGACGATCGACACGGACGACGCGCTCTCGGAGGCGCTGCGCGTGCTCGCCGCCGGCGGTTCCGTGGCGGAAGCGGCCAACGAAGTGCACATGTCGGAACGGACGTTGCACCGGAAGCTCGCCCGTCTCCGCCAGCAGCTCGGGGTCACGAGCAACGTCGTTGCCGCGCGTCAGGTGCTGTCGCTCGACTGAGCCGGCGTTGCTGCGTCCAGCCGCATCACATGGATCGGACGGTTGACGATGCGGGCTTCGTACGCGGCGTAGCCGGCGTAGATGCGGCGCGCGCGGCGCAGGATGCGATCCCGCAGCTCGGCGTCCTCGACCTCGCGCGCGGTCACGGCCACGCTCCGATCGTGGTAGCGGACTTCGGCATCGGGGTGCTTGCGCAGGTTGTAGTACCAAGCGGGGGTTGCCTTCTGGCCGAAGTTGGTGCCGACGAGCGCCAGACCCTCGTCGATCGGGATCGCCACGAGCGGCGACGTGCGCTTCTCGCCCGATCGCGCACCGGTCGTCGTGACGAACACCGTGGGCAGCCCCGCGAGGAGCTCGGGCGCGGTACGACCGTGCGCGAATCGGAGCAGGAAGGCATCGCAGTAGCGCAGCGTCCGCGCGAACAGCCACGCGCCGACGGTCGTCTTGGAGAACCGCCGCATCGCGCGTTGGACCAGGTTCGGGCGAGTATGTGCGTAGTCGAGCTGCTCGGCGAGGGTCATGAGTCGACGCTCGAGGGGGGCGCGAGATCGCGGTGCTCGATGAGGTCGCGCACACCGGACGGGCCGAGGCGTTCGCGGAAGGCGTTCACCGTGTAGCCGATGACCTTGGCATCGGTGCGGGCGCGCACGGTGGCCGAGCGCGGCATGCCGAACAACGGACCGATCTCGCCGAAGTAGTCGCCCGCGGTCGACACCGCGAGCAGGTCTTCGCCGCCGTCGGCGCGCTCGCGGACGATCTCGAGCTCGCCGTCACCGACCACGTAGATGAGGTCGCCCATCGTCCCCTGCTTGAACAGCACTTCACCAGGCCCGAGCGCGAACGTCTCGGGCGGCCGGTCGGTGGTCGCGAACTGCGGCACCAGTTCCACGACCTGGTCGGCGAGCGGCAGCATCCGGTGGTCGTGGGTCGCGACCACCACGACGCGCTCCTCGGACGCGAGCTCGCGCACCAGGCGGAGCACTTCCTCCACCTGGATGAAGTCGAGGTGTGCAGTCGGCTCGTCGGCCAACAGCAAGGGCGGATCGAGCGCCAGCGCACGGGCGACCGCGACGCGCTGCTGCTGGCCGCCGCTCATGTCGCCGGGCTTGTGCGTCATCCGATCCTGCAGGCCGACGCGCGCGAGGAGCTCCTCGGCGCGCGCCCGCGCCCGTGCGCGCGGAACACCCGCGGCGCGCAACGGCACCATCACGTTCTCCAGCCCGGTCAGGCTGGGCACGAGGTTGAAGGCCTGGAACACGATGCCGACGGTGTGGCGGCGGTAGGTGCCCATGGCGCGTCCGTCGAGGCCGGTGATGTCGACGTCACCGAAGCTGATGCGGCCCGACGGTGGGCGACAGGATGCCGCCCAGGCACGAGAGCAGCGTCGTCTTCCCGCACCCACTCGGCCCGAGCAGGATCGCGAGGTTGCCCGCGGGAACGTCGAGGTCGAGGCCGTCGATGGGGCGCACGGCGTAGCCGCCGCTCGCGTACTCGACGACGAGGTCACGGATCTCGAGCCCGGGCACGGTCAGGGTCCTCCGAACGCGAGCGCGGGGTCGACCGTGACCGCGCGCCGCAACCCCGCGATGCTCGCGGCGAGTCCGACGAAGATCGCGATGACCGGCAACAGCGCAAGCGCGGACGTGGGGATGACGACCCTCATCGGGAACGTCGGCCCGAGCACGAACGACAGCACCGCGCCGACGAGCGCGGCGACGACGGCGACGATCACCGCCTGCAAGGCCAGCCCCGCCATCACCGAGCGCGTGCTCACGCCGACCGCCTTGAACACGGCGAAGTCGCGCACGCGCTCGAGTGCGGAGAGGTAGATCACCGAGCCGACGATCAGCGCGGCGACGATCCAGAGCAGGATCGCGAGGAAGCTGATCGCGGAGTGCGACGATTGCATCGGGCGGAGCATGTCGGTGATCGCATCGTCTTGCGTGACGATCTTGTACCCGGGCGGGGCCGCAGATGGGGTGCCCGTCACGCCGATCGACGACGCGACCGGCTGGCTCGCGAACGACACCTTCTGCGCGCCTTCGGTCGTGAGGAACACGTTCGGCGTCCCCGCGAGCGCGGTGGAACCGTTCACGATGCCGACGACCTTCAACGTGTCCGCGCCGAGCTCCACCCGATCGCCGATTCCCTTCGACAGCTTGCTGCTCACCGCGACCTCGTCGTCCGCGTTCGGCGCGCGCCCGTCCGAGATGGCGGGCATGCCCGGACCGCCGGCGGGCGCGCCGAAGACGTTGACGTTCTTGGGCACACCGCCTTCGCGCATCGTCGTGCCCGAGAACACGAGCGGCGCGGCCTTGGCAACGCCGTCCAGTTGCGCGACATCCGCGGCGACGGTCTCCGGGAAGGGAGACGCGCCCAGGTACGGACCGGCTGCGCCCGACGGGATGATCCACGCGTCCACGTTGGTGGCCTTCACCGTGTCGGCCGCTTCCTGGTCGAAGCCGTTCGACAAGCCGGTCAGGATCAGTGTCATCGCGAACACGACACCGGTGCCGATGACCGCGATGATGAACCGCCGCCGCCGCCACTGCAGGTCGCGCAACGCCGCGATCAGCACACCCCGCCTCCCCGCCGGCCGTCGGGCGAACGGTACTCCCGCGCGGCGGTCGTCCGCACGGGCCATCGCCTCGGGCGGGCGGTGTCGGTAACGTTCCGGACATGACCGGCGTCGGTTCCGCGTCGAAGAGCTTGCCGCTGATCCTCGCTCGCGAGTTGGCGACGAACCTGTCGACACCCATGTTCCTGCTCGACGCACGCGGGATGCTCGTGTACTTCAACGATGCGGCCGAAGCGCTCATCGGGCGCACGATCGGCGAGATCGGCGAGATCTCCGGGGTCGACTTCGGTGAAGCGCTGCAGCTGCGCGACGCGGCGGCGCGCCGATGCGCCGGCGCGACTCACCCGCCGGCATCGCGTTCTTCCAGCGCCGGCCCGCGCACCGAAAGGTGCGGGCGACGTGCTTCGACGGCGTCGACCGCGACTTCAACGCGACCGCCTATCCGCTGCTCGGCGCGCAGGACGAGCTCCACGGTGTCGTCACCGTGTTCTGGCCGCCCAGCGAGCTCAACGGCGACGCCTGATGTGCGTGGAGGCGCACGGGTGTGGGGTTGTCGCGGATCGCTGGCGGCGCCGGGACCCGACACCGTGCGCTACGGCGGCAACACGAGCTGCGTCGAGGTCCGGCTCGACAGCGGTCACCATCTCGTGCTCGACGCCGGAACCGGGATGCGCGCCGCTCGGTGCGTCCATGGCCGGGGAGCACGTGCAGGAGCTGCACATCCTGCTCACGCACCTGCACATGGATCACCTGCAGGGCCTCGGGTTCTTCCGGCCGCTCTTCCAACCCGATGTCGAGGTGCACCTGTGGGGGCCGGCGTCACCGGTGCAGGGCCTCGAGGAGCGCATCGCGATCTACCTGTCGCCGCCGCTGTTCCCGGTGCACCTCTCCGACATCCCGGCGCGCCTCGTGTTCCACGACGAACCGCACCACATGACGATCGGCTCCGCCGTGGTGCACGCGGCGAACGTCGTCCACCAGGGCCCGACCGTCGGGTATCGCATCGAGGAGAACGGCAAGGTGCTCGCGTACGTCCCGGACCACGAGCCGTCGGTCGGCATCGCGCTCGACCACCAGCCCGCCGACTGGATCAGCGGCCACGAGGTCGCGCAGCACGCCGACCTCCTGTTCCACGACGCGCAGTACGACGACGACGAGTACCCGAACCATGTCGGCTGGGGTCACTCCGCGATCGACCACGTCCTCGCACTCGCGCAGAAGCTCGAGGTCGACGAGCTGGTGCTCTTCCACCACGACCCGTACCACTCGGATACCGAGCTGGAAGCGCTGCTCGCGGACGCGAAGCAGCGATGGAACGGCCGGAGCGACAAGGTGCGCCTGGCGCGCGAAGGCATGACGATGACGATCGACGATGCGGGCGTGCACTTCGCAATCTGATCGGGCGAATCCTGGGAGAGACACGCGATGTCGATCAACGACGGTGACGGGCTGATCATCGACGGCGACGGTCACATCATGGAGGAGCCCAACGACATCTGGACGCCCGACCGGATCGATCACGATCGTTGGGGCGACTGGGTTCCCCGCAAAGAGGTGTACGACGAGATCTACGAGATCACGTACATCGGCGGTGTCGTGCGCGGCGGCGGACGGGAGCTGCACGACCAGATGGCGGCCGCGGTCGGGATGACCCCGCGCGAGTTCTTCGACCTGCTCGCCGGGCTGCGTCGCCCCGGTGGTCACGAAGCCGACGCGCGCGTCGCCGACCTCGACGCCGACGGCATCGACGCCGTCGTGCTCTACCCGAGCCTGGCGATGTTCTTCGGGCCGGTCGACGAGATCCCGGCGTTGCACGACACCGAATTCGTCGCCGACTGCATCCGCGCGTACAACGACTGGCTCGCGGAGTTCTGCGCGACGCATCCGGATCGCCTCTTCGGCGTCGCGGCGGTGCCGTTGCAGGATGTGGACCGTGCGGTTGCGGAGGTGCAGCACGCGCACGGGCGCGGCCTGAAGGGCGTGTTCGTGCGACCGTCTGCGTACGTCGACGAGCTCCCGCTGAACCACCACGTGTACGACCCGTTCTGGGCCGCATGCGAAGCGCTCCACATGCCGGTCGCGTTCCATCCGGCCGTGCACGTCGACACACCTGGCGCGTGCCGCAAGTTCGGGCTCGTCGCGGTGAGCGAGAACACGACGATCACGAACATGGCGATGGACGAGATCCACGGTGGTTCCGCGCTCGGGCAGGCGGTCGGCAACGTTGCCGACATGGTGATCACGATGGGCCGGCTGCTCATGGGCGGCGTGTGCGAACGGTTCCCCGCGTTGAAGCTGGTGCTGCTCGAGTCGAGCGGCGGATGGGTCCCGTCGATCCTCGAACGCATGGACGAACAGGTCGAGGCATTTCCGCTCGAGAAGCGCTGGCTGTCGTTGTTGCCGAGCGAGTACTTCCGCCGCCAGTGCTACGTGAGCTTCGAACCCGAGGAATGGAACCTCGCGGCCGCCTCCGAGTACCTCGGCACCGATCGCATCCTGTGGGCGTCCGACTACCCGCACCCCGAGTACCACTCGGGCATCCTCGAAGAGTTGCGCACGCGCATCGACAAGCTCCCCGAGGAAGACCAAGCGCGCATCCTCGGCACCAACGCGATCGACTGCTACGCACCTGCCGTTGCGCTGACCCGCGCGCGTCTGATCACCGAGCGCGAGCACCGACCGTTCGGTTCGGAAAAAACCGGCAGAATTACCGGGGACATCGCGCGATCGCCCCCGCACACTGACCGGGACGCCGCTCTGGTCGGACGGGCGGCACGTTCTCGGAGCATCGCGCAATGACCACCTCCGTACGCTCGTTCCTTCCCTCCCGTGCCTTCGCGGTGCTGTTGTGCCTCGCGCTGGTGCCGATCCTGATCGTCGGGCGCACCGCCAAGGCGTTCGCGGCGCCGCTCACGGTCACGGTCATCATCGACTCGATCCTCCAGATCGACGATCCCGAGGACGGGTTCGACGATGGTTCCTGCTGGGGCGACTTCGAGTTCACCGTCAACTTCGGCGGCCAGCAGACCGTGTCGCCCGAGTTCTCGATCGATCCCCCGTTCGGGACGGGCTGCATCGTCGGCCAGGACACGATCCCGATCGGCTTCGCGGTCACGCGCACGATCGACAGCTCGCAGGTCGGCGCGCCGCTCAGCATCTCGGTGAAGGACATCGATGTCATCAGTGACGACACGATCGACGTGAGTCCGGTACCGGGCGTCAACTCGTTGCAGCTCGCCGTCGATCCCTTCACCGGCACGTTCGCGCCGGTCGACGCGAGCGGTGCGCCGCAGCCGGGCATCTCGTTCCCGGGCGGTGTCACGGCCGCCCAGCTCTCCGGAAACGGCGACTCCGACCGGGGCGGCTTGAACATGCGGATCATCTCGTCGGCCGGATCCGACTCGGACGGTGACGGGCTCCTCGACTCCTGGGAGACCAGCGGCTTCGACGCTGATGGCAACGGCACCATCGACGTGAACCTGCCCGCGATGGGTGCCAACCCGCAGCACAAGGACCTGTTCGTCGAGCTCGACACCGCCAACGGACGCACGCTCGGACGCGAAGACATCAAGGCCATGAAGGACGCGTTCGCAGCCGCGCCCGCGGTCGAACCCCGACGGGACGAACGGCATCACACTGCACGTCGACACGGGGAGCGCGGTCGATCCGACCGCGGCGAAGGGCAACCGCTCGGCACGTGCAACGACGGGATCGACAACCGCGGTGACGGCACCGCCGACGCGGCCGATGGTGACTGCTCTGCGGTGCTCGGCAGCAGCGGCAACGACTATCTCGACGCGTCCGTCGAGGACCCGTTGCCGGCGAACTGCCAGAACGGCGTCGATGACGACGGTGACGGATTGCCCGACGCGCTCGATCCCGACTGCCTCGTGGGCGACAACCTCGGTGGCGGCAACGCGATCACGACCGCGCCGGCGATCTGCAACCTCAACGCCGCCTTCTACACGACCAAGCTCGCGAACTTCAATGCCAACCGGTTGCCCATCTTCCGGTACGCGATCTCGACGCCGGGAACGATGGGGTGCAACTCGGGCGGCCAGGCCGAGATCGGCGGCAACGACTTCGTCGACCACAACGGGGACGGCGGCACGATCATGCACGAGATGGGCCACACATTGGCCCTGCGGCACGGCGGCTTCGAGGACCTCAACTGCAAGCCGAACCTCGTGTCGGTGATGAGCTACTTCAGCCAGTTCGGCGTCGGCCGCGTCGGTGGTGGCGCGATCCTCGACTACTCGCCACCGCGCCAAGGAGTCACCGGCGGTGCGCGTTCGAGCGCGCTCCCCGCTTCCGTGTTGGACGAGGCGTCGCTGTCCGAGACGTCACCGGTGGACGGCAGCGACGCCGCGAACCGGTTCGTCTTCACCAACGGGGCGGCGACCCGGCGCTGGGTCCCGCTCAGCGCCCAGACCGACTGGGACGCGAACGGCACGATCACACCCGCGCCCGTCGCGGTGAACATCGACACGTCGGACTCGACCGGCAGCCCCGCGGCGTGCACCAACACCAGCGCGAACGAACTGCTGCGCGGTGCGGACGAGTGGAGCCAGGTCAGCGTCCCGTTCCGGCAGAACGGCGACAGCGCCAACGGCGCCATCAACCCGACGCCGGACGACGAGCCGACGCGGCAGGAGCTGCAGGCGTCCTACGACGCACTGACGACGACGGACGTGGGTGTCACCGCGAGCGTCGCGCCTACCCCGGTCGCGGCCGGCACCACGGCCACCGTGACCGCAGCGGTGACCAACCACGGCAGCGCGCCGGCCGACGCGACGACGCTCTCCTTCTCGAAGGACGCGTGGCTCACGCCGACGGCGGTGCCCGCGAACTGCACCGCGACGAGCACCGGCGTGACGTGCGCAATCGGTTCGCTCGCGGCCGGACAAACGGCAACCGTCGCGGTTCCGTATCTCGTGGCCGCCGATGCGGTGTTCAACGCGGGCGCACCGATCACCGTGCCGGTGAACGCCTCGGTGACGCACGTCGGACCGGAGAGCAACGCGGCCGACAACGCGACATCGGTTCCGGTCCACATCGTCGCCGTCGCCGACCTGCGGCTCGACGCGCTGAACGTCGCGTCTGCGCCGCCGCTGCTCGTGATCGGTCAGCCCGCGCCGCTGGCGCTCTCGGCGCCGGTGTCGAGCGGCGGTCCGTCCTCGCCGATGGACGCGCGCGTGACCTTCACGGCCGGCGGTGCCGGCGTGACCGCCACGACCGCAATCACCACGGTGCCCGCACTGTCGACGACTGCACCGCGCACCGCGAACGGGACGGTGCAGCTCACGTGCACGCAACCCGGGATCCGCACGTTGTTGGTCGCCGCCTCGATCGCACCGACGCACGCGGCCGACACCGATCCGGTGGCGGCGAACAACACGAAGCTCATCCCGCTGACGATCGAGTGCCTCACGCCGGTTGCGTACAACATCCGGCCGGGCAGCACCGCGAACGAGATCAACCTCGCATCCGGTGTCGTGCTCACCGTCGTCGTGACGTCGAGCCCAGGTGAGTACGGGCTGCCGTTGCCGTTCGACGCGACGAAGGTCGACCCCGCGAGCGTGCGCTTCGGCACCCGCGCCCTCGTCTCGTCCGGGAACGGCACGGTCGAGAAGGACGGGCACGGTCACCTGATCCGCAGCATGGGTCTCGACGAGGAGCTCCCCGACCACGACGTCGACATGGGGCTGCACTTCGATCCCCGTCTCGCGGGCATCTCGTTGCACGACACCGAGGCCTGCGTCCGAGGCCGCTACACCGCCCCCGACGGCACGAACCTCGGCTTCCTCGGCTGCGACAAGATCACCGTCGTCCCCAACAGTCACAGCGTCTTCTAGACACCGCGTCTTCTAGGAGCCGCGCTCGTCCTCAGGGAGGAGGGCGCGCGCGGCTTCGAGCCGAACACGGAAGTCCGGGTCGTTCCCGAGCGCGATGATCGCGTCTCGACTCGGCGCCGCACCGAGCTCGACGAGGCCACGCAGCGCCTTCCAACGCGTCCAGGCGTCGGCGTCCTGCAGCGAGCGTTCCAGCAGCGGACGCAGCGCCGCCCGATCGGCGTCGACCATCGCGTCGACGGTCGCGTGGCGCACCGTGCGGCTCGGGTCGTCGAGCAGGCGGCTCCACGCGTCGTGTGCGACGTCGGGGTCGGCGTCGATGAGGACCCGCGCCGCGACCTGGCGGACGGTGGCGTCGGCGGTCGTCGTGGCCTCGAGGATGCGCGCGCGGTCTGCGGGATCGTCCGGCCGCAACGCGGCGAGCGCCCGCCATGCACTGTCGAGCGCGTTCGTCCGCGCGCCCGAACCGCCGCCGCGCACGTCGACGGTGTCACTCGGTTCCCCCGTCTCGAGCACCGCGGGCGTCTCCGCCGCGGTCGTCGCCGGGAACTCGCGCTCGACCACGAGGAGCATCGGTCGGAGGAGCTGCTCCCACTGATCCGGCCGGCGCAACCCCACCGCCACGAAGTCGGGCCCGACGAGCACGTTCGCCACCGCGTCGAACGCCGCGAACAGGCGCATGATCCGCGCGTCGTCGGCGTCGGCCGCCGACTCGTACCAGCGACTCGCACCGGCGTGGATCGGGCCGGTGACGAACCGGATCGTGCGCGGGTTCGGCGTCGCTTCCGGCACAACCGACCCCGCGAACAGCGCGTCGTCGAGCACACCGACGGGCGCCGCAGCCTCGGCTTCCACCGCGTCCGGCGGCGGCTGCACGTCCAACGCGAACGCGCCGTCACGCCAGCCGAACTCGAAACCGAACCCGCCCATGAGCTCGTAGCGCCACCACCCGGTGCCAGGCCCGACCAACGCCGCGAGCTCGGCATCCGCGGTCGGGTCCCAGGCCGCGTCCGAGAAGAACCGCTTCAGCAGCCCCTTCACCGGCGCGAGCTGCTCGAAGGCGATGGTGCCGAGCGTGTCCTGCGTGAGATGCGCGATCGCTTCGGGCGTGAGGCCGCGCGCCGCGACCGCGCGCCGGGCGCGATCGCGAGGTGTGCCGCCTCCATCGGTGACAGGGGTCACATCCGCACGCTACGCCCGCACGCGGCTAGCAAAGTTGGTGCACGCGGGAACGCGAGGACGGGTCATGTCGCTGCGCGGCTTTCAGCGCATCCTTGATGGGACGAGGAGACGCGCGATGGGTGCAGACGACGTGCAGGACGTCACGGTCGTGTACTGCAAGTGGTGCGGTTGGTCGGGGAAGCGTCCCCGCCTGTGGACGTCGATCCGCGACGGCCGCTGCCCCCGCTGCGCCAGCGCGCTCGACTCCCTGCGGTGCGAGAGGGAATCGATGAGCTACGACAACGGAGTCAAGCGCTGGGTCGCCAGCCGGTACCAGCTCTCCCTCGAGCAGATCGCCGAGGTCAGCTTCGACGTGCAGTACGCCGGCGAGTGCGCCACCCTCGACCCGACCCTGCAACTCGAGATCGACGTGCACATGCACGACGGCACGCAGCACCTCTTCACGCGTTCAGTACGCGACTTCGGCAAGATCATCAACGAAGTCGTCGAAGCGGCCGGCTGAGTCGCGCGGGGGATACGGCCCGCCGATTCGCGCCGGGCCGGCCGGCTGAGTCGGGGCAACGTCGCTCGGACTCGGCCCGGCCGGCCGCGACCGCCGCGCGTGCGCTTCGAACACGCAGCGTCGACGCTCGCGCAGATGCGCAGGGTTCACCCTTGCCTCACCGGGAGACACCAATCACGATGGGTCCACCGGGCGCCGCGCCGCGCTCGTTGCGACACCGGGGAGGGCGGCAATGACGCGTACCAAGATCATCGTCTTCGCGGCGACTGTCGGGCTCGCAGTCGGGATCGGCTCGATGTACGCCGGCGCGTTCACGCCGAGCCCGTTCAAGACCACCGCACCGGTCAGCAAGGTGACCGCAACCGCAGCCGACGACCGGTTCTGCGACACCACCGCGACCACGCTCGATCCGATCAAGGACATGACGGTCACGTTCACGCAGGGCTCGCCCGCGTCCGCGGTCGTCGTCCGCTTCAACGGCGAGTTCCCGAAGCCGACTGCCGGCGAGATCCCGGCCGGGAGCCAGGCCGCAGGGATGTTCGCGTTCCTGACGATCGACAACGTGCGCGTGGATCTGAACAGCGACAACGGCGGCACACTGCTGCACGACGGCGACACCGCCGGCATCAGCAACGGTACGCACGGCTTCGAGTTCGTGACGAAGTCGATCGCACCCGGCTCGCACACGGCCAAGGTCTTCTGGTTGGACAACGTCCTCGGCGGGCCGGGTGTGTTCAACGGGACGATGTGCGTCAGCGACCGGACGCTGGTCGTCGAGCACCACTGACCATCCTCAGCCGCGCGATCGCAGCCGTTGCGATCAGCGCGGCGCCACACGCCGAGACGACCCAGTCACCGAAGCGGACGTACGGCGTCTGTCCGGTTGTCGTCGTGACGGTGGTGGTGATGACCGCGTTGCGGAAGAGATGCGTCTGTTCGTGGATCTCGCCGTCGGCATCGATGACGGCGCTGATACCCGAGATGGATGCGTGCAGCACCGGCCGGCCGGTCTCGGCGGCGCGGATCTGACTCGACGCGAGGTGTTGCGCGCTGTTACCGGAGCGCCGGTAGGACCGGTTGTTCGTGGTCACGACGAGCGCCTGCGCACCGTCCCGCACGTAGTCGCGGCTCACCGACGCGAACGTGGACTCGAAGCAGATCATCGTGCCGATGGAGTGTCCTCGCACCGTGAAGCGCACCCGCCCAGTGCCGGGCTTGTAGTCGCGCGTGATGGCGATGTTCGCGTGGAGGCGGGTGAGGACACCGCGAGCCGGGAGGTACTCGCCAAAGGGAACGAGGTGTCGCTTCGCGTACGTCCCCTGCAATCGACCGTCGGATTCGTACAACCGGTTGGCGTTGTACGCACGGTCGTCGTCGGGGATGTCGACCGCGGCGTTGACGAGAACCGCGGCGTCGTGCGCGCGCCCAAGTGCGACGATGCGATCGCGCAGGATGGGGTCGGTCTCGGGATCGCCGTAGAGCGCCGACTCCGGGAAAACGATCAGGTCGTACCGGCCCCGCAACGTCCTCGCGAGCCGGAAGTGGTTCTCGGTGATCGGGACGAACGCGGCGGTATCGACGGGGATGTCGCGGTTCTGGTCGTTCCCCTGTACGAGTGCAACCCGCATCCGGCCGGTCGGCACCGGTTGGAACCGGGAGACATCGACGATCACGGCGCCGATCACGACTGCCGCGATCCCACTCGAAGCCATCATGACGCGAACGGGAGCGCGCGACCTCACCGCGAGCGCGACATCCAACAAGAACGCGTTCACGACCACGACGAGGTACGACACGAGCGCGACACCGCCCACGCTCGCGAGCGCACGCGCGATCGGTGCGTCGTGCAGCCCGGTGCCGAGCTCGCCCCACGGGAAGCCCCCGAGCGGCCAGCGGCCGCGTAGGACCTCGGGCACCACCCACGCGGCCCCGATGATCCACGGCGACCGCACGCCCACCCGTTCGAAGCAGGCGACGAGCACACCCGTGAGCGCGACGAACGCGGCACACGCCGCCGGCACGAGCACGAACGCCAGCACGCCGAAGAAGGCGAACCAGTACAGCAACACCGCGAAGAAGCAGAACCCGAACACGAAGCCGTACGTCGCGGCGCGTGTCGGTGCCGCACCCCGCCACGCCCACAGCAACGGGATCAGCGCGACGAACACGAGGGGCGCGACGTCGAACGGCGGGTATGCGAGCGCGAGGAGCAGCCCGCCGATCCCGGCGGCGGCGGAACGCAGCCACACCCCACCGTCCCGCGGGCTCGCCGTCATCCCGGCCATCATCACACCGGCGTCGATTGGCCGCGGCACGCCGGCCCGGCAACACTCCCGCGATGGCTCGATCAAATCGGAAGATCGACCGCGTCGCGGTGAGCGTGGGGCTGCTGCGCCTCGCATCGGGGATGTCGTTCCTCGTCTCGCCCGAAGCCGCGAACCGGTTGTGGGGAGACAACGAGGACTCGGGTCCGACCGCGAGCCTCCTGCTCCGTTCGATGGGCTACCGCGACGCACTCATCGGCGGGCTGCTGCTGACGAGCGGCTTGCGCGGCGACGGTTCGGCGGCGGGCTGGTTCCTCGCATCGGCGGGCGCGGATGCCGCGGACCTGCTCGGCGGCCTCGCCAACCGCGACCGCATGAGCCGCCAGCAACAGGTGCGCGGCGCTCGGCGGTGCCGCGGTCGGCATCGGCGTCGGCGTGTGGGGCGCGGTGCGCGCCAAGCTGCGCGCCCGGCGCAGTCGATCACGGCGTCAAGCTGACCGCTGCATGACGTAGCCGCGCGCTGCGACAATCAGCGCCATGTACAACGCGATCGTGGTAGGCACCGATGGTTCCGACACCGCCGACCTGGCGGTCGAGCACGCGACCGAGCTCGCCAAGCTCACCGGCGCGACATTGCACATCGTGCACGCGTACCAGGGCTTGTCGAAGTCCATGGTGGGTGGCACATCGGCCTCCGGCGGCCCGCGCATCAACGTGGCGAGCGTCAACGCGGAGATCGCCGCGGTGGCAGACGACGTGTGCGCGGGCGCGCTCGCCGCGGCCGAGCGGGCCGGCGTGAAGTACGAGTCCCATCTGGTGCCCGGCGATCCGGCCGACGCGCTCGATCGCCGCCGCGGGCAAGGTCGACGCTGATCTCGTGGTCGTTGGGAACCGCGGCATGTCGGGAAAGCGCCGGCACGTGCTCGGCAGCGTCCCCAACAAGGTGTCGCATCACTGCCCGTGCAGCCTGCTCATCGTCCATACCACGAGCGGCAGCTGACGCGGCGGGCTGTGCGCGTTCGCCGTCAGATCTGCAGCTCGCTCTTGGTCCGGCCCTTGCTGGCCCAGTAGCCGTCGGCGCGGCCGAGCCGGAACCGTTCGGGCTTCTCGGCGTCGGCGAGGACGTCGGTCTCGAGCCACAGCCGCTTGAGATGGCGGATCTTGTGCGCGGGGCGATCGTCTTCGTAGGAATCGCGCGCGTGCAGCACGTGGTAGTTGTTCACGAACTGCATGTCCCCCGGCTGCATGAGCATCGACACGTGGTACTCCGGATCGGCGCACATCGCGTCGAGGCGGTCCATTGCGGCGCGCGCAGCTTCCGAAGGGCGCGGTGCGTCTTCGTGGCGGCGCGTCGATTCGATGTACGGGCGGATGTAGCGCACGAACAGGCGATCGTCGCAGCGGCTGAAGATCGGCATCGTGTACCAGGACTTCGTGCCGGGCGCCTGCTCGCCGCGCAGGTCGTAAGGGAACGGCGCGTACAGCTCGGCCGCGAGCGCGGGCTCGGTGCGCACGAGCTCGTTGTGGATCGTGACCGCGTTGGCGACGAGGCTCGCGCCACCACTCGCGCCCGCGTCGAGGCAGAACAGGCCGACGAGATCGGAGCCGTCGGAGTGGAACGGGAACTGGACGCCGCCGATCTCGTTGCCGCGTGCGGTCGGGTCGCTGACCGAGCGGCCCTGGTCGGTGACGTCGCCGAGCAGGTGGCCCTTGGCGTTCTGCGGCCACGGCGCGCCGAGGTAGGTGCCGACACCCCAGTAGATCTTCGACGCGCGTTCCTTGTCGTAGCGCTCGACGGGCACGCCGCGGATGAGCACCACACCCTTGCCGTCGATGAGCTCGTGCGTGAGGCGCGTCAGCTCGGGCGCGAGCGTCGGCAGCGGGAAGGTGTCACGCGTGATGTCGAGCACGTCGTCGGTCACCGATTCCGCGTGCACGAGCGCGGCGTCGAGCTCGGCGATGTGCGCATCGGTGAGGTGGAACACGTAGCTGTCGCCGAGCGTGTCGCGCCGCCACTCGCAACCCGGCTCGAGTGGTTCGAGCGTGGTGGTGTCGATCGCGGTCATCGGGATCCTCCGGCGGTGGGTCTGGGTTGGGGGATCGTGGTCGGTCCGGGTTGGGGGGCTGTCGTGGGTGCGGGTTGCGGCCCGCGCACGAGCCGGCCGGGGAGCGCGTCGGTGGCCACACCCCGTTCGTAGGTGAGCTCGCCGCGCCGCGATCGTCGCGACGTAGCCGTCGGCGGTCTGCACGAGACGCTTGCCGCCTGCCGGGAGGTCGAAGCGCACCTCGGGCCGGTGCGCGCGCAGCCGGTCGAAGTCGATGACATTGACGTCCGCGCGATACCCAGGCGCGAGCACGCCGCGGTCGAGCAGGCCGACGGTGCGGGCGGTCGCACTCGTGTGCCGTTGCACGAGGTACTCCAACGGGAAGCGGCCGTGGTCGCGATCGCGTCCCCACAACGTCAGCAGCGTGGTCGGGAAGCTCGCGTCACAGATCGTGCCGACGTGCGCGCCGCCGTCGGCCAGACCGACGACCACGTTCGGGTGCGCGAGCATCTCGCCGACCGCGTCGAGGTTGCCGTCGCGGTAGTTGAGGAACGGGACGTAGAGCAGCGCCTGCCCGTCGGCCGCGCACAGCAGGTCGCACGCGAGGCTGAGCGGCTCGCGACCTTCGCGTTCGGCGCGGCGGGCGATGCTCGTGGCGGGATCGGGTTCGTAGTCGGGCGGCTCGCCGAGCTCGTACATATGCTCGAAGTTCTGGAGGATCCGCGTACCGTCGGGGCGGCCGCGGTTCTCCTCGAGCAACCGGCGGCGGAACTCGGGGTCACCGATCGCGACCACCTGGTCGTGGCGCGGGCGGTCCGCGATCTCCTTGAAGACGGGGTTGCCGAGCAGCGGGTGCAGTGTGCACTGCAGGCCGAGCAGGAGCCCGACGGGTCGGGGCGCGGCCTGCGCGGTCATCGTCACACCGTCGGCATTCGCCTGCGTGAGCAGTTCGAGCTGCCGGCGCCAGCTGTCGTTGCCGGACTGCGCGAGCGAGAACGACATCGGCCGGCCCGACGTCTCCGCCATGCGCCGGAAGATCGCGAACTCGGCGTCGACGTCGGCGAAGTCGCTGACGGCTTGCAGCACGCCGCGGCCGGTGCGGCCGATCGCCTGCGCGATGCCGACGAGCTCGTCGGCCTCCGCGGTGAGGGTCGGTGTGAACTCGCCGGTGCTCGTGCGGTGGTTCATCGTGCGCGAGGTCGTGAACCCGAGCGCGCCGGCGCGGACGCCCTCCGCCGCGAGCGTCGCCATGCGTTCGATGTCGTCGGGCGTCGCGGCCTCGCGGCGCGCGCCGCGCTCTCCCATCACATTGAGCCGCAACGCGCCGTGCGGCACCTGCAGCGCGAGGTCGACGTCGAACGGGCGGCCGTCGAGCGCGTCCATGAACTCGGGGAACGACTGCCACCGCCAGTCGAGCCCTTCGTGCAGCACCGTGCCCGGGATGTCCTCGACGCCTTCCATCAGCTCGATGAGCCGTTCATGGTCGGCGGGCCGCACCGGTGCGAAGCCGACACCGCAGTTGCCGACGACAACGGTGGTGACGCCGTGCCACGAGGACGGGATCATGCGCGTATCCCATGTCGCCTGACCGTCGTAGTGGCAGTGGATGTCGACGAAGCCGGGCGTGACGAGCAGGCCGTCGGCGTCGATCACGCGCGCCGCCGCGCCGGCGTGGTCTCCGACTGCGGTGATGACGCCGTTGTCGATGGCGACGTCGGCCGTGCGCGCGGGTGCGCCGGTGCCGTCGATGACCGTGCCCCCGCGGATGACGGTGTCATGGGTCATGTCGATGCTCGCTCTCGCAGTTCGGGCAGCAGTTCTCGGGTGAGGAGTTGGTGCGATGTTCGCGCGTCGTCCCGATCGGCGCGGAAGCTCGCGCCGGTGATCACGAACCGCTCGACGCCCAGCGCACGCAACTCCAGCAGGCGGTCGGCGCAGACCGTGGGCGGGCCAACAACGGCGAACCGGTCGATGAAGTCCGGGCTGAGCGCGTCGGTGTGCGCGGCGGTGTTCTGCAGGTGCTCGTTGCTGTCGTAGCGGCGACCGACCTCGGCGACGACCGCGCGGTCCGCCTCCGCGAGCCCCGCACCCGTGGAGCCGGGCATGGAGGAGAAGTGGGCGAACGCGGCGACGCCGCCGCGGATCAGGGCCCGGGCCGCGTCGAGATCGGGGTGGCACCCGACGTTGACGTACGCGCCGAACGAGATCGCGGCCGGATCGCGCCCGGCATCGACCGCGGCTTTGCGCGAGAGATCGAGCGCCCACGCGACGCGATCGGCATCGGCGCCGACCGCGAGCGTCACTCGCTCCGCGGTGCGCGCCGCGAAGTCGAGCAGGCGCGGGCCCGACGCCGCGATGTCGAGCGGGACTTTCGGCTGCCGCGCGCGGTCGAGCCACTGGATGCGGCTCGGGTGACCATCGCAGTCGAGCGTTTCCTTGGCGAGATACGCCTGCAGGTCGGTGACGAGCGCGGCGAAGCGCGCCACCGGCATCGGCTTCATGCCGAGGTGGAACAGCGCGGTGTCGCCCCGGCCGATCCCGAGCACGAACCTGCCACCAGACGTCTCCTGCACGGTCGCGGCCACGGTTGCCAGCGCAGCCGGATGGCGCGTGTACGCGTTCGTGACGCCGGTCGCGAACTGCAGCGTGTCGACCGCATCGGCCGCGAGTGCGACCGCGACGAACGGATCGCCGCACAGGTTCTGCGAGTCGGTGAACGTGATGCCGTCCCAGCCCGCGGCCGCCGCGCCCTCGGCCTGGGCGACCACCGTGCCCGGTTCCGGCACCCGCATGGTCCACAGCTCCATGCCCCGCACTCTAGAACCGCAGGTTTTGGCGACATATGGCGACCGCTACGGTCGCGAATTGTCACCAAAAACCCTGGGTCAGGGCGCGGACCAGTCGGGATCGCGGCCGGACATGCCGAGCACGTGATCGAGCAGCGGCGCGTCGTCGGCGACCTTGATCACCGGGCCGAAACCGCCGCCCCGCTTTTCGTCGTCGTCCGGGCCCGAGAACATCGCGAGCAGGTTGCGCGCGCCTTCGAGCGATGGTTCGTCGCACTCGTAGGGCTGGCCGCTCGCTTGCGCGACATCCCAGCCGTGCACGACGAGCTCGTCGAGCGCGACCTGGCCGATCACCGCACCGGGCGCGTCGCCGCCTGCGATCCGGGTCATGCCGTCCCACGCCTCCGGGTTCTTCCACGCCTGCGCCAGCGTCGCGAGATCGCGGCGGATGCGCGCACGCCAGTCGTCGACGAGGTTGGACGCGTCCCCGAGGGGAGGCGTGCCGTCCGTCAACTCGTTGGTCTCCTTCTTGGCGGCCGCGGTGAACGCGCGCGCGAGCACGCCGACATGGTCGACGAGATCGCCGAGCGTGTAGTCCGGGCACGGTGTCGGATTGTCGAGCGCGTCGTCGCGCACATTGCGCACGAGCTCCGCGAGCCTTTGCGCGGCCGGTCCGAGATCCAGTTGCGTCATCGTTCACCTCGGTTTCGACAGGTGGGTCGCGATCTTGGTGTCCCGCAGCGTCGCCATGGTGTGCTCCTTCGCTGAGAAACGCGGCGCCGAGCAGTCATACCCATACGACCGATCGCCGGGCAGGAACTCATCGCCGACGAGGGGACCCCCATGGCCAGGGTGATCGCAGGCATGACGGTGTCGCTCGACGGGTTCGTCGCCGCCCGGGACGGGTCGTCCCCGCGGTGTTGTACCCGGATCTCGCCGCACGACGCGACGCGACACGTGGCGCGGCGGGACTATTCGCTCGTGACGGCGCGGAGGATGTCGAGCTTGGCGGCGCGGCGGGC
Organism: uncultured Actinomycetes bacterium; assembly: GCA_963745645.1. Taxonomy (GTDB): domain Bacteria; phylum Actinomycetota; class Acidimicrobiia; order IMCC26256; family PALSA-610; genus CAVUFH01. The sequence continues at coordinate 605,273 of CAVUYD010000002.1, forward strand.
GGGGAGGATCGCGGCGCCGACGCTGGCGACGGCCAGCACCACGACCACGATGATCAGTTGCCCGGGCGCGATGGCGAAGTTGGTGATGCCGTTGTCGCGGAGCGCCCGCACCACGCTCCACCCGAAGAACAGCCCGATGGCGAGCCCGTTGACCGTCCCGAGCAGCGAGATGATGACCGACTCCCACCGCACGGTCGACCGCACCTGCGAGCGCGACATGCCGACCGCGCGCAGCAACCCGAGCTCACGTGTCCGTTCGGTGATCGAGAGCGCGAGCGTGTTGGCGATGCCGATCAACGCGATGAACAGCGCGAGGAACAGCAACGTGTAGATCAGCGTGACGATCACGTTGATCTGGCTCTGCTGATCGGCCTTGAACTGTGCGTTGTTCAGCACCTTGGCGTTCGGGTACGGCTTGGCGACCGCGTCGATCGCCTTGCGGCCCTGCTCCGGTGAAACGCCCGGCTTCAGGTTCGCGAACACCGAGCTGTCGAGCTGGTCGACGTAGTTCTTCTCGTAGCCGCCCAGCGACATGTAGAAGTCGCCGAACGTGTTCTCCTTGAACACGTAGTCGACACGCAGCTTCTTGTCGCCGGTCTTCACGAACGTCACTGGGATCTCGTCGCCGACCTTCCAATTGTGATCGTCGGCCTGCTTCTTCGAGATCGCGATTCCGTTGTCCGTGAGATCGTCGAGCGAACCGGAGACGTTTCCGAGGTCGAACAGCTTCGCACCGGCCTGCGGGTCGATCGCCGCCACGAAGTTGCGGTTGCCGTTCACCGCCAACGCGCCCAGCCGCAGACCGGTCGACGTCTCGACCTCAGGGAGCGCGGCGATCTCTTGCGCGAGCTTCGGGCTGAGACCGATGCCGGGCGTGAAGCCGCCAGGACCTTGCACGATGAAATCCGTGTTGAACTGCGAGTCGACCGCATGCGCGATCGAGGCCTTCGCCGATGCCGCGAAGATGGTGATGAAGCCGACGAGCGCGACGCCGATGACCAAGGCGGTCGCGGTCGTCGCGGTTCGCTTCGGGTTTCGTGCCGCATTCTCCCGGGCGAGCGTGCCCGTCATGCCTTTGATGCGAGGCAGAGGTGCCGAGATGATCTTGCTCATCCCCCGGGCGAACAACGGTCCGAGCACGAACGCGCCCACGAAGACGAAGAACGCGCCCGTGCCGACGAAGGCGATGCCGTTGTCGACGTTGCCGAACAGCCCGACGAAGAGCACGACGATACCGAGGACCATCAACCCACCGCCGATGCCCAGCCGCTGGGCGCGCCGCGGCGCACGCTCGATCGCGACGTCTCGCAACGCGGCAACGGGAGGTATCCGCGCCGGCCTGACGCGCCGGGATGACCGCGGACAACACGGTCACCACCGTGCCGACCAGCAGCCCGGCGATGATTGCGCTCGGTGGGATGACCACGCTGGTGGACGGGAAGTCGATCCCGATCGCGCTCATGACCGCCTTGAGACCGATCGCGAGCCCGACGCCCGCCACGACGCCGACCACCGAGGCGAGCACGCCGACGACCACGGACTCGCCGAACACCTGGCCCATCACCTGGCGTTGGCTGGCACCGATCGCACGCAGCAGCGCCATCTCACGGGTGCGTTGCGCGACGACGATCGAGAACGTGTTGTAGATGATGACGGCGCCGACGATCAGCGCGATGAGCGCGAAGATCAGCAACGCGATGTTGAAGAAGCTGAGTTGCTTCTGGATCGCGTCCTGGTTCTCCTTGGTGATCTTCGCCCCCGTGATCACCTCGAAGCCCTTCTGGCCCTGGTCCTTCAGCGACTGGGTCAGGTTCTGTTGCAGTTGCGTCTGCGACACGCCGGGGTCGGCCTTGACCGAGATCTGCGAGAACTCGTTCGGTGCGTTGGCGAGGCGCTGCGCTTCCGACAACGTGAACAGGGATGCCGAGGCGCCGGCCAGGCTGTCGGCGTTGCCGAACCGCACGAGGCCGACGAGGTGGTAGGTGCGCGGCGCGAGCGTGGTCAAGATCGTGATGTCGTCGCCGACCTTCACCTTCGCGTTGTCTGCGGTGTTCTTGTCGATCGCGACTTGGTCCTGCGTGGTCGGGCCCGCGCCTTCCACGACGTGGAACACCGTGAGCTCCGAGTCGGGGTGGAACGCGAATCCCAACGTCGGGGCGCCCTGCCCCGGGTTGCCGACCGCCTTGCCGTTGCTGCCGACGACCTGTGCATAGGCGATCTGCACGTCGCCCTCGGCTTGGGCCACGCCTTTGGTGCTCTCCACGTTGGCGAGGAGCGACGCGGGCACGTTCGGACGTTCGCCCGCACCGAAGTCGCTACTGAGGCGCTCCGGCGCGCGCACCACGGCGTCGGTGTTCGCGTAGATGTTCGTGAACAGGTCGTCGAACGTCTTCTGGATCGTCGCGGTGAGCACCAGCGTGCCGGACACGAACGCGACGCCGAGGATCACGGCGATCGCGGTCAGCACGAAGCGGATCTTGTTGGCTGCCAACCCCTTGCGGGTGACCTTCCACATCGGCGCGCAACGCTACCGGTCGGGCGGCCCCGATGCTGGGGCAGCCCCCGAACGGGACACTGACGCCAGCGTCACCGGGTCGGTGAATCCCTTGAGCTGACGGCGGCCCGCGGGCTCGAACCGGAAGTCGGCCGACGCCGCGTCGACCACGGGCTCGGTGACGAGGATCTCGTACGGCACTGCGAGGTCGGCCGCGCGCGCGCCGCGAGGTTGACGATTGGGCCGTAGTAGTCGCCGCCGCGCACGAGCATGTCTCCGAGCGCGAGCGCGCCGCGCGGCGTCACCGGGTTGGCGTCGTCGGAGAACTGCTCCACGAGTGTGAGCGCGATGTCGCACGCGGCGTCGGCGTCGAGAGTCGTGAACATCACCGCGTCGCCGATGAGCTTGACGAGGCGCGCGTCGTGCTGGGCGATCACGTCGAAGGCGAGCCCCTCGAACTCGTCGAACAAGTGCGCGAGCTCGCGCGCGTCCATGTGCTCGGCGATCGGCGTGAACCCGACGAGGTCGATGAATCCGACGGTCAGCCGGGCGGTGTGCAACGTCCCCGAGTCCGCCTGCGCGCGCGTGAGGCGACGGATCGCAGTGTCGGCGTGGAAGCGGAAGAGCGTCTCGAGGCTCGGACCGATCGACGCCAGCGCAGCGGTCGCGTCCAGCTCGGCCTTGAACTGCACTTCGGGCGACGCGTGCTGCTCGGTCAGCGGCGTGGCGACATGCGTACTGAACAGCGCGATCGCGGCTTCGGCGATTTGCGCGAGCGAGAACCCCATCACGCGCACGAACTGCAGGAGCACGTCTTCGCCGAACAACGAGCTGCCGGCGCCGAACGCGGCGAACACCCGCTCGTCGCGTGCACTGAACACCGGAGCGGTCGAGGACAGGTCCGCCGGCGGGAGCCCGGCCGCGAGCCGGATCCGGTCGCGGCCTCACCGGCTTCCAGGTCACCAACCAGGTCACGGTCCGCATCCGCGACATCGGCAAGCTGCCGTCGATCCTCGACCACGCCATCGCCGCCGGCGCCAACGAGATGTCGGGGATCGAGTTCGTGGTGTCGCAGCAGTCGCGGCTGCTCGACCAGGCGCGCGCCGAGGCGATCGCCGACGCCCGCCGCAAGGCCGAGCTCTATGCGCAGGCGGCCGGCGCCAAGCTCGGCCGGGTGATCGCCATCACCGACGAAGGCGCCACGCCGCCGCCGCGCCCGGTGATGCAGGCGTTGCGCGCCGGCGCGGTGCCGGTGGCGCCGGGCGAGCAGACGTTAAGGGCCAGCGTGACGGTAAGCTACGAACTGGTGCAATGAGGCGCTTCGGCGACACCGCCCGCATCGCCGCAAGCGCTGTAGCGTGTCCGCCAATGAGGACCATCATGAAAATCATCCGCATTGCCGCGCTTGCTGTCGCATTTATATCGGCCGGCGTCGCGGCCGGCGCGAATGTCGCCCGCGCTCAAGGGGCGCCGCCGAGCGCGGAGGCCTTGCAGGCCGCCAAGGAGCTGGTGACCGTCGTCACCAAGGACACGATCAAGGAACTGGCGGCGCGGGTGACGGCGCAGGTCTGGCCGCAGATCGAGCAAGGCCTGCAGGCCAAGCAGAAGATCGCGCCGCTCCAGCTCGCCGAGCTGCGGCACGAATTCGAGCGCATCCAGCTCGAGTTCGCGACCAAGGTCATGGAGGACGCGCCGGCCATCTATGCCCGCTACTTCACCGCGGCGGAGCTGCGCGAATTGCTGGCGTTCTATGGCACGCCGATCGGCGCCAAGGCGCTACGCACCATGCCGCAGATCACCGCGGAGGCGCTGAAGCTGGTGATGTCGCGCCTGCCGCAACTGCAGGCGGACGCCATGGACGCCTTCACCAAGGTGCTCAAGCAGCGCGGGTTCGATATTTGACCGGTTCAAGGCCTCTCTCGGCCTCATCCTGAGGAGCGCTCTGAAAGAGCGCGTCGCGAAGGAGGAGGCCGCCCCCATCCTTCGAGACGCCCGCGGAGCCTGTCATCGGGCCGCGCTTGCGCGGACCCGTTGGCGGGCTCCTCGGGATGAGGGCGGTGACGCCGTCTTGACTTGGCCCAGATGCGACCCTAGGTTCCGCCCGTCTTCGCTTACGACGTGACATAAAGTTCCGCCGACCGGTCCCTGCGAGGCCGGAGGCCACCGCCCGACAGCGCGATGCGCCCTCGGGCGCGATGGTGTTTCCCTCTCCCCGCTTGCGGGGAGAGGGTGGCGAGCAGCGAAGCTGCGAGCCGGGTGAGGGGGCGTTTCGAAGCGCTCGGGGTTGCGGATAAGCCCCCTCACCCGACCCGCCTTCGCTAAAGCTTCGGCGGCTCGACCTCTCCCCGCACGCGGGGAGAGGTAAGCAAGAGCAAGGATCGAGTTTCGAATGTTCGACAGTCTGTCGGAAAAGCTCGGCGGCATTCTCGACCGCCTGACGCGGCGCGGCGCGCTGACCGAAGCCGACGTCGACGCGGCTGCGCGAGGTCCGCCGCGCGCTGCTGGAGGCCGACGTCGCGCTCGACGTGGCGCGCGACTTCACCGAGCAGGTGAAGAAGCGCGCGGTCGGCGTCGAGGTCATCAAGTCGGTCACGCCCGGCCAGATGGTCGTCAAGATCGTGCACGACGAGCTGATCGCGACGCTCGGCTCCGATCAACAGGCGATCGATCTCAACGCGCCGGCGCCGGTCCCGATCATGATGGTCGGCCTGCAAGGCTCCGGCAAAACCACCACCACCGCCAAGCTCGCGCGGCGGCTCACCGAGCGCGACAAGCGCAAGGTGCTGATGGCCTCGCTCGACACGCGCCGGCCGGCGGCGATGGAGCAGCTCGCGGTGCTCGGCCGCAGGTCAGCGTCGACACCCTGCCGATCGTCGCAGGCCAGACGCCGGTGCAGATCGCCAATCGCGCGATCCAGGCCGGCCGGCTCGGCGGCTACGACGTGGTGCTGCTCGACACCGCCGGCCGCATCACGCTCGACGACGCGATGATGAACGAGGCCGCCGAGGTAAGGCGGCCGGCGACTCCGCACGAGGTGCTGCTGGTCGCCGACGCGCTGACCGGCCAGGACGCGGTCAATCTGGCGCGCTCGTTCGACGAGCGCGTCGGCCTCACCGGCATCGTGCTCACCCGCGTCGACGGCGACGGCCGCGGCGGCGCGGCGCTCTCGATGCGCGCGGTCACCGGCAAGCCGATCAAGCTGATCGGCACCGGCGAGAAGATGGACGCGCTGGAGGACTTCGATCCGAGCCGCATCGCCGGCCGCATTCTCGGCATGGGCGACATCGTCTCGCTGGTCGAGAAGGCCGCGACATCCATCGACCGCGAGCAGGCGATGCGCGCCGCCGAGAAGATGCGCAAGGGCTCAGTTCGATCTCAGCGATCTGCGCGAGCAGCTCGTCGGCATGCAGAAGATGGGCGGCATGAGCGGCCTGATGGGCATGCTGCCCGGCGTCGCCAAGATGAAGAAGCCAGCTCGCCGAACGCCAATCTCGACGACAAGGTGCTCAAGCGCCAGATGGCGATCATCGATTCGATGACGCCGGGCGAGCGCACGCATCCCGACCTGCTCAAGGCCAGCCGCAAGAAGCGCATCGCCGCCGGCTCCGGCACCAAGGTCGAGGAGATCAACAAGCTGCTGAAGATGCACCGGACCATGGCCGACGTGATGAAGGCGATGGGCGGCGGCAAGCGCGGCCCGATGGCGGGGCTCGCGCAGATGATGGGCATGGGCGGCGGCATGCCGTCGCCGGAAGAGATGGCGAAGCTCGCCGAGAAGATGCCGGGCGGAGCTTGCCGCCGAAATGCCGGGACTGCCGAAAGGCTTGCCGCCGAATTTCCCGGCGCGCCGGGGGATTGCCCGGCTTGGCGGCCCGAACCTGCCGCCGAATTCCCGGGTTTCGGAAAGAAGAAATGAAAACGTTCACCCACTCTCGTCATTCCGGGACACGCGCGAAGCGTGCGGACCCGGAATCCAGACGCAGCCGCAACGCTTGGCTCTGAATTCCGGTTCGCGTGCTGCGCACGCGCCGGAATGACATCGATTATGTCAGAAAGGAAAACTTGACAATGCCAGTCGTTATCCGCATGGCCCGCGCCGGAACCAAGAAGCGGCCGTTCTATCACATCGTCGCCGCCGACAGCCGCCGCCCCGCGACGGCCGCTTCATCGAGCGGCTCGGCTACTTCAATCCGCTGCTGCCGAAGGACAAGACCGGAGCGGCTCAAGCTCGACCTCGACAAGGTCAAGGCCTGGATGGCCAAGGGCGCGCAGCCGTCCGACCGCGTGATGCGCTTCCTCGATGCCGCCGGCATCGCCAAGCGCGAGAAGCGCAACAATCCGGAGAAGGCGATCCCGCGCAAGGAGCGCAAGGCGCAACGCCGAGGAAGCGCAAGGCCAAGGACCGCCGGCCGACGCCGCGGCCAAGGCCGACGCGAAGGCCAGGGAAGACGCGGCGCAGACTGCAGGCCGGCGGCGAGTCGCGATCGTAGCGGCGCCGTGGCCGACCGCATCTGCGTCGCCCAGATCGGCGCCGCGCATGGCATTCGCGGCGAGGTGAGGCTGTGGTCGTTCACGCACGATCCGATGGCGGTCACCGACTACGGTCCGCTGGAAAGCGAGGACGGCACGCGGCGTTCGAGATCGACGCCCTGCGGCGCGGCGAAGGATCACTTCGTCGCGCGGCTCACCGGCGTCGACGATCGCGCGCGGCGGCGAAGCTTGCGCAACCTCGATCTCTACGTGCCGCGCGACCGGCTGCCGCCGATCGAGGAGGACGACACGTTCTATCACGCCGACCTGATCGGGCTGGCGGCGGTGACGCCGGACGGCGGCGCGCTCGGCACGGTCACGGCGATCCATAATTTCGGCGCCGGCGACCTGGTCGAGATTCAGCGCCGACGGCGGGCGGCGAGACGCTGATGCTGCCGTTCACCGACGCGACGGTGCCCGAGATCGATATCGGCGGGGCGGATCGTCGTGGCGTGCCGGGCGCAATCGAGTCGAAGACCAGATTTCCGCTCATTCCCGCGCAAGCGGGAATCCAGAGAGTTAACGTATAGGCTTGCGATGTTCCCTGGGTCCCCGCTTGCGCGGGGACGAACGGGGATAGGCAGAGGCCCTGACCATGTGGCGCGCCACCGTGCTCACGCTGTTTCCGGAAATGTTTCCGGGGCCGCTGGGCGTGAGCCTCGCCGGCAAGGCGCTTGCCGCCGGCATCTGGTCGCTCGACGCCCATCGACATCCGCGCGCACGCGACCGACAAGCACCGCACCGTCGACGACACGCCGGCCGGCGGCGGCCCCGGCATGGTGATGAAGGCCGACGTGCTGGCGCGCGCCATCGACGCGCTGCCGCGACGACACCCGCCCGCGCCTGCTGATGAGCCCGCGCGGCGCGCCGCTGACCCAGGCGCCGCGTCGCCGCGCTCGCCGAAGGGCCACGGCGCGGTCGTCGTCTGCGGCCGCTTCGAGGGCGTCGACGAGCGGGTGATCGCGGCGCGCCAGCTCGAAGAGGTTTCGCTCGGCGATTATCGTGCTGTCCGGCGGCGAGATCGCGGCGCTGGCGCTGATCGACGCCTGCGTGCGGCTCCTGCCCGGCGTCATGGGCAAGGAGGCCTCGGCGGCCGAGGAAAGCTTCTCCGACGGGCTGCTGGAATACCCGCAATACACCCGCCCGCCGGTGTTCGAGGGCGAGCCGATCCCGGAGGTGCTGACCTCCGGCGACCACGCCAAGGTCGCGGCCTGGCGGCGGGCCGAGGCCGAACGGCTGACCGCGGAGCGCCGGCCGGACCTCTGGGCGGCCTATCGGGCGCGGCAAAAGCCTCAATTCCCTCGCCCCACAAGCGTCCGAGAGACGCGTGGATATCGGAAAGGGTGACAAGCCACATTCTTTGTCGTAGAAGCTCGCCCGACCCATTACAGACCAGACTCGAGTCGCGCGCCGGCTGCCGGCGCGCAGCCGACGGAGAAATTTCCCATGAACCTGATCCAGCAGCTCGAAAAGGAGCAGGTCGACAAGCTCTCCGCCGGCAAGAACATTCCGGATTTCGAGCCCGGCGACACCGTGATCGTCAACGTCAAGGTGGTCGAAGGCGAGCGCACCCGCGTCCAGGCCTATGAGGGCGTCTGCATCGGCCGCTCCGGCCACGGGCTCAACGAGAACTTCACCGTGCGCAAGATTTCCTACGGCGAGGGCGTCGAGCGCGTGTTCCCGCTCTATTCGCCGATGATCGACTCGATCAAGCTGGTGCGCCGCGGCAAGGTGCGCCGCGCCAAGCTCTATTACCTGCGCGGCCTGCGCGGCAAGTCGGCGCGCATCGCCGAGGGCGCAACGGCGGCCAGAACCGACCGAGCAGTAGGCGCAGGCGCAAACGAGCCGGCGCCGGCTTCGTTGCATGCCGCCCGACCAGCGCGAGGACATAGGCTCTCGAGCGCCATCCAATAGCGCGACTGCATGGCCAAGGCGGCTCGGCTCGGGCCATACTCCGAGCACCTGCGTGTGTTTCTGGTGGCGCTGCGCGCAAGGCATGCCGATACTGGTGACCGCGCGTAGGAAGGCGCGAATCATCGCACCGACTGAGCCCTGAAACCGCGCACCCTCTACGACAAGATCTGGGACGACCATCTGGTCGACGAGCAGCCGGACGGCACCTGCCTGCTCTACATCGACCGCCATCTCGTCCATGAGGTGACCAGCCCGCAGGCGTTCGAAGGCCTGCGCCCGCCGGGCCGCAAGGTGCACGCGCCGGACAAGACGCTGCTGCGTGGTCGATCACAACGTGCCGACCACCGACCGCCACAGCCCAATCCCGATCCGGAAAGCGCGGCGCAGATCGCCTATCTCGCCGAGAACGCCAAGCGATGTTCGGCCTCGAATATTACAACGAGTTCGACAAGCGCCAGGGCATCTGCCACATCATCGGCCCGGAGCAGGGCTTCACCTTGCCCGGCACCACGCTCGTCTGCGGCGACAGCCACACCGCGACGCATGGCGCGTTCGGCGCGCTCGCCTACGGCATCGGCACGTCGGAGGTCGAGCACGTGCTGGCGACGCAGACGCTGATCCAGACCAAGTCGAAGAACATGCGCGCGCATGGTCGACGGCAAGCTGCCGCCGAACGTCACCGCGAAGGACATCATCCTCGCCATCATCGGCGAGATCGGCACCGCCGGCGGCACCGGCTATGCGCTGGAATATGCCGGCGAGGCGATCCGCGCGCTGTCGATGGAAGGCCGCATGACGGTCTGCAACATGTCGGTCGAGGGCGGCGCCAAGGCCGGCTTCATCGCGCCGGACGAGAAGACCTACGCCTATCTCAAGGACCGGCCGAAGGCGCCGAAGGGCGCGGCCTGGGACGAGGCGATGCGCTACTGGGAGACGCTGCAGACCGACGACGGCGCGCATTTCGACCGCGAGATCAGGCTCGATGCGGCGAAGCTGCCGCCGCTCGTCACCTGGGGCACCAGCCCCGAGCAGGTGGTCTCGATCACCGGCCGCGTGCCGGTGCCGACCGAGATCGCCGACGAGCACAAGCGCCGCGCCGCCGAACGCTCGCTCGGATACATGGGGCTCAAGGGCGGCGAGAAGATCACCGACATCGCGCATCGACCGCGTGTTCATCGGCTCCTGCACCAATGGCGCGCATCGAGGACCTGCGCGAGGTGGCGCGCGTGGTCGACGGCAAGACGGTCAACGCCAACGTCAACGCGATGATCGTGCCGGGCTCCGGCCTGGTGAAGGAGCAGGCCGAAGCCGAAGGGCTCGACAAGATCTTCTCAAGGCCGCCGGCTTCGACTGGCGCGAGCCGGGCTGCTCGATGTGCCTCGCGATGAACCCGGACAAGCTCGCAGCCGGGCGAGCGCTGCGCCTCGACCTCGAACCGCAATTTCGAGGGCCGCCAGGGCTACAAGGGCCGCACCCATCTGGTGTCGCCGGCGATGGCGGCGGCGGCGGCGATCGCCGGCAAGTTCGTCGACGTGCGCGAGTGGAAGTAATGTGCTTCAGCCCTCCCCCGCTTGCGGGGGAAGGTGGCGAGCGCCAGCGAGCCGGGTGAGGGCTATTGGCGGCGCATTGCTAAGCGACTCACCGCGCCCCTTTCAGGGGAGGGATGGCATTCGCTGCAGTACCGAGTGCCTCACCAGCAGCGCCAGGCGCGGTGCAGGACCAAATGGTGGTTGCGCACGACGCGATAGCGCACCCAGCCGCAGTGCGGCCTCAGCGCGTAGCGGACGCGCGGGTAGGCGTAGGATGCCGCCATGCCCGACCAGCCCCATCGGCCGCCATGCGCAGCCGCTATGCCGAGCCGAGCATGCCGCCGCCGATGCCACCACAATCCGCGCTTGCGCGGCGTCGGGCGTAGCGGTCAGTCGAGCCGACGGCAAGTACCAACACGCTGCGAGCAGTTTCACGAGCTTCGACATCGATCTCGTCCTCCGACGCCTTCCGATACGTCCAATAACGCCGGACAGGGCGGCAAAAGCTTCAGCTAATGCCCACCAGCAGCGCATGCTGCGGCGCGATCACGGTTCCGCTGACCGGTATTGCTTCGCAGCCAGGACGCGCAATGCCGCTTGGCGTTGGGCCCCGGCTCGAGCGGCGCGGATCGAACGGTGACGCGCGGCCGGCGGCGCGGTCGTTGTCGGTCGTCGCGGCAATGCGGTCGATAGCGCCGAATATGGCAACGCAGCCTCGCGCAGCCAGCCGCACCGCTAATCTCGGCATCGAGCACTCCGCGTCTTGCGCCATGCGTCCGTCGCAACCTGGCAGCGCCCATTCGAAATACACATGCCTCCGCAATTGGCCATGCGGCCACTCGCCGCAATGCGTTAACGGTCGCTCATTTCGGCTGTTTCGTCAACCGCTTGGCGATACGCCGCACCTCGCCTAGAAGTCCGGCATGACCGGCCCATTCGACGATCCGCTGGCCTGGCGCCGGCGACGGCACCCTCGCTCGCCGATATTCGAGGCGCTGGCCGCCGAGGCCTATGCCCGCCTGCCGGCGCACTTCCGCGCCCTGTGCGAGGGCCTGGTCATCCGGGTCGAGGACTTCCCGACCGACGAGGTGCTCGACGACCATGCAGGCTCGAGAGCGAGTTCGACCTGCTCGGCCTGTTCCAGGGCGTCGGCCTGCCGTTCCGCTCGGAGAGCGCGCCGGCGCAGATGCCCAACATGGTCTGGCTCTACCGCCGGCCGATCCTCGACTACTGGGCCGAGCACGAGGAGACGCTGGGCGCCATCGTCACCCATGTGCTGGTGCACGAGATCGGCCACCATTTCGGGCTGTCGGACGACGACATGGCGGCGATCGAGGCGGCGGCGGAACTGACCAGGCTGTCCGTCCGCCGGCGCTTCGGCGCTGAACATTCGGCCCGTCTGCAGCAGAACTGCGCAGGGAAAGCCGGACTCATGGACAAGTTCACCATCCTCGAAGGCGTCGCGGCGCCGCTTGCAGATGATCAATGTCGACACCGACATGATCATCCCCAAGCAGTACCTCAAGACGATCAAGCGCACCGGGCTCGGCACGGGCCTGTTCTCCGAGCAGCGCTACCACGACGACGGCAGCGAGAACCCGGATTTCGTGCTCAACAAGCCGGCCTATCGCAAGGCCAAGATCCTGGTCGCCGGCGACAATTTCGGCTGCGGCTCGAGCCGCGAGCACGCGCCCTGGGCGCTGATGGATTTCGGCATCCGCTGCGTGATCTCGACCTCGTTCGGCGACATCTTCTACAACAACTGCTTCAAGAACGGCGTGCTGCCGATCCGCGTCTCGCCGGAGGACCTGGAGAAGCTGTTCGACGACGCCGAGCGCGGCGCCAATGCGACGCTCATCGATCGACCTGGAGAAGCAGGAAATCCGCGGGCCCGACGGCGGCGTGGTCAAGTTCGAGATCGACGCCGTATCCGCAAGCACTGCCTGCTCAACGGCCTCGACGACATCGGCCTGACCAAGCAGAAGGCCGACAAGATCGCCAGCTTCGAGGAAAAGGCGAAGGCCGCGCGGCCGTGGGCGTGACAATCGCCATCGTTCCGGCATTGCGCGCGCACACGGGGGATCGATCGCATGAGCAGCCAGGAGAGCCGCGATACACTCTCGCCTCGCGACCGCCGGCCGGTCCTACCGGCGCATCGCCACCGAGGAGGCTTGGGCCACGCGGGAGATGGTCGATCTCTATCTGAAGCTGCTGGAGACGCGCTCCTGCACCGATCCCGGATTCATCCAGCTTGTGGGGGCATTACGCCGGCGGGCGCAGCGAACGCGCGGTCACGGTGCTTGAGCGGCTGCTCGACGTCGGCGAGCGGCGCCTGCGCGACATGGACGCCGCCGGCATCGACCAGCAGCTGCTGTTGCTCACCTCCCCCGGCGTCCAGGTATTCGATGCCGCAACCGCCGTCGCGGTGGCCGCCAACAGCAACGACCAGGTCAGCGAGATCGTGCGCAATAAACCGGATCGCTTCGCCGCGCTGGCGGCGATCGCGCCGCAGGATCCGCAAGCCGCCGCCAAGGAGCTGGAGCGCAGCGTCAATCGGCTGAAGCTGAAAGGCGCCGTCGTCAATTCGCACACGCTCGGCGAACTGCTCGCCGACCAAAAATTCTGGCCGATCTTCGAGGCCGCCGCGGCACTCGACGTGCCGGTCTACCTGCACCCGAACACGCCGCCGAAAGACATGATCGGGCCGTTGCTGCAGTACGGCCTGGACGGCGCCATCTACGGCTTTGCCGTCGAGTGCGGCATGCACGTGCTGGCGCTGATCACCAGCGGGTTGTTCGATCGCTTCCCCACGCTGCGGTTGGTGGTCGGCCATCTCGGCGAAGGACTGCCGTTCTGGATGTTCCGCCTGGATTTCATGCACCGCGCCCAGGTCACGGCCAAGCGCTACAAGTGCCTGCAACCGCTGCAGCGCAAGGTCAGCGACTATTTGCGCGAGAACGTCTATTTCACCACCAGCGGCATGGCCTGGGAGCCGGCGGTCATGTTCACGCGCTCGGTCGTCGGCGCCGATCGCGTGCTTTATGCGATGGATTACCCCTATCAATACGTGCCGGAGGAAGTCACGGCGATGGATCGGCTGCCGCTCAGCGAGCCGGAAAAAGCGGCCTTCTTTCAGGGCAACGCCGAGGCGGTGTTCAAGCTTTAGAGTCTGGATGCGGACGAACTGAAGCGCATGTTTCATCCGTTCGTTCCCGCCGCGGGAATGAACGGGTTACTTCACTCCGCGCGGATTAGACTTTCGCCGCGATCGCCTCGGCGATCGCCACCGTGCGCCGCGCCATGTCGGCATGCAGCCGCTCGACCATGCGGCCGTCGATCGAGACCACGCCCTTGCCCTTGTTCTCCGGCAGATCGAACGCGGCGATCATCTTGCGCGCCCATGCCACCTCCTCTGCCGAGGGCGAGAAGGCCGCGTTGCACGGCTCGATCTGGTTCGGGATGGATCAGCGTCTTGCCGTCGAAGCCGAGCTCGGCGCCTTGCCGGCATTCGGCCGCGAAGCCTTCCGCATTGCCGATGTCGTTATAGACGCCGTCGAGGATGTCGATGCCGTGGATGCGCGCGGCGGCACGCAGGTCGACAGCCACGACAGCATCGGCGCCCGCCCCGGCACCAGGCGCGCGCGGGTCTCCTTGGCGAGATCGTTGGTGCCCATGACGAAGCCGGACAAGCCGCGATTTCGGAATCGCGCGCCTCGGCCGCGATGCGACAGGATGTTGAAGATGCGCGAGCGGCGTCTCGATCATCGCCCACACCCGCGTCTTGTGCTCGGTGCCCATGTCGAGCAGGCGGCGGCCGATCAGCTCCAGCGTGTCGGGCGTCGACACCTTCGGCACCAGGATGGCGTCGGGCGCGGCCTGCGCGGCGGCGGCGAGATCGTCGGCGTGCCAGGGCGTGTCGACGCCGTTGACGCGAATGAAGACTTCGCGGCGGCCGAAGCCGCCGGCCTTCACCGCGGCGGCGACCTGCGCGCGCGCGGCCTCCTTGGCGTCGGGCGCGACCGAATCCTCGAGGTCGAGGATGACGCCGTCGGCGGCAAGGGTCTTCGCCTTCTCCAGCGCGCGGGCATTGGAGCCCGGCATGTAGAGCACGCTGCGGCGCGGACGGATGGTCATGGGCGAATCTCCTTGAACTGCGAGCCAGTCTTGCGGGCCTTGCAATCTACCGTGTCGGGCAATCGGCCGCATGGCGCATTGCAATGATGCCCCGGCGCGGTTGGTGAGCCGGCCGGCTACCTGATACAGCGAGCGTCGAACATGGACTTTCCCCAGCGGCTGATCGAGGGCTATCGCGCCTTCCTGCGCGACCGGCTGCCGCAGCGAGCAGGACCGCTTTCGCGAGCTCGCCGAGACCGGGCAGCAGCCGGAGATCATGGTGATCGGCTGCTGCGACTCGCGGGTGTCGCCGGAGGTCATCTTCGACGCGCGGCCGGGCGAACTGTTCGTGGTGCGCAACGTCGCCAACATCGTGCCGCCCTATGCGCCGGACGGGCAGCGCGCACGGCGTCTCGGCGGCGCTCGAGTTCGGCGTCGGCGCGCTGCAAGGTCAAGCACATCGTGGTGCTGGGCCACGCGCACTGCGGCGGCGTCAAGGCCTTTGCCGAGGATGCCGAGCCGCTGTCGCCCGGCGACTTCATCGGCAACTGGATGCGCTGATGGCGCCGGCGGCGGAAAAGATCGGCCCGCGCGGCGACGCTGTCGCCGGCCGATTACCTGACGCGGCTGGAGCAGGCGAACATCGCCAACAGCCTCGACAACCTGATGACGCTTCCCGCGCCTGCGCAAGCTGATCGAGCGCGGCAAGGTCAGCGTGCACGGCGCCTATTTCGGCGTCGCCACCGGCGAGTTGTCGGTGCTGCGACCGCGCCAGCGGCGCGTTCCGCAGCGTCGCCCCCGAGGCGCAGACGCGAGCGTTTGCGGTGCCGCGATTTTGACCGCCGCGACGACGCTTACCGGGCTTTAACCGTAAGGCTCAGCGATCTTGTCCAAAGCGACAATAATGCCGCGCCGAGCGGCATGACGCGCGGGCTCAGCTACAATAAATACGTGCCCCCCTAACGCAATGGTAATGGCATTCGGCTACTGCTGACCGTCAATTGCGACGGGACGAAACGCACGCCGTTATGCCAGCGCGATCCGTCATTGCGGAAATCGAAGGCGTTTTCGCCTCTGGGTCGGCCGAAAAGCAGGTGCATATCCTGCGGCAGGTGACGGACCTGTTCCTGGCCGGCGCCAGCTCCTATTCGGCCGCGCAGATCGACCTGTTCGACGGGGTGATCTTGCGCCTGGCCGAGAAGATCGAAACCAAGGCGCGCGCCGAGCTGGCGAACCGGCTGGCGCCGGTCGAGAACGCGCCGCCGACGCACGGTGCGCCGGCTGGCGCGCGACGAGTCGATCGACGTGGCGGCACCGATCCTCACCCAGTCGAGCCGGCTGACCGACGAAGACCTGCTGGAAATCGCCACCGACAAGGGCCAGGACCGGCTGCTCGCCATTTCCAAGCGCGCCGTGCTGAGCGAGAAAGTCGGCGACGTGCTGGTCGCCCGAGGCGACCGGGAGGTGGTCCTCTCCGTCACGCGGAACCAAGGCGCGCGCTTCTCCAATACCGGCTATGGCAGGCTTGTCGACAAGTCCATCGACGACGAGGTGCTGGCGATCTGCGTCGGCATGCGCAAGGACATTCCGCGCGAGCATTTTCACATGCTGATCGCGAAAGCTTCCAAGGTGGTGTTCGAGAAGCTCGTGGCCAGCAATCCCGCAGCCGCCTGCGAGGTGCAGAAGGTGCTGACCGGAATCACCGGCCAAGAGGCGGCCATCAGGCCGCGGGGCAAGCGCGACTACCGCGCAGCCGAGGCGCAAGTCGAGATCGAGCGGCGCTCGGGCAAGTCGATCGATTGGATGGTGCAGGAGCTTCGCCGCCGCGGGCGAATTCGACGACGATGGTCGCCGCGCTATCGATCCTCTGCGGCGCGCCGCGCGAGCTGGTGGAAATCGCGCTGGAGGCGCGCAGCGGCGATAACGATCTCGCGCTGCTTCTGGCGAAGGCTGCCGAGTCTGTCTTGGGAGACGGCCCAGCAGATCTGCATCCTGCGGCAAGGGATCGGCCTCCTGTCACCGCATGCCATCGAAGCGGCGCGCGCAGAGCTTCGAGCGGCTACAGCCGGCGACCGCGCAGGCCGTGATCCGATTTTACAACGAGCGCCATGCGGCGGCGGAGAACTTCGAACGCCTCGAGCAGCATATTCGCGCGAAAGACGGCGGGCCGCGCCTCAATCGTTTCAGCGACGCATTGCAACGGGCGTGAAAAGATAGAGGTGCGCCCCGGCGCGGGCGATCCTGAAGTTTCAGTTGGTCATTCGGAATCGGCGCGACGGTCCGGCTCGGATCCCCGCACTCCGCCATGCGCTCGGGGCGGGAATGAGCGCGACTGGCCCTCAAGATAGGTGGATCGGAAGCCTACGCCGCCTTTTTCTTGGCGCTGATCAGCTTGCGGTTGATCAGCACCTCGGCGATCTGCACCGCGTTCAAGGCCGCGCCCTTGCGCAGGTTGTCGGAGACGACCCAGATTTCCAGGCCGCTGTCGACGGTCGGGTCGGTGCGGATGCGGCTGATGTAAGTCGCGTCCTCGCCGACGCATTCGTAGGGCGTGGTGTAGCCGCCCGGCTCGCGCTTGTCGATCACCAGGCAGCCGGGCGCGCGGCGCAAAATCTCGCGCGCCTCATCGGCCGAGATCGGCTTCTCGAACTCGATGTTCACCGCTTCGGAATGGCCGACGAACACCGGCACGCGCACGCAAGTGGCGGTGAGCTTGATTTTGGGATCAAGAATCTTCTTGGTCTCCATCATCATCTTCCACTCTTCCTTGGTGTAGCCGTCCTCCATGAACACGTCGATCTGCGGAATGAGATTGAAGGCGATGCGCTTGGGGAACTTCTTGGTCTCGATCTCGTCGAGCGTGAACACCGCCTTGGTCTGCGAGAACAGTTCGTCCATCGCCTCCTTGCCGGCGCCCGACACCGATTGATAGGTCGCCACCACCACGCGCTTGATCGTGGCCGCGTCGTGCAGCGGCTTGAGCGCGACCACCAATTGCGCCGTCGAGCAGTTCGGATTGGCGATGATGTTCTTCTTGGCGAAGCCCGCGACCGCGTCGGCGTTCACTTCCGGCACGATCAGCGGCACGTCGGGGTCCATGCGCCAGGCGCTGCGAATTGTCGATCACCACCGCGCCCTGGGCGCCGATCTTCGGCGACCATTCCTTCGAGACGCTGCCGCCGGCCGACATCAGACAAATGTCCACGTCGGAGAAATCGTAGTGATCGAGCGCCTTCACCTTCAGGGTCTTGTCGCCGAACGAGCACTCCTGCGCCCATGCTCTTGCGCGAGGCGAGGGCGACCACCTCGTCGGCGGGAAATTCGCGCTCGGCCAGGATGGCGAGCATTTCGCGCCCGACATTGCCGGTGGCGCCCACCACGGCGACCTTGTAACCCATTGTTAACTCTCCAAAAAAGTTCCGGTCCGACATTTGACCCAGCACAACCGGATAGCAGCGCTTCTAGGCCAGACTGCGCCGCAAGACAACGGCGGCTACCGCGGAGACGCCATGCACCCGGCCCTGCATTGCTGGCGCGAGGAATTGCCCGCCACTTTGGTGCGTCTGCTCGCCTATGTGGGGGGCGCGGCGGTGCTGTCCATCCTGGCGGCGCAGCTTTTCCAGTCGTCGCGCAGCCTGAGCCCGCGCGCCGCCGAGCGCCTGGGTCGAGATCGAGCGCCCGTTCCCGGCTTTTGCGCTGTCGATCCCGGAAGCCGCCGACGTGCCCGCCGATTATGCCATCCGCTACAATCGGCTCGGCGGCGGCCGCAAGGACATCATCAGCCTGCGGCGAGCCGGACAGCGCGGCGCCCTATCTGGAGGTCGAGATCTACCGGCCGGGCAGCGAGATCGCCCGTTTCCTGCCGCCGGCCGACGAGATCGCCAGTGCCGCCGCCGCGCTCGGGCCCGACCGACCTGCACAACGAGGCGCCGCTCGACAGCAAGTTCGGCGCGCTGGCGATCGTGCGCTTTACCGCGTCCCATGGCACGCCGCGCCAATGCCTCGGCTTCGTGCGCGCCTATGACGATCCGCTGCTGCAAGTGTCGGGCTGGTTCTGCCGCGGCGGCGAATTCGTCGAGCGCTCGACCCTCGCCTGCGCGCTCGACCGGCTGACGCTGCTGTCGGCCGGCAGCGAGCCCAAACTCGGCGCGCTGTTCGCCAAGGTCGAGCTCAAACGCTCGTTCTGCGGCCAGCACGACCCGATCCTCGCCTCGACGCCCAAATACAAGCTGTTGTGGAAGGCGCTTGCCACCCGGCCGGAGCCGCGCCGCATCGGGCGTTAGGCGGCTTTTGCCTTCGCTGGTTGTGGGAATCCTGCACCGGGGCGGCGGACAAGCGTCATTTCTTGACCTTTGCGGCGGACAATTGCCTGTGATTTGCCCCTGTCGCGGCGAACCGAACCGGGCTAGACTGCGTTGGACTTGCAAGGGAACGTGAGGAATATCATGCGCTTGAAAACCATTGCCGCGGTGCTGGCCTTTGCCGGAGCCCTGGCCCTCCTGGCCGGCCCCGCCGACGCGGCGCCCAAGAAAAAGCGCGTGGTGGTGACCAACCGCGACGGTACGGTCTACGTCAGCCACGACGAGAACGGCCGCACCCGCACCCGCATCATCATCCAGAAACGTTCCTATCTCGATCCGGGCACCGAGACCTTCCCGGGCGAGCGCGGCGACCATGATTACGCGATGCTGCCGACCCAGCACGCCGGCAGCGTGCTCGACAACACCATCTTCGGTGGCAACATGTCGCCGCTGCCGGGACCGTTCACGCTGCCCAGCCGCAACAATCCGTGGCTCGGCTATTGATCGGCTGACGCCGGTGAGGACGTAAAAAAAACGCGGCCGCCGGGCCGCGTTTTTTAATTTGGGGCCGCGTGCCCCGAATGTTGCGCAGCATGGAGCGTAGCGGAATGGTGCGCTGCTGATCCGGGGCCGTTCGAGCGACGCGAATTTGTAACGGTCCCGGGTCTGCAGCGCAGCGTTGCACGCTACACTGCGCCCGGGACACGATTGCATTACGCCGCCAGCTTCCCCAGCTCCTCCAGGATCGCGTCGAGCCCATCTCCGCGGTGGAGACCACCTTCGTGCCCTCCGACTTGATGTCGGCGGTGCGCAACCCGCGCGCCAGCGCCGCGGCGATCGCCTGGTCGATCATGTCGGCCTCTCTGCCGCGAGGTCGAACGAATAGCGCAGCGCCATGCCGAAGGAGGCGATCATGGCGATCGGATTGGCGATGCCCTTGCCGGCAATGTCGGGCGCCGAGCCGTGCACCGGCTCGTACAGCGCCTTGCGCTTGCCGGTCTTGGGATCGACCTCGCCGAGCGACGCCGAGGCCAGCATGCCGAGCGAGCCGGTGAGCATGGAGGCGACATCGGAGAGCATGTCGCCGAACAGATTGTCGGTGACGATCACGTCGAACTGCTTCGGATTGCGCACGAGCTGCATGCCGCCGGCGTCGGCCAGCATGTGCTCGAGCTGCACGTCCTTGAACTCGCGCTCATGCAGCGCGGTCATCACCTCGTTCCACAGCACGCCCGACTTCATGACGTTGCGCTTTTCCATCGAGGTGACCTTGTTGCGCCGCTTGCGCGCCAGTTCGAAGGCCACCCGGCCGATGCGCTCGATCTCGTAGGTGTCGTAGACCTGGGTGTCGATGGCGCGCTTCTGGCCGTTGCCGAGATCGGTGATGGTCTTGGGCTCGCCGAAATAAACGCCGCCGGTCAGCTCGCGCACGATCATGATGTCGAGGCCTTCGACCAACTCGCGCTTGAGCGAGGAGGCGTCGGCCAGCGCCGGATAGGTCACCGCCGGGCGCAAGATTGGCGTAGAGCGCGAGGTCCTTGCGCAGCCGCAGCAGCCCGGCCTTCGGGCCGCACGTCATAGGGCACCTTGTCCCATTTCGGCCCGCCCACCGCGCCGAAGATGACGGCGTCGGCGGCCTTCGCCTTCTCCATGGTCTCGTCGGTGACGGCGACCCCATGCGCGTCGTAGCAGGCGCCGCCGACCAGCGCCTCCTCGGTTACGAAGCGGTCGGGGCCCGTTCGGTTGAAGAAATCGATGACGCGCTTGACTTGCGCCATCACCTCCGGGCCGATGCCGTCGCCGGGAAGAAGCAGCAGAGTGTGGGTTGCCATGGGTACGCCTCGCCTGAAACTGACACGTCATGGCCGGGCTTGACCCGCGCGTCGACCATTCTCGGTACGACGCATGAGGTTGCCTAGGCGTGAAGCCCGGCACAAGGCCGGGCATGACGGAGTGCTATGAGACCGCCGCGAGATTGGCAAGACAGGGGCGCTTAAAGTCCCCCGAACCAGTTGTAGCCCTGGTCCTCCCAATAGCCGCCCTTGTCGGTATTGGTCACCTCCATCGCCACCACATATTTCGGGTTCTTGTAGCCGAGCTTGGTGGGGATGCGGATCTTCATCGGGAAGCCGTAGGCGCGCGGCAAGCAGCTTGTGGTCGTATTTGAAGGTCATCTGCGTCTGCGGATGCAGCGCCGAGGCCATGTCGATGGTGTTGGTGTAGCCCTCGGCGCATTTGAACCAGACATACTTGGCGCGGGTGTCGGCGCCGATGCGCTTCAGGAAATCCGAGAGCATGGCGCCCTGCCAGGAGCCGATGGCGCTCCAGCCCTCGACGCAGCAATGGCGGGTGATCTGCGAGACCTCGGGCAACGCGTGCAGCTCGTCGAGCGTCCACGGCTTCTTGTTGTCGACCAGGCCGGCGACTTCCAGCTTCCAGCGTCGCCGGATCGACGGTCGGCGCCTGATCCTCGTCGTAATAGGCGTTGAACGGGAACGGCCGCGTGATGGCGCTTTCCGGATAGGTCGGTGCCAGCTTGGTCTGGCTAAACAGCGCCGCCTGGACGCGGTCGTTGAAGCGGGACACGTTGCTCAGCACGCTCTCGGCGCTGTCCTCGTCGATCAAGTCGCAGCCGGTGAGGAAGGCAAGCGCGCCCAGGCTCGCGGCGCCGCGCAGAAAACTGCGCCGCGCGGAATCGGGCATCAGCTTGGCGGCATCCTTGATCAGCAGTTCGGCATCGACGCCGGGAATGGTTTTGCGAATACGGGACATGTGTTTTCTTCCGTCAGCGCGACAAACTCAGGCGCGCTCCCTCTCCCCTTGGGGGAGAGGGTTGGGGTAAGGGGGATACTAAATCTCGATAGGCCCTTGCCCCCTCACCCGGCGCACTTCGTGCGCCGACCTCTCCCTCCAGGGGAGAGGTGAAGAGAGGATGCGGCAAGCCGTAAGAAACATTTCAATCACCGCCCGATGATCATGGCGCGCAGGCCTTGGGCACGATCAGCGCCAGCACCACATGCACGACGAGGAAAGCGACGATCGCCGCCATGGCGATGAAATGCACGTAGCGCGCCACATCGTAGCCGCCGAACAAGCTGGTCAGTTCCTGCAACTGCACCGGCTTCCAGATCGAAAGCCCCGAGGCCACGATCACCACGCCGGTCAAGATGATGCCGGCATAGAGCACTTTCTGCACGGCGTTGTAGTGCGACAGGTCGTCATGCGCGAGCTTGAAGCTGAGCGCCGCCTTGACGTCGCCAATGACTTCGGACGGATAGATCGGCAGCAGCTTGCGGCGGAAGCGGCCGCTGACGAGGCCGAGCGCCACATAGACGATGCCATTGAGCACCAAGAACCACATGGCGGCGAAGTGCCACATCAGCGCGCCGCCGAGCCAATTGCCGAGCGCGATGCGCTTGGGGAATTCAAGGGCGTCGAACAGCGGCGAGGCGTTGTAGATCTGCCAGCCGGAGCCGATCATCACCAGGATCGCCAGGGCGTTGATCCAGTGGCACACGCGCACCCAGCCCGGATGGATGGTGGCGTCGCCCGGCAGCGTCCTGGAGGTCATGGTGTCGGCGGTCATGGCTCACCTGTCGGCACGATTTTAGCGCTGGGCGCCGGCGACTGCATATACGGCGCCGCCGGGCCCGCGGATGCGCGGACCCGGCCTGCCCGCGGACTTATTTCTTCATCTCGTCTTTCTTCATGGTGTCCTTGGACATATCGTCCTTCTTCATGCTGTCCTTGGACATGTCGTCCTTCTTCATCGTGTCCTTCTTCATGTCGTCCTTTTTCATCGTATCCTTCGACATGGTGTCCTTCTTCATGTCGTCGGCGAAGGCCGCAGCCGGCGCCAGCGCGATGCCGGCGGCGATGGCAGTCGACAAGATGGCGGAAAGTAGAATGCTCTTCTTCATTGGTCGTCCTCCTGAGGATGGATGTTGCGATTTCCCCGCTAACACGGGCCCCCGCACACGCCCTCATCAGTTTCCCGTTGCAGAATCTGGCGTTCGGCTCACGCATTTGTGAGTATGGGCGGCCGACACCAGTCGATTTGAGGAGCCTCACCGTGAGCGAGCCGTCCGCGCCCAGGCTTACGAATAAGACCAATAGCGGCCGTTTCTTCGAGGATTTCCGGCTCGGCCAGCAAATCCGCCACGCCACGCCGCGCACGGTGACGACCGGCGACGTGGCGCTCTATCACGGCCTGTTCGGGCCGCGCTTTGCCGTGCAGTCGTCGGACGCTTTCGCGCGCGCGATCGGCTACGCCTGCGCGCCGCTCGACGACCTCCTGGTGTTTCACATGGTGTTCGGCATGACGGTGCCGGACATTTCGCTCAACGCCGTGGCCAATCTCGGCTATGCCGACTGCCGTTTCCTCAAACCGGTCTATCCGGGCGCGACGCTCAACGCGGTGTCGGAGGTGATCGGGTTGCGCGAGAATTCCAACCGCAAGACCGGCATCGTCTACGTGCGCTCGCGCGGCGTTGACGCGGCGGGCGAGGCGGTGCTCGACTATGTGCGCTGGGTGATGGTGCGCAAGCGCGACGCGGCGGCCGCAGCGCCGGGGCAATTCCGTGCCCGAGCTGCCGAAGGCGGTTAAGCCGGAAGCACTCGGCGCCGCCTGCCCGTCGATCGATGCGGCCGCTTACGACAATGTGCTCGCCGGCAGCCCGCATCGCTTCGGCGACTACGCCGCGGGCGAGAAAATCGATCACTTCGACGGCGTCACCGTGGAGGAAGCCGAGCACATGATCGCCACCCGGCTCTACCACAACACCGCGCGCGTGCATTTCAATCAGTTCAGCGAGGCGCAAGGCCGCTTCGGCCGCCGGCTGATCTATGGCGGCCACGTCATCTCGCTGGCGCGCGCGCTGTCGTTCAACGGGCTCGCCAACGCCTTCCACGTGGCGGCGATCAATGGCGGGCGACACGTGGCGCCGCTATTTGCCGGGCTGACAGTATTCGCCTGGTCCGAGGTGCTGGAGGTGGCGGAATTGCCCGGCCGGACGGACGTCGGCGCGCTGCGCCTGCGCACCGTGGCCACCAAGGACCGGCCCTGCCCGGATTTCCCGCTCAAGCTTGCCCTCGGGCCCGCCGAAGGCGAGCCCCGGGGGGACGGCGAGGATTACGACCCCGCGGTGATCCTCGATCTGGATTACTGGGTGTTGATGCCGAAGTGAGGGATTTCCCTCTCCCCGCTTGCGGAGAGAGGGTGGCGAGCGAACGAAGTGAGCGAGCCGGGTGAGGGGGCGTTTTGAGGCGCTCAGAATCGCGGTAACGCCCCCTCCCCCGACCCGCCTTCGCTAAAGCTTCCGCCTTCGCGCTCCGCGCTTCGGCGGATTCAACCCGCCGAAGCTCGCGAAGCGAGCGAAGGGAGGTCGGCGGCGTCGAACTCTCCCCGCACGCGGGGAGAGGTAAGCTCACGTCCCCGCCCTTAGATGATCCACCAACTGCCGTGCATAAGGCGGCAGCGTATTCTCGTCGCGCACGCAGATGGTCAATTCGCGCAACGCCCAGGGGTCGGTGAGCTGCACCGCGGTGATCGCCATGTTGCGTGCGGAGCGCTGCACCGTCGTTTCCGGCACGATGCCGACGCCGACATTGCACTCGACCAGCCGGCAGATGGCGTCGAACGAGCGCAATTGCACGCGCAGGCGCAGCGGCCGGCCGATGCGGCTCGCCTTGTCGGCGAGAAAGCGCTGGATGGCGCTGGCGCGATCGAGCCCGACCATGTCGTAGTCGAGCACCTCGGCAAAGCCGATGCGGGCGCGGTTGGCGAGCGGGTGGCTCTGCGCCACCACCAGCACGAAGCGATCGCTGCGGAACGGAAAGGTGTGCAGACCGCCGTGATCGACGGTGCCGGCGACGATGCCGATGTCGCCGGAGCCCTCGGCGATCAGGCCGACGATCTCGTCGGAGAGGCGTTCCTCCAGGTCGACGCTGATGTCGGGATAGGCGGTCAGGAACGAGCTCAAGCTCTCCGGCAGGAACTCGGTGAGCGCATTGGTGTTGGACAATACCCGCACCTGGCCGGCGAGGCCGCGCGCATAAGGCGTCAGGTCCTCGTTCAGCTTCTCGGTCTGCGCCAGGATGGCGCGCGCATGCTGCAGCAGCGTGCGTCCGGCCTGCGTCGGGGTCACGCCGGCGCGCCCGCGCACCAGCAGTTCGGCGCCGAAGGCAAGTTCCATCTTGCGGATGCGGGTGGAAGCCGCCGCCAGCGCCAGATTGGCGCGCGCGGCGCCATGGGTGATGCTGCCGGCCTCGACGATATGGCGAAACAGGTTGAGATCGATGAAGTCGAAACGCATAGCGGGCGGCTTTCCTTCTTATTCCGCGAAGGCAGACTACACAAAACACATATTGCACCGGGCAATTTACCGGTGCAAGTTTCGCAATCGAAGAAGTTAAGTCTTGGGCTCGCCCACAGGCGCTTCCTGGCGGCGGCGTAAGAAATTTGTCTTTCAGCAACAGGGCTTGGCGCCAAGGGCCCGCTCGGTTAATCGAACCTCGGTTAATCGGACGAAGGAATTGGCCGCGTGCCGCAGCGGTCGCCGTGCGTGCCCGGGGCACGGGTCAACCAGGTTGCGGCGTTAGACAGCTTCGCTCCGTTCGCCAAGGGCCGGAGCTTCGGGTAGCGCGTTGGGAGGATGATGATGGCCGAATTGAACGCGCAAGCGGGTGCACGCAGGCCGCGTCCGCTGTCGCCGCACCTGCAAGTCTACCGGATGACGCTGACCTTTGTGATGTCCGGCTTCCATCGTATTACCGGCTTCGTTCTGTATTTCGGCATGCTGCTGGTAGCCTGGTGGCTGATCGCGGCGGCCTCCGGACCCAACGCCTATGCCACATTCCAATGGGTCATCGGCAGCCTGATCGGACGGCTGGTGCTGTTCGGCTATAGCTGGGCGCTGATCCACCACATGCTCGGCGGCATCCGCCACCATCTGGGACACCGGCCGCGGCTTCGAGCCAACCGAGCGCGAATTGCTGGCGCGCGCCACCATCATCGGCTCGATCGTCTTGACGCTCATTCTCTGGGCGATCGGCTATCTCGCCATGGGAGGCTCCCGATGAACGCGCCCCGCCGCATCGTCACGCCCGCGCGCCGCGTGCGCGGC
>CAVUYD010000003.1:0-176702 GCA_963745645.1 uncultured Actinomycetes bacterium
GAACGCTGCCAGGTCTGCCAAGGGCAGAGAAGAAATCAGAACCCGCCAACACAATTCAAAAAGCCCCCGCGAGAGAAATCTCGCGGGGGCTTTTTCTTTGGCGAATAGTGGTCCCGGCCTCGCATCGCGCTTGATCGCGCAATGCTGCGGCGTTCGCCGCTCAAACCGGTCCACCGGACCGGTTTGTCCGCTTCGCGGTCGCGGCTCACCCCGCCAACACAATTCAAAAAAGCCCCGCCGGAGCAATCCGGCGGGGCTTTTGTTTTTCTGCCCGCCGGATTGCCTTGTTCTTTTGCCTCGCTGCGCGAGGCGGGGCGGCGGGGCTTTTGTTTTTCCGGGCTCAGGAAAGCCGGATCGCGATTGCGCCGAGGGTCAGCAAGACGATGGCGCCCATGCGGTGCCAGCTCGGGGCTTCCTTCAGGACAAAAATCGAAATCAGGGCCGCGAACAGGATCGACGTCTCGCGCAGGGCCGCGACGGCGGCGACCGGCGCCAGGGTCATCGCCCACAGGGCAATGCCATAGGACAGCAAGGTCGCGCCGCCCCCGCCAAGCGGGATCCAGAATTCCGTCCGCACCGACCGCAGCAGTTGCCGGGGGCGCCGGATCACGCCCCAGCCGGCCATCGCCGCGCCGCTGAGGAGGAACACCCAAAGCGTGTAGCCCGCGGGGGAATGCGATAGCCCGCACACCCAATCCGTCGATCACCGTGTAACAGGCGATGACGACGGCAACTCCAATTGCCGTCACCAGGGTCGCGCCGGCATGCCGGTGTCCAAACCATCCGCCGGCGATCAGGAAAATTCCTCCCGAGATGCTGAGGACTCCCAGCAACCCCAGCGGGAAAGAATTCTCGCCGAACAGGATCGCGTTCGCGGCCGTCACGAACAGCGGCGCGGTTCCGCGCATCACCGGATAGGCCAGGCCCAGCTCCGAGCTGCGATAGACCTTGGCGATCAAGGCGTAATAGGCGGTTTGCGGCAAGGTTGACGCTACCAAGTATGGCCAGCTGGCGGCATCCGGCGCCGGAACGAATGGCAGGAGGCAGAGGGAGATCAGTCCCGCTCCACCCGCAATTGCGATGGTCGCGGTCAGCGCGTCGTGATCGGAACGCTTGATCAAGGCGTTCCATGCGGCATGCAGAAAGGCCGCGAACAGGATCGCGGCAACCACGGCATTGCTCATGGGATCGTCAAATCACGGCCGCCGGCGATTGGCCAGGCGTCCGCAATATCAGTCGTTCCTGGCCTGCTTGACCAGCTCCTTGGCGATGAAGCCGGAGATCGCATAGACATGGGCGCCGAAGCCGTTCGACCGCATGTCCCACACGCGAACCTGGCTCCAGTCATTCCGGGCGCTGACGTCCAGGACCGGCGTGGCATGGTCGATCTCGCCGTGATTTTGCCAATTGGCCTGGTCGACGCGGATCTCGCGTTGGCGACGATCTGGGTGACCACCGCGACATGGCCCTTTTTCACGCTTGGAGCCGGAAAACACCATCACGGCGTCTTCCGCGGGCGCGGCCATGCGGGCATAGCGATTCTTCGCGCGTGCCCACCACAGCTTGGCATCGCCGAATACCGCCAGACCCGAACGGGCGCGGGCATATTCGACACAGAAGAGCTTGCGCAGCGGAGTCTCGACCGAAGGCTGGGGCAGTTCCGCCACCGCCACGCTGGGCAGGGCCGGCATTTGGTAATCCGTCACCTCGACCAATTTGTTGATGCTGCCCGGGGCCGTGATGGTGAAGGGGATATCGCCACCCTGCTCCAGGGCCATAAAGGTGCCGGGGATGGCGGTAGCGGGCCGGTCGAAGGGGATGCTGGCCTTGGCCGTCAGGGGTACCAGGGCCGCCAGCATGGCGACCAAGGGCAGGGTCATGCGTAAGGTTGGAAACACGGGCAGCACTCCGGCTTTGCTTTGCAGGTAATTGCCGGCGCTGGCGCGTGCCCCACCGGCGGCATTGTCGGACATGCAGTGGCGGGTCGGCCCCAATCCACATTCAGCCCGGGGGGACTTAAGCAAGTCTCCAGGGGAGGGCAAGACGTTATCTCGGTCACGGAACCGTGGCCCATTGGCAACAATAAATCCTTGGATTTGCTTGAATTTTTCGGAATATGATCTTGATGCATCAGGGCTGGGAAGCCCCGTTCCCGGTCCGGTCTTAACCAAAAGTAAAAATTCTCGAACGGCCTTAACAAAGATAAACGCCCGGCAGCAGAGCCGCCGGGCGTTTGACCTTCTCGAGCCTAGGTCCCGCCTTTCTTCCCCCGTAGGGCAAAGCCCTTGGCGGGGGGAGATGTGCGGTAGCGGGCCTGCCCGCGTGCCGCACAGAGGGGGGTAATTATTTAGAAGCCAGCTTCTGCACGATCGCCAGCGACTTATCGACATGCTGGTCGGGCGAGATCTTGTCCTCCGCCGACGACATCACGGCCACGATCTTGTGATCCTTGCCGACCACGAAGGTGATGCGCTCGATGAAGCCATGGCCGATCTCGACGCCGCGCACGTCCTTCTGGCCGGCCTGGGCAGGAGACGTTTTGAGATTATAGGACTTGGCGATCGCCAGGCTTTCGTCCGAAGCGATGGGGAACTTGCCGGCGCAGAAATTCGGGTCGGCCGCGAATTGATTGAGCCGCTCCAGATTGTCGGCCGACACGCCGATGATGCTGGCGCCGACGGCTTCGAATTTCTCATGGTTTTCGGCGAATGTATGGGCTTCCAGATCGCAGCCGCCGGTGTAGGCGGAGGGATAGAAATAGACCACCGCCGGACCTTTCTTCAGCGCCTCGTTCAGCTTGAAGGTGAAATCCTTGCCGCCGAGGCTGGCGGTAGCGGAAAAATCGGGCGCCATGTCGCCAACCTTCAGGGCGGCAAAGGCGGGTGCGGCAAAGACCGTGGTCAGGGCCAGGCCCAAAAGCAGTTTCTTCATGACAATTCTTCTCCCTGGATGGCGGACGGAGGGGAACCTATCACAGGCGTAGGCGCCGGGGCAGGGGCGGTGGAACCCTAAAACGCTGTAAAATCGGGCGCGAAAGCCCCTAAGGGCTCAAGGGTCGTCAGGCCCGCGCCGCTTGATGTCGGCATAGGGTGTGCCGTCCTTGCGGGTGTAGAGCACGGGCTTGCCGTCGGGCGGCACCATCATGTCGATATCGGAATAGGGGCTGCTGTCGCCTTCGTTGCGGGTGCCGATTTCCAGCACCAGGGCCTCGCCGCCGCCGCAATTCTGCAGATGATGGCCGTTGGGCTCGCCCGCCTTGAAGCCGGCGCAATCGCCGGCTTTCAGAATTTCCTCGCCGTCATTGGTGACCAGTACCACTTCGCCGGACAGGACATAGACGAACTCGTCCTGCCTGGTGTGCCAATGGCGCTGGCTGGACCAGACGCCCGGCGGCAGGCGCAGAAGATTGACGCCATATTGGGTCAGGCCAGCGGCATCGCCCAGCTTGCGGCGGCCACGGGCGCGGCAGGGCTTGTCGAACGGCGGCGGATAAAGCGTACCGACGGTCTCGGGAAGCGTGCCCGGATCGATGCGCTTGATCATGCCATCCCCCGTCAGTCCTTGGCCCGTTCGACATAGGAACCGTCCGCCGTCTCACCACCATACGCGTGCCGGCGACGATGTGGGTCGGCACCATGGTGCTGACACCGTTGGACAGCATCGCGGGCTTGAAGGAGCCGGAGGCGGTCTGGCCCTTCACCACCGGTTCGGTGTCCACGATCTCGAAGGTGGCGCGCTGGGGAATTTCGATCGAGATGGGACGGCCTTCGAACATCTGCAGCTGCACTTCCATGTTCTCGGTCAGATAGGGCGCGTAGTCGCCGACCACGTCACCCGGCACATGGATTTGGTCGAAGGTCTGCGGCTGCATGAACACGTATTGGTCGCCGTCCTGGTACAGATAGTTGAAATCCTGGTGCTCGACGAAGGCCTTCTCGACGCTGTC
This sequence comes from uncultured Actinomycetes bacterium, assembly GCA_963745645.1. GTDB lineage: Bacteria > Actinomycetota > Acidimicrobiia > IMCC26256 > PALSA-610 > CAVUFH01. The sequence continues at coordinate 3,947 of CAVUYD010000003.1, forward strand.
GGTGGTGCGCAGGCGTTCGACGGTCTTCACGCCGTCGGAAATGCGGCGCATTTCCAGATGGGTGACGGGGGTGCCCTTGCCGGGATGGATGTTCTCCGCCGTGAGCACGAGATAGAGCTTGCCGTCCTTCTCGAGGACATTGCCTTTGCGCACGGAGCTGGCGATAACCGAAACCACGGGAAACCTCGTCTTTTTAGGGTCTGCCGCTTCTTACGGTGAGGGCAGAAAGCCTGTATTGGCGGGGGTCTTTAGCAGCCGCCGGGCAAAAGGCCAAGCCGCGCCCAAAGGATCATAAATGCCCTGGTGGGATACCGCAGACCCATGCCGACCGCCGCCCGCTTTTGATCCTCAGGGGCCGGATCAAGGCCGGCTTACGGGCCTGGTTCGAAAGCGAAGGCTTTACCGAGGTCGAGTGCGGCGCGCTGGCCGCCTCGCCCGGCAACGAGGCCCATCTGCATGCCTTCGCGACCAGCCGCATTCGCCCCGACGGCACGGCGGAGACGCTCTATCTCCACACCTCGCCGGAATTCGCCGCCAAGAAGCTGCTGGCGGCGGGCGAAAGCCGGATCTTCGAATTCGCGCGCGTCTTCCGCAATCGCGAGCGCACGCGGCTGCATGCCCCGGAATTCACCATGTTGGAATGGTACCGGGCGCACCAAGAGGTCGGCCGGGTGATGGAGGACACGCTCGCGCTGGTGCGCCGCGCCGCCGGGATCGCCGGGGCCGGAAGCCTGCGCTACCGGGACCGGCGTTGCGATCTCTTTGCCGAGGCAGAACGCATCGCGGTTTGCGACGCCTTCCGCATCCATGCCGGGATCGAAATTCTGGACACATTGGACCAGCAAGGCCGCGGCGGCCGCGACCTCTTCGCCACGCGGGCGAAACGCGCCGGCTTTTCGATCGCGGCGGAGGATGGCTGGTCGGATATCTTCTCCAAGGTGCTGGCGGCGGCCATCGAGCCGAGGCTGGGACTGGAGCGCCTCACGCTGCTCACCGATTATCCGCGCCAGGAAGCGGCGCTGGCCCGGCCCAAACCGTCCGATCCCCGCCTTTCGGAGCGGTTCGAGCTCTATGCCTGCGGCGTGGAACTGGCCAACGGATTCGGCGAATTAACCGACCCCGCCGAACAGCGCGCCCGTTTCGAAGCCGAAATGGACGAAAAGCAACGCGTTCATGGCGAACGCTATCCCCTGGACGAGGATTTCCTGGCCGCTTTGGCACAGATGCCGCCGGCCTCCGGGGTTGCGCTGGGTTTCGACCGGCTGGTTATGCTGACGGCGGGCGCTCCCCAGATCGACGATGTCCTCTGGACGCCGTTGCCACCCGATCCCTGAAAGGCCGGGTTGCGCTTTAGGGGGTGGCCAAATCCCACGTTGCACGGCATTTTGCCGCCGCCATGACAGACACCGCCGCCGCCCGCCAGACCGTCCACAACACCACCTTCGCGGTGCTGTTCGCGATCAGCTTCAGCCATTTGCTGAACGACATGATGCAGTCCCTGCTGCCCGCCATCTATCCATCGCTCAAGGCGGACTTTCATCTCAGCTTCACCCAGATCGGCATGATCACCCTGGTCAATCAGATCACCGCATCCCTGTTGCAGCCGGCGGTCGGTTATTACACGGATCTGAAGCCCAGGCCCTATTCGCTGCCGATGGGCATGATCGTGACCCTGGTCGGCCTGGTGCTGCTCAGCGTCGCCGGCAGCTATGGCATGATCCTGGTTTCCGTGATGCTGGTCGGCGTCGGCTCGGCGGTGTTCCATCCCGAATCCGCCGCGTGGCGCGCATGGCGTCCGGCGGGCGTCACGGTCTGGCGCAATCGCTGTTCCAGGTCGGCGGCAATACCGGCTCTGCTTTCGGACCGCTGCTGGCGGCGGCTCTGGTGGCGCGCTATGGCCAGCATAGTGTTGCTTGGGCCGGCGCGCTGGCGCTGCTCGGCATCCTGATCCTGTTCAATGTCGGCACCTGGTACAAGCATCACGGTCTGGCGCGCCTGCGTTCGCATCGCGCGCATGAGGATCACGGCCTCCCGCGCGGCAAGGTGATGACGTCGATGGTCATCCTGCTGATGCTGATCTTTTCCAAATATTTCTATCTCGCCAGCATCACCAGCTATTACACCTTCTACCTGATCCACACTTTCCATGTTTCGGTGCGCGGCGCGCAGGTTCATCTCTTCGTCTTCCTGGCGGCGGTGGCGGTGGGAACGCTGGCGGGCGGGCCCCTGCGCTCGCGCCCGCACGCACCGCCGTGATCGCAGCCGGCGTCGCCGCCGCGAGCCTCGTGCCCGCGGTCTCGGCACCCCTGCACGTCGTGATCACACCGGCCGCGCAGGCCGCATCCGGCGCGGCGTCGACCTTCGCCGCCGCCGAGGACGGAACGAACCGCGGCTCCGAGACCCACGGCGCGGCGAAGACCGGCGGGAACTCGAGCACCGCGGTGCCCGCGACCGAGACCGCGACCGCCGGCGCGCCGAACGACGGCACCGCGACCGCGGCAACCGTGTCGCGCGGCTCGTCCACGACCACGTCGCCGACCACACGGCCGGCGTCCGGCTCCGGGCGCGGCGGGAACTCCGGCCCGGGCGGCGGGGAGAACTCCGACCCCGAAAAGATCGACATCACCAGCCCGGCGTCGACCGTTCCGGCCACGACGCCGCCCGTCACGACGCCGCCCACGACCGTCCCGCCGCCGACGACCACCACGACGACACCGCACACCCCGGTCGCGGTGAACGACTCGGTCACCGCGCACCTCAACATCAAGCTCACGATCAACGTGCTCGCCAACGACTCGGACGCCGACGGGAACCTCGCACCGTCGACGCTGACCGTCACCGGCCGCTCGGCCGGGGCCGCGGGCGACACCATCACCGTGAGGAGCAACGGCCGCATCGACTTCACGGGCCCCGCGCTCGTGATGGGCGCGACCTGGTTCGACTACCGGATCTGCGACACGACCAACCGCTGCGCGACCGCTCGCGTCACGGTCAACCTCGTCTCCCCGTAACCTGATCCACCCGACCGCGATCGGGCTGGGTCTCCTGGGTAGGGCGGTCGCATGCGCGAACGAGAGGCGAAGCTGGTCGTGCCTCGCGACTTCGAGCTGCCACCGGCCCGCGCCCTCGCGAAGGGCGTCTCGCAGACGCGGACCGACGACCTGACCCAGCACGCCGTGTACTACGACACGCCCGATCTACGACTCACTCGTTCCGGCGTGAGCCTCCGCTACCGGAGCGACGACGGCTGGACGGTCAAGCTGCCGGAAGCGCGCACGGACTCGAGCCTGACGCGCTCGGAGCTCATGTTCCCCGGTGACCGCGGCACGCCGCCGGCGCGCGCGTCGAGCCTCGTTCGGGGCTGGACCCGAACGCGTCCCCTCGTCGAGATCGCGAAGATCGACACGCGGCGTTCGAAGACGAAGCTGCTCGACGGCCGGGGCGACCTGCGCGCCGAGATCGACGACGACGACGTACACGGCACGACCTCGGACGGCAGGGAGACGCAGTTCCGCGAGATCGAGGTCGAGCTCGGAGAAGACACGCCCGACGCCTTCCTCGACGACGTCGTGCGGCGGTTGCGCCGGGCGGGCGCCCGACCCGCACGTGCGACGTCGAAGGTCGCCCGGGTGCTCGGCGACGCGGCCGAGGAGCCACCGGACGTTCCTCGGGAGACGCGCGTGACGGCGCGCGCGACCGTCGGCGAAGTCGTGCGGGCCGCGATCGTGCACTCGTTGCGGCAACTGTTGAGCTACGACCCCGCGGTCCGGCTCTCGGACGATCCCGAAGCGGTGCACAAAGCGCGAGTGGCAACCCGTCGTCTGCGCAGTGACCTGCGCACGTTCCGCCCGGTGCTCGAGCACGCGTGGAGCGAACCACTCCACGCCGAACTGCAGTGGCTCGGGCGGGCGCTCGGTCGGGTCCGGGACGCGGACGTCCTGCTCGATGCGCTGGCCGCGCAGGCCGCGGCGCTGCCCGAAGATCACCAGCCGACCGCGGCTCGGCTGCGGCAGACACTCGATGCCGCACGCCGGCGCGACCGCGAAGCACTGCTCGAGATCCTCGACTCGGACCGCTACGCGCAGCTGCTCGATCGTCTCGTTGCGGCGGCGGAGCGGCCCCGGTTCCGTCCCGACGCTGCCGGAACGCGCGCGGACAGGATCGCCGGTCGCCTCGTCGCGAAACCGCGGCAACGCTTCGAACGGCAGGCGCGCGGGCTCGACCGTCACGCCCCCGATCCTGCGCTGCACGAGGCGCGGAAGCGCGCCAAGCAGGTGCGCTACACGTCGGAAGCGCTCGCGCCGCTCCTCGGCAAACGGGCACGCGTCATGGCCGGACGCTTCGCGGCGGTGCAGCAGGTCCTCGGCGAGCACCAGGACGCGGTCGTCGCGGGCGCGTGGCTGCTCGACGCGGCCCGCGACGCCGACGATCGCGACGAGGCGTTCGTCGCGGGCGAGCTCGCGGGTCGGTTCCTCGACGCGCAGGAAGCCGCGCGTGCGAAGTGGCCTCGGGCGCGCCGGCGGGCGCTGAAGGTCGGGATCTGAACGGTCAGCCGTCGAGCTCGTACGCGAGCGTGTGGAACCCGTTGATCATGGTGGTCGAGGCGAGCCAGGCGATCGGGCCGCCCGCACTGCTTCGACCTCGCGCGGGATGCCGGCGCCGCAGAACTTCGCGTACGCCTCCCTCGGGTCGGGTGGGATGCGCAGCTGCGTCCGTTGCACGGAGTGCAGGATGTTCGACACGAATCGGCGCGGTGTCATCGGTGCGGTGGTGCTCTGCAGCATGGCGCGCGCCGGCCATCGCCAAGCCGAGACCGACGACCGAACCCACCAGACCGATGGAGACCGCGAGCCACTCGAGCCGCACCGGAGTGACGACGTCGGCAACCGAGAGCAGCGCGACCCAGAGGGGGCTCGTGAACGACTCGACGCGCTCACCGACGTTGAACACCGGACCGTGCCCGCCGGTGATCTGGTTGACTGTGCGGAAGTAGATGAACCCGTCGTCGACGACCTTGCGATGGGCCCATCCGGCACCGGCTGCGACCGCGAGCGGGAACGCGAGCACCGCCAGTTGGAACCCGCGCATCGTGCGTGACTGCGCAGTCATCGCGCTTCCGGCCCGCAAGCCCGGGAGTCTGCCCGGTGGAGCCGGCGTGGACCAGTCAGGCTGAATTCGGTGCAGGCGCCGGCCCGGGCGGGCGGACCGGGTGCACGGTGAGGCGGCCGGGGAACGCGGTGCGGATGTCGCCGTCGTCGTCGACGAACACCTCGCGATCACGGAACTGCGCGTTGCGTCCGCTCTCGGAGGGGGTGAGCACGGGGGCAACCGGCGCGCCCGCCGCGGCGAGTCGCTCGATCGCCCGGTCGCGTTCGACCCGGGCGACCGCGGCCGCGACCGCGGCGTTGCACTCGTCGACCCGCGCGAGACGCTGCGCATAGGTGAGATCACGCAACCCTTCGATCTGCAGTGCCTCGCAGACCGCAGCCCAGAAGTGGTCCTCGGAGATGACCGCGAGCGTGAGGTATTTGCCGTCAGCGGTTTCGAACACGCCGTAGCCGGGTGAACCACCTACCGGTTCGTCGGCGTCGCGGTGCGCGACGCCTTCGTGCGGACCGACCCAGGACGCGATCACGTCGGCCATGGCCACGTCGATGCGTTCGCCCTCACCCGTCTGCACGCGCTTCGCCCACGCTGCGCAGATGAGCAGCGCGGCGACGTTGGCTGCGGCCAGATCCGCGATCGGCACGCGCGGGATGGCGGGGCCGGTGGCGTCGCCCGAGCGGGGTGCGACCGCGCCCGCGAGCGCTTGGTAGTTCAGGTCGTGACCGGGTCGGGCGACGAGTGGACCGGTCTGTCCGTACCCCGAGATCGAGCAGTAGATCACCGCGGGGTTGACGGCTCGGATCGCGTCGTAGCCGACGCCGAGCCGGTCGGCCACTCCCGGACGCCAGCCTTCGCAGAACACGTCGTGCTGCGCCGCAAGTGCGAGTCGCGCGAGCACGACCCTCGTCCGTACGCAGGTCGACGACGACGCTGCGCTTGTGCGACGCGATGTCACGGAACAGTTGCGGGAACGCGCGCATCGGATCACCACCGGGCGGTTCCAACTTGCACACCGCCGCGCCCAGGTCCGCGAGCATCTGCGTCGCGTGCGGCACCGGACGCCAGATCCCCGCGTCGAGCACTCGCATGCCGTCGAGCAGCGGAGTGGGTGTCATGTTCATGCGATCACACCTTCGGCCCGCAGCCGCGCGAGCTCGTCGCCGTCGCAACCCACGACGTCGCGCAGCACGGCGTCGGTGCTCGTGCCGAGGGGCTCGGCCGGCGGCAGGTCGACGCGGCCGTCGAACGCGATCGGCAGCCGCGCCCCGAGGAACCCGCTCGGACGGTCGGCGGGTGCGTCCGGGTGGCGGAGCTGCTCCATGAGCCCGCGTTCCTGGACGGCAGGGTCACGCGCGGCCTCGACCGGGTCGCGGACGCGGCCGGCCGGGAACCCGATGCCCACGAGCGCGGCCTCGACCTCGCGCGCGGGGCGTGTCACGGTCCAGGCTTCGATCGCTTCGTCGAGCTCGTGTGCGCCGCGGGCGCGGGCACGGACGTCGGGGAACCGCTCGAGCAGTTCAGGTCGACCCATCAGCGCGCACAGGCGTTCGAACTGCCCTTCACTCGTGCACGTGACCGCGACCCAGCCGTCCGCACATCGGTACGAGTTGATGGGCGCGCCGCGCGCGTCGGCGTTGCCGGTGCGCACCGGGACGCCGGCGGCGGCGTAGTGGTCGACCGGCTCGTCGAACACGAGCGCCGTCAGCACGTCGAGCATCGCGACGTCGACCAGCTGGCCGACGCCCGTGAGGTCGCGCTGGCGCAGCGCGGCGACGATGCCGAGCGCCGCAAACGTCGCGGTCGTGTGGTCGGCGATGGTGATCCCGGCGCGCAACGGCGGCCCGTCGGCGAAACCCGTCTTGGCCATCGCGCCCGACACCGCCTGCACGATCACGTCCATGGCCGGGCGTTCCTGGTCACGCTGGCCGTACCCGGAGATCGCGCACGTGATCAGCCGCGGATCCGCGCGCCGCAGCTCCTCATGGCCGAGGCCGAACTCGTGCATCGTTCCGGGCCGCGAGTTCTCGACGAACACGTCGGCGCGTGCGACGAGCCTGCGCACGAGGTCCTGGCCTTCGGGCCGCTGGATGTCGAGCGCCACGCTGCGCTTGCCCCGCGCCCGCTTGAGGAACGGCACCGACAGCGCGCCGTCGACATAGTCCGTGCGCGCACCCCCTTCGGGTCCCGCGAGCGGAGGCAGACGGCGGCTGATCGACGGGGTGGGCGGTTCGATCGCGATCACCTCGGCGCCCATCGACGCGAGGAAGAACGTCGCGAGGGGCCCGGCGACGAAGCGACTGACATCGATCACCCACGCGTCCGAGAGCGGTGCGCGGCCGGGCCCGAGGCTTCGCTCGATCACGCGGACCATCCCTCGCTCACGCGGGCTGGGCTTCGTCCCGCAGCCGTTGGCGCAGCACGTACTTCTGGATCTTGCCGCTCGGCGTGCGCGGGAACTCGTCGATCGTGCGCACGTCCTCGGGCCACTTCTGCCGCGCGAGTCCGCGCGCTTCGAGGTGCTCGCGCACCGTGATCAGGTCCGGCGCGCTGATGCCGGGCTGCATGCGGAGGAACGCGCAACCGCGTTCGCCGAGCTTGGGATCGGGCGCGCCGACAACCGCGACTTCGGACACGCCGGGCAGGCGTAGCAACTGTTCCTCCACCTCCACCGCACTCACGTTCTCGCCACCCCGGATGATGATGTCCTTCTTGCGGTCGGTGATCGCGAGGTAGCCGTCGTCGTCGAGAACGCCGACGTCACCGGTCATGAACCAGCCGCCGGGCAGCGAAGGCCTGCGCGGTCAGCGCAGGGTCGGTGTAGCCGACGAAGCACTCCGGACCGCGGCTCCAGATCTCCCCGCGACACCGACCGGTACATCGTGACCGTGTTCGTCGACGATGCGGATCTCCACGCCCGGCAGCGGCGTGCCGTCCGTGAAGAGGCGCTTCTCGCGCGGCGTCTCGGCACGGCTGCCGGTGATCGAGGGGTGCTCCGTCGATCCGAAACTGCGCATCGTTGCGATGCCCAGCTGCTCGGCGCGCTCGCCGACCGCGGCCGGCACCGCCGATCCGCCGAGCCCGATCGCGGGCATCAACTTGCCGTGCGTGTCCACGTCGAAGTCAGGATGGTCGAGCAGGCTGATGAGGAAGTACGTGGCGCCTTGCCCCGAGGAGAGACCGTCCTCGACCATCGCGGCGAGCACCCGGCCCGGATCCCACACGTCGATCAGGTGCACCGGCTGCCGCCGGTAGACCGGCAGCAACAGCGCGGCGAGCATCCCGATCCCGTGGCCGACCGGCGCGCCCACGAGGGCGGCCGGCCCGGCTGGCTGGATTGCACCGAGCTGGCGGATCTCGGCGCCGATGGTGCGATGGGAGTGCATCACCCCCTTCGGGTCGGACGTCGTCCCCGACGTGTAGGCGATGAGGGCCGGTCGATCGGGATCGACGGCGGCGGGCGCGGCGATCGGGTCGTCGGCGATCAAGTCGGCGAAGGGCAGGTTCGGACTCGGCCCCGGATCGCCGACGACCGCCGCCCACTCCAGATCCGGGAGCTCGGCGCGCATCGCGTCGAGGTTGGCGACGAAGTCGAGGTGGCCGAAGTGATCTGCGGTGACGAGCGCCTTCACGCGCGTGCGCTTCAGGATGTACGCGACTTCCTTGGGTCCGTAGAAGTGCACGATCGGTACGACGATCGCGCCGAGGTACGCGACTGCGTAGAACGTCGCCGCGGCCTCCACCCAGTTGGGGAGTTGGAACGCGACCGCGTCGCCGGCCTGGACGCCGCGCTGTTGCAGGCCGGTCGCGACCCGGCGCGCGAGCGCGTCGACCTCGCCCAGCGTGCCGCGATACGGGTTGCGGTCGGAGCGAACGGTGAAGGCCTCGGCCGCGGCGTCGTGCAAACCTTCGGAGAGGATCGCGCCCAGTGCCTGGTCGTCCCAGAACCCTTCCTGCACGTACCGCTGCGCGAGATCGTCGTCGATCCGGCGCAGTTCGAAGTCCTGCCGCATCAATCGGCCTCACCGGTCATCCGGGCCAGTCTTCCATTGTCACGACGCACGTGAGGTTCGACGCCAGGTTGGGTAGAAAGTGGTTCATGCCGTCACGCTTCTACACCGTCGTCATCGACTCGAGCGACCCTGCCGCCCTCGCGCGCTTCTGGGCCGCGGTGCTCGAGTGGCAGATCGTCTACGAGGCCGCGGACGAAGTCGTCATCGCCAAGAACGAAGACACCTATCCCGGTCTGGTGTTCGGCACGGTGCCCGAGGCGAAGTCGACGAAGAACCGGCTGCACATCGACCTCGTCCCCGACGACCAGGATGCCGAGGTCGCGCGCGTGCTGGCGTTGGGCGCGACACGCGCGGACGTTGGTCAGCGTGACGTGAAGTGGGTCGTGCTCGCCGACCCCGAGGGCAACGAGTTCTGCATCCTCACGGCGCGCGAAGGCGATCCGGGCGTCTGACGAGCGGCTCGCAGCCGATCGCTACGCGCGGCAGACCGAGCACGCGCTCGGCGATGATGTTGCGTTGCACCTCGCTGGTGCCGCCCGGGATCGTCGCGCCGAACGAGCGCAGGTACTGGACCTCCCAGCTCCCCTCGCGCCACATGTTCGGGCCCAGGATCTCGGAGTCGAGCGCGTCCGGACCGAGCACCTCGGCACCGAACATCAGCGCCTGTTGGAGCGCTTCGCTCCCGAAGAGCTTCAGCAACGAATGCTCGGGCGACGACTTGCCGTGCAGGAACTTCGAGAAGCCGCGGTACCCCATCGTGAGCAGCGCCTGCGCGTCGACGTAGAACCCGGCGACCCCGTCGCGGAAGCGCGCGTCGTCGCCGAGGCGGCCACCGCTCGGCGTGCGGCGATCGCCCAGCGCAACCAGCGCCGTTACCGCGCGCTGCACTTCGTACGCGTACGTGATCCACAACATCGCGCGCTCGTGCGCCAGCGATCCCTGCGTGATCGGCCAACCGCCGTTGAGCGGGCCGACGAGCAGTTCCTTCGGCACACGCACGTCGTTGAAGAAGACTTCGTTGAAGTCGCAGAACTCCATGTCGCTCAGCTCGGGGAACGGCCTGCGCTCCACGCCCGGCGAGGTGGTGTCGATGATCAGCGCGGAGATGCCCTTGTGCTTCGGCGCGTCGGGATCGGTGCGCACGAAGCAGAGGCACCAGTCGGCGTGGTGCGCGCCCGATGTCCACACCTTCTGCCCGTTCACGACGAACTCGTCGCCGACCAACTCGGCGCGCGTGCGCAGGCTCGCGAGGTCGCTGCCCGCGTTGGGTTCGCTCATGCCGAGGCACCAGGAGATCTCGGCGCGCAGCGTCGGCACCAAGAAGCGCGCCTTCTGTTCCTCGGTGCCGTAGTCGTTGATCGAGGGTGCGATGATCCCGAGACCCTGCGGATTGGCGCTGCGCGGGATCTGACGCCGGTTCATCTCCTCGAAATAGATCATCTGCTCCGTCGGCGACGCGTTGCGCCCGCCCAGCTCCGGCGGCCACCCCGGCACCAGCCAGCCGTTGTCGAAGAGGTTGCGCTGCCACGCGCGCGCCCACTCGGGCATGTGCGCGCTCGAGAGCTTCCGCTCCCGCAACGCTTCGTTGCCGGGCGCGTTCGCCGTCAGCCATTCGACGAGCTCGGCTCGGAACCGCTCTTCCTCGGGTGCGTACTGCAGGCGCATCGCGCCGGAGGCTAGTTTCCGCCGTCGATGGACTTCGACTTCTCTCCCGACCAGGAGATGCTGCGCGAGTCGTTGCGCCGCTTCCTCGCCGATCGCGCGCCGATCACCCCGTATGTGCGCGCCGAGTACGAGCGCGCGAGCGTCGGCGCCGACGCAGTCTGGCTCGGCCTCGCAGAGCTCGGTGTCGTCGGGATGCTCGTGCCCGAGGAGTTCGGCGGTGCCGGCGGCGGCATGGTCGACGCGGCAGTCGCGCTCGAGGAGCTCGGGCGCGCGGTGTGCCCGGCACCGTACGCGTCGTCGGCGATCGGTGCGGTGTCACTCGTCCTGGACGCAGGTTCGTCGCGCGAGCACGCCTTCCTCCTCCCGGGTCTCGCCGACGGCACGACGATCGGCACTGTGGCGCTTTACGAGGAGCGCGGCCGGTACGCGTGGGCCGAACCCGCGACCGCGGCCCGGCGCGACGGCGACGGCTGGCGCATCGACGGTGTGAAGGTGCACGTCCCCGACGGCGCGGCTGCCGGCCTCCTGCTCATCACGGCGTCTGACGACGACGGCCAGGTCGGCGTGTTCGCAGTGCAGGGCGACGATCCCGGCGTCGGTGCCGAGCCGACGGCGACGGTCGACGGGTCGCGCAAGTCAGGCGCGCGTCGGCTTCGGTGGCGCGACCGGCTGGCGCCTGGGTGCACCGGGTGCCGACGTGTCCGGCGCGATCGCGCGCACCATCGACCGGCTCGCGGTGGCATACGTCATCGACGGTGTCGGCGCGGCCGGGCGCGCGTTGGAGATGGTCGTCGAGTACGCGAAGGAGCGCGTGCAGTTCGACAAGCCGATCGGCACGTTCCAGGCCGTGCAGCACCTGTGCGCCGACATGCTGCGCACCGTCGAGCTCGGGCGCGCCGCGGGGTACTACGCGGGCTGGGCCTCCGACGATGCCGATCCGGCCGAAGCCCACCGCGCCGCGACCCTCGCCACCGCATTCGCGAGCGAGGCGTTCGCGGCACTGGGCGGCACCGCCATCCAGGTCTTCGGTGGCATCGGTTTCACCTGGGAGCACGACATCCACCTCTTCTACAAGCGGCTGCTCACGCTCTCCGTCGCGCTCGGCACCACCGACGACCACCTTGCCGAGCTCGCCACCATCGCCATCGACTGACCACCGCCCGTCCGCCCGGCGCCCGCGCGCCCGTCGCCCGCGCGCCCGTCGCCCGCGCGCCGCGCCCGCCGGCCGTCCGCTGCGTCGTTTTGCCATCAAAGTCGATTTTGCCGCGCTTGGCGCGACGTCTGGGACTCAAAGGCGAATCCCTTGGCCGCCGCGGACGCCGCGCGCTACCTTGCTCCCACTTCCCGTTCCGCACCGACGCGCGCTTCCCCGAGCCGTTCCGCCACTGCGACGAGGGAAGACGCTTGAAATACGGACCTGCGTTGACGCGCCTGTCACCGTTCTGCCGTGCCCAGCTCGGACTCTTCACGCGAGCCCAGGCCCACTCGGTCGATGTGAGCAACGACGCGCTGTGGCGGCTCCGCAACGCGCTGCTAATCGAACGCATCTCGCCGCGGGTCTTCCGCCTGGTCAGCGCGGCCACGACGTGGCACCAGTCCGTGCTCGCGGCGTGCCTCGACGGCGGGCCGACCTGCCTCGCCTCGCATCGGACCGCCGCCGCGCTCCACGGCTTCGACGGATTCCGACCCGGCGGCATCGTCGAAGTGCTGGTGCCGATGAAGGTGCGCATGCGGCGCCGGCACGTCATCGTCCATCACACACGTGACCTGCCCGACGAGGACCGCGCCCAGGTCGGCGTGATCCCCGCCACGTCGATCGCGCGGACCCTCATCGATCTTGGCGCCGTCGTCCCCGCGAACACGGTCGAGGAGGCCTACGACGGTGCCGAACGGGTCGCGCTCGACACGCGGGCAAACGTCGAGCGCCGGTACGAGAGTCTCCGAGCGCCCGGTCGCAACGGCATCGGGGCGATGACGCAGATCCGGTCCGGGCGGGAACGCATCGAACGCGTCCCCCGGTCGGTCCTCGAACGGAGGATGCAACGGATCATCCGAGACGCGGGCCTACCGCCGGCGGTGAGTCGCTACCGCCTCAGGCTCGCGGACGGTCGTGTCGTCGAGCTCGACTTCGCGATCGTCGAGTACCAGCTCGACCTCGAAGTCGACGGCCACGGCAGTCACGCCACGCGGACGGAACGCGCGCACGACCACCAGCGGGCGAACACGATCGAGGACGTTGACTGGGCCGTGCGGCGCTTCACCTACGAGCAGGTGATGAACGAGCCGCACAAGGTCACGGCGGCGATTCGCGCGGCCGTCGCGTCACGGAAGAAGCGACTTTGATTGCAGAACACCGCGCGTGGCGCGGCGTTTTCGACTTTGATGGCAAAACGCCGCGGAGAAACGCCGCGGAGGAGGGCCGGCCCGAACGCTGGTCAATCGCGGACGAGGAGGAGGCAGCCGCAGGTGTTGCCGCCGCCGGCGGCGACGGCGCCGACCTCGGGTGGCGTTGCGATCTGGCGGTCGCCGGCTTCGCCCCACATCTGGACGGCTGCTTCGTGGAGGAAGCCGTAGCCGTGCAGGCGGCCGGCGGAGAGCTGGCCGCCATGGGTGTTCAACGGCAGCACACCATCGCGTGCGATGCGCGCACCACCGTCGATGAACGGGCCGCTCTCGCCGACACCGCAGAACCCGAGCGCCTCGATCCACGACATCGTGAGGAACGAGAAGCCGTCGTACGCCTGCAACATCTGCACGTCGGAGGGCTGCAAGTCCGTGCGCGACCAGAGCTGCGCGCCGGCGTCACGGTTCGACATCGTCGTGAGGTCGTCGAACTGGTCCCAGGACGGGCGACCGTGGATCGCCGCGCCCATCGACTCGAAACGCAACGGCCGGTGCGGCAGGTCCTGCGCGCGATCCAGCCGCGACACGATCACCGCCGTCGCGCCGTCGCACGGCACGTCGCAGTCGTACAGGGAGAACGGCGTCGTGATCACGCGCGACGCCATGTAGTCGTCGAACGTCATCGGGTCGCGGTAGATCGCCTTGGGGTTGAGCTCGCGCGTTGCGGCGCCCGTTGAGCGCGATCCACGCGAGCTGTTCCTTCGTCGTGCCGTACTTGTGGAAGTGCGCCTGCGCGAACATCGCGATCCAGATCGACGCCGACGGCGCCGAGAACGGCAGCGTCCACTCCATGAACCCGCTGGCCTTGAAGCTGCCGCCTCCCCCGCCGCCGGGCATGACGGCCGAGCGACCGCCGGCGCCCTGCGCGGAGCCTTCCCACACGGAGCGGAAGCACAGCACGTGATCGCACATGCCCGCGCCGACCGCCATGACCGCCTTCATCACCGAGCCGAGCTGCCCCGAGGTCTCGAGCCCGCTGTCGTACCAGCCGACGTTCAGGCGCAGCGCGTCCAGGACCTCGTACGCGCCCACGCCGGAGAAGCCGGCCGGCGTGCCCATCGGGCCGGGATACGTCGACAACCCGTCGATGTCGTCGCGGGTCAATCCCGCATGCTCGATCGCGGCGAGGCACGCGTCGAGCGTCAGCTCCAACGGGTCGCGACCGAGCCGCCGCCCGATGTCGGACTGGCCGACTCCGCTGACGCACGCCTCGGTCACGCGTCCGCCTCCGCGCCACCGGCGACCGGACGGTCGGGTTCGAAGAGCGGGATGTAGACGTCACCGTCGGGGTCGCGGTGGTGTTCGAACGTGACGCGCACCGGCATCCCGATCTCGATCTCCTCGTGGGTGCAGTTCACGAGGTTCGTCGTGAGCCGCACCGACGGTTGTTCGACGATCTCGACGATCGCGACGACGTACGGGAGCTCCGGCCCCGGCATCCACGGTTGGGAGTTGATCGAGTACGACGCGAGCGTCGCCCGGCCCGAGACCGCCTCGACCGTCATCGCCTTCGACAAGCACGTGGGGCAGATCGGCTGCGGCGGGTGGATGTACTCGGCGCAGTCCGAGCACCGCCAGAACCGCAGCTCACCCTGCGCGCCGCTGGTCCAGAAGTCGCGGTTGTGGTCCGTGAGCCTGGGCAGGATGCGGAACGGCGGTTCGGGCGCTTCGGTCGGCGTGCTCATGGTCAGCGCGGCACCACCGGGTGGACGCCTGCGACGCCGGCGCTCACTCCTGTTCGGCTTCGCGCGCGGCTTCGTACCCCGCCCGCGCGTGGGGGATCGCCTGCACCGCGGGCAGCAGCCCCAGCCCGGGAGTGGTCAGCATGATCGAGCCGAGGATCTCCTCCCAGGTCGCACCCACCTCGTGCGCGAGGCGCGCGTGCCGGTGCACACCTTCGGGGTTCCGCATCGTGACGGTGACCACCATGCGGATCAACTCGTGCGTCTTGCGGTCGGGGGCGGCCAGTGAGTCGATCTGCGACATCCACGCGTTCTGCGCGGCGTGCAGCTGCGGAAAGACCTCGTGCAGCGGCTCTTCGAACGGAAAATTCCAATCCTGCTGCTCGTTCACGCCTGCGAACGTTATCGCTCAACTCATGTACCCGATGCCGCGGGCTGCCCCGACGCGGCGGGCCGGAACACGGGAATCGTCACGTCGTCGGAGATCGCTTTGAAGTGGACGCGCACGCGCATCCCGATCTCGAGTGCCTCGAACTCGCACTCCTCGACGTTCGTCATCACGCGCGGCCCCTCGTCGAGCTCGACGATCGCGGCGACGTACGGGACCCTTTCGGGGAACGGCGGCAGGTCGTTCTGCCGCACCACCGAGAACGTGTACAGATGCCCGGACCCGCTCGCCTCCTTCCATGCCACGTCGGTGCTCCAGCATTTCGGGCAGAACGGCCGCGGGTAGAAGTAGTCGTCGCCGCAGGCGTTGCAGTGCTGCAGCAGGAAGCGGCCTTCCTTGCACCCCTCCCAGAACGGCTGCGTCTCGAAATCGGGCGTGGGCAGGTCGAAACGCATGAGCGGCGAGGCTACGCAAATCCCTGACACGCGTGTCAACTTGTGCGACCATCGGAACGCGTGGCCGGCCCGTATCGCCCCCGTCCTGATGATCTCGACCCCGACGGCATTCCGCGCGAGATCACCGGACTCGTGATCCCGGTTCCCGAGGCCCAGCCCTTCGCGGTGCATCCGCACGTCACCCTGCTCGCCCCGTTCGGATCCCGGGCCCGCGTCAGCGATCTGGCCCTGCACACCGAACTGCGCGAGTTCTTCGGTGCCGTCCCCGCGTTCGACTTCGCGCTCGTCGAGGTCCGCAAGTTCCCCGCCGGGTTCTTCTACCTCGCACCCGAGCCCGCATCTCGGTTCCGCGACATCACCAACGCACTCGCGGCGCGCTACCCCGACTCCCCGCCGTACGAAGGGCAGTTCACCGACGTGATCCCGCACCTCACGCTCGACGAGGACGCGCACCCCGAGCCGCTCCCGATCCGGGCCCGCGCGTCCGTCGCGCACCTCGTCCACTCCCACGCGGGCGCCTGGAACGTCGTCTGCTCGTTCACACTGGCGCGCTGACCGACTCCGGATCAGGGATCGCGCGGCAGCCCCAGCAGTCGCTCGGCGATGACGTTGCGTTGGATGTCGCTCGTGCCACCCGCGATCGTCAGGCAGCGGTTGAAGAGGAACGAGCCGACCCACGCGGCCGCGTCGCCCGCGTCGATCGCCGCCTCCGCGCCCATCTCGACCATGCCGACTTCCTGCACGTGCTGGTCGTGCTGCACACCGAGCAGCTTCCGCACCGCGGCTTCGGATCCGGACGGATCGGCACCCGCGAGCGCTTGGAGCGTCATGCGGAAGCCGAGCACCGCGAGCGCGTGTCCGGTCACTACCAGATCACCGGCCGCCGCGAGCGCGAGCGTGTCGTCCGCCTGCCCGCGCGCTTCGAGCGCGCGCAGGACGCCGACCACACCACCACCGATCGTGTTGCTCCCACCCATGTACACACGCTCGTTCGCCAGTGTCGTGCGCGCCGCGCGCCAGCCGTCGTTCTCCTGACCGACGAGGCAGTCGTCGGGCACGAAGACGTCGTCGAAGAACACCTCGTTGAAGAGCGCCTGCCCGGTCAGCTCACGCAGCGGCCGGATGTCGACGCCGGGCGTCTTCATGTCGACCATGAAGCAGGAGATGCCGTCGTGCTTCGGCTTCTCGGGATCGGTGCGGGCGAGGCAGATCCCCCATTGCGCCTCCTTGGCGGCGGACGTCCACACCTTCTGCCCGTTGAGCATCCACCCGCCGTCGACGCGAGTGGCGCGGGTCGACAGCGATGCGAGGTCCGAACCGGCGCCCGGTTCGCTGAACAGCTGGCACCAGATGATGTCGCCCCGCAACGTGGGCAGGATCCACCGATCCTGCTGCTCGCGGGTGCCGTGGACGATCAGATTCGGGAGCGCCCACGCGCCGACCATGATCCCCGGACGCACGACCTTGGCCGCCCGGAACTCCTCCTCGATCACGAGCAGCTCGAGCGCGCCGGCGTCGCGGCCCCACGGTCGTGGCCACGACGGCGTGATGTATCCCGCGTCGACGAGCCGAGATCGCTGTTCCGCGGCCGGGAGCGCCTGGACCTCCGCGAGGAACGCACGCAGCTCCGTGCGCATCGCTTCGGCCTCGGCGGGCAGGTCGGCGCCGAGCGAGCGGCGGCCGCCGGCCATCGCGGCGCGGGCTGCGCTCACGCGCCAGCGATCCGGTGACCCGACGAGTTGGTGCAACGTCATCGCGCGACGCAGATAGATGTGGGCGTCGTGCTCCCACGTGAACCCGATGCCTCCGAGCGTCTGGATGCAGTCCTTGCCGTTCAGGAACGCGGCTTCGAACGCGAGCGCGGCGGCCGTCGCGATCGCGACGCTCGCGCCGTTTCCTTCCTCGCGCACCGCACGCGCCGCGTCCCAAGCGGCCGCGCGCGCCAGCTCGGTGCGCGCCAGCATGTCGGCGCAGCGGTGCTTCACGCCTTGGAACTGCCCGATCGGCCGGCCGAACTGGACGCGCACCTTCGCGTACTCGGCCGCGGTGTCGACGCACCATTGCGCGACGCCGACCGCCTCGGCCGCGAGCAGCACCGCGGCGATCTCGTGCACCCGTTCAGTAGTGATCGCGAGCCGCGGTTCGTCGCGACCGGCCGAGCCCGCGACGTCGATGCGCGCCGCGCGCCGCGTCGGGTCGACGCTCTTGCACTCGGTGACCTTCACGTCCGAGACCCGCAGCGCGCGCCACCCGCCGTCGACCTCGGCCACGATGACGTCCGCGAGCATCCCGCCGAGCACCGGCTCCGAGCCGGTGAGGGCAACCGCACCGATCGCAGTGCCGCGCCCGAGCTGCGGCAGCCACTCGGCCGCGGCGGGTCCGCCGGCCTCCTGGAGCACCGCGGCGGCGAGCACCGTCGGGAGATACGGCCCGGGCGCGGCCGCCCGGCCGAGCTCCTCGAGCACGACCGCCTGCTCTACGTAGCCGTAACCGGCCCCACCGTGGGCTTCGTCCACGTGCAACCCGAGCCAACCGGGCTCGGCCAGGGCGGTCCAGAACTCCGGTCGGTCGTCGCGGTCGGCGTCGAGCGCGGCGCGCGTCACCGCGGGCGGGATGCGGGTCTCGGCGAACCGCCGCACCGCCTGACGCAGGGCATCGTGTTCTTCGGTCAGTCCGATGGGCATGTCCGCATGCTCGCACGGACCTGACGCCGGCGTCAGACGCGGCCACCTCGTCGCTTCCGCGCTTCGGCAGGGGCGCTACACGAGCCGTTCGCCGTCCCGCGTGATCGCGATGGCCTGGGTCGGACAGCCCTGCGCGGCGAGCACCACCGTCTCCTCCGGTTGCGCGGCCGGGTCGAGCACCACTGCGATGCCCTCGTCGTCGAGATCGAAGACGCCCGGCGCCCAGAACGAGCAATTCCCCGAGCCCATGCAGAGCTCACGATCGATCGAGATCTCGATGGCCACGACGACTCCTCCCGGTTC
The DNA here is from genome assembly GCA_963745645.1 of uncultured Actinomycetes bacterium. Taxonomy (GTDB): domain Bacteria; phylum Actinomycetota; class Acidimicrobiia; order IMCC26256; family PALSA-610; genus CAVUFH01. The sequence goes on from CAVUYD010000003.1 coordinate 22,643, forward strand.
CAACCGTCGATTACACGCGGTCGGCGGCGCGCCGCGCCAATGCGACCACATCGTCTCGGTGATCGGCGGCGTCGACCTGGTCCGCCTCGGCGACACCGATGTTGACGGTCGAGTAACTGATCGTGACCGTCGTCCCCGCCTTCACGAACTGCACGTCGACACCCTGCGCGCCCGAGCCGGTGCGGACGAAGGCCTTGTCACCGAGATCGTCGATCGTCTGCTCGTCGTCGAACGTGTCGGCGCCGTAGAACTGCTCGCCGTCGTAGGCGTGCACTTGGAGCAGGTGACCGACCTGGTCGTTCGCACCTGCGTCCGCCGCTTCGTAGAGGCAGGAGACGCCGAGCGGCACGGGCGACGAGTCCTTCGCCTTCTGCGCCGGCTCGCCGAACAGCTTCGCGGCGTCGTCGACGGTGACCAACGCGCACGGGTTCGGGAGATCGCCTGCTGCATCCTTGCCGTCGCTGATGTTGCCCTGCTTCACCGCCTTGCTGATCGCGTCGTTCGCGGCTTTGGCATCGTCGTCGTCACCGCCACACGCCGCCAGCGCGAGCGCAGGGATCGTGATCGCGGCGAGAACGGAGGCGATCAGCCGCGACCGGCCGTGAGGGAGTGCACGCATGACGCGCAAGACGCTACCGGGAGGGTGTGGGTCAGCCGGCGATCACTGAGAAGCGCGCGAACCGTTCGGCGGAAGGTCCGACCCATGCGGCATCGGGCTCGACGATGCGCTCCGTGCGCGCCCAGCGCGCCGCGTCGGCCATGTTGGTCTCGAAACCCGCCGCCATCCGGGCCAGGAACGCGGCACCGAGCGCGCCGCCTTCGGGAACGGCCGCGACGTGCACGGGAAGCCCGGTCGTGTCGGCGAGCGCCTCGACCCAACCTTCCACGCGAGTGCCGCCGCCGGTCGCGACGATGCGCTGCGGGGGAACCGGCGCGGCCTCCATGATGCGACGCGTGACGAATCCCGATGCTTCGAACGCGGCGCGCCGGATCGCGGGGGGACCGTGCGTCAGGTCCAGGCCGACCAGCTCGGCGCGTCGTGACGAGTCGTTCAGCGGCACCCGTTCGCCGCGCGGGTACGGCACCCAGATCGGGATGTTGTCGGGCGCCAGGCGCGCATCGTCGGTCTCGTCACCGGCGAGGAAGCGCGACGCCCACCCGAGGAACAGCCCACCGGCGTTGCTCGGACCTCCGAACAACCACTTGCCACCGGGCGCGGTGTGCGGCACCGAGTAGAACGGCGAGTCGGGTACGAGGTCGGGCAACACGGTCCACACGATCAACGTTGTGCCGAGGATCGCGAGCACGTCGCCGACCTCGTCGGCGCCGGCGACGATCTGTTCGGCCATCGCATCGATCGTGCCGCCCTCGAGCACGCAGCCGTCGTAACCGGTCACGTCCGCGAGCGGCTGCCCCGAGATGCCGAACTCGGGCATCTGGTCGACGCGCGCACCGGCCGCGGTGATGAGCGCTTCGTCCCATCCGCCGTGCATGCCCATCAGCGGCATCGTGCTGCCGCCGACGGTCGTCGAAATCACCGGCCGGCCCGTGAGCGAATGGTTCGCCACGGCTTGCGCCATCCAGTAGCCGCGCGCGTCGGGCCGTTGTTCGGCGTGCCACTGCAGGAACTGCGCGAGCTCACCCACCTCGGCGTGCGCGCCGACCTGTTCGCGGTGCCCACGTTCGTCGCCGTAGAGCAGGCCCGGCAGCGCACGGAACGCCATCGTCGTCCACTGCGGTGAGTGAAGGCACCATCGCCGCGACGGAGACGCCGCGCGGCGCGATGTCGCCGAGCGCGGCGAGCGCGCGACGCGGCCCGTGGAACCACGCCTCGACGGCGTTGTGCTCGAAGCGCAAGGGACTCGGCACGTAGAACTCGTGCGGAACACGCGAGCGGGCGACGACGGTGCCGTCGGCGTCGGCCGCGACGGCCTTCACCGACGACGTGCCGATGTCGATCCCGACGGTCAGCGCGGAACTGGAAGGCGGCATGGAGCCGGACGCTACCTGTCGGTGTCCGCGTCGAGCGCGCCGAGGACCTCGGTGTGCAGCCGGCCGTTCGTGCACACCAAGCTGCCGCCCGCGGCGTCATCGATCCCCGTGAGCGTGCTCCACCGGCCGCCCGCCTCGGCGACGATCGGCACGAGGGCCGCGACGTCCCACAGCGACACGATCGGATCCACGGAGATGTCGAACGCACCTTCGGCAACGAGCATGTGCTGCCAGAAATCACCGATGCCGCGCGTCCGCCAGCACCGACCGGACAGGCGCATCAGGCTCGATCCGATGGGATCGTTTGCGTAGCGCGCCGGGTTGTCGAAGGCATAGGAGATCTGCGCGTCATCGAGCGCAGCGACCGACGACACGTGGATCGGCAGCCCGTCGCGGAACGCGCCGAGGCCCTGCCCCGCCCACCACCGCATGCCGAGCGCGGGCGCCGACACGACGCCGATCACGAGTGTGCCCGCGTGTTCGAGCCCGATGAGCGTCGCCCAGATGGGGACGCCGCGCACGTAGTTCTTCGTGCCGTCGATCGGGTCGACGATCCACCGGAAGTCGGAATCCTCGACCAGCACGTCGTCGAATTCTTCGCCGACGAACGCGTGCGAGGTCGCCGCCGCGATCCGGGCGCGCAGCGCCGTCTCGACCGCGCGATCCGCTTCGCTCACCGGTGTCAGGTCCGGCTTGGTCTCGACCCGTAGGTCGTGCGCGCGGAAACGCGCGGTCGTGATCGCGTCGGCCTCGTCGGCGAGCTCCAGGGCGAGTGCGAGATGCGTTTCGACGGCCAGGGGGTCCTTCACGACGAAGAACGTACCGACCCGACGGCCCGGCCGCGGGACCGGGGTATCGTCGCAGCGTGGTGTCCTCGGGGGACCAAGAGTTCGAATCGTTCCTCCGGAGCTACTACGCGCAGGTTCCGGCCGAGGACCTCGAACACCGGAACCCCGACGAGCTCCGCGCCGTCGCTCGTTGCCATTGGGATCTCGCGCAGCAGCGCGCGCCGGGTACCGCGATCGTCCGAGTGTTCGCACCGAAGCGCGCCGAGGACGGCTGGGACGCCAACCACACGATCGTCCAGATCGTGAACGACGACATGCCATTCCTGGTCGACTCGGTCACGATGGACCTGGAGCGTCACGACCTCGGGTTGCATCTGGTCGTGCACCCCATCGTGCGCGTGCGCCGCGACGCCGCCGGACGTTTGCTGGGCCTCGCGACGGGAGGCGCCGCTGATCCGGAGGCACCCGAGGCGACGGTGCTCGAGTCCTTTCTCTATGTCGAGGTGGACCGCGAGACCGACCCCGTGCTGCTCGCCGAGCTCACGACCGATCTCGAACGGGTGCTGGGCGACGTGCGCGCCGCCACGGATGACTGGCTCAAGATGCTCGCGCGCTTGCGGCAACTGGTCGACGAACTGCGCACCGCGCCGCCGGCGATCGACGCCGAGGACTTGGCCGAAGGGACTGCGTTCCTGCAGTGGATGGGCGACCAGCACTTCACGTTCCTCGGTTGCCGCACCTACGACCTCGAGCGTGAGAACGGCGAGGACGTCCTGCGCGCGGTCCCCGGTACCGGGCTCGGCATCCTCCGCGGTGGATCCACGGGTGCGTCGCGCAGCTTCGCCTCGTTGCCTCCCGAGATCCGCGCGCGGCCCGCGAGCGGAGTCTGCTCGTGCTGACCAAAGCGAACCGGCACTCGACCGTTCACCGGCCGACATACCTCGACTACGTCGGCGTGCGCCGCTTCGACGCGAACGGCGAGGTCATCGGCGAACAGCGCTTCCTGGGTCTGTTCACATCGTCGGCATACAACTCGAACCCGATCGACGTGCCGCTGCTGCGTCGCAAGATCGCGGCCGTGATCGAGCGCGCGGAGTTCCTGCCCGCCAGCCACGACCAGAAGGACCTGATCGCGATCCTCGAGACGTACCCGCGTGACGATCTCTTCCAGATCAGCGTCGAGTCGCTCTACGCGAACGCGATGGGGATCCTGCGGCTGCAGGAACGCCGGCACGTGCGCATCTTCCTGAACCGCGAGGTGTACGGCCGCTTCGTGTCGTGCATCGTGTTCCTGCCGCGTGATCGCTACACGACACCGGTGCGTACGCAGATCGCAAACATCCTGATCGATGCGTTCCAGGCGCAGAGCCACGAGTGGAACGTGCGCCTCGGCGAGTCGGTACTGGCCCGGCTGCATTTCGTGCTGCACGTCGACCCGCGCCATCCGCTGCCGTCCGACATCGATGCGCTCGAAGCCGAGGTCGCGGCGGCGACCCGCGCCTGGGTGGACGACTTCCGCGAGACGCTCACGGCAACGCGGGGCGAAGAGGCCGCGCTCGACCTGTTGCACGTGTGGGGCGACGCGTTCCCTGCTGCGTACCGCGACGACTTCGACGCGCCCGAGACGATGGCCGATCTCGTCCTGCTGCAGTCGCTCGAAGCAGAAGGTGCGCTCGCGGTGCGCCTCTCACCTCGCGACGATCAGTACGCGGATCTCAAGCTCTACGGCGCGGGCACGCAGCCGTCGCTCTCCGACGTCCTGCCGAGCCTGACGAACATGGGCGTCACCGTCGACGACGAACGTCCGTACGACATCCAACCCCGGGGGTTGCCGCGCCGCTGGATCAAGCACTTCCGGCTGCGCGTCCCGCCGCACGCGATCGCGACCGGCGCGGTCGGCGACCTCTTCGAGGACGCGTTCCTCGCAGTGCTGTCCGGCGCGGTCGAAGACGACGGCTTCAACCGGCTCGTCATCCTCGCCGGGCTCTCGTGGCGCGAGGTCACGCTGCTGCGCGCGTACAGCCGCTACCTGCGCCAGATCGGCACGTTGTACAGCCAGACCTACGTTTCCGAAGCGCTCGCCGCGCACCCCGACATCGCCCGCGCGCTCGTCGAGATGTTCGTGACTCGGCTCGATCCCTGGCTCGACGGTCAGGGCGACACCGATCGCCTCGTCGACCAGCTCGAAGCCGCACTCGATGCGGTCACCGCGCTCGACGAGGACCGGATCCTGCGCAGCCTGATGCACCTCGTGCTCGCCACGTTGCGCACGAACTGGTTCCAGGCCGCGCCGGGCGACCCGCCCGCGACGCGTGTCGTGTTCAAGCTCGACCCGACCCGAATCCCGGACGCGCCGCTCCCCCGCCCGCTCTTCGAGATCTTCGTGTACGCGCCGCGGTTCGAGGCGCTGCACCTGCGCGCCGGTCGCGTCGCGCGCGGCGGCATCCGATGGTCGGACCGGCGCGAGGACTTCCGCACCGAGATCCTCGGCCTCATGAAGGCGCAGCGCGTGAAGAACGTGGTCATCGTCCCGAGCGGGGCCAAGGGCGGGTTCGTGGTGAAGCGGCCGCCCGCGGATCGCGACGCGCTCGCGGCCGAGGTCGAGGCGTGCTACCGGCAGTTCATGGGCGGGCTCCTCGACGTGACCGACAACCTGCAGGACGGAACGGTCGTCCCGCCGCCGCGCGTCGTGCGCTACGACGGCGACGACCCGTACCTGGTCGTGGCCGCCGACCGCGGCACCGCCACGTTCTCCGACATCGCCAACGAGATCGCGACCCGCGCGCGGGTTCTGGCTCGGCGACGCGTTCGCGTCGGGTGGTTCGACGGGTTACGACCACAAGAAGATGGGCATCACCGCCCGGGGCGCGTGGGTGTCGGTGACGCGCCACTTCCGAGAGCTCGGCATCGACGTGCAGGGCACCGACTTCACGGTGCTCGGCATCGGCGACATGTCCGGCGACGTGTTCGGCAACGGCATGCTGCTGTCGCGGCACATCCGGCTGGTCGCCGCCTTCGACCACCGGCACGTGTTCCTCGACCCGGATCCGGACCCAGCCGGCGTCGTTCGCGGAGCGCACTCGGTTGTTCGAGCTCCCCCGGTCCTCGTGGGACGACTACGACCGCACCGCGATCTCGCCCGGTGGCGGCGTGTACCCGCGCGGCGAAGGCGATCGCGATCACGCCCGAGGTGCGCGCCCGCTTCGGCATCCCCGATGGCGTCGCGCACCTGACGCCCAACGAGCTGATCACGCGGCTGCTGCGCGCGCCGGTCGACCTCCTGTGGAACGGCGGGATCGGCACGTTCGTGAAGGCGAGCACGGAGTCCAACAGCGAGGTCGGGGACAAGGCGAACGACGCGATCCGCGTCAACGGGGCCGACCTTCGGTGCCGGGTCGTCGGCGAGGGCGGCAACCTCGGGCTGACCCAGCGCGGGCGCGTCGAGTTCGCGCACGCGGGTGGGCTCGTCAACACCGACGCGATCGACAACAGCGCCGGCGTCGACATGTCGGACCACGAAGTCAACTTGAAGATCCTTCTCGACGGCGTGGTCCGGTCCGGGCAGCTCACGCTGTCGGAACGCAACGATCTGCTCAAGGCAATGAGTGAGGAGGTCGCGCACCTCGTGCTGCGCGACAACTACCGGCAGACGCGCGCACTCGCGAACGCGCGCGAGCAAGCGGCCGACATGGAGGACGTGCACGCCCGCTTCATCCGCGCGCTCGAGCTGGCCGGTGACCTCAACCGCGCGGTGGAGGCGCTGCCGAACGACGAGGAGCTCACGGACCGCCGGTCCGCCGGGCTCGGCCTCACGACGCCGGAGCTCGCCGTGCTGCTCGCGTACGCCAAGATCGCGTTGCAGGACAACGTGCTCGCGGGCGCGCTCCCCGACGACCCCGACTTCGCACCCGTGCTCGCGGAGTACTTCCCGCCCGAGGTGCGCGAGCGCTACGCGCCGCAGATCGCCGAACACCAGCTGCGGCGCGAGATCATCGTCACCGCGCTGGTGAACGGCATGGTGAACCGGGCCGGCTCGACCTTCGCGTTCCGGCTCGCCGAGGAGACCGGCGCGTCAGCCGACGAGATCGTGCGCGCGCACGAAGCCGCACGAGTCGTGTTCCGCCAGTCGGAGCTGTGGAGCGAGATCGAGCAGCTCGACGGCATGGTGGCGGCCGACACGCAGACGTCGATGTACCTCGAGTCCCGGAAGATGATCGAGCGCGCCAGCCGGTGGTTCCTGCGCTACCGCAAGCGGCCGCTCGCGGTGCGCGCCACCGTCGAGGCGCTGCAACCCGGCGTGGACCGGCTCACCATGGTGCTGCCGGGGCTGCTGTGCGGGAGCGAGCGCGACTGGTACGACGAGGAGAGCGCGCGGCTGGCGGGGCTCGGCGTCCCGCTCCCGCTCGCGCAGCGGGTCGCGACGCTCGATGCGCTGCACACCGCCCTCGACATCACGTATCTCGCCGCGGCCAAAGGGCGGACCGTCGACGACGTCGCCGCGCTGTTCTGCGTCGTCGGCAACCGCCTCGCGCTCGACTGGCTGCGGGACCGCGCCGTCGATGTTCCGCGCAACGACCGCTGGCAGGCACTCTCCCGCCGCGCGCTCCTCGAGGACATCGACGGCGAGCACCGCCGCATCACGAGCCTGATCCTCGCCACGACCGACCCCGGGTTCGAGCCCGCGCACGCCTACGACGTGTGGGCCGAGAGCGAGCGGGCACGCATCGACCGTGTCCTCGCGCTCCTCGACGACATCCGCACCCACGGTGTCTACGACCTCGCAACGCTGTCGGTCGCCCTCCGCGAGCTCCGCTCCCTCGCCTGACTCCCGGTTCAGCGAGGGTAGACCTCGAAGACCGTCGCGGAACCCATGCCACCGCCCGCGCACATGCTCGCGACGCCGATGCCGCCGCCGCGCCGGGCGAGCTCGAACATCGTCGTCATGATCATGCGGGCGCCGGTCGCCGCGACCGGGTGCCCGAGCGAGCAGCCGGAGCCGTTCACGTTGGTGATGTCTTCGCTCAGCCCGAGCTGGCGGCACGTGGCCACCGGCACCGACGCGAACGCTTCGTTGATCTCGACGAGATCGACGTCGGCGATCGTCATGCCCGCGCGCCGGAGCGCCTTCGGGATCGCGAAGATCGGGCCGGAACCGGTGTCGCGCGGCTCGCAGCCGATCGACGCCCACGAGAGGATCTTGCCGAGCGGCTTCAGGCCGTGCGCGGCCGCGTACTCACTGTCGACGAGCACGAGCGCGGCGCCCGCGTCGTTGATCCCGGACGCGTTGCCGGCGGTGACGCCGAAGCGTTCGATCTCCGGGTGCAGCTGCTTCAGGCTGCCGAGCTTCTCCATGCTGGTCTCGCGGCGCGGGTGCTCGTCGACGTCGAACTTCTTGGTCGTGCCGTCGCGCCGCGTCACTTCGATCGGGAAGATCTCTTCCTGCAACCGGCCTTCGTCGATCGCCTGCACCGCGCGCATGTGCGAGCGGTACGCCCACGCGTCCATGTCCTCGCGGGTGAGGCCGTACTTGTCGGCCGTGTTCTGACCGACCGTGATCGACATGTCGAACGCGGGCGCGTCCGGCGTCTCCGGGTGACTCGGGGACATCCACGGCGCGAGCTCGTCACCGGGGAGCACGCGCTTCATCGCACTCGGCGACGTCGAGAGCGACTCGGCGCCGCCCGCGATGATGACGTCGTCCATCCCCGCCATGATGCTGGCCGCACCCGATTGCACAGGCGCCATGCCCGACGCGCAGTGCCGGTTGAACGCGACGCCGGGAACCTCGGTGAGTCCGAGCTCGATGGCCGCGTAACGGGCGATGTCGCCGCCGCCTTGCAGCACTTCGCCCATCATCAGATCGTCGACGTCGCCACCGGGGATGCCGGAGCGCTTCAGCGCTTCGCCCGCCGACCACTTCGCGAGGTCGAACGCGCTCACGTCGACGAGTGTGCCCTTGCGAGCAGTCCCGATCGCCGTACGCGCCGCGGAAACGATGACGGCATCACCCATGACCAGCTCCTCCGGAGTCCCTGTCTGCGGCGGCGAGCGTAGCTGACGTATGTGTCAGGTCGCTCCAGCTGCCACCATGGCGGGCGGGAGGGGACCCTGATGGAGTGGCACGAGATCGAACGCGAGATCACCGAACACGCGGCCGAGCTCGATCGCCTCGGTGTCCTCCTCGAACAGGGCCCGCTCGGCCCCGACCTGCGCAGCGAGCTGACGTTGCTCGCGCGGCGGTCCTCCACGTGCACGACCGGCAGATGCCGCTGATGGTCGCGCTGCAACGCGGCGACGCGTCGCTCGACGATCTGCGCGTCCGCGCCGCGAAGAGGTCGTCGACCGCGGCCACCGCTATGCGGCGCGGTGGCTGAGCAAGAAGATCGCCGACGGCGGCTTCCCCGACTACGACACGGACGCGGTCGTCTCGGTGGCCTTGGGTTCGCTCCTCGCCTACGCCGCCCAGAAGGTCACGTTCAACGGCCCCCCACTCGGAATCGACGAGACGAGGTTCGTCGACACCTGGGTCGAGGCCTGGCTCCGAGTCGCCAGCACCGCCGAACACGACCGCGACACTTGACCCGCGTGGGCATAAGTCGACCATCTCATTGTCGGTTCATGCACCGCTGAGGGGGATAAACCGACAATCAGATGGATGAGTTATCCACGTGCTTCGGGGGATGCGGTGGCAGTGACGCGCACGGTGAAGGGTTTGCCGCGGACGAAGACGCCGAGGAGCGAGAACGGCACCTCGTCTTCGAGCGTGACGACCACTTGGTCGCCGACGACTTGGAGCGACACCGCGCGCAAGTCCGACGCACGGTCGTCACGGGCGAGTGTCTCGTTCGCGATGGCGCGGACGCGCGCCGGGTCGAGGCGCACGGTGCCGTCGGCGCGCAAGGCCTGCTCGTCAACACCGTTGGCGGCCGCGGTCGCGACCGAGTCGGCCATTGCCGACAACTCGCGCCGGGTCGCGATCCCCCGCCAGAGGTCGAGACCCAGACCGCCAAGGAAGAACACGACCACGCACAAGCCGAGCACCCACAGGGTGACCGTGCCGCGCTCGTCCTGCGCCCGGGCCCGAGTCGCCATCACCGGCTCCGGTAGTCGTCGAGGCGGCGTTGCTGCGTCGCGGTGTATGTCCAGGCACCTGCTTGCAACACGCCGGCGACTGCAACCGCGGGCATGCGGACGCGCACGTCGACGGTGACGTAGTCGCCGCGGCCGACGCCGGCGCGTACCCGTACGTCGACATCGCCGGCCGCGATCCCGTAGTTGCGCGCGACGCCGACCGCGACCAATCGCGCCGCCGCCGGGTCGACTTGGGCGCGGAGCACCGCGGCCGACGCCGCCTCGCGTGCCGCGACCGTCGCCGCGTGCCGCCGCTCGGCCCAGACCGGCAGCGTCGCGACGAGGACGACGACCGGCAGCAGTAGGAACGCGATCGCGGCGACCCATTCGATCGCGACGAACCCCCGTTCCGAACCTTCGGGCGGTTTCCCTCGCGTCACGACTCGCCCTGCATCGTCGCGGTCAGCGAGAGCCTCCACGGAGGCACAAGGAACGGCAGCCACGACGGCAACGTGCCTTCGGCCCGCGCGGTCGTCGTGACGCCGTCGGCTTCGCACGAGACGCGCACGTCGTGGCCGAGCGCGCCGTGCAACAGCCCGTCCACCACCTCGCGCGCCCGTTCCTCGCACTCGGTCCGTCCACCACCTACGGGCGCGGCGGCGCGCACGCCCTCGTCGAGCGCGTCACGCACGGCACCGCGCGCGTACAGATCGACGAGCAGGTTCGCGAACAGGACCAGGAGGATGAGCGAGAGCCCGACTGTCGCGACGTACTGCACGGTCGCGAACCCGTCGTTCCTCGCGTCGCCGGCGGTTCACCCGATCAGCTGGCCGCGGATCCACTCCACGATGTCGACGCCGAGCTGCTGCATGAGCGCCCAGATCGCCACCAAGGCGAGCACGCCCAGCGCCGCGTTGCCGAGCAGCTCGGCCGTGGCCAGACCAGCTTCGTCGTGGCGCGGACCGTCGACGCCGTCTTCGGTCTCGTCCATTCCTTGGTTCGTTTGCTCTTCCATGAGGTCTCCTTCACCGGTTTCCGAGGACGATCGACGGCAGTGGCGCCGCGATGAACAGCAACATGATCGGAGCGAGGATCGCGATCGTCGGCACGAGCATCGCCGCGCGTCTCCGCACCGCGTCCTTGTGCATCTGTTCCCGGCGCGCGTCGCGCACGTCCTCGCTCAACGCCAACAACGCGCGGCCGAGATCCGCTCCGCGCTCCGAGCTCGCCGCCAGTAGGTGATACGTGCGCGCGGCGCTCGGTTCCGGCGTGTTCTCGGCGGCCCGCCGGAACGCGTCGACCTCGCTCACGCCGTGACGGATCGCGCCGAGCAGCGCGGCGAGCTCCTCGACAACGACGCCCCGCCCGCGATCGACGACACGTTGCACGGCTTGGATCGGACCCGAACCTGTCCGGACGTGCATCGCCAGCAGATGGTTGACCGTGTAGAGCTCTTGACGGATCCGCGCCGCGCGCTCGGTCACCGCACGCTCGAGCCGTTTGCGCGTGCGCGTCGATCCGACCGTGTAGCCGGCGACCGCGGTGACCAGCACCGCGAGCGCCGAGTGTGTGAGCACCGCGACACCCAGCCCGCCGACGGCCGCCACGATCGCGCCCTCCCCGATCTGGCGCGTGCGGAACTCTTCCGGGGTACTGTCGTCGATACCGGCTTGACGCAGAAGCCGAGCCAGGCGTTCGTCTCCCCAGCTGTTCGCCCGCCCGAGGTGCGGGAGGATCGCGCGCAACGGCGGACCGAACACGCGGCCGACGACGCCGGGCGCGGGGATCGCACCGCGGGACGGGATGACGTCTGCCGGCTGCCCGAGTGCTGCGCGCGCGACGAGCGTGTACGGCCGGACGCGGCCCGCGAGTCGCCGGGTCGGTGGCACCACCAAGGACGCGATCGCCGCCGCGCCGCCGCCGATCGCGGCAGCCGCCACGAGGACGAGGGCGTTCATCGGACGGCACTCCGGCTCGGGAACACACGCTCGTCGCCCTGCTGCCGGCCGAGTCGACCGAGCACGACCACCCCGACGGCCGACAGCGCGGCGGCCAGCAACACGGTCACGACGCCGCCGCCCGAGCGGTAGAAGTCGCGAAACGCACCTGGGCGAGCGGTGAGCACGACGAGGACGAGCCACGGCATCACGACGACCGCTCGCGCGTTGATGCGCATCTCGAGCCCCTCGGTCTCGAGTTCCTCGAGCAGCTTCAGGTCCTTGGTGGTCGCGTCGACAAGGTCCTCGAGGATCGTGCGCACGATGCTGCCGCCGCGCTCGTGCGCGAGGATCAGCACTTCGAGGACGCGGTCGCTCGTCGGGTCGGCCAGCTCCTCCTTCACGACTTCGAGTGCGGGTCCCGTTCCGATGACGCGCGCCAGCTCGGGGAACCGCGCGAACGCCTCGCGCAGCGTCGGATGGGCCGCCCGTCGCGAGCGCGTTGACCGCTTGCGTCAACGACCGGCCGGCCGAGATCGACGCGAGGAGATCCCGCAGACCGTCGGGCCACGCGGCCAGCACCGCGCGCATCCGCACAGTGCGGCGATGACCGAAGTACGCGCGCGGTACCAGCGCGACCGCGACCGCGGGGACGAGCGCGACGATCACCGAACCCGTCAACGCCGCCAGCACGACGAGCGCCAACCCGCCCGCGCCGAACGACGCGGACGCGAACTGCCGCGGCGTCAAACCGACGCCGGCCTGCTGCAACCAGACCCGCGTGCGTTCGACCCTGTGCTCGCGGTCGACGCGCCGGCGCGGTCGTCGTTGCGGAAGCAGGCCGCCGAGCGCGGCCGCGACCATCGCGCAGAACGTCCCGATGCACAGCGCGGCCAGCAACTTCACGAAGCCGCGGCCTTCCTGCCTTCGACCAAGGCGCGGAGCCGCATCCCGTCGGGCAGGGCCCGATCGATGCGCAGTTCGAGCCCGGCCGGCAGCACACCGGTCCACTCCAACGGCCGGCCGAGCGCTTTGCGGACGAAGATCGGCTCGTACGTGCGATCGTCGGCCAGCGTCGGCACGACTGCGGTGATCTCCATCACCTGCCGGCGGATGCGCGCGTCGGTTCCGCGCGGAAGATCGTCGCGGTCGACTTGCACGACGAGGTCGAGCGCATCGCCGAACACCTTGCCCACGATCCGCTCGGTGACGTTCTCACCCGCCATGAGCGCCGCGTTCACCAACGCGTTGACGGCCTCCCCCGCGCTGTTGGCGTGCACGGTGCACAGGAATCCGCAGCCCGCGTTGATCGCACGCGTGAGCTCGAACGCTTCGGCACCGCGCACCTCGCCGACGACGATCACGTCCGGCCGCATCGCCAGGACGAACTTCACGAGATCCCGCAGGCTGATCTCGCCGCCGCCGTCGAGCCCGGGCGGCCGCACCTCGTAGAACGCGCCGTGCACGACCGACACCGCGATCTCGCGGATCTCCTCGCAGCACCGCACGCAGTGCGACGCGGGTGACGCGGCGAGGAGTGCAGCCAGCAGCGTCGTCTTGCCCGCGCCCGGCTCACCCGAGATCACGAGGCGCGACCGCACCTGCATCACCGCCCACAGGAACGCGGCGGCTTCCCGGCTCAGCGCATCGCGCGCGACCAGGTCGTCGAGGCTCGCGTCCCGCACGGTGTAGCGCCGCAGCGTCACCGACAAGCGGTCGGCGATCGGCGCGATCGCGGCGGTGAGCCGAGCGGTGCCGTCGAGCACACGCGCCTGCACCAACGGCTGCTTCACGTTCAGCTGCCGTTCGGTCGTGGAGAGCAGCCGGTCGATCATCTGCCGGTTCTCCTCCTCGCTCGTCGGTTCGGCGAGGCCGCGCAGGCGACCGCCGCCGTCGAGGTAGGTCACCCGCGCACCTTCGACGAAGATCTCTTCGACGTCGCGACGCGCGAGGAGGTCCGTCAGACGCACCGAAGTCGGTGATCGACCGCAGCACGCGATGCACCATCGCGGCGGGGTCACCCAGCGGGAACTCCTCGCCGAGCCGGGCCCGCCGCTGGTAGTCGTCGACGGCACGTTCGACCTCGGTCCGGACCTCCGCCAGCTCGCGCTCGGGTTGCAGCCGTCGCCGCTCGATGCCGGCGAGGGCATCGCGGCGGATCACCTCGTACGCGTCGGTGCGCGCGTTCACGACGCCACCTCCACCGCGACCAGTGGTTCAGTCGTGCGCCCGCGCCGCGGCGCGCGCGCGCACTGCAGTCGCCAGCACGCTGACGCCACGCGTGAACGGACCGGAGCGAACGAGTCGCCCGTCCCACATCGCGTCGGTGACCCGCCGATCCTCGGCGAGGAACGCGACGTCGGACCGCGCGGCAGTGAACGTGTGAGCTCGTCGAAGAGCTCTCCACGCCGGTACGCGCGCGAGCGGCGCCCGATTCACGGCGACGACCAGCGACGCATCCGGCGCGAGGGAGCGGACCTGGACTGCCCACGACAGGAACTGGACCACGCCGACAGGTGTCGCCGCGCAGACACCGACCACCACGTCGGCTTCGACGGCGAGCGCACGCGCGACGGCGAAGCGACCTCGCAACGGTCCGCCGACATCTTCGAGCGCACCGATCCCGTCGACGACGACGAGGTCCGTCTCGTCCGCGAGCCGCTGGACGAGCCGCGCGACTTCTCCTGGCCGCACGTGCACCCACGCCGACGGGTTCGGAAGACCCGACAGCACCCGAAGCGCGCCGCTGCGGTCGATCGTCAGCGAATCGACGAGGCTCACCGCGCCCGTGCTCGACGGCGTCGATCGCGGTGCGGAGATTCGGCTCGATCGGCAGCCCCAATCGCGGCGCGATCGCCGGTGCGACATCGTCGGCGTCGACCAGCACGCCGCCGACGTGTCACACGCGAGCTGCGCGGCGACCTCGGTGCGCCCGACGCCGGGCGGCCCGCCCACCGCGACGACGCGACCGCGTCGGACGGGCACGGCTACCGATCGTCTCGGGCCGCGCGACCTCGTGCCGCCGGCACGCGCAGTGTCTGCATCGCGGTGACGAACGCGCGCGGCCCGAGGTCCGACTCGATCACCTCGTCGACCCCGACCGCGACGAGGTGCGCCCGGCCGACGGCTCCTCGCGGTCGCAGACACCGAGCACCGCACGCCCGCGAGCGTGGAGATCGGCGACGAACGCGTGGGTCAACGCCGGCCAGCGATGACTCGCGACGAGCACGTCGTACTGCTCTTCGAGCGCGATCTCGGGCTCGACGACGATCTGCCGAACCCGTGCGCCGCCGTGATCGGTGAGGTGCCGGTGCAGCTCCTCGACCCACACGTCCGGGGTGAACACGAGCGCGACCTCCGGCTCACCCACCGTCGCCCGCCTTCGCATCCGGTTCGGGCGCCGCGAGCCGCGTCGCGTCGGCGGCCGGCGCGGCGCCGGTCGAGCGCACCAGCGTGACGGTGCCGCCATCGAGGGCCGCGGCCAGGCGTACGGCCGCATCGGCGTCGACGGCGAGCGTGACCGTGAGCTCGTCCGGCGCGCCGAGCGGACCACCGCTCGCGCCGTCGATGTCGAGCACTTCGACGTCGGTCATCACGTAGCCCGCCTGCGCACCCGTCGTGCTGCACGACGAGCACGTCGACGCGATCACCCGAGTCGAGCGCGCCGCCCATCGCACGCGCCTTCGGCGAGCGGAAAGCTCATCGAGCGCGACGCCGCGCCTGCCTCACGCGGCCGAACCGCACCACGCGTCACGAGTGCACCCTTCGCGATCGCAGCCGTCGCGACCCGGCCCCGCAACCCGTCGATCTCGTCCGGCGCGTACGTCGAGGCGAGCACGTTGCTGCTCGCGTCGATGCGCTCGACGCGCACGGACTGCGCATCGATCACCGTGCCCGGAACGAGATCCTTCGCGGCGACGAGGATCTCTCGCCGGTCGTCAGCGCCGCGCAGGACGCTCAGCGTCAGGATCACGCCCAACAGAGCCGGCGACGATCATCACGACGTGTCCGGTCGAGAGCCGTGTCGCCAACCCGCGCCGCGCCGCTCTCGGAATTGCCACTGCATCCATGCCCACGCGCTCCGCCCTTTCCGCTCCGTGGAAGCGGGGCATGGAAGCAGATCCGCGCGACCGACCAAGAACTGGAAGCACGACCGCGGACTGCGACAGATCACCTGAACGTGTGTGAGCCCGGGGTACGGTGCCCGGGTGACCGAGCCCGCCGACGCCGCCTGAGACGCCCGCCGCGACCCCGCCGGCGGTGACGCCGCTCGTCACCAACGAGGCGTACCCGCCGATCCTGACCACCGCGCAGGCGGCCGAACTGCTGCACGTCCACGTCGAGTACTTGCGCAAGATGGTGCGGGAAGACCGCATTCCGGCGCACCGGTTCCCCGGAGGCCGCGAGATCCGTTTCGTCCGCGACGAGCTCATCGCGTGGGTCCGCGAACAGCCCGGGCACGACCGCTCGCCGAGCGCGGAAGAGCGCGCCGACACCTGACGCGCGCGCCGCGCCATCGGCACGTTTTCCGGAACTCTCCCTGTCTTACCGGGCTTCAGCGGCCGGCACCTCTAACGTCTGCGGCGTGGGAAGCCTTGAGGGGAAGGTCGCCGTCATCACCGGCGGCAACTCCGGCATCGGCCTCGAGACGGCCGTTGCGCTCGCGCGGACGGCGCGCACGTGGTCATCACGGCACGGAACCCGGGCCGCGGCGCGACGGCGCTCGCCGAGATCGAGGCGAGGAGCGGCGGCGAGGTCGAGGTCATGGCGCTCGACCTCACGTCGTTCGCGTCCGTCCACGAGTGCGCCAAGACGTTCAACGACACACACGACCGGCTCGACATCCTCGTGAACAACGCCGGTGTCATCCTCAAGCAGCGGCACGTGACCGAGGACGGGCACGAGACCCAGTTCCAGACCAACCATCTCGGCCACTTCCTGTTGACCGCGCTGCTCCGCGACCAGCTCGTGGCGAGCGCACCGGCGCGGGTCGTGGTGGTCGCCTCGGACGCGCACCGCTTCGCACCGGGTGGCCTGAAGTTCGACGACCTCGAGTCGACCCGCCACTACCGCGCGTTCCGCACGTACGGCCGCACGAAGCTGATGAACATCCTCTTCACGCGCGAGCTCGCGCGGCGGCTCGACGGCACGGGCGTGACCGCCAACGCGGTGCATCCCGGGTTCGTCGCCAGCCGGTTCTCGCGCGACGGCGACACGGGGTTCATGGGCAACGTCGGCATGGTGCTCGGCCGCCCGTTCGCGCACTCGCCCGAGATCGGCGCGCAGACGTCGATCTACGTCGCTTCGTCGCCCCAGCTCGACGGCGTCACCGGCCAGTACTTCGCCAAGTCCGCGCTGGCCAAGCCCGCGGCGACGGCGCGGGACGACGCGGTCGCGGCGCGCCTGTGGGACGTCAGCGCGGCGATGGTCGGCGTCACACCCTGACGGTCAGTCGGGCGCCCGGCTCACCCAGCCGATGCTCGCGAGTGGCACAACCAACTCGGTATCCGGTGTCCGGAGCACGACGTGGTCGCCGCCGACGCGCAACGCGCCGGTGCGCCCGTCCGGGTCGGCCGCGGTTCCGAGCAGCACGCGCGCGTCCTGCTCGCGTACGAGCAGCGCGGCGCGGAAGGATCCGCCGACCGCGTCGGGCCGCGATGGCCGCCTTCGCGCGCGGGTGCCGTGACCGCGTATTCGAACGCGATGCTCGGCGCGAGATGCACGTCGATCCGGCCCGAGACGGTGCGCAGCGCGAGCACGTCGTCGCCGACTTCCTCGACGAAGCCGACGAGGCGGCGGCCGAGCACCGTGACGGTCAGGCCGTCGCCGCGGTGCATGTGGGCGCGCAGCCGGTCGACCAGTGTCTGGCGGTGCTGCCAGTCCTCGGTCGCGTCCCGCGTCGCCGCGTCCTGCTCCGCACGCCACGCCGCGCGCATCGCCGCGCTCGTCGCCGCGAGATCGGGATGTTCCGACAGGTTGTCGTGCGGATCCACGCACGACCGAGTGTACGAGCGCACGGACGCGCCGCGTCAGGTGAGGCCGAGTCGCACGGCCGCTTCGCGACGGAAGCGGTTCGTGGAGTGCTCCGGGTCCTTGTCGAACCGCGGGATGACCTCGTCGCCGAACAGCGTCACCGTGCGCTCGAGCAACTCGTGCGGGTAGGTGCTGCCCGACGGGCCCATGATCAGCTGGTCGACGCCGATGTCGACCCACTTCTGGATGCCCTCGCGCGCAGTCGTCGGGCGTGCCCGACGATCGCGCGCGCCGCTCTGGAAGCCCTTCTCGATCTGCTCGAGCGTCGGGTCGGGGATCTCCGTCGGGCCACTCGGGCACGAACGGCGGCTTCGGGAACGTGTCGAGGTAGTGGAACACGAGCGTCTGCTGGCGACCGTTGCCCGAGTGCGCCATGTAGCTGCGCGCCTCGTCGCGGTCCTCGAGGCACATGAAGCTCGTCGTGATCGCGATGTTGTCGTTGACGTACTCGCCGACCGGTTCCGCGTTCACGATGTGCTTCTTGTACGTCTCGATCGAGCGGCGCCATCTTCTCGGGCGTGCCGCCGGTGAAGCAGATGCACGCCGAGGCCCATCTTCGCGGCCTTCTCGAACGTCTCGGGTTGCCGGCCGCGACCCACAGCGGCGGGTGCGGCTTCACGTACGGCTTCGGCAGCACGTTGCGCTCGGGCATCGAGAAGAACTTGCCGTCGTACGAGTACGGCTCGTCGCGCCACATGCGCACGATCTCGCGGATCGCTTCGTCGTACATGTCGCGCGTGATCTCGGGGTCGGTGATGCCGAAGCCGCCCATCTCGGTCGTCGACGAGCCGCGGCCGGTACCGAACTCGAACCGACCGTTCGAGACGAGGTCCATCATCGCGACGCGCTCGGCGACGCGCGCCGGGTGGTTCACCGGCGGCGTGATGTTGATGATCCCGACGCCCACGTGGATGTGCTCGGTGCGCGCGAGCACCCACGCCATCAGCGTCTCGCTCGCGGAGATGTGCGAGTACTCCTTCAGGAAGTGGTGCTCGGTGAACCAGGCGTACTTCCAGTTGTGCTGGTCGCCGACCTCGCAGAGGTCGCACTTCGCTCATCAGCCGGTCGTGCTCGGCGTTCGGGGTTCGCCGCCCGCAGGTCCTTGTGCACGAAGCCGCCGTGGAACAGGCCGAATTCCATGGATCCACTCCCACGATCAACGCTTCGGAAAAGGGGTTCAGGAAATAGAACGTGTTCCAAAAACGATAACGGGCGTGACCTCGCCTTGTCCAGTACCGCCCCGACCAGCCGTTCCGGCGTGACTTCACCCCCCCGTCCGGGCGGGGAAATCCACGCACGTTCGGGTCGGGCAGCGTTACGCTCGCACCCCCCACCCGGGCCCCTTCCTCGGGATTGCCCGGGCCTCGACGCGCGTCCGGAGCGTTGTGCATGGCATATCTGGCGCTGGCCCGAGCCGGGTTCCGGCGGTGGTCCTCGTACCGCGCGGCAACGGTCGCAGGCGTGCTGACGAACACCGCCTTCGGGTTCCTCCGCGTCGCGATCCTGTTCGCCGCGCTCCGGGCCGGCGGCGCGATCGGCGGCTACACACCTGAGCAGGCGGCCACCTACACCTGGCTGACGCAAGCGCTGATCATGACGATCGCGATGTGGAACTGGGTCGACCTCGCGACCCGCATCCAGACCGGCGACATCATCACCGACCTCCAGCGCCCGATCGACCTGCAGGGCGCGTACCTCGCCGAAGACCTCGGACGCGCCGGGTACCAGCTGCTCGCGCGGGCTGCCCCCGTTCCTGATCGGCGCGCTGTTCTACACGCTCGTGTTCCCCGCGTCGCTCGGGCAATGGTGCGCGTTCGCGGTGAGCCTGGCGCTCGCGGTCGTCGTCAGCTTCGGGATGCGGTTCATCGTGAACCTGTTCGCGTTCTGGGTGCTCGACTGGCGCGGATTGCTCACGCTGTCGAGCGCGTTCACGACGGTCGCGTCGGGCTTCGCGATACCGATCGCGTTCTTCCCCACGTGGGCGCGAAGCTCTTCATCCTCCTGCCGTGGGCGTCGATGATCCAGATCCCGATCGACGTCTTCATGGGCCGCCGTACCGGCGCCGGGCTCGGGAGCGGTCTCGCGTTGCAGCTCGGCTGGGCGATCGTGCTGCTCGCCGCCGGTCGCCTCCTCCTCGCGAACGCGTCCCGCCGCGTCGTGGTGCAGGGAGGCTGACGACGTGCAGATGCAGGCGGCGCAGCTGAAAAAGGCGCAGCTGCAGGACGGCTTCACGATGTGGCGCAAGCTCGTCGGTGCGCGCGTGCGCGGCCAGCTGCAGTACCGGACGTCGTTCGCGCTCAACACGACTGCGGCGTTCCTGTTGACGTTCGTCGACTTCATCGTCGTGCTCGCGTTGTTCTCGCACTTCCCCGCGCTCGGCGGGGTGGAGTCTGCAGGAGATCGCGCTGCTCTACGGCATCAGCGGGCTCGGGATCGCGATCGCCGACATGCTGATCGGCCACATCGACATGATCAACCTCGACATCCGCTCGGGCCAGTTCGACGTCGTGTTGCTCCGGCCGGTCAGCACGCTGCTGCAGGTGATGGCGTCCGACCTCGCGCTGCGGCGCGTCGGCCGCATCGCACAGGCTGCGGCGGTGCTCGTGTACGCGCTCGCGGTCGCCGACATCCAGTGGAACGCGTTGCGCGTCATCCTGCTGCCCGTCGGCATCGTATGCGGCGCGCTCATCTTCGGCGCGATGTTCGTCCTCGGTGGCTGCCTCACGTTCTGGACGATCGGGAGCGCGGAGGTCGCGAACACGTTCACGTACGGCGGCAACATGATGACGTCGTACCCGCTCAACATCTTCGGGCCGTGGCTGCGACGCCTGCTCGCGTTCGTGGTGCCGCTCGCGTTCGTCACGTACTTCCCGGGCCTTTACCTCC
This sequence comes from uncultured Actinomycetes bacterium, assembly GCA_963745645.1. Lineage (GTDB taxonomy): Bacteria > Actinomycetota > Acidimicrobiia > IMCC26256 > PALSA-610 > CAVUFH01. The sequence goes on from CAVUYD010000003.1 coordinate 43,350, forward strand.
TCGACAAGCCGGATCCGCTCGGTTTCCCGTCCGCGTTCCAGTTCCTCGCCCCAGTCGCCGCGCTCGCGTTCGCGGCGCTCACCGGGTTCGTCTGGCGCACGTCGGTACGCCACTACCGGAGCACCGGGTCATGATCCGGGTCGAGCACGTCTCGAAGACGTTCACCATCTGGCGGCACGCGGGACGCGTTCGGCGCGAACGTGTGGTCGTCGACGCCGTCGACGACGTGTCGTTCAGCGTGGACGCGGGCGAGATGCTCGGCTACGTCGGTCCCAACGGCGCGGGCAAGAGCACGACGATCAAGATGCTCACCGGCGTGCTCGTGCCGAGCGCGGGCGAGGTGCACGTCGCCGGACTCGTGCCGTCGCGCGACCGCGTCACGCTCGCGCGGAGAATCGGCGTGGTGTTCGGGCAGCGCTCGTTGCTCTGGTGGGACCTGCCGCTCGCCGACTCGTTCGATCTGCTCCGCCACGTCTACAAGGTCGACAGCCGCGCGCACCGCGAGCGGCTCGACGAGTGCATCGACCTGTTGCAACTCGACGAGTTCATCGGCACGCCCGTGCGCCAGCTCTCGCTCGGCCAGCGCATGCGCGGCGAGCTGACCGCGGCGCTGCTCCACAACCCCGAGCTGCTCTTCCTCGACGAGCCGACCGTCGGCCTCGACGTCGTGAGCAAGGACCGCGTCCGTACGTTCCTCGCCGACCTCAACGCGCGTCACGGCACCACCGTTCTGCTCACGACGCACGATCTCGACGACATCGAGCGGCTGTGCTCCCGGCTGTTGATCATCGATCACGGCCACGTCATCTACGACGGCGGCCTCGACGCGCTGCGCGACAAGTACGGCACCGAGCGCACCCTGTCGTCGACCTGGCCGAGTCCGCGGCCATCGATCGAGGCCGCGCGGCCGAGGTCGTGAAGGTCGACGGCCCCCGCCAGTGGCTGCGCTTCCGCCGCGACGACACGACCGCGGCCGAGCTCATCGCCGATGTCGCCGCCCGCTACTCCCTGCGCGATCTCACCCTCGAGGAACCCGCGATCGAGGACATCGTCCGCCGGATCTACGTCGAGGGCCTCTAGCCCAGGCGAACGCGCCGGCCGGTGCCCAGCTATCACCTGATGGCGTCTCACCCCAGCACTACCGTCGCTCTCATGACCCTCCCTGTCGGCCGGGTGCTCGGCACCGAGGACGCGACGCCGCTGTCGTTCTGGGTCGCGCTCGCCGCCCGACCAGTACCTGCAGCTCGACGACGTCGTCGTCTGCGAGCGCGACGTGCCCGGCCGCGACGAGCCGGTGCGGCTCTCGGGCGTCGTCACCCAGGTGCGGGCCCGCCACGAGGGCGCCCGCTTCGACTCCGACGTGTTCCTCATCGCCGACGGCGTGCTGCCGGCGCGAGGCGATCGAGGCCGCGGAGGTGCATCACCACCCGCTTCGAGCCCGAGGTCTTCGTGCCGCCCCGGCCCGGCGCCGAGGTCCGGCGCGCGACCGGCGCACGAGCGCGACGTCAGCGCTGTTCTTCGACCAGATGAAGTCGCGGCTGCCGATCGGGCTCGGCCGCGACGGCTGCCGCTCGTACGTCAACCTCGACTTCCTCGACGGCACCCGCGGCGCGCACGTCAACATCTCCGGCATCTCCGGCGTCGCGACGAAGACGACGTACGCGACCTTCCTGCTCTACGGCCTGTTCCACTCGGGCGTGCTCGGCGCCGACGCGACGAACACGAAGGCGCTCATCTTCAACGTGAAGGGCGAGGACCTGCTCTTCCTCGACCACGAGAACGTGCAAGCTCTCGCCCGAGCAGTCGCAGAAGTACCGCGACCTCGGGCTGATGCCCGGCGCGTTCGCCGACGTCGCGCGTGTACGCGCCGCCGCGCCGCGACGACCCGAACGCCACGCCCGACGTCGCAGAACCGCCAGCTCGGCGTGTACCCGTTCTTCTGGACGATCGAGGAGTTCGCGACCGACGAGCTGCTGCCGTTCGTGTTCGCCGACGCCGAGGACGAGCGCCAGCAGTACACGATGGTCGTGCACAACGTCGGCGGCCACGCTGAAGCGCGACGGCGCAGCCCGCGGGCGACGGCGGCGTGGCGGATCGACGGCGCAGACGCTGCGCACGTACCACGATCTCGTCGACTTCATCGTCGCGCAGGTCACCGACGACGACCCGATGGTGCGCGGGCCGTGGGCCGGCCCGGTCACCGGCATGGGCACGATCAACGCGTTCGTCCGCCGCTTGCTGTCGTCGCAGCGCTCGCTCGCCCGGCTCGTGCGCGCCGACGTCGCCGCCGACGCGCTGCTGCGGCACCGCATCGACACCGCCGCGCAGGTCACCGTCGTCGACCTCCACAACCTCGACGACCGGGCGAAGCGGTTCGTCGTCGGCGTCACGCTGCGGCGCGCGTTCGACGACAAGGAACGCGCCGGGCAGCACAAGCCGCTGCTGTTCGTCGTGCTCGACGAGCTCAACAAGTACGCGCCCCGCGACGGCGAGTCGCCGATCAAGGAGATCCTCCTCGACGTCGCCGAGCGCGGCCGCTCGCTCGGCATCATCCTCATCGGCGCGCAGCAGACCGCGAGCGAGGTCGAGCGGCGCATCATCTCCAACTCGTCGATCCGCGTCGTCGGGCCGGCTCGACGCGGCCGAGGCGGCGCGGCCCGAGTACGGCTTCCTGCCCGAAGGTCGCACCAGCAGCGCGCGATGATCGCCAAGCCCGGCACGATGTTCGTGCACCAGCCGCGAGATCCCGGTGCCGCTCGTCGTCGAGTTCCCGTTCCCGGCCTGGGCGACCCGGCCCGACGAGCGGGGCGACGAACCCGGCCGAGGCCGGCGAGCTCGCGCATCCCCGACGATCTGCTCGAAGGCGTGCCGCCCGGACCCCGGGCCTGAGGGGCTCGTGCGCGAGTCCTCCACACCTCCGACTGGCACGTCGGCAAGCTGCTCCGCGGCGCTTCGCGCATCGACGAGCACCGCGCCGTGCTCGGCGAGATCGCCGAGATCGCCGACCGCGAACGCGCCGACCTCGTGCTCGTCGTCGGCGACCTCTACGAGACGGCCGCGCCGCCGCCCGAGGCGCACCGCGGTCGTGTGCGACGCGCTGCTCGCGCTGCGCGAGACCGGCGCGCACGTCGTCGTCGTCGGCGGCAACCACGACCAGCAGTCGCAACTCGAGCGGTCGCGCCCGTGTTCGCGCGGCTCGGCATCACGGTGCTCGGCCTGCCGGCCGGGCCCGAGCGGGCGGTCGTCGACGTCGGCGCGGCGACGCGCGTCGTGCTGCTGCCGTGGGTGTCGCAGCGCTGGGCGATCAAGACCGAGCAGCTGATGGGCGCGACCGCGGCCGGCGACCGCGCAGTTCTACGCGGCGCGCGTGCGCCCGCCTGCTCGCCGTGGCTGAGCGAGGGCTTCGCCGCCGACACGGTCAACATCGTCGCCGCGCACTGCATGGTGCAGGGCGGCATGCTCGGCGGCGGCGAACGCGACGCGCAGCTGATCGACGAGTACGCATCGGTGCCGACCGCGGCGTTCCCGGCGGCCGCGAACTACGTCGCGCTCGGGCACCTCCACCGCGCCCAGCAGATGCCCGGCGCGGCGCCGATCTGGTACTCGGGCTCGCCGATCCAGGTCGACTTCGGCGAGGAGCACGACACGAAGCAGGTGCTCGTCGTCGACGTCCCCGAGCCGGCGGCGCGGCCAAGGTCGCACCGGTCGCGCTGACGACGCGGTGCGGTGCTGCGCACGCTGCGGGGCACGCTCGCCGAGCTGCGAGGCGGCGGCGCCGACCGTCGGCGACGCGTGCCTGCGGGTGTTCGTGCGCGAGCCGCCCCGGGCCGGCCTCGCCGACGACGTGCGCGCGCTGCTGCCCGACGCGGTCGACGTGCGCGTCGACCGCGAGCTCGACGACCGACGACGGACGGTGACGCGCGGCCGGTCGCGCCGCGGCCGCAGCGCCGCGCGACCTGTTCGCCGAGTACCTCGACGAGCGAGGGCGTCGACGACGACCGCGCTCGTCCGCCTGTTCGACGGCTGCTCGACGACTCGATCGCGGAGAGCCGTCTGATGCGGCCGCTCGACGCTCGAGCTCGAGGGCTTCGCCGCGTTCCGCGACCGCGATCGACGTCGACTTCGACGACGCCGACTTCTTCGCGATCGTCGGCGCCGACCGGCACGGGCAAGTCGATCGCTGATCGACGCGATCTGCTTCGCGCTCTACGGCAAGGTGCCCCGCCACGGCGACGAGCGGCAGGTCGCGCCGGTCATGACGCTCGGCGCAACGGACGCGAAGGTCTCGTTCACGTTCGAGCTCGCCGGCGAACAGCGTACCTCGCGACCCGGGTCGTGCGCATCCGCAACGGCAAGGCGAGCACACCCGAAGCGATCGCTGGAACGCATCGAGCCGACGGCACCACCGACGTCCTCGCGGGCAGAGCACGCGAGTTCGAAGCCCGCCGTCGAGCGGCTCGTCGGCCTCGACTTCGACGCAGTTCACCAAGTGCGTCGTGCTCCCGCAGGGCCAGTTCGCACCGTTCCTGCACGACGAACCGGCCAAGCGCCGGCGATCCTCACGCGCTCCTCGATCTCGGCCGCTACGACCGCATGGCGCACTGGCCCGGCAGCGGGCCGCGGCCGCGAAGTCGGCGATCGAGATCCACGAACGGCAGCTGGCGGCGTTCGCCGGCGCCACGGAGGACGCGCGCGCGCCGCGGCCGAGGTCCGCCGGCGCGAGCTCCTCGAGCTGCACGCACGCGCTCGACGCCGCCCGCCCGGAGGACCAACGGCTGGTCGCGGCGATCGCCGAGGCCGACTCCCAAGCGCGCGCCGCGTCCGCACTCGCAGCCGAGCTGGAACAGATCCGCGTGCCGCGCGCGGTCACGCAGCTCACCGAGAAGCTCGACGAGGCGCTGGTCGCGGCCCGCGCCGCGACCGAAGCCGTGGCGACGGCACAACGTGCGCTCGTCGCACTCGACACCGAGGTCGAGTCGCTCCCCGATCGCGCCGAGCTCGCACGCGCTCGTGACGCACACGAGGCGGTGACTGCGCGTCGGTCCCGCGCTCGAAGACGCGCGCGACGCGCCGAACGTGCAGCCGCGACCGACGCCGCGCGCGTCGCCGACCTCGCGACGCGCGCGGAAGCGCGATCGTCGCAGATCTCCAGGAGCGGCTCGCCGAGGTACGCGACGCGCATGCGGCCCACACGCTGGCGGCGCACCTGGTTGCCGGCGAGCCATGCCCCGTGTGCGAGCAAACCGTCACCGAGGTTCCGAAGCGGAAGCGACCGGCCGCGCTCACGAAGGTCGAAGGCGAGGTCAAGAAGCGCGCCGCATCGCGGCCGGCAGCGCGCGTGGCCGTCGACCAGGCGCACTCGGGTCGCACGCCGAGGCGGCCGCCGCTCGCGAGCGAGCTCGAAGAGCAGCTGGCGATGCGACCGGGCGCTCGCCGAGGCGTTCCCCGACGCCGCCGCGATCGCCGGCACGCTCGAGCACAGTCGACGCCACCCTCGCCGCGGACCACACCGCACGCGCGCGCGAGCGCGACCGCGCGCCGCCGTCGAAGCGACCGACCGCGGCCCGGCGAGCCGACGCCGACGCGGCGCTCGACGCTCTGCGTTCCGAGCTCCGCCAGCAGCGCGACCGCTTCGTCCGGGCCGGACTCGAACCCCCGGCGACCCGACGACGACCTCTCGCCAGCAGTGGGATCGCGCTCGCGGAGTGGGCCGACGACATCCGGCGCGAGCACGAACAGCGCTCGGCCGCCGGCGCGGCGTCGAATGCGCTCGAACACACGCGCACGGAACGCGCCGCCGCGTTCGGCGACGCTCCTCGAACGCGGCGCGCCGGCTGTGCGTCGACACCCGGGCCACGGACCGTCGCCGCGCTGGCGCGACGACGTGCTCGAGCACGGTCGCGACGCCCGCGAACGAGCTGCAGCGCATCGATGACGCGCTCGAGCAGTCCCGGAAGGTCGCGGCAGGAGCTGCGCGCCGCGCGAAGAGCACGAGGTCGCCGACCTCCTCGGCTCGCGCCTGCGCTCCGATCGTTTCGAGACAGTGGCTCGTCGACGAAGCGCTCGCGGCCTGGTCGAGGCGGCGTCGGCGCTCCTCGAGCGTTGTCGGCCGGCCAGTACGCGCTGCGCACCAGCGCCGACGAGCGAGTTGCTCGTCGTCGACCACCGTCAACGCGGACGAGACGCGGTCCGTGCGCACGCTCTCGGGCGGCGAGACGTTCCAGGCGTCGCTCGCGCTCGCACTCGCCCTCGCCGATCGCATCGCCGACCTCGCGGCCGACGGCGCGGCCACGCTCGAATCGATCTTCCTCGACGAAGGTTTCGGCACGCTCGACCCCGAGACGCTCGACATCGTCGCGAGCACGATCGAGTCGCTCAGCAGTCGGCCGCATGGTCGGCATCGTCACGCACGTGCCCGCACTCGCCGAACGCATGCCGGTCCGCTTCCGCGTCACGCGCACCGACCGCAGCGCGCAGGTCGATCGCGAGGACGGGTGAGGAACCGACGCGAAGTCGCCCATCGCACCGAACGGCGGCGCGCCGGTCGGCCGGTACGTGAGCATCACGACGCCCAAGACTTCCGCTTCGTCCGAAACTCGTCGGTATCGCGAAACGCAGGAGGGCAGTGCCATCAAGTTCACCGTTGATCCCTGGGATCCCTCCTACGGCGCGAGCCTCGAGTCGGACCTGCTCGTCGCCGAACAGGAACCGGACGTCGAGGTCGAAGTGGGCGCGGCCGCGTGGGCGCCCCTGCGCCCTCCGGCCGGCACGCGCGCGCCCGACACCGTCGTGTTCGTCGACGGTGTGCGCCGCCTGGAAGCGCGCGCGTGGATCGACACCGCCGAGAACGACGCGGTGCCGGGGATCTTCGCGTCCTACGCGGCCGGTGCGGTGCGGTGCGGTGACACCGCGACGCTCGAGGACGTGCAGGTGGGGCGCGGTCTGTTCGCGCCGGCGCCCGGGCTCGACGACGTCGTCACGCGTTACGGCACGTTCGAAGCGTGCAAGACCAAGGACGCCGCGCCGGAGTCGATCAACTACGCGGTGCACGAACGCATGACCGAATGCGAAGTGCGCATCGCCGAGGCCGCGCGCCGGTCCGGCGACGAGCTCATCGTGCTCGACGGGCCGCTGCGCAAGGGTCAACACATCCGCGACGCGATCGGCTTCGTGAAGACGCATCACGTGCGCTATCTCCCCGAACACCTCAACCCGGTGGTCGGCGCGCTCGCGGCGGGTGAACGGACGCCGCTGTTCCGGATCGACGCCCGGCCCTTCAGCCGCACGACGTGGTACGTCCGGCTGCCGGGGCCGGCCGGCGGTCCGTGGGCGGGCATCGTGCGCTGTGAAGCGAGCGGCACACTGCCGCTCGCCGCCGTCGTCGAGCTCGCGGACACCGTGACGGTCGCGCTCCCCCGGTTCGCCTCGGTCGCGCACAAGGATCCCCGCGCCCCCCAGAACCTGGCACCGATCGGCGCGCTCGAGCGGCTGTTGCGGCACCGGCTCGGCGACGCCCAGGTCTGTTATCGCGCGCTCCGTGCCGCGAGTGGCACACGTGTTGTTTCGTCGGCTTGACAGATCGGGAAGACTCGCGCGGGACGCTGCTCGACCTGTTCATCGAAAGGGCTGCCGTGATCGACCAAGCCATTCCCCCCGCTGTGAGTGACACCGCCGAAGAGCTGCTCGAGATCGCCAAGGACGCGATCGAGGGTGTGCGCGACTGGGCGAGCGACACGGCGGAACGCGCACGGGACGCGGTGACCCCGCCCAAGAAGAAGCGCTCGAAGCTGCCGCTGCTGCTCGTGCTGCTGGGCCTGGGTGCGTTGGCGTTCTACATCCTGCGCAAGCGCGGCGCGGACTCCGACCCGCTCGTGGCCGGTGACTTCGATGCGAGTCGCGACGAGGACCGCGCCGCCACGAACGGCGAGCGCGCGCCGCTGTCGACACCGGGCACCTGACCCCGCCCGAACCCGCACCGAGGACTCGTCCCGCTGACACCGGAATGGCGCCGCACGCGGCGCCATTCTTGTGCGCGGACGTCGAGGCGGCGACGGGAATCGAACCCGTGTAAAAGGTTTTGCAGACCTCTGCCTGAGCCACTCGGCTACGCCGCCAGAGCGGATGAGCGTACCCTGCGACCCGACCAACGGGAGCGGAGATGACGATTCGACTGCTGGGAGTGGGCGCGGCCGCGCCGCGCCGGCGGCTGGCGGCGGCTGACGTCGCGGCCGCGTGGGGACGCAAGGGCGGGCGCGGCACCGCGGCCGTGTGCCCACCCGACGAAGACATGCTGACACTCGCCTGGGAGGCCGGGACCGCCGCGCTCGACGCGGCCGGCATCGACGCCGCGCACGTCGACGCCGTCTTCTGGGGCACGAGCCGGCCGCCGTTCTCGGACGGCCCGAGCCTCGCCATCCTCTCGGCCGCCCTCGGTTGCTCGAACCATGTGGGCGGCACGCTCGCGTCGGGATCGACGCACGCGGGCATGGACGCGCTGACCGCCGCCGCGGACGCCGTCGGCGCCGGTTCGGCGCAGGTCGCGCTCGTCATCGCCTCCGACACTCGGCGGCCCGGGCCCGGCACCGGGTTCGAACCGCGGTGCGGCGCGGGCGCGGCCGCGATCGTGCTCGCCGCGACCGGCGGCACCGCCTCGATCGGCACGCGCGTCACGCGGAGCCGTCCCTTCCTCGACCGCTACCGGGGCGACGGCGAGGACGACGTTCGCGACCTCTACGACCCGCGCCTGTTCCGTGAGGAGATCTTCCTGCCGATCGTCGCGGAGGTCACGACCGCGCTCGCGTCGTTCGACGTGCGCACCTGGTCGCTCCCCGACCCCGACGGCCGCCTCGGTGCAACGGTCGCCAAGCTGGTCGGCGGCGGTGCTCCAGCGTCGACCGCGGTGTACGCCGCTGTCGGCGACACCGGCGCGGCGGCGCCGTTGCTCGGTGCGATCGGCGCGCTCGACGCGCCCGGCCTCGTCGCGATCATCGGCACCGGAGGCGGCCGCACCACCGGCGTCCTGATCGATGTCGAGACGCCGGTTGCCGGGGCCGCTCGAGTGTTGGACGCGCTCGCGCCGGGCGCGCCGATGACGTACACGGACGCACTGCGGGCACGCGGCCAGCTCGAAGCCGCAGGCGAGACCATCCCGATGGGTGTGCCACCCGAGAGCGCGATGTTCGTGCGCGGCGCGGACGAGATGCTCGGTCTGCTCGGTGGCCGCTGTGTCGACTGCGGCACGATCAGCACACCGCCGTCGATCCATCCGACGTGCATCGCGTGCGGCGGCCCGAAGCTGGAACCGGTCTCCGTCGCGCGGCGCGGCCAGGTGCACACGTACGTGATCAACCACACGATGCCCGCGCCGTTCGTCGCGCCGTTGCCGATCGCGGTGCTCGACATGGAGGACGGCGCCCGCTTGATGCTGCAGGTGATCGGCGACGGCTCCGACGTCGAGATCGGGACCCGGGTCGACCTCGTCCTGCGGAAGTACGCGCACGAGCGCGGCGTCCCCGTCTACGGCTTCAAGGCCCGCGCCCGGAAAGGCACAGAAGTATGAGCTGGAACAAGGTGGCCGTCGTCGGCGCCGGCCTCATCAAGATGGGCGAGCTGTTCGAGCAGAGCTACGAGCAGATGGCGGCCGGCGCGTTCGACGCCGCGGTGCAGAGCGTCGACAAGGGCTTCGATCCGTCGCAGGTCGAGGCCGCGTTCGTCGCGACCCAGCGGGGCACGCTCTGGGGGCAGGAAGGCATCGGCGGCAACACGATCCCGACCGCGATCGGTCTCGTCGGCATTCCGTGCACTCGCATCGAGAATGCCTGTCCGTCCGGCTCGGATGCGTTCCGCGTCGGCGCGATGGCGGTGGCGAGCGGGGTCCACGATGTCGTCCTCGTCATCGGTGTCGAGAAGATGCGCGACAAGTCGAGTGAGGAAGGGCTGCTTTCCCGCGCCGCGGCCGGGCATCCGATCTTCACGCGCGGCGAGACCGCGCCGGTGCTGTTCGCACCGTTCGCGACGCGACACATGCACGAGTTCGGTACGACGCGCGAGATGCTCGCGTCGGTCGCCGTGAAGAACCACTACAACGGCGCGCGCGACCCGTACGCGCACTTCCAGAACGAGGTGACGATCGAAGACGTGCTGGCGTCGGCGCCCGTGTGTCATCCGCTGCACCTGCTGGATTGCTGTCCCCAGACCGACGGCGCCGCCGCGATCCTGCTCGTCAGCCCCGACCGGGCACGCGAATTCACCGACAAGCCGGTATACGTCGCCGGGTTCGGTGTCGCCACCGACCATCCGTACCTGCACGAGAAGGACAGCTTCACGGAGATCAAGGCGACGCGGCTGGCGGCGCAACGCGCCTACACGATGGCCGGCATCGAGCCCGCGCAGGTCGACGCCGCCGAGGTGCACGACTGCTTCACGATCACTGAGATCCTCGACATCGAGGACCTCGGGTTCTTCGAGAAGGGCGACGGCGGCCGCGCCAGCCTCGAGGGTGAGACGACACTGACCGGGCGCATCCCCGTCAACACGTCGGGCGGCCTGCTCGCCAAGGGCCACCCGATCGGTGCAACGGGAGTCGCCCAGCTCACCGAATGCTGGTGGCAGCTCCGCGGCGACGCGGGCGACCGGCAGGTCGAGATGCGCAACGGCTTCGCCCTGCAGCACAACGCCGGCGGGCGCGGTTCGGGTGTGTCCGTCGTGAACATCCTCACGACCAACGAGAACTGAGCGCACCGCGATGTTGCAGGTGGAGACGACGGACAACGGCGTCGGCCGGATCGTGCTCGACCGGCCGGACGCGCGCAACGCGCTCACGATCGAGATGCGCGACGGGATCATCGAAGCGGTTCGCAGGTTCCGCACCGACCCCGACGTGCCGCGCGGTGCTCCTCACCGGGACCGGCGACGCGTTCTGCGCGGGAATGGACCTCACCGCGTCGACCGTTGCGCAGGCCGGCAAACCGGGGTTCGCGACGCGGTCGACGTCCGAGGCGTTGCGCGCCGGTGTGCAGACGTTCATCCGCGAGCTCTGGGAACTCGACAAGCCGACCGTCGCCGCGGTCAACGGCCCCGCGATCGGGCCCGGTGCCCACCTCGCGCTCGCGTGCGACTTCGTCCTCGTGCACCCGAAGACGCGCTTCATGTGGACGTTCCCCAAGTGGGGGCTCGTCGTCGACGCGGGTGGCGCGTACCTGCTCCCCCGGCTCGTCGGCATGGCGCGCGCCAAGGCGATGGTGATGCTGGGCGAGACGGCGACCGGTGCGGAAGCCGTCGACCTCGGCCTCGCGTACCAGTGCGTCGACGACACGAGCGCGCTGCTCGCGACCGCGCAGGCGCTCGCCGATCGGCTCGCGGCCGGCCCGACGCGATCGCTGGGACTCTCGAAGCGGCTGCTGAACGCGTCGTTCGAGCACGGGCTGGCCGATTCGCTCGAGCTGGAAGGCCACTTCCAAGCGCTGGCCACGTCGTCCCCCGACCTCGTGGAGGGAATGGCCGCCTTCAAGGAGAAGCGGGACGCTCGCTTCGACGGCCAGTGAGTCCACCGCGCGTGCAACGCATCGCCGCGTACGTCGTCTGCCTCGACGACGCTGACCGGCTTTTGTTGTCGCGTCTCACCAAGATGACACCCCGTGCCGGCGCGTGGACGTTGCCCGGTGGCGGCGTCGAGTTCGGCGAACACCCCGAAGCCGCGGCGATCCGTGAGCTCCGGGAGGAGACCGGGCTCACCGGCCGTCTCGGCGATCTGCTGTGCGTCGACTCCGCGGCGGGCATCGTCCGCGACGACGAGGGCACGGAGATCGACCTGCACCGCATCCGTCTGATCTACCGAGCCGAGACGGAACCTGGTGAGCTGCAAGCGGAGGTCGGTGGCAGCAGCGACCTCGCGCACTGGTTCATGCGCGACGAGGTGAACTCCATCGACCTCGTCGACGTGGGCGCGCTCGGCGCGCGGCTCGCTTGGAAGTGACGCGCGTCCCGATCAAGTACGGCCGGCTCAAGTGGTTGCTGACGATGATCGGCGTACCGGCCCGTTCGGCGTACCTCGAGCGCACCGGCGACGACATCGAGGTCCGCATGGGCTGGGCGTTCCGGACGCGGCTGCGGCGCGGCGATGTCGTCGCCACGAACCGCTACGGCCGCTCGATCAGCATCGGCGTGCACGGCTGGCGCGGGCGCTGGCTGGTCAACGGCGCCAGCGAGCCGATCATCGGGCTGGAGCTGCGCGAACCGGTGCGGGGCCGCGTGATGGGGTTCCCCGTGAAGCTGCGGGAGCTCATCGTCAGCGTCGACGACCCCGATGCGCTCCTTCGACTCGTCGGCGTCGCATAGGCAAGACTGCCGGACCGCGTCTGACGGTCAGGTCGTCAGCTGGATCAGGAGCATCTCGTGGGTTTGTTCGATGGAAAGGTCGCGATCGTCACCGGTGCCGGTCGGGGCATCGGCCGCAGTCACGCGCGGCTGCTCGCGAGTGAGGGCGCCGCGGTGGTCGTCAACGACCTCGGCGGCAGCTCCGGCGGCGAGGGTGCCGACGCCACCCCGGCGCAACAGGTCGTCGACGAGATCGTCGCGGCCGGTGGCCGCGCCGAGGCGAACTACGACAGCGTCTCCTCGTGGGAAGGCGCCGAGCGCCTGGTGCAGCAGGCCGTCGACACGTTCGGCGGCCTCGACGTGCTCATCAACAACGCGGGCATCCTCCGCGACAAGATGAGCTTCAACATGGACGAAGCCGAGTGGGACTCGGTGATCGACGTCCACCTGAAGGGCCACTTCGCGCCGTCGCGGTTCGCGGCCAGCTACTGGCGGGCGAAGTCGAAGGAGACCGGCGAGGGCGTCAACGCCAAGATCGTCAACACCGCGTCGGAGTCCGGCTTGTACGGCAACGCCGGGCAGGCCAACTACGCGGCGGCCAAGGCCGGCATCGCGTCGATGTCGATCGTCATGGCCCGCGAGCTCGAACGCATCGGCGTGCGCGTCAACGCGATCGCCCCGGTCGCGCGCACACGCCTCACCGAGCAGGTCGCGGGCGACTTCATGAACCCGAAGGAAGGCGAGTTCGACCGCTTCGCGCCGGAGAACATCTCTGCGGTCGTCGGCTGGCTCGCGTCGGACCTGTCGGCCGGCGTCACGGGCCAGGTCGTGAAAGTCATGGGTGGCCAGGTGCAGCTGCTGCGCGGCTGGCGACCGGTCACCGAAGCCACCGACGGGAAGCCGTGGACGATCACCACGATCGACGACGCGGCCGAGCGGCTGTTCGCCCAGTCGGAGAAGGGCGTGCCGCCGTTCATGCCCGAGCTCGAGCCGTAACCTCGGGTCATGACCGAGCCGATCCCGACCACCGAGCTGTCGGTCGCCGACATCAAGCTCAGCGACACCGAGATGTGGATGCGTCCGGACCGCGACGGCATCTTCGCCAAGCTGCGCGCCGAAGCGCCGATCACGTTTCAAGAAGACTTCCTCCCGCCGCCCGAGATGCAGATGCCGCAAGGTCCGGGCTACTGGGCACTGACGCGCTACGCGGACGTGATGCAGGTGTCCCGCGATCCGGACACCTTCCACTCCGCGCCCAGCACGACCATCACCGACATCCCGCCGGAGATCGCGGAGTGGCTCGGCTCGATGATCAACATGGACGCGCCGAAGCACACGAAGCTGCGGCTGATCGTCAACCGCGGCTTCACGCCGCGGCAGATCGCGCGCGTCGAGGAGAGTGTGCGCGTGCAAGCGCGTGAGATCGTCGAGCGGGTCGAGCCGTTGGGTCAGTGCGACTTCGTCGCCGAGATCGCGGCGGCGCTGCCGCTCCAGATCATCTGCGACATGATGGGGATCCCGCGCGAGGACAACAAGCGCATCTTCGAGCTGACGAACACGATCCTGGGCGTCGGCGACCCGGAGTACGTGCAGACCATGGAAGATCTCATGGGCGCGGGTATGGAGCTGTTCCAGTACGGCCTCACTCTGGCCGAAGACCGCGCCGCGAACCCGCGCGACGACATCGCGAGCTCGCTCATGGCCGCGGAGATCGAGGACGAGAACGGCCGGCACCGGTTGACGTCCAGCGAGCTCGGATCGTTCTTCCTGCTGCTCGTCGTGGCCGGCAACGAGACGACACGGAACGCGATCAGCCACGGCATGTACGCGCTCACGAACCACCCGGAGCAGCGCGAGATCTGGATGTCGGACTTCGCCGCGGTTTCACCGACGGCGGTCGAGGAGATCGTCCGCTGGGCCACGCCGGTGATCAACTTCCGGCGCACCGCGTCGCGCGATGCAGTGATCAGCGGCCAAGAGATCGCGGCCGGCGACAAGGTCGTGATGTTCTACAACTCGGCCAATCGCGACGAGCTGCAGTTCCCCGATCCGTTCCGCTTCGACGTCACCCGTACGCCGAACGAACACGTCGGCTTCGGTGCCGGTGGCCCGCATTTCTGCCTCGGCGCCAACCTCGCCCGCCGAGAGATCATGGTGATGTTCGAGGAGATGTTCCGCGTGCTCCCCGACATTCACGTCACCGGCGAACCCGCGCTGCTGCAGAGCGGGTTCATCCACGGCATCAAGCGCATGCCGTGCGCCTGGTGACGCCAAAACCCGAGTTGCTACGGTTCCTGACATGAGCGTCAGGTTTCTTCCCTAAATGCGCATGTCGTTCGGGCCCGACGACGAGGGGTTCCGGGCCGAGCTCAACGCCTTCCTCGACGCCCGCACCCCACCGGAGGCGCGCGACGGCGCCGACTTCATGGGCGAGTACTCGGGCGACGAGATCGTCCCGAGGTGGCTCCGGCAGTGGCAGGCGACGCTGTTCGACCACGGCTGGATGATCCCGGCCTATCCGCCCGAGCTCGGCGGCCGGAACTGCACACCGGTCCAGACACTGATCTACCTCGAGACGATGGCCGGCCGCCGCATCCCGCGCTCCGGTCACTTCCCCGGCTACGCGATCGTCACGCCGAGCCTGCTCGAGTTCGGCGACGACGCGCAGAAGGCGCTCGCCCCGGCGGCGGCGCGCGGCGACACGATCTGGTGCATCGGGATGAGCGAGCCGAACGCGGGCTCGGACCTCGCCGGTCTGCAGACGCGCGCCGAGGTGTTCGACGACGAGTTCGTCGTGAACGGACAGAAGGTGTGGACCTCGTACGCGCAGATCGCGCAGAAGTGCTTCTGCTACGTACGCACCGATCCGTCGGTCGCGAAGCACCGCGGCATCTCGCTGCTCATCATCGACATGGACACGCCCGGAATCGAGGTGCGCCCGCTGACCCACATCACCCGCAAGGCCGACTTCGCGGAAGTGTTCTTCACCGACGTGCGCGTCCCGCGCGAGAACCTCGTCGGCCCGCTCAACGGCGGCTGGGCGATCACGCAAGGTTCGCTCGCGCACGAGCGCGCCGGACTCTGGGTGGAAGGTGTCGCGCGCTTCGAGCAGACCGTCGACGCGCTCACCGCGCTCGCGCGTCGCACCGGCCGCAGCGCCGATCCGATCGTCCGCCGCAAGATCGCCGAGACGTACGAGCTCGCGTCGAGCCTGCGCTCGCTCGGCTACCAGGGATTCGCCTCGTTCGCGCAGGGCTCCTCGGCGCCCGAGCACTCGTACATGAAGATGGCCACGTCCGAAGCCGGCAAGGCCGCGTTCGAGCTCGGCATGGAGATCTGCGGACCGTACGGCGCGGTCACCGACGAGCTCAGCGGGCAGGAGGCCGGCCGCTGGGTGACGAGCTTCTTCGTGAGCTTCGCCAACACCGTGGCGGGCGGCTCGTCCGAGATCCAGCGCAACATCGTCGCCCAGCGCGTGCTGGGCCTGCCCCGAGCCTGATCCGGCACCCATGGACTTCACCCTCAGCGACGACCAGCAACTGCTCCGAGACACCGCGCGCAAGCTCCTCGACCGGGAGTGCCCGCCCGCACTCGTCCGCGCCCACGTCGACGACCCTGATGCGTACACGCCGCTGTGGACGCACCTCAGCGAGTACACCGCGCTCGGGCTCGGCCCGGCCACGGATCTGTGCCTCTTCCTCGAGGAGACCGGCAAGGTCGCCGCGCCCGGCCCGTTCCTCGCGACCGCGCTGTTCGCGTCGCTCACCGGCGAGGAGGCCACCGGCACCGTCGCAATCGCGGCGCGAGCGGCGCCTGGGAGCCGAACGACGACGCGGTCAAGACGTTCGTCCTCGAAGCCGACCGCGTCGACCGCATCGCGGTCGTCGGCGCGGGCCCCACGCTGTCGGTCATCGACGCGCCGCAAGCTTCCGCGCTCCGGTTCGTCAAGACGGTCGACTTCTCCCGTCGCATCTTCGAGCTCGACACCGACGCGTTGGCGCTCAACCCGCAACCGCTCCCACCCAAGGCGCTCGCGGCGTGGCTCGACCGCGCCTACGTGTTCCTCGCGGCCGAGATGGTCGGGACCGCGCGCCGCATCTTCACGATGACGCTGGAGTACGCGAAGGAACGCAAGCAGTTCGATGTCCCGATCGGCAGCTTCCAGGCCATCCAGCACAAGCTCGCCGAGATGTCACTCGCGCTCGAGCGTGCGACGGCCGCCGTCCACTACGCGGCGATGAGCGTCGACGAGGAGGACGCGACGCGCGCCCGCGCTTGCCACGTCGCCAAGGCGGCCGCCGGCGTCGCCGCGCGTCGCATCCTCAAAGACGGCATCCAGATACATGGCGGCATCGGTTACACGTGGGAACACGATCTCCACCTGTTCCTCCGGCGCGCCACCGCCGACGAGTACCTCCTCGGCCCGACCGGCTGGCACCACGACCGCCTCGCCGACCTCCTCATCGACAACCGCGAGTAGCACGCGCCGCGTCCTGTCGCCGTTGGAGTTCGCGCGACTGACCCGTTGGGTCAGGCGAGACCTCGCGCGGCCCAGGCTCGCGCGGTGAGCGTGAAAGGTGCTGTCGGCAGCATCGCGCGGCATTGTTCGCGGAGCTTGATTCGGCTGGTTGCGTCGAGTGCTGCTGACGTAGCTGCCGGCTGGGCCTACCCCGAGCATGAAGGGCTCCCACCACGCTTCGAAGGTCGAGTGCTCGACGCTGATCGAGAGCGTGGTTTCTTCGATCATGTGCAGCCTCGCTTCCCGGAAGAGTTCGGCGAGGTGACCTTTGCGCGCGCCGGCGAGGTCGCGACTCTCCTTCGCAGTCGGGATCGAGCTCATGTGCCGCGTCCCAGAAGAGGCCGAGTGGTCCTTCACCGCCGGCATGATCCCAGACGCATGCGGCCACGACTCCTTCTCGTCGGGTCACCCGGGCCATTTCGCGCAATCCCGCGACGGGGTCATCCATGAAGTGAACGACGAGCTGCGCGAGCGCGGCATCGAAGACCCCGTCCTCGAACGGGAGGTGTTCGGCGGTCGCTTGTCTCACGTCAACCGCGGGATAGCGCGCTTGCGCCGCAGTGACGAAGGTGTCGGAAGGTTCGATGGCACTCGACCGCGGTTGGTCCCAGGCGCTTGACGAGTTCGGCAGTCAAGGCGCCGGGGCCGCATCCGACATCGAGGACACGCTGTCCGTCGACGACCGCGACGAATTCTGCGAACGTGGGCGCGAGCGGCCCGGAATACCTGCCCATGAATCGGTCGTAATCGTCGGCGCCGACCGCGAAACTCACGGACGCGGAGACTACGCCCCGACGCTGATGTGCCCGTCAGTAGCCGTAGGGGGCATTGACGGGTACATCGAATGGGGGACACCGGCGCGCGGCAGACTCGTGTCGTGCTCGTGATCATGAGCGGCTTGCCCGGTGTCGGGAAGTCGGCCATCGCGGATGAGCTCGGGCGGCGGCTGCCCGCCTGCGTGATCTCGGTCGACCCGATCGAAGCGGCGCTGCTCGCGTCCGGGATACCGCAATCGTTCGAGACCGGCCTCGCGGCGTACAACGTCGGTGCCGCGATCGCGTCGCAGCAATTGCGGCTCGGGATGTCCGTCATCGCGGACGCGGCGAACTACCTCGAGGTCGGCCGCCAGATCTGGAGGGCCGCCGCGGCGGAGGCCGGCGTCACCTGCTTCCCGATCGAGGTCGTGTGCAGCGACGACGACGCGCACCGGAGCCGGCTGGAGGGACGGCGCCGCGACCTCGAGCCCTACCCCGCACTGACGTGGGAAGCGGTGCTCGAGCGCCGTCGTGAAACAGAGTCATGGACCTTCGACCGGTTGGTGCTCGACAGCGTGCGTGCGGTCGACGAGAACGTCGCCCGGGCCATCGAGCACCTCACGAAGGGCGCCGGCTCATGACGACGGACCGCGTCCACCGCGGGGTGCCGAGAACTACCGTTCCGACGTGCCCGACTTCGCGGTGCCGCCGGATCTCTCCTTCAACCGCGGGCGGCATGGACGGCGGCTCGACGAGCTCGCGACCGACGCGTCATGGCAGGATTCGGCGCGGGAATGTCATTGCGGTGTCCGCCGCAACCGCGCAGTGTTTCGGCATGCTCGAACTTCGCCCGATCTGTGAGAACTGTGAGGCGGAGCTGCCGCCGGCATCGACCGAAGCGATGATCTGCAGCTTCGAGTGCACGTTCTGCCGCGACTGCGTCGAGCACCTCGACAACGTGTGCCCGAACTGCGGCGGTGGGTTCAGCCCTCGCCCCGTTCGACCGGCCACCAACTGGAAGGGCGACAACCATCTCGGCGCCTATCCCGCATCCACCGCCCGGCGGCACCACCCCGTCGACTTCGCGGAACACCGCGCGCTGTCCGACCGCGTCGGCACCCTGTCTCCTGAGCGTCGCTGAGGGCTACGGTCATCGCGCGGAGACCGTGCCTTTCGGGCTCGCGTCTGCCGCCGTGAACGGAGGCTGCGAGATGTTCGTACAGGTGATCAAGGGTCATACGCAGGACGCCGCGGGAATGCGCCGGCAGCACGAGCGTTGGCGCGACGAGATACGGCCCCGCGCGGTCGGGTTCATGGGCGGCACGGCGGGTATCGCCGACGACGGGACCGTCATCGTGTTCGCCCGCTTCGCCGACCATGCATCCGCGCAGGCGAACTCCGATCGACCCGAGCAGAGCAAGTGGTGGGCGGAAACCGCGAACCTGTTCGACGGCGAACCGTCGTTCCGCGAGTCGAACGACATCACCACCACGTTCGACGGTGGCTCGGACGACGCCGGCTTCGTACAGATCATGGAGGGTTCCGTCACCGATCGTGTAAAGGCGGAGGCGATGGAAACACCGGAGCTGCTCGAGCAACTGCGCGCGGCGTGCCCCGATCTCCTCGGCGGCGTGCGCGTCTGGTTCGCCGACGGGTCGTTCGTCGAGGCCGCCTACTTCACGAGCGAAGAGGACGCGCGGAAGGGCGAAGCGTCGAGCGAGTTCACCGGTCCGGGCGAGGAGTTCGCCGCGGTCTACGGGGAGATGACCTTCATCGACCTGCGTGATCCGTTGCTCATCAGCACGTAGCCGTCGGCGCGGGACGCGTTCCTGCAGTTTGATGAGCCCTGCGCTCGTCGGCGTGAAGCCGCACGCGTCGAAGGAGAACGGCTCCAGGTGTTCCTCGAAGTCGACGTGCAGCCACTCGTAGGTTGACCTCGTCGTTCGTGAACGCGCCGCGCCATTCGTAGGTGACCGCCATGGGCGCAACGTAGTCACCCGCCGGGTTGGTGCTGTCGCTCCCGTATGCGAACATGTGTTCGTGTCCGACGGTGCCACCATCCTGCACGCCGACCTCGACTCGTTCTACGCGTCGGTCGAGCAGCGTGACGATCCCCGCCTGCGCGGCAAGCCGGTGATCGTCGGCGGTGGCGTGGTCCTGGCCGCGAGCTACGAAGCCAAGGCATTCGGCGTGCACTCTGCGATGAGCGGCCGCGAGGCGCGCCGCCGCTGCCCGCACGCCATCGTCGTCCCGCCGCGGATCGACGCGTACACGGAAGCGAGCCGCGCCGTGTTCGCGGTGTTCGACGACACGACACCGATGGTCGAAGGACTGTCGATCGACGAGGCGTTCCTCGATGTCGGCGGGCTCGCACGTGTCTCGGGCACGCCCACCGAGATCGCGGTCCGTTTGCGTCGCGCGGTGCTCGAGCGCGTCGGGCTGCCGATCTCCGTCGGCGTCGCCGCGCACGAAGTTCCTCGCCAAGGTCGCGAGCGGGGTCGCGAAACCCGACGGCTTGCTCGTCGTGCCGCCCGACCGCGAGCTCGACTTCCTCCACCCGCTTCCGATCGAACGACTCTGGGGAGTCGGTCCGATCACCGCGAGCAAGATGCGCGACCGCGGCATCAACACGGTGGGCGAGGTCGCCCGGCTCGGCGAAGGGTTGCTCGTCGCGCTGCTCGGCAAGGCGTCGGGCCGCCACCTCCACGCGCTGGCGCACAACCGCGACCCGCGCCCGGTCACGGTCGGGCGGCGGCGCCGGTCGATGGGCTCGCAGCACGCGCTCGGCAGCCGGCCCCGCACGCGTGCGGAGCTCGACGCGATCGCAGCCGAGCTGGTTGACCGCGTCAGCCGCCGCATGCGCGCCGCCGACCGGGCCGGCCGCACCGTCGTGCTCCGCCTGCGGTTCGGCGACTTCTCCCGTATCACGCGGTCGCACACCCTGCCGCGGGCAACAGCGCAGACGGAACCCATCCTCGCGACCGTGTTCGCGCTCCTGCACACCGCGCGGCCGGCAATCGAGCAGCGCGGCATCACGCTGCTCGGGATCGCGGTCGCCAACCTCGATGACGGCATCACCCAGCTCGTGCTGCCGTTCGACCGCCGGGCCGGCGGCGCGCTCGACGCCGCACTGGACGACGTCCGCGACCGCTTCGGCTCCGCAGCCGTCACTCGCGCGGCGCGGCTCGGTTCCGATCCCGGTATCTCGGTGCCGATGCTCCCCGACTGACGCAGCTGACGCAGGCGCGTCTCAGTCGGAATGCCGACTGACGTGCGAGTGCTCGTGCACGACCGGAACGCCGTCGGCGTGCCGCTTGGCGACGTACATCGCCGCGTCCGCCTTGGCGATCAGCGCTTGGAAGTCGCTGTCCTGCTCGTAGGCGATCGCCACCCCGACACTCGCGCTCGAACTGATGCGCGCGCCCGGGACGATCATCGGGACCCGCACGGCGTCGACCACCCGTTGCGCCACTTTGAGCATGTCGGTGCCGTCACCCGCGCCCGGGCACACGATCAGGAACTCGTCGCCACCCAGCCGGCCGACGAGGTCGCCTTCCCGCACGCACTCACGGAGGCGCGCGGCCGCCTCGACGAGCACCGAGTCACCCGTCGCGTGGCCGTGTACGTCGTTCACCCGCTTGAAGCCGTCGATGTCGATGAACACCACACCGACCCGTTGCGGCGCGTCGACCGACGCGGCCAGCACGCCGAGGATCGACGTGCGGTTGAGGCACCCGGTCAACGAGTCGTAGGTGGCGCGGTTCTCCAGCTCGGCCTGTACGCGGAGCTGCTCGGTCACATCCTCGACGCACACGATCGCACCGCTCACCGCACCCGACTCGCCAGTGAGCGCTCGCATGCTGACTTCGCACACACGCTCCTCCAGGCCCGAACCGGGGTGGAGGATCATGTGCAGGTCGCGGTCCTCGCCGTCGTCGACGAGTGCGTACAGGGCGGCATCGAACACCGCGCGGTCCGCGTCCGCGACGTTGGCGAGCGGATCGTCCGGCGTGGCCTGGCTGTGCAGGATCTCGTGCAGCCGCTCGTTCGCGTAGACCACCGAACCGTTGCGGTCGACGTGCAGCAAGCCGAGCGGCACTGTTTCGGCGATGCGCCGCAGCAGCTGCTCCCGCGCCCGCAGCGCTTCGTGCGCGGCCATCTCGTCGCTGATGTCGACGCACTCGGTCACGACGCAGCCGAACTCGGCGTCGTCGAGCCGGTTGTGGTTCGTGAGCTCGAGCCACACGAAACTGCCGTTCGCGTGCGTGTACCGAAGTCGCACGCGCCGCGTGGACCCCGGGCTCGCGAGCATGTCGACCCACGACTCGACTGCGGTGGCGCGGTCGTCGGCGTGCACGAAAGCGAGGGACGCACGCCCGATCATCTCCTCGCGCGGCCAGCCGAGCATGCTCGTGGTCGCGTCGTCCACGTCGGTGAACACCGCGGTATCGGTTTTGCGCTGCAGCGCGAAGCGCGCCGCGACCGGCCCGTCGTCGAGTGTCGGGAGCGGATCGAAGTTGCCCGCCCCCACGAGCACACCGACGAGCACGCCGTGCCGTTCCCGCAGGTCGAAGAGGTAGAGCGCGACCTCGGCGCCGGAACCGACCAGGCGGACGCGCGTGCGGCTCGCGCCGCCCGTCCGCACCTCTTCCCAGGCCGTGATCACTGCCGGGCGGTCGTCCGGCGCGACCAGCAGCACCGCGGACCGGCCGGTCAGCCGGCGGATCTGCGGCACCGCGAGCGACGGTGGCATCGCCACGAACACGCCGCGCGCGTCGATCGCGGTGACCCGCGCTTGGGGTGTCGCCCGCAGGAGCGCAGCGAGACCTTCCTCGACCGTGTCGGCGTCCAGCCGACTGCTTTCCACGTTGTAAGGGTCGGAAAACGTACCCGTCTGCTTGAGGTTCATCGCTTCTCAGCGACTCATCCCGTCCGCCGATCCCGCCCGTCAACCGATTCTGCGGTCGTGGCCGGCCCAGGCCTGCTCGCGGAGCCAGCGCTTCATCACCTTGCCGTTCGGGTTGCGGGGCAGCTCAGCGACGATCTCGACGGACGCCGGCACCTTGTAGTCGGCGAGGCGATCACGAACGAACTCCTGGAGCGCCTCGGGCGCGACCTCGGTGCGGGTCTCGACGACCGCCTTCAACTGCTCGCCGTAGCGCTCGTCGGGGATGCCGAACACCGCGCAGTCGACGACGGCGGGGTGCGCGAACAAGACCTCTTCGATCTCGCGCGGGTACACGTTCACACCGCCGCGGATCACCATGTCCGAGACGCGGTCGGTGAGGAACAGGTAGCCGTCCTCGTCGAGGTAACCGACATCGCCGACGGTGAACGCACCGTCCCGCCACGCCGCCTCGGTCTTGTCCGGCGCGTCGTGGTAGTGGAAGCGCGCGCCGCCGGGTGGCTGGATGTAGATCGCGCCTTGCTCGCCCGGCGCGCACGGCTGGCCGTCGTCGCCGACGATGCGGATCTCGACGCCGGGCCAGGGCAAACCGACGCTGCCCGGTCGGTCGAGCCACTCGGTCGGGCTGATGCGGGTCGCTCCACCCTCGCTCGCGCCGTAGAGCTCCCAGATCTCGGTTGCGGGTAACGCCGCGATGATCCGGTGCTTGACCTCGACCGGGCACGGCGCCGCGCCGTGCACGATGAGCCGGAGGCTCGAGAGGTCGTACTGCGCGCGCTCGGCGACCGGCACCTCGAGGATGCGGATGAAGTGCGCGGGGGTCATGAAGCTCAACGTGACGCGGTGGGCGTCGACGAGCCGGAGCCATTCGCGCGCGTCCCACCGCGGCAGGATCACGGTGGTCGCGCCGACGAACAGCGCTGACATGACGTAGCCGCCCGGGCCCGCGTGGTACGCCGGACCCGACAGCAGATACACGTCCTCGGGCAGCCAACCCCACAGCGCGACCTGGCCCTGCTGCGCGAGCTTCGCCCGCGAGCCGTCGAACGCGCCGTGCACGACGCCTTTCGGGCGGCCCGTTGTTCCGGAGGTGTAGAAGACCGGCGCGGCGAGCACCTCGCACGGTGCGAGCGAGCGCGTCGACGCGGCTCCTGCCTCGATCAGCGTGTCCACGAGGTCGAGGTCGTCGACGAGCACCTTGGCCTGCGAGTCCGCGACGATGTACGCGACCTCGTCCGGCTTGAGGTGGGTGTTGACGAGCACCACCGAGCCCTGCAGCTTCGAGACCGCGGCCCAGACCTCGAAGAACGCGACCGAGTTCGGGAGCATGATGGCAACGCGGTCGTCGACGCCGACGCCGCGCGCCGCGAGACCGCGCGCGATCAGATCGGTCCGCGTGTCGAAGTCGACGTACGTCGTGATCAGGCCGTTCTCGACGAACGCAGGCTTCTCGGGCGTCAGCCGAGCAGCACTGCTGACACCGAACGCAGGCGCATTGGGCATGCGCCCAGGCTCGCACACGGTGGGACCCGGATGCCGGGTCCCACCGTGGCGTCGCGGTGGGGTGTCCTTACCGCCAACCGCTGATCTCGAGCACCACCGCGTGTCCGGTGATGTTGTGCTGGATGCTCACGTAGTACTTCGAGCCGTCACCGTTGAAGATGCCGCCGGTCGTCTCGGCCGTCGGGTCGTTCAGCGACGCGATCCAGCGCGCAGCCGTCCGACAACAGATCCGAATCCGATCCGTCGGGCAGGCAGGACCAGATGTCGTTGTTCCCGAGCAGTTGATCGCCGTCCTCGTTGAGCACGAGGTTGTTGCGACGCGGCTGGAAGTCGAGGTTGTCCATCATCGCGAGCTGGGGATTCCCGATCACGTTGTCCTGCAGTTCGGGCACCACGGTGCCGGCCAGCGACTGTGCAACGGTCCCGTCGGTGAAGCACACCGTCTCGCCGTAGTTGTGGTTGGCCTCGTTCCCGGTGTTGTTGCCGCAGAGCCGCACGTTGCCCGCTTGCCGCGCAACTGGGTCGTAGTGGAGGTCCTCGGGCCGGTAGTAACCGGTGAGCCGGCTCGCGTTGGCGAGGGAACCGAGGTCGAGGTTCGTGCACGCGGAAGGCGTTGACGTGGCGTCGTTGCACATCGGAACCCAAGAACCCTGACCGGTGTTGCTGCCCTGACCCCAATCCGTGTCGCCGCTGCGGTGGCCGATCTTGAGCGCGAACACCTTGCCGTTCACGAGCGGGGACTGCGACAGGTTCGTGATCGGGCTGCCACCGGCGAACGGCGTGCCGGGCACGAACTTGTAGTACGTGCCACCGTTCTTGCCACTGCTCGGACGCAGTTCGTCGCCGTAGTACATGACGCCGTTCGGCAAGAGGCCGAACCCCTCGAACGACACCCTTCCGAGCGTCTCCCGCCGGATGAGGTTCTGCGGGTTGGTGCCGCCACTGAACGTTCCCGTGGTTCGATCGAGCGTCACGCCGGTCGTGTGCAGCGGATCGATGAGCTCATAGACCTGGCCCGTCGTCCCGGCTTCCTCACCGAACAGGATGGTGCCCCATTCGGTGCGACGCACGGGGTCACATTCGTCGGTCCCGGTCACGATGGTCTCGGCAACGCCCGTCTTGAGGTCGATGCGCTGGAGACCGGGCTCCGTCTCGCCCTGCTCGTTGCACACGATGAGATGCGTGGGGTGCGCGCTGTCGGGCCACAACGCGATCTGGTCGGCGTTCGGGCCACTCGTCGTGGTGACGACTCGCGCTTTCAGACCTTTGGCAAGGGTGATCAAGCTGGTCGGATCGGCATTCGCCTGGTCCGCGGTCAACGCAACCTTCGACGAACTCGGAAGGGTCCTGATGACTCCGAAGTTCTGGAAGGCCCGATCGTTCAATCGCTTCTCGTTGTCACTCCCGACATCGCCGTCCGCGACGGCAATGCCGGTCACAGCAAGTGTCGCGACCGCCACCAGTCCGATGAACCAACGTTTCCGATGAGTTGTCACACATACCTCCGCGGGGTGGAGCAGGATCACACGAGGTATAGAGACACAAGGTGACGAGCGAGTGGCGCGGGTGTGACCCGTGGCTTGCATCGGACGAACACCTGTGCACGCAACGACTGCGGAGGGTGACGCATGCGCGCGGACGATGCACAGCACGAAGCCGACGGGCTCGTGCGACTGCTCGAATTGCAGCCGCATCCCGAAGGCGGCTGGTACCGCGAAACGTGGCGCGCGCCGACCGGTCGGAATGAACACGCGGCCGGTACTGCGATCTACTTCCTGCTGCGCGCGGGCGAGCGATCCCACTGGCATCGTCTCGACGCGACCGAGATCTGGCACCACTACACGGGCGACGCGCTGCAGCTGCAGATCAGCGCCGACGGCCGGTCGGTCGCCATCCTCGAGCTCGGCGCCGACCTCACGTCCGGGCAGCGGCCGCAGGCCATCGTTCCGCCGGGCGCCTGGCAGGCCGCGCGTTCCCTGGGTGCGTGGACCCTGGTGGGCTGCACCGTCTCTCCCGCCTTCGAATTCGCCGGATTCGAGCTGGCGCCGGCGGGGTGGGAACCGTCGGGAGCCTGATCTAACATCACTGACGTGAGTGTCAGTTTTTTCGCGTCCAGGTCCGAGCCGGGCCGAACGCCGATCTCCGGGGGTCCCGCAACATGACGAACGTCGATCTCGTGCGGCTCGCGGGGAGCCGGGCCCGCATCTCCGATTCCGAGGGCGTCGACCCCGTGACCGCCGAGGTCGTGCGGGGCGGCATGGAGACGATCTGCTTCGAGATGGCGGAGTACGTGTCGCGCACCGCCACGACCCCGATCCTCAACCAGTCGAACGAGCGCAACGCGACCGTGCTCGACGCGCACGGGCGCCTCGCCGCGCTGTCGGTCGGCATCCCGCAGTTCATGCTGACGTCCACCCTGCCGGTGCGCTTCGCGCTCGAGTTCCTCGGTGTCGACGAGTTCCGCGAGGGTGACGTGTTCGTCGCCAACGACCCGTACCACGGCGGCGGTCACCTCCCCGACTACAACGTCTTCGCACCTGTCTTCGCGGATGTTGATGGTGACGGCGCCGGCGGCCGGCGCATGGTGCTCATCGCGAGCATCCAGTGCCACCACGGCGACACCGGCGGCGGTGTGCCGGGCGGGTACAACATCACCGCCGGCGACATCTGGGGCGAAGGCGTCCGGTGGCCGGTCGTGAAGGTCATCGACCGCGGCGTCGAACGGCGCGACGTGCTCTACGCGCTGCAGGTGAACAACCGCATCCCCTCTTACATCGGCGATCTGCGCGCGCAGATAGGGTCCGCGCAGCTCGGCGCGCAACGATTGGGCGAGATCATCGACCGCTACGGCGCGTCGACCGTCGAAGCGAGTGTCGACTCCATGATCGACTACGCGGCGCGGCGCTTCCGTGAGGAAGTGACCGAGTGGCCCGACGGTGTCTACGAGGCCGACGCCTACGTCGACCACGACCCCCTCGGCCACCCCGACGTGCACCTGCACGTGAAGGTCACGGTCGCGGGCGACGCGCTCACGATCGACTTCACCGGTTCGGACTCGCGGCCCGAGATCCAGGCGTGGTCCACGTACGGCAACACGCGCGGGTACACCGTCGGCCAGATCGCGGCGATGATGGATCCCGAGATCCCGAAGAACGAAGGCTTCTTCGAGCAGATCAACCTGGTCGTCCCGAAGGGCTGCGTGCTGAACCCGGACGCGGGCCGGCCCGTCTCGGCCGGAACACATCACCCGGGTGCTGATGTCGGCGAGGTGATCGCGGTCGCGATGCAGCACGTGCTCCCCGAGCGCGCGGTGCCGCAGACGTACAAGACCGGCATCCCGACGATCATCACCGGTATCGACCCGCGCACCGGCGCGTCGTTCACCGACCACTCCGCCGAGGTGTACGCGGGCTGGTGCAACGCCTCGAAGGGGATGGACGCGTGGGGCGCGCTCAACGCTTCCTTCGGCAACCTCTGGAAGGCCACGGCCGAGATCAATGAGTCGCTCTACCCGCACGTGCAGTGGAGCCGCGACTACCGCACCGATTCCGGGGGCGCGGGTCAGTGGCGCGGCATCTGCGGCAGTCACTACGAGAAGGAAGTGACCGTCGACGCCAAGGTGTACACGTACGTCGTCGGCATGAAGTACCCGATGCCGGGGATCTGCGGCGGCGAGAACGGCGCGCCGAACGAGATGATCCTCCGGTACGGCTCCGACTACCCGTACCGCGTCGCTCACACCGCCGACTGGGTGCCGATGGCGGCCGGTGAACGGGTGATGTTCGACTACGGCGGCGGCGGCGGTTGGGGCGATCCCCTCGACCGCGATCCGCAAGCCGTGCTCGACGACGTGATCGACGAGTACGTGTCGGTCGAGGGTGCCGAACGCGACTACGGCGTCGTGCTGACGGGTTCGCTCGAAGACCTCACCCTGGAGATCGACGACGGCGCGACCGAACACCTCCGCCGGACCCGGCGCGAGTCGCGTTCCTGAACGATGGGATATCGCGTCGGAGTCGACGTCGGCGGCACGTTCACCGACGTCATCTGTGTCACACCGGCCGGAGAGGTCGTCCTCGACAAGACGCCGACCACGCTCGACGACCAGTCCCGCGGCGTCATGAACGGCCTCGGTCAGCTCGCGGCGCGGTTCGGGCTCACGCTCGCCGAGTTCTGCTCCGACCTCGACATCCTCGTGCACGGCACCACCACCGCCGACAACACGATGATCGAGATGAACGGTGCGGAGACGGGACTGCTCGTCACCGAAGGTCATCGCGACGAGATCGAGCTGCGCCGGTGCCACAAGGAAGAGATCTGGGACCCGAACTACCCGGGCCCCACACCCATCGCCCGGCGCCGCGCTCGCATCCCGATCGGCGAGCGCGTGAACTTCGAGGGCGCGGTGTTGAAGCCGCTCGACGAGGATGCCGTGCGCCGGGGCGTCCAGAGGCTGAAGAAGCTCGGCGTCCGTTCGATCGCGGTGATGTACCTCTTCTCGTTCGTCAACCCGGAACACGAACGGCGCACGCGCGAGATCGTGCTCGAGGAGTATCCGGACGTCGAACACATCTCGCTCTCACACGAAGTGCTCCCCCGCGGGCCCGAGTTCGAGCGCGTCTCCACCACCCTCGTCAACGCGTACGTGGCCCCGCGCATCGCGCACTACACCGGTCACCTGCAGAGCGAGCTGCGGCACGCGGGCTACGGCGGGCCATTGCTCATCATGCAGTCGACCGGCGGTGTCATGCCGCCCGAGTACGTCGCCCGGCGCGCGGTCACGCTCCTCGCGTCCGGCCCCACCGGCGGCGTCATGGGCGCGACACTCGCATCCGAGCGCGCCGAGCTCGGCGACTTCGTCGCCGTCGACATGGGCGGTACCAGCTTCGACATCTGCCTCGTCCGCGGCGCCCGGCCGCAGATCAAGACCGACTGGAACTGGCGCTACCGCTACTACATCGGGCTCCCGATGGTCGACGTCCAGAGCGTCGGCGCGGGTGGCGGCTCGATCGCGCGCGTGCGCCAGGGCGCGCTGCTCGTCGGCCCGGAGTCGGCCGGTTCGGTGCCCGGGCCCGTGTGTTACGGCCGCGGCGGTGACCGCCCGACCGTGACCGACGCCGACGCCGTGCTCGGCTACCTGCCGACCGACGGTTTCGCCGGCGGTCGGATGCACCTCGACGTCGACGCGTCGGTCGCGGCGATCCAGCGCGAGGTCGCGGATCCGCTCGGCGTCGATCTCGTCGACGCGACGTGGGGCATCCAGCGCATCGTGAACGCGAACATGGCCAACGCGACCCGGCAGGTCCTCGCCGGGCACGGCGCCGACCCGCGCCGGCTCTCGCTCATCGCGTACGGCGGCAACGGCGCGGTGCACGCGTGGGCGGTCGCGCGCGAGCTCGGCATCGACCAGGTGCTGGTGCCGAAGGCCGCGCCCGCGTTCTCCGCGCTCGGTGTGCTCGTCGCCGACTACGTCGTGGACGTACTGCGCTCGTACGTGACCCCGCTCTCGCAAGTCGACCTCGCCCGGTTGCGCACGCTGATGTCGGAGCTCACCGAAGAGGTCGACAAGGAGCTGGAGCCGGCCGGCCTGGACCCGCAGGCCATGCAGACGACGCTGTTCGTGCAGATGTGTTACCCGGGCCAGAACTTCGACATGAGCGTGCCGGTGCCCGAAGGCACCCTGCTCGACGAGGCCGGCCTGCTGGACCTGGCCGAGCGCTTCCACGACCAGCACGAGGCCGAGCGCGGCTTCTGCTTCCGCAGCCAGCAGCCGGTCGTGCGCGGGGTGCGCGTCGTCGCCCGCGGTCGCACGCAGAAGCCCGATCACTTCGCCGAGGTCGGCGCGGTCACCGACGCGCAGCAGGCCCTCAAGGGGACGCGCACCGCGTTCTGGGGCGAGGGCTGGGTCGACACGCCCGTGTACGACGGGCGCGTGCTCGGCTCCGGCGCCGAGGTCCGCGGACCGGCGCTGATCGAGGAGCCGTTCACGGTCGTCGTGCTCCCGCCCGACGCGATGGCGCGACTCGACGACATGGGCAACTACGTCGTCACGCCGCAGTAATCGCGCCGATGCAGCACTCGCCCCGATGATCGTCATCACCTTCCTGCTGCGCCGGCGCGCCGACTGGTCGAGCGAGGACTTCCACACCTACTGGCGTGAGCAGCACGGTCCGCTCGTGGCGCGTCACGCCGAGCAGCTCGGCATCCGGCGCTACATCCAGTTGCACACGCGCGACGAGCCGCTCGGTCGCGCCATTGCCGAAGGCCGCGGCTGCGAGCCGACGGACTACGACGGCATCGCGATCCTCTGGTTCGACGACGAAGGCGCGCTCGTCACCGCCGCGTCGACGCCCGGTGGTGTCACCGCATCCGCGGCGTTGCTCGAGGACGAACAGAAGTTCATCGACCTCTCGCGGTGCCAGCTCTGGATCTCCGACGACCACACGGTCATAGGCTGACGCGATGGACCTCGCCGCACTCAGTGCCCTCTCGCTCGTCGACGCCACCGGCGCGAAGTACGAGCTCGGGCAGCTCTGGGAAGACGAGATCGTCGTGCTCGTCTTCCTCCGCCACTTCGGTTGACTGCACTGCCGCGAGCATGCCGCGCAGTTGCGTGAGCGCCACGACGAGATCACCGCATTCGGCGCGCGACGTCGTCGCGATCGGCACCGGCGACGAGCGCTACGCCGCCGCCTTCGTGCAGGACGAGCAGATCCCGTACCTGGTCCTGGTCGACGACGACGCACTCGCGGCGCAGGCCGCGTCGATCGAGACCGCGTCCTGGTTCCGGCTGTTGCACCCGCGTACGTGGAAGGCGACACGCGCGACGAGCAAGCGCGGCTATCACGTCCACAAAGCCGGCAAGCGGGTCACCCAGCTCGGCGCCACCTTCGTCATCGGGCCCGGCGACACGGTCCGCTACGAGCACCTCGACGCCGACAGCACCGACCACGCGCCGGTCGACACCGTGATCGAGGTCCTGCGCGCGCGACGATGACCTGATGCCCGTACGCGCAGTGATCTTCGACTTCTACGGCACGCTCGCCGAGAGCACCGGCGCCGGCCTCGCGTGGGCCGACCTGTTCTCGGAGATCGGCCACACACTCTCACAGGACGCCATCGACCGGTTGTGGAACCAGGGCAACGACGGCGTCGAACACGTGGAGCACTCGCAATCACGCGACCACTACGTCGCGTGGCAACAGTCCCGGCTGCGGCAGATCATCGCGGAGAGCGGGGTCCCCGAAGGCGACGACGACCTGCTCTTCGCCCGCATGAGCGAGCTGCTCGGCACCCAGGACCTCGCGGCGTACCCCGAGTCGCGCGAGATCCTCTCCGAGCTCCGCGACCGCGGTCTCACGCTCGCGATCTGCTCGAACTGGAACTGGGACCTCCTCGAGGCGATCGACAACGCGGGCCTGACCGACACGGTCGACATCGTGGAGTCGTCCGCCTGGGTCGGCGCGCGGAAGCCCCACGCACGCATCTACGCGCGCATGCTCGAGCGGCTCGCCGTCGACCCGGCCGACGATCCTGTTCGTCGGCGACACGTGGACGTGCGACGTCGACGGTCCTCGCGTCGCGGGCATGCGGCCCGTGTACCTCCGCCGCCCCCACTTCGGCTTCGACCGCACGCGGCCCGAGGACGCCGACGACACCGGCGTCGTGATCGCCGAGGACCTCGCCGCCCTCCGCGCCCTCCTCCCCCCTCGCGCCCACGCCTGAGTCGACCATCTCATTGTCGGGTTATGTACCTCACAGGTGGACAATCCGACAATGAGATGGGTGGACTGTCCACGCACCGGTCAGGTGGGGCGGTACTCGCTGACGCGGGTGCTGTAGCCCTGCTGGTGGGCGAAGCCGGCGTCGGCGAGCGCGGCGTGCTGCACCTTGGCGACGTCGGACACCGGCTCGACTGACACCGCGGTGCCGTACGCGCAGATCTCGCTCCACTGCCCGATCGCGCCGGAATCGAAACGCATCTGCACGATCGCGTTCGCGCCACGCGAGACCGCCTCGTCCACCATCCGCGCCATCGCCTCGTTCCGGCTCTGTGCGAGCAGCCGGGTGAACTCCGGGATCTCACCCCCGAAGATCGAACGGAACCCGGCCATGCAACCCGCCATCATGTTCCGTGAGCGGACGGTCAACCCGAAGACCTCACCCTGCACCGCGACGATGTCGTAACCGGGCAAGTCGATCGATGTTGTGATGAGCATGGAATCCGATCGTACGGCCGGAGCTGGACCCGTGCTCGCGTCCTACCCGATCGACCTCGTAGACCGCGTCGGCGGCGCGGCGGACGCGGTCGGGGGAGTTGAGCATGTCGGTGTTGTCGATCCACTGGTCGACGGCACCGACACCGTGCGGGAGTCGGGCGACGTCGGGATCCTCGATCGCGGCGTAGCACGCGTCGGCGAAGCGCCCAGAGCCCAACACGAGGAACGGGCGGTTGAAGTACGGGCGCACCGACGGGTCGAGCGCAGGTACGAGGTCGAGCGCGTTGAAGCGTTCCGCGATCTGCTGCACGACCGCCGTCAACGCGCGTTTCGCGCGCCGGCCAGTCCGGCACGCGGAGCGCGGCCTGCATGTGCGGGACCAACTCTGGACCGCCGCGCAGCCGGGCGAACGCGGTGCCGAGCCACTTGCTGTACGGCGCGTACTCGCGTTCGATCAGGAAGCCGAGGCGCATCACGTCGCGCATGATCCGCGCGGTGATGACCGCGGAGCCGGCATCGTCACCGACCTGTGCACAGCGACCCACGAAGGCCTCCTCTTGCGCGATGCGTTGCCACTGGCAGCCGAGGACGTACAACCAGACCGGGTCCGGGTACCACGTCAGGTTGTGGCGCGCCGCCGTGAGGCGGCCGGGCCCGTCCTCGAACACGGCACCCGCAGTGAGCGCGCGCAGGTGCTGCGTCGGGATCCTCAGCCAATCGGTGGCGCGCATCGGCGCGCGGGGATCGCACCCGAGTCGGCGGTCGAACTCCTCGGGCACGCTGGTGAAGAGCACCTGATGACGGATCGGCGCGTCGTCGCGGCGCGGGAATCTCGTCGGGTAGCCGCGGAAGGTGTCGGGGATCGCGCGGTCGACGGCGTCGATCAGCTGGTGCCGGGCGCCGCGGTCGAGGCCGTCGGCGAACACGAACACCTTCGGGCCCCAGCCGTGGTCGGTCGACTGCTCGGTGTCGAAGCCGAGCACGTCGGAGCCTTCGGCGAGCAACGCGGCGGCTCGTGCGGCGCGAGGGAGATACGGGTCGACGATCGGGGCGACCACGTCGAACCAGTAGTCGCGCGCGAGCTCGATTCCGGGCACGAACGCGGGCATGGACTCGACGCTATCCGCCGGTTCCGAGAGACTCCGTTGATGGAGACCGACGACGAGCTCGAGACCGGGTGCGGACCCCGCACGCCACACGGCGACAACCTGCTGAACGACTTCGTCCAAGGCGAAGCTGCGGCGTTCTCGGAGCTGGCCCGGGCGCGCGGCGATCGCGTGGCCGAGGACGACGAGTTCGGCCTGATGCTGACCGACGGCGGCTCCCCCACGCCGTTCGGCAACGTCGCGGTGCTACGCCGACCACTCGCAGATGCCGAGTGGCCCGAGGCCGCACGCCGCATGCACGCGTTCTACGCCGAGCAGGGCGGCGGCCCGTTCATGACGTTCTCCGGCTGGCCCACGCCGGACGTGCGCGGCCTCGGCTTCGGCGCGATCGGGCACCCACCGCTGATGCTCCGGCCCGCGGGTCCTGTCGCCACGCCCGCGCCGGACGGTTTCACCCTGTTGCTCGTCACGGACGCGGAGACCGCGGCGACGTACGAACGCGTGCTCATCACCGGCTACCCCGTGCCCGAGCTCGACGCGAACGAATCGGGTTCGTTCCTCGGGGCCCAGCTCGACGGCACGCCGCGGTGGCACCACTTCATCGGGTTGCTCGACGACCGGCCCGTTGCCACGGGGTCCGGCTACGTCGACGAGCACCACGTGCACGTCGAGTTCATCTCGACCCTCGAAGAATGTCGCGGGCGCGGCGTCGGCTACGCGATCACCGCGGCCGCGACCCTTGCCGCGCCGGATCGTCCGGCACTCCTGATCGCGAGCGACCTCGGCCAGCCCGTGTACCGGCGACTCGGCTACATCCCGATCTCGCGGTTCACCTTGTGGGCCGGCCATCGCGGCGGGTCCTGAGTTGGCCGAAGCAGGCCGGCGCGCGAACGCAGGCGGGTTCCGCGAGATCGTCGACCCCGCGACGGCGGCCGAGTACCGGGCGGCGGGCTGGTGGGGCGACACGACGCTGGCCGAGCTCGTGACGGAGCACGCGGCCGCGCAGCCGGATGACGTCGCGTACGCCGCGGCCGACGGCGACCTGAGCTGGCGCGCGCTCGACGAGTGTTCCGATCGCCTCGCGGGCACGCTCGTCGCGACCGGCGCAGCACCCGGCGCGCGCGTCGGCGTGCTTCTCCCCGACGGCGCGAGCGTGCACGCGGTGTACCTCGCCTGCGAGAAGGCCGGCGGCACGATCGTCGGCATCGGCTCGAGAGCCGGGGTGCGCGAGATCCGGCACCTGCTCGATCGGACGGGCGCCGCCGCGCTCGTCACACCGGCGGAATTCGGCGACGAAGCGGCAACCTCGGTGTACGCCGCACTGGCGGCCGAAGGCACCGCGCTGCGGCACCACATCGTCGTCCCGACGTTCGAGCGTGCGCTCGACGCGCCGATCACGGTCGACGGCGCGATCGGCGATGCGAGCCCGATCGACGCGGCGACGCGCGCGGAACGGGCGATCGGACCGGACGATCTGTTCCTGGTCAATTCGACATCGGGCACCACCGGGTTGCCCAAGGTCGTGATGCACACGCAGAACCGGTGGCGGTATTTCCACCAGGTCGCGGTGCGCCACGGCGACCTGCGGAGCGACGACGTGTTCCTCTCGGCTGTTCCCGCGCCGTTCGGGTTCGGGATCTGGACCGCACACTCGTCGCCGATCCGGCTCGGTGCGACGTGCGTCGTGCCGCCCCGCTTCTCCCCGGAGAGCACGGCCGCGTTCATCGAGCAGCACGGCGTCACCGTGCTCTGCTGCGTCAGCACGCAATTCGTCATGATGTGCAACTCGGACGCGCTCGACCGCTTCGACCTCTCCTCGCTGCGCGTGATGTTCACCGGCGGCGAAGCAGTTCCCGTACGCGCGCGCCGAAGAGTTCGAGCAGCGGACCGGTTGCCGGATCCTCCAGTTCTACGGATCGAACGAGACCGGGCTGCTCAGCGGCACGACGACCGACGACCCGCCGGAACGTCGGCTCACGACCGCGGGCCGCGTCGTCGCCGACATGCACGTCCGGTTGTTCGACGGCGACCGCGACGTGACCGCGTCCGGCTACGGCCAGCCTGCGTGCTCGCGGCCCCGCGACCAGCGTCGGCTACCTCGACGATCCGCCCGGCAAACGCCGCGCTGTTCACGGCCGACGGCTGGATGCGCATGGGCGACCTGTGTCGCATCGACGCCGACGGTTACCTCACGGTGGTCGGCCGCACCTCGGACGTGATCATCCGCGGCGGCAAGAACATCAGCGCGGCCGAGGTCGAGGCCGAGGTCGCGACCCACGGGGCCGTCGAGCTCGTCGGCGCGGTCCCGATGCGCGACCCGCTCTTCGGTGAGCGGGTGTGCGTCTACGTGCAGCTGCGGCCGGGGTTCACGCTCGACCTCGACGAGCTGGTGCAGCACCTGCTCGCGCGGGGTGTCGGCAAGGAACTGCTCCCCGAGCGGCTCGTCGTCGTCGACGAGATGCCACTGTCTTCCGGCGCCAAGATCGCGAAGGGCGAGCTGCGCGCCGACCTGGAGGCCCGACTGCGCGTGGAGCAGTGACGATCGGCGCGATGCGTCAGATCCCGAGCTTCGTCGCCCGCACGATCGCGATCGCTTCCGGCGTGCCGTCGTAGTGCACGTCGGCGGCTTCCTGCCGCCCCGACATGAACAGGACGAGCTCTCCCGGCGCGCCGGCGATGACCACGAACGGATCGGCCTGCTTCACGAGCCGCTCGCGCCCGTCCGGCGTCTTCAGCAGCAGGCCCGCGCCCTTGAGCTTGCGCTTGGCCATGAAGCCGCTCGTCTTCAACGACGCCCACAGGATCTCGTCGATCTCGGGGTCGGGCGGGCGCGGACTCTGTCCGTTCGCCGCGGCGCACGTCCTCGTGGTGGATCCAGTTCTCGACCACGTTGACGGAGGCCATCGGGCCCACGCGGAAGTACTTGGGCGGCCCGACGCGCAGCTCGCTGAGCATCGGCTCGTAACCCTTCGCCTTGTACTCCTCCATCACCTTCTCCATGTGCCGCGGCGAACGGTCCGGGGAGGATGATGCCGGCCGCCGCGTCCGGACGTTTCTCCCAGCGCGAGCAGGTGCGCGGCGAGATCGGCGGTGAGCCAACCCGCGCACAACGTCGGCGCTTCCGGACCCGTCTCGGCGAGCGCGTCGCACAGCGCCGCCCGTTCCTTCAGCAACACATCGACTGCTGTCATTGATAGCTCCTGAGTTCGATCGTGTTGCCGTCGGGATCGTGGACGTACAGGCTCGACGCATAGCCCTGTGCGCCGAACAACATGTCGCCGCGGTGTGCATCCGGGAACTCGGTCGCGAGCGCGTCGAGATCCGCCGGCTCGACCACCAGGCACACGTGGTCGACGTTCGTACCGTCCGGCGCGCCCGCGAAGTCACGGCCGAACAGGTCGATGATCGTCGTCGGTGTGATGCGCACCGAGGGGAACGGCGCGTCGCCGCGCCGCCACTCGTCGACCCGTTCCGGCGCCAAGCCGAGCGTGTCGCAGTAGAAGGTCAACGACTTCTCCACGTCCGCGCACTTGAACACGACGTGGTCGAGCCCGACGACCTGGACGAGCGGAGTTCCATGGGGCATCCGCCCACGCTACCGGCGCGGGTTCCGTGTCCGGGTCGACTCCACGCTCCGCTCCCTACGGTCGCTTCGCTGTCGTCTCAGCGTGGAAGCCCCAGCATCCGGTCGCCGATGATCGTGCGTTGGATCTCGCTCGTGCCGCCCGCGATCGACGCCGCCTTCGACCACAACCACTGGCGTTGCCAGAAGCCGCCGCCGGGATTGGCCTCGGCGCCCCACCACAACGGCGCCGCGGCACCGAGCACGTCGAGGCCGCGCGCCGACAGTGCCTGCGTCATGTCGGTCCAGGCGAGCTTGGTGACGCTCGACTCGGGGCCGGGTTCGATGCCACGCGTCAGCCGCGACAGCGTGCGCCAGTTGTGCAGGCGCAGCACCCGCAGTTCAACGAAGGACTGTGCGAGACCGTCGGCAATCGCGACGTCGTCGAGCAGACCGCGCTCGGCTGCGAGCTGCCACAGCTCGTCCAGGTACACCTCGTGCACGACCTGCTCCTTGAAGGGGAACGCGGTGCCGCGCTCGTGCGCGAGCGTCGTGTTGGCGACTGCCCAGCCCTGGTGCAGCCCGCCGACGAGCTGATCGTCCGGCACGAACACCTCGTCGAAGAAGACCTCGTTGAACTCGGCGTCACCGGTGATCTGCACGAGCGGCCGGACCTCGATACCTGGTGCCTGCATGTCGACGACGAGATACGAGATGCCCTTGTGCTTGGGCGCGTCGGGGTCGGTGCGCGCGAGGCAGATGCCCCAGGTCGCGAACTGCGCGTAGGACGTCCACACCTTCTGACCGGAGAGGAGCCAGCCGTCGTCGACGCGGACCGCACGCGTCTGCAGCGACGCGAGGTCGGAGCCGGCATCGGGCTCGGAGAAGAGCTGGCACCAGATCTCTTCGGCGGTGAGGATCGACGGGAGCCACCGTTGCTTCTGTGCGTCGGTGCCGTGTGCGAGCAGTGTCGGTCCCGCGAGGTTGATGCCGACCCGGTTGATCGGCTGCAGCGCGCGCGAACGGGCGTATTCCATGTTGAAGATCGCGACCTGCACCGGCGACGCCGATCGGCCGCCGTACTCGCGCGGCCAGTGGATGCCGACCCAGCGCGCCGCCGCGAGCTCGGCCTGCCAGCGTTTGCCGAACTCGACCTCGGCGGCGATCGACTCGAACCGCGGCGGCACGTCCACGTGCGCGGCGAGCCAGCCCCGCACCTCGCGCGCGAAGGCGTCTTCCTCCTCGGTGAAGCTCAGGTCCATGCCGGAGGACCGCTTCGCCGGCCGCGCGCAAGGGGAGCTGACACCGGCGGCAGTCTACGGGCCGCACCCGACGGGGGTCGCGGCCTAGATTCGCCCCATGGGAGCCGGCTCGTGGGAGAGCTACCACGCGATCACGACGCTGCTGTTCCGGTACGCGGAGTGCATCGACGCGGCCGACTTCGACGGGATCGGCCGGTTGTTCGCGGCGGCCAAGATCACCAACGAGGGTTACGACGCCGAGATCGTCGGCGCCGACGCGGTCGCGGGCCTCTACCGGAGCACGAACCGCGTGCACGACGACGGCACGCTGCGCACCCGCCACCTCACCACGAACGTCATCGTCGACATCGACGAAGCCGCGGGCACCGCAACCACCCGTTCGGCGTTCGTCGTGTTCCAAGCGACACTCGGCGTCCCGCTGCAACCGATCGTGAGCGGTCGCTACCGCGATCAGTTCGCGGCGCACGACGGCGTCTGGTCGTTCTCGCACCGGCACATCGTGCTGGACCACGTCGGCAACGTCCGCGAGCACCTGCATCCCGGGCTCGTCGCGCAGCTGCACGACCCGGGCAGCGTCCGCGCCGAGCGGATCCGAGTAGCCGTGTCCGTCGACCTGGCCGGCGCGGCCGACCTCCACTGCCACTTCGGACCCGATGCGCACCGGGCCCGCTCGGTCGACGCGTTCGACGCCGCGGCGCGAGGCTGCGGCCGCCGGGCACCGCGCGATCGTGCTGAAGTCGCACGACTTTCCGACCGCGGCGCTCGCGTGGGCGGTGCAGCGCGGCGTGCCCGACATCTCCGTGTTCGGAGGTGTCTGCTGCGACGACGAGATCGGTGGCGTGAACCCTGCCGCGGTCGAAGCCGCGCTGCGGATCGGCGCCAAGATCGTCTGGCTCCCGACGCTGTCGAGCCGCCAGGACGTCGTCAACGGCGTCGCCGCGCAACTCGGGCGCCCGGGCCCGGGTCTCGTTGTCACCGACGCCGACGACACGCTTCTGCCCGAGACGCTCGACGTGCTCGCCCTCGTCCGCGAGCACGGCGCCGTCCTTGCGACGGGTCACGTGAGTGCGGCCGAGCACTACGCGGTCGTGCGGGCCCATGCCCGCACCGGTCCGGTGGTGCTCACCCACGCCACGGAGGATCTCGCCGGCCCCAAGCTGGACGCCGCGCAGTGCCGGGAGCTGGCCGAGCTCGGTGCGTGGGTCGAGCTGTGTGCGATGACCTGCATCGGCGCGCTCGCCACGAAGACCGTCGCCGACATGGTCGCCACGATCCGCGCCGTCGGCGTCGAGCACGTGACGCTGGGCACCGACTTCGGCCAGGCGATCAATCCACACCCGGCGCCGGGGCTGCAGACGTACGCCGACGCCCTGTTCGCCGAGGGGCTGACGGAAGCCGAGGTGCGCACGATGGCGTGCAACAATCCGTGTCAGTTGCTCGGAATCGAGGAGACCTAGTGCCGCGCATCGACGTTCCCGAAGGCAAGGCCGATCCCGAGGTGCGCGTGTGGGCGCTGCGACCGGAGATGGGCATGGCGGCCGGTGCGCTCAGCCACGCGATCTACGACCAGAGCATCGTGCCGGTGCGGGAGCGAGAGCTCGCGCGCATCCGCATCGCGCAGATCAACGGGTGCGCGATCTGCCTCACCTGGCGCAAGACCGAAGGCGCGACCGAGGTCATGACCGAGGCCGACTACGCGCACGTCGCCGACTGGCCGACCCATGACGCGTACACGGAACGCGAGCGGCTGGCGATCGAGTACGCCGAGAAGTTCGCGCTCGCGCACGACACCCTCGACGACGACTTCTACGCGCGCCTGCGGCGCGCCTACACCGATGCCGAGGTGCTCGACCTGACCGTGTGCATCGGCGGGTGGCTCGCGCTGGGTCGCACGCTGCACGTGCTCGGCATCGACGACACCTGCCGAATTCCCGATCACATCGTGCAGTAGTCGTCTAAGTTCGCGGCCCGTGGGCGACCTGGAACGAGACACGGCCGTCGAAGGTGGCGACGGGCGGTACGGCTGCCGGCTGTCGGAGGATTGGGCGATCTGGGGGCCGAACGGCGGCTACATCGCCTCGGTCGCGCTGCGTGCCGCCGGTGCGCATTCGCGCTTCGACCGCCCGGCAAGCATCGTCGGCCACTACCTCGGCGTGGCGACGTTCGACGTCGTCGACATCGAGGTCACGACCCTGCGCGCGGCCAAGCGGGCGGAGTCGATGCGCGTCTCGGTGACGCAGGGCGACCAGCCGATCTTCGAAGCGCTGGTGTGGGGGGTCGGCGACGTCGAGGGCTACGAGCACGACGTCAGCACGATGCCCGAGGCGCCCGATCCGGAGACGCTGCCGTCGCTGAAGGAACGGCTCGAGAAGCTGGAAATGCAGCCGTACTTCCGGTTCTGGACCAACTTCGACGAGCGGGTCACCGACTGGATCGACGATCCGCAGGCGTGGGAGAACCGGCCCGCGACCGATCCGGTGTGGGGGCACTGGTTCCGGTACGTCCCGCGCAGCACCTTCAACGACCTCTGGGTCGACGCGTGCCGGTCACTGATCCTGCTCGACACCGGCATCTGGCCCGCCGCGAGCAACCACCACCCGCGCGGCCCCTACA
Organism: uncultured Actinomycetes bacterium; assembly: GCA_963745645.1. Classification (GTDB taxonomy): domain Bacteria; phylum Actinomycetota; class Acidimicrobiia; order IMCC26256; family PALSA-610; genus CAVUFH01. The sequence continues at coordinate 84,110 of CAVUYD010000003.1, forward strand.
TCGCGCCGAGCATCGACATCTCGGCCGGCTTCCACCGCTTCCGCCCCGACGAGGCCTGGCTCTACAGCGAATCCCGCTCGACGAGCGCGGCCAACGGTCTGATCAGTGGTGACGGTCACGTCTGGGCCCACGACGGCACGCTGCTCGCCGTCGGCGCGAGCCAGTTGCTGTGCCGGCCCGCGGCGCGCTGACCGCTCGTGGCAGCCTGAACTCCATGGAAGCCTGAACTCCATGGAAGCCTGAACGACATGGAAGATCGCCTCACGCCGGGCCTCTACCTCGAGATGACCGACCGCGCGGTCGACGCGTACGCGTGCCGACCGCGTGCCGGCGGTGCTCGCCGGCCGGGCGTGCAGCGCGCGACGTGGTGGCGCAACGTGCATCGCGACCGCGACGACCTGCCGCGCGTCCTCCCCGAGTTCGACCATCTCGGCGTGTACGAAGTCGACGAGCAGTTCGCGCCGCCGGCGACACCACCGGACATCACAGGCCACCACTTCCGCCGCACGCTGCGCCCGGGCCAGGGCGTGATCACCGGCAACCCGACCATCGGGCTGTCGCTCGTGCTCATCTCGCCGAAGGATCCCGATCGCGCGCAGGAGCTGCGGGACTGGGGCGACTTCGTCCACATCCGCCACATCGCCGAGGTCGGCGGTTCCCGGCTACGCGATGATCACGCCGTTCGAGAACGCGACCGGCGGCGATCCGCGCTTCATGCACTTCTACGAGATGGACACGGATGACCCCGAAGCGTCGTACCGGGCGATGACGCCGCTCGTCGGCGAACGCATCGGCGATCCGAGCACCGACGCGTGGAAGCGGTGGGCGTTCCACCCCCAGCTGCGCATCATGTACGTCAACACCTTCACGCGCGTCGGAGCGAGCACGTGACCGAGCCGAACCCCGGCTTCTTCGACGTCGTCGCCCGCCAGCGCGCGTACCGCGCCTTCGCCGACGCCCCGCTCTCCGACGACGACATCGCCGCCGTGCTCGGGGCCGCGGTGTACGCGCCGAGCGCGGAGAACAAGCAGCCGTGGGAGTTCGTCGTCGTCCGCGACCCTGACGCGCGCGCCACCATCGGCGAGCTGACCCGCCGCGCCTGGGAAACGACCGGCCGGGCCTTCTCGGAGGGGCGCTTGTCACCGAAGACCTTCGCAGACGTCGACCGCGGCGCGACCGGCGGCATCGCGGCCGCTCCGGTCCTCGTCGTCGTGTGCGCCGACAACGCGCGCGGACTCGAACAGACCGTGCCGTCGTCGATCTTCCCCGCGATCCAGAACCTGCTGCTCGCGGCGACCGCACGCGGCCTCGGCAGCGCGCTCACCACCATCACGATCGGTTACCGCGCCGAGCTCGCGGCGTTGCTCGCGCTCCCCCCGCACGTCGTGCCGGTCGCGGTCGTCCCGCTCGGTCACCCGGCGCGTCCACTCGGCCGGCCGACGCGCGACCCGTTCGCGAGTCACACGCATCGCGAGCGCTACGGCGTGCCGTGGTCCGCCGACGACTGACGAGCCGCCGGCCGTCAGTCGCTGTGCGACTTCGCCTTCACGTCCTTCGGGTTCTCCTCGCGTACGACGAGCACGGGGCACGGCGCGTGGCGCAACACGTGCTCGCTCGTCGACCCGAGCATCAGCCGCTTCACTCCGGTACGACCATGGGAGCCGATGATGATGAGATCGGCCCCGACCTCGGCCGCGACGTTGCAGATCGTGGTGGCCGCGTCGCCGACCTCGGCCCGCTTGTCGACCTGGCCGCCGCTCGAGCGCGTTGGCCGTGTCGGTGAGCTCCTGGTGCGCGCCCTCCATCTCCGCGTCCCAGATCGCGCGCTCCGCCTCCGGGCTGTACGCCACGCCCTCGAAGCCGGCGGCGTCCGTGATCGGGATGGCCTTGATCACCGCCAGCAGCGTGATCTTCTCCGGCTTGCCGAGCAGCGCCATGCCCTGCTGCGCGGCGTGGATCGACAGGTCCGATCCGTCACTTGCGATGAGCACATGCATGACCCTGTTCTACATGCGCCGGCGACGATCGCGCGTCACCACCGGTTCGACGAGGTGCTCCCCCGGCCGGTGGAGTGCACCGTTCTTCTCGTCGTCGCCTCGAACCAGGTCCGCAGCTCCCCCGCTCACAACGCCGTCGCGCCCGGATGCGGGCGGACGAGGATCCCGCCGGCAGCCGCGGACCGGCGAATCGTGTCGAGCACCTCGATGCTGGCAACGCCGTCGGCGAAGGTCGGGACGGGGACTTGCGTGTCAGGTTCGGCACCGTCGATGCGCGCGCGGAAGGCTTCGCACAGCTTCGTGTAGGGCGCGAGTTCGAGATGCGTGTAGCGGTGGCGCGGGTCGTCGCTCGGGCCCACGATCTCGGGGAGACGCGCGTCGTCCGGCACGGGCAGCACGCGGCGACCGTCGCGATCGGAGCAGTAGACGTCGCCATTGATCGCCTCGAGTGTGCCGGCCGTGCCCGCGATCACGTTCATGCCGGTTCCGTGCGGCGTCCACGCGGCCGCGGTCTGTTGCAACACCCCTTCGACGCCGTTGTCCAACGTGACGCGCACCACGAACGAGTCTTCGGCGCCTCGTGGCCGATCGGAGACGGTCGGGAGCGTCGCGCTGACGGCCGCGAACTCGCCGAGCGTCACGCGAACCTGGTCGACGAGATGGGAGCCCGACGCGCCCAGCCAGCCACCGCCGCGGCCACGATCGAACCACCAGCCCGGCACAGGCGTTTCGGGATCGGCCGCGACCGGCGCGTACGAGATCAACGAGAACTGGCGGGGTTCGCCGATGGCGCCCGCCGCGACCGCGCGCGCGAGTGTGACGCGGTCTTCGGCCCAACGGAACTCGTGGCCGACGAGCGCGACCACGCCGGCCCGCGTCGCGGCGTCCAGCATCGCGGCCGCCTCACCACCGTCGAGCGCGAACGGCTTCTCGCAGATGACGTGGCGGCCGGCATCAGCCGCCGCGATCGCGAGTGCAGCGTGCGTATCGGGCGGCGTCGCGATGGTGACCGCGTCGACCCCGGGCAGCGCGAGTGCCTGCTCGAGCGAACTGCAGGCGTTCGGGACCTCGAGGCGGCCGGCGCGGCGCTGCCGTCTTCTCCTCGTGCTGGCCGACGAGCGCGAGCACGTCGAAGCCGGCCGCGCGCAGCGCAGGCACGTGGATGCGCGCGCCGAAACCGGTACCGACGACCGCGATACCCGGCACTAGTAGCCCTCGGCCCGGTCGACGACGTAGTGCAGCGGCTCGTTCCGCAGGAACCGGCCGAGGTTCTCGACGAAGATCTCGACGGACGCGCGCTGCATCTCGGGCGTGTACCAGGACACGTGCGCGCTCAGCCGCACCTGCGGATGGGAGTAGAGCCAGTGCCCGGCCGGCAACGGTTCGGGGTCGACGGTGTCGAGCGTCGCCAGCGCGACACGGCCGTCGTCGAGCGCGACGCGCAACGCGTCCTGATCGATCAGTGCGCCGCGCGCGATGTTCACGATATGGACGCCGGGCTTCACCTTCGTGAGCACATCCTCATCTATGAGGTGGTTCGTGCGCGCGGTTGCGGGCGCCGCGATTGTGATGTGGTCGGCGTCGGCGACGAGATCATCGATGCTCGACACGATCTCGACGCCGGGAATCGGGCTGGGTGTGTCGGTGCGGCGCAGCGCTTTCACGTGCATCCCGAACGGCAACGCCCGCGCCGCGATCGCGGTGCCGATGCCGCCGAAGCCGACGATGCCGAGGGTGCTCCCGGCGACACCATCGAGGGTCGGGATCGGGAAGTTCCAGTACTTCGGAGGTTCGTGGAGGAACACCTCCGGGAAGCGCTTGGCCCGGGCCAGGATCGCGGCGAGCACCCACTCCGAGATCGGGCCGGCGCCGGCCCCACGTGCGCAGGTGACGATGCGACCGTCGAACACCGCGCCCGGCACCTTGTCGACGCCGGTACCCGAGAGCTGCACCCACGCGACTCCGGTCGCGTCGAGCCAGCGCAGGATCGTGTCCCAATTCATGTAGCCGCCGTAGAACACGTCCACGTGCAAACCGGGCGGCGGATCGCCGTCGAGACCGATGAGCTCGACCTCCGGATACGCGCCGGTGATCAGCTCCCGATTCGGATCGCTCGCGCCCATCTGCGTGAGAACTGTCGTCATGCCGCCAACGTATTCGGCGCGGAACCGACCCGTCGGGCGATGTTCGCACCGGCTCCGACCTGGGAACACTCGCCGGAGATCACCGGCGGCGCGGAAGAACAAAGGGACGGTCGCAACGTGCGCTTCGGCAACTTCGAGGTCAGACCAGTAGGCGGCGCCGTCGGCTGCCTCGCGATGATCCTGTTCTCGATCGTCCTCTCGCTCCTGCTCACGCTCTTCGTCAACCTGCTCCTACGCTGACGACGGACTCCGACGAACGCGCGCGCGGCGCGCGTGCCGATCTGCCGCTGATGGGATCGCGTGGTCGCCACCATTCAGGTGAGTTGTTGCGTAAGCGTCGTCGCGAGCCAGTGTTGGTAGCGATCGGGCGTCCAGCCGCGGTCGCCGACGAGAAGGCGATAGAGCTCAGGGGACATCAGCGCGTGGATCAGGTCGGCCGCGTCGCGTTCTCGCAGTCCGGGCTTGAGTGCGTGGGCGCGAGAAAGTGTTCGCGCGATCTTGCCTTGGCCTCGATCCCGCTGTTCCCGGATCTCGCTCAGAAGTTCCGCGGCCGCGGGATCAGAACCGGCCGCGCTCATGAGGACGCCGTAGACGTCGTTGGTCCTCTGGTTGATCGCCGTCGTGACTCCAACGACGCCGGCCAGCAGCTGGTGCCGATCGGATTCGGTGAACAGCGAGGCGACCTCAGGCCGTCCTTGCACCGCGACCGGTTGGTCGTCACCCGCGATGGAGGTGTCGAGCAGAGCCTTCAGGATCCCGAGCTTCGAGGAGAACAGCCGGTACACGGTCGCCGATGGCACGTCGGAGTGCTCGCTGATCGCCTCGATGGTGGTCGCCACGTAGCCGCGTTCGACGAACAGCCCGCGGGCCGCGTCGACCACTGCTCGACGCGCGAGGCGCGTGCGGGCTTGACCACGCCCGCTCTGGTTCGGTGAGTCGCGCTTGACGGGCTTGGGCACGTAACGATAGTATCACTCTCGATTTGAGAGTACTAGTTTCATTCACTGATCGAAGGCAAAGGAGCGATCCATGAGCGCATCATCGGTTCAAGGCATCAAGACCGTGCTGCATCCAGTGTCCGATGTCGAAAAGGCCCAGGCGGTCTACACCGCGCTCCTCGGCATCGAGCCGCAGACCGTGTCGTCGTTCTACGTCGGTTACGACGTCGCCGGTCAGCACATCGGGCTGCTTCCCGGCGGTGGCCCGCAGGGCCTGACGTCGCCGGTGGCGTACTGGCACGTCGATGACATCGAAGCGAAGCTCGCCGAGGTGACCGCGGCGGGTGCGACGATCAAGGACGCGGCGAACGAAGTGGGCGGCGGCCGTGTGGTGGCGTCGGTCATCGACGTCGACGGCAACGTCCTCGGACTCATTCAGGACAAGGCGGTGAGCGAATGAAGACGATGACCTGCAAGCAACTGGGTGGGCCGTGTGACTATCGGCTGCAGGGTGACACGGCCGACGCGGTCATCAAGGCCCAAGATCGTCACCTCAGAGCGGAGGTCGCAGACGGCGATGACACGCACGCCGGTGCTCTCAAAGCGATGAAGGGCAGGTGGAAGCACCCGATTTCCGGCATGGGCTGGTATCGGGCCGCCAAGCGTAACTTCGCGGATCTCCCCGAAGACTGACGCGTTCGACGCGCCTGGATGCAGCCGCACCCGAGCGACCTGCGCCATCGACCCGTCGACCGTGGCGGTACCGCGCTGTCGCAGTCACGTTTCGCACGTGCCAACCTCTCGCACCGGCGATTGACGGTTGCCCCGCAACTGGCGCCAGACTCTTGCCATGAAGTCCGAGGTCGTGTGTGACGGGATCCGGTTCGGCGAGGGACCGGTGTGGTGCGGGGATGGCACGCTCGTCGTGACGAGTGTCGCCGAAGGCGCGCTGTACCGCGTGTGGCCGACAGACGAACGCCGCGGCGCGGATCGCGGAGACGGGAGGCGGTGCGAACGGCGCCGCGCTCGCGTCCGACGGTTCGATCCTCGTGACGCAGAACGGTGGTTACGACTTCAGCGTGATGGGGTTGTTCGACGATCCGCCGCCGTACCGGCCGGTGACGCCGGGGCTGCAACTCGCGCGGCCCGACGGTGCGGTCAGCTACTTGGCCGACGAAGGGTTCCTGTGCCCGAACGACCTCGCGGTCGCGGCCGACGGCACGATCTACTTCACCGATCCCCCGCACCATCCGCCGCCCGCGGACCCGGCGGGGCGCGTGATGATGTTGGCGCGCAACGGCTCGGTGTCGACGTTCGCGTCCGAGTTCTCCTACTGCAACGGCATCGCGTTCGAGCCCGACGGCACCGTGGTGGTTGTCGAAGGGCGCGGGCTGCAGCGCGTGCTCGCGGACGGAAGCCGCGAGTGGGTGATCGAGACGCTCGGGCCCGGAGGTGGCGACGGGTTCTGCGTCGACGTCGACGGCCGCTTCTACGTGGCGTCGACCACAGAGCATGGAATCCGCGTCGTTGACCCGGACGGCACGATCGTCGACTTCCTCGAGATCGACGGCAAGGGACTCACGACGAACTGCTGCTTCGGTGGAGACGATCTGCGCACGCTGTTCGCCACCGACGCGTTGCCCGGCAACGTGATCGCGTTCACCGGCATGGCGACGCCCGGGCTCGCACTGCCGGCGTGGCCGGGGCTCTCGTAGCGCGTCAGCGCATCAACGCGCGCACGGCCGCGGCGAGGTCGCGCGCCCACGCCTCGGGATCCTCGAGCGGCCACCCGTTGTCCGGGAGATCGAAGTACTCGACGGAGAGCAGCCCGCGGTAGTCCAGCTGCTCCAGTCTTCGCAGCACGGCCGCGAAGTCGACCTCGCCGGCCGCGTCGTCGACGTGGACCTGCGTGTGGCCACGCCGGCCTTGGCGGAGCTGCACGTGATCCGCGAACTCCAGGAGGTCACAGGGATCCTCGCCCCAATCGGCGACGTGACCCGTGTCCACGAGCAAGCGCACGCCGGGCACTTCCTTGCGGAACTCCTCGAAGCGAGCGCGCGAGTTCACGACCGCGCCGGCCCACGGTTCGAGCAACGCGTGCGGCGCGCGCTGCCACCAGCGCACCGCGCGGTCCCACATGTCGGCGGTGTCGCTCGGCGCAGGGGTCGTGCACCACGTATCGACCGGTTTGGGGAAGGCGGTCGGGCAACCGATCGGCAGCGCGAGCGTCGCGGCGTCGACGCCGAGCATGGCGTCGATGTGGTCGTACCCGTCCGCCGCCGCGGCTTGCGACCGCGCGATGGCATCACCGCGCCGCGCGTAGGTGACGTCGACGACCCCGACGGGCCACCGCATCACGGTTTCGGCGACCAACGGCGACCGTTTCGGTCGCCGATTGTCGCCAAAACCTGCAATGTCACTTCGTCATCGACTTCGGCATGACCATGCCGACTTGCTGCAGGTGCTGGCCGAGGCCCTTGTCGAACGCGGCGGCAACCTCGGCCGGCGTCCAGCCGCCCTCCTTGCCCATCCACGCGATCTGCTTCGGGTGCTGGAACACCGTGTACGAGTACTCGGTGCGGCCGAGCACCTGCCCGTTCACGTGTCCGGCCTGCTCCGACGCGAGGAACGCGAGCAGTGGTGCGTTGAGCGCGGGGTTCTCCTCCGGCGGCGGCGTTTGGCCGGACTTCTCGAACAGCGCGGCCGTCATGCGGGTCGCGCCCGACGGCGCGACCGCGTTCACGGTGATCCCGTAGCGGCCGAGCTCCATCGACCACACGAACGTGAGACCCATGATCCCGGCCTTGGCCGCGCCGTAGTTCGTCTGACCGAAGTTGCCGCGCAGACCGGCCGACGACGTGATGTTGACGATGCGGCCGTAGCCCTTCTCCTTCATCACCTCGGCCGCGTGGCGGCCGCAGTTGAAGGTGCCTTTCAGGTGCACGGCGACGACCGCGTCGAAGTCGTCCTCGTCCATCTTCAGCAGCGTGCGGTCGCGCACGATGCCGGCGTTGTTGACGAGGATGTCGAGCGTGCCGAACGCGTCGACGGCGGTCTGGACCATGTTGCGCGCGCCCGCGTAGTCGGTGACGGAGTCGTAGTTCGGCACCGCCTGCCCGCCGAGCGCTTCGATCTCCTTGCACACCTGCGCCGCCGGGTCCTCTTCGGTGCCGCGTCCGTCGAGCGACACGCCCACATCGTTGACGACGACGTGCGCACCTTCGCTCGCGAAGCACAGTGCGAACTCGCGACCGATGCCGCGTCCCGATCCGGTGACGATCGCGACGCGTCCGTCGAGCAAGCCCATCGCGCTCAGGAGGCGGCGGCGGTCGCCGCGCCGGTGATGGCCTTGTCGCCGTTCTGGTTCACGACCGTGAGGTCGAGGTCGACGAGCTTCTCGGCGCCTTCTTCGCGCTTACCGGTGACCACCGCGGTGCACGTGAGCACGTCGCCCGGCCACACCTGCTTGGAGAAGCGCACCTGGAAGCGGCGCACGGCTTCGGGGCCGAACCAGTCCTTCACGACCCGCGCCGCCAGACCCATGGTGAGCATCCCCGGCCCGAACACGGACGGGTTCCCGACCTGGGTCGCGATCGTGTCGTCGTGGTGCATGGGGTTGAAGTCGCCCGACGCGCCCGCGTACTTCACGAACATGGTGCGAGTGAGGGCGGGGAATTCCTCCCGCTTCTCGTCCCCCACGGACAGCGAATCGAACAACACCGGACTGCCGGTGGAACTGGCATCAGCGCTCACGAAGACCCCCTCGGACGGGCCGGATCGTAGTCCTGAACGTGACACGGGCGTCACATCCGCCTACCCTGCGCCGGTGGCCCGCAACGTGCGCAACGGCCGCAACGCCGGCACGGCGCGTGCGCGGCGGATCGGCCGCCGACGCCCGCCGCGAGGCGCGGCAGCTCCCACCCCTCCCTCCCGGTGCCGACCCGACGCCGGAGGCCGAAGGCGAAGGGCCCTCGGAGGCCGGCACGCCGCCCGGCAACGGTGCCCGAGCGGGCGGAACCCCGGCGCAGAGCCGCGAGCTGCGGGCCCGCGGGCAGCGCACGCTGCGCAAGCTGCTCGACGCGGGCGTCGAGGTGTTCGAGACGCGCGGGTACCACGCGGCGCGCGTCGACGACGTCGTCAAGCTCGCCCACACGTCACACGGGACCTTCTACCTCTACTTCGCCAACAAGGAGGACCTGTTCCGCGCGCTCATGGCCGAGGTCGCGGACCAGATGCAGGCGCTGGCCGAGGACCTCGGCCCGCTCACCTCGGGCCCGAAGGGCCGGGCCGAGCTCCAGGCGTGGATCGGCCGGTTCGCGGACCTCTATGAGCGCTACGGCGCGGTGATCCGGGCGTGGACGGAAGCGGAGATCGGTTCGCACGAGTTCGGCCGGATGGGCAACGACGTGATGCTCCGCTTCACGAGCGTCCTCACCGAACGCATCGCGGCCGTCGCACCGAAGGACCTCGACCCGGTCATTGCCGCCCTCGCGCTGGTCGCGATGCTGGAACGGCTCAACTACTACGTGCTGTCGCGCCAGGTGCGCATCACGAAGCCGCAGATGGTCGACACGCTCGCGCGCGTCACCCATTCGGCCCTGTTCGGCAACTAGGCCGAGGCGCCGCTGCTGCTCTCGGCTTCGCCGGCCAGGATGCGCGCCTGCAGGTCACCGAGCTCGCTGATCGGGCCCGAGTAGGCGACCTCGCCCTTCACCAGCACGATCGCGTCGTCGGCGATCGCGAGCGCGTGGTGCACGTGCTGTTCGACGATCAGCAGCGTGGTACCGCTGTCGCGGATCGTCTCGAGCGTCCGGTACACCTCGTCGACGACGATCGGCGCGAGGCCGAGCGAGAGCTCGTCGGCGATGAGCAACCGCGGTTTCTCGACGAGCACCCGCGCCAGCGCCAGCATGCGCTGCTCGCCACCCGAGAGCGTGCCCGCGAGCTGCCGGCGACGTTCACCGAGCCGCGGGAACAGGCCGTATGCCTCGTCGAGCGCGGCGTGCACCTGGGTGCGGCCGCGGCTGCGGCGGAACGTCAGTTCGAGGTTCTCCTGCACGCTCAGCGACGCGAACACCGAACGGCCTTCGGGTGCGTGCACGATGCCGCGCCGCGCGTAGATGTAGACGGGCTGCCCGGTCAGGTCGGCGCCGTCGAAGCGGACCGTCCCCTTCGTCGGCACGACGAGGCCCGAGCACACGCGCGCGATCGTCGTCTTCCCCGCGCCGTTCGACCCGAGCAGGGCCAACACGCGACCGGGGTGCAGCTGCAACGAGACGTCGAACAGCGCGCGAAACGGCCCGTAGCCGGCGTCGACGTCGTCGAGCTCGATGAGCGGTGCGACGGCGGGAACCGCGGCCGCGCTCACACCGTGTCTCCCAGGTAGGCCCGGCGCACCGCCGAGTCCGCGAACACTTCGTCGGTGCGGCCGGCGGCGATGACGGTGCCGAAGTCGAGGACGAACAGCCGCTCGACGAACACCCGCACGAGGTCGACGTCGTGCTCGACGAGCAGGATCGCGAACCCGCGCTCGGCCTGCACCTCGCGCAGCGTGAGCGCGAGCGACTCGGTCTCGTGCCGGTCGAGGCCGGATGACGGTTCGTCCAGGAGCAGCAGCCGGGGCTCGGTCATCAGCGCCCGCCCGACCTCGACCAGGCGGCCGATCCCGAGGCTGAGCGACTCCACCTTGCGGTCGGCCACCGCGTCGAGTCCGAGCAGGCGCAACATCTCCTCTGACGCGCGACTGCTCGGCGGCCGTCGGTCCCCCCGGCGGATCGCGTCCTTCAGCAACCCGCCTTTGCCGCTGCGGGAGCGGTCGGCGACGAGCAGGTGCTCGCGCGGCGACATCCCCGCGAACAACTCGATCCGTTGGAACGTGCGGCCGATGCCGAGCCGGACCCGCCGGTGCGTGGGCACGCGGGTCAGGTCCTTGCCTTCGAGCGTGATCGTGCCTTCGTCGGGCGCCAGGATGCCGAGCAGGCAGTTGAAGAACGTCGTCTTCCCCGCGCCGTTCGGCCCGATGAGACCGACGCGTCTCGCGCTCGCCGACATCGAGGCTCACCTTGTCGAGCGCAGTGATGCCCGCGAACGTCATGGTGACGTGCTGCGCGTCGAGCAGGGTCATTGCGGCGCTCCGACCGGCGCGCCGCGCGATGCCGGGACATCCGGCGGCGGTTCACCGACGTCCGTGCCGTTGCGGCGCGCCTTCAGCTTGTCGAGCCACGCCTGCGTCGCCGCGAGCGACTTGCGCTTGTTGTGCTCGAGGACGCCCTCGGGGTGCTTGGCGTAGGTGATGGCACCGATGCCGAAGAACACGGTCGCGAGCCCGGTCGGCACCGAATCGATCGTCCAACCCGGTGCGCCGACGAGGTAATAGACGAAGAACGACACGCCGAAGAGCGCGGCGATCGCGGCGAAGACGCCGAAGTGGCCCCGCACGAGCGCGAGCACGATGACGGCGGTGACGACCAGCATGGCCGGCCCGAGCACGTGGTTGAAGATCCACGGGATCCAGTCCTCGAGCACGACCCGCTGGAAGAAGATGAAGCCGACCGCGGCCTGGATCGCGCCTTCGACCGTGCGCGCACCGAGCGAGACGACGATGACCACCCACAACAAACCGAACTGCGCGACGAAGAACGTGTTGTAGCTCGCAGCCTGCTCGCGCATCGCGAGCAGGCCGCCGCCGACGCCGGCGAGCCCGGCGGAGAGCGCGAACGCGGTGATCCGCGCAGCGGGTCGGGTTGATCCCGACGGCGGCCGCCGCGACCTCGCTGCCGCGCAGCGCGTCGAGGAACCGCCCGGTCGTGCCGCCGCGCACCCGACACGACGAGGAGCCCGGCGATCGCGAGGATCACCAGACACAGCACGAGGAACGACTTCTCGTTGGCGAAGTCGATCGGGCCGATCAGTGGCCGGGGTGTCTTCAGCGGCGTGATGCCGTTGCCACCGCTCACCCACGTGAAGTTCACCATCACGCTGTCGAAGAAGAGCGCGAAGGCGAACGTCGCGAGCGACAGGAAGATGCCGCCGAGTCGCAGCGCGGGCAGCGCGCACGAGCGCGCCGACCGCCGCCGCGATGACGCCCGCGAGCAGCATGCCGACGAGCACGGACATGCCCAGTTCGTGCGCGAGCTGCGCGGTCGCGAGCGCGCCGATACCCGCGAACGTCGCCTGGCACAGCGAGATCTCCCCCGCCATGCCGGTGATGACGGTGATCGACAGGAAGATGATCGAGAAGATGACCGCGTACTGCGTGCGGAAGATCCACACGACGTTGGCGTGGAAGAACAGCCAGTAGAAGAACCCGAGCCCGACGACGATGCCGAAGACGCGCGTCATCGTGGTGAGCGAGTCGCTGCGCTCGACCGAGACGAGCGCCGGTGGCGGCGGATCGACACCGGCCAGCGGGTCGGTGAGCTCCCGGCGGTTGCGCAGCTTCGGCGAGAAGATCGAGCACGAGGAACAGCACGACGAACGGCAGCGACGGCCGCAGGTTGCGTCGCGAGGATGCTGTTCGTCGGCAGCTCGATCGCCACGACCTGCGCGATCACCCCCAGCAGCAAGCCGCCGAGGAACGCGACACCGATGCTCGACAGCGCCGCAAGCACGGCCGCCGAGATCGCCGCGACGACGAGCGGCGTGTAGTAGATGTCGACGACCTGCGTGAGCGTGGGCGAGATGAGCATGCCCGCCAGCCCGGCGAGCAGGCTCGACAGCATCCACGCGGTGGTGCTCACGCGGTCCGCGTTGACGCCGGCCAGCTCGGTCATGCGCGTGCTCTCGACGACCGCGCGCATGCGCAGGCCGAGCGGCGAGTACCGGAAGAGCACGAGGAGCCCGACACACGATCGCGATCGTCACGACTGACGGTCGCGAGATCGTCACGGCTCAGGAACACCTGGCCGAACAGGTTGTACACGGTCGAGCCCTCCGGCACGATTCCCTGCGGCTGGAACGTCGTGCCGACGTCGAAGAAGAGCTTCACGATCTCCGGTATCGCGACGAGCAGGCCGAGCGTCGTGACCAACCGGGTCATCGGTGGTGCCGTGCGCAGGTACCGGAACAACATCCGGTCGAGCGCGAAGCCGAGCACCGCCGAGAACACGAGGGCGATCAGCACCGCGACCGGGATCGGGAGGTTGTGGCGCGTTCACGTGCTCGTAGTAGACCGCGCCGGCCGCGAAGGCCTGCACACCGAACGCGAGGTTGAAGACGCCCGACGGTCTTGTACGTCGAGCACCAGACCGACGGCGAGCAGCGCGTAGATGCCGCCGAAGGTGAGCCCTCGAAGACGGCGCTCAGGATCTCGTCCAACGCGTCGCGCTCCCGGAGTCGTGCTGGCTATCGCGGACCGTCGACTAGTTCGAGCCCGAATCCTTGGGCACGAACGACATGTACGTCGGGTCGGGACGAGCTTCGGTGCGTTGTTCGTCGAAGCAGATCCACGGCTTGCCGGGCTCGCCGCAGATCGGCGACGAACTTGCCGTTCTTCGACCTGGGTGAAGTTCGCGCACTCGTAGCGGGCCTTGGGCGTCCGGGTGCGTTGACCGGGTCTTGTGCGCCTTCGTCCAGTCGATCGGGGCGATCAACCCGTTGTCGGTGTAGTCCTTCCGCGTGTTCAGCCCGTCGATGACCTTCTTCTGCGTGAACTCCGGACCCGCGAGCTTCAGGCCCGTCGTGGAACTCGTCGGCGAGGATCCAGCCGGTCGCCGCGAGCTCGACCGGAGGCTTGCCGATCTTCTTCATCTAGTCGAGGAACGTCTTGATCTCGGGGATCTGCGGCGTCACCTCCAAGGCGACGAACTGCGGCACGACGATAGCAGCCCTCGAGGACGTCCGCGTTGCTCGCCGACGAGACTCGTGGTCGTAGCCGTTCGGCAGCTGCTGCATCGCGTTGAGGCCCTGCTTCTTCATCTCCTTGCCGAGCATGGTGACCTCGTTGATGTCCATGCAGGTGCTCGACGAAGTGGACGCCGCTTCTGCTTCATCTGGGCGACCTGCGGCGGTGAGGTTCGGCTCGCGAAACCGATCGAGTCGTCGAAGAAGACGACCTTCGCGCCGGTCGGGTACTTCGTGAACGAGTCCCGGATGCCCTCGCGCGCACAGCTTCGACGACTGGCGCCACGCCGTAACGCGAGGATCCCGACCTTCGTGCAGCCTTCAACTGCTGCGCGAGCCACGGCACGATCGTGCCCGGCGCAGGCGAAGCACAGCGCGCCGAGCGTTGCCGAAGATGTTGTCGTGGCCCGGCGTCATCTCGGGGTTGATGTTCCAGATGAACGTCGGCTGCTCCGCCTCGCCGAGCAGGTCGGCGCCGGTGAACTGCAGCGTCGCGACGAACGTGGCGAACGCGTTGTCGTCGGCGAGGCTGGCCTGCACCTGCTGCCTGGTTCTGGAGGCCCGATCGTGTCGTCGCGCTGCTTGACGATCACGAGCTTGCGGCCGTAGATCCCGCCCTTCGGCGTTGATCATGTCGAAGTACGCCTTGCAGGCCGTCGGCGATACTCGGCGTACTTCCCGCCGATGGGGTTGGTCTTGGTGGTGATGACCGCGACGCGGATCTCCTTCTTGTCGTCGTCGACGCCCGGGCGCCTGCACCGGCACGAACTTGGTGAGGTCCGCGGCCGCGACGGTCGTGGCGCGGGGCCGGTCGACCGGTGTCGTCTGCTGCTGTCGTCTGCGACTCCGAGTTCCCGCAGGCAGCCAACGCCAGGATCAGTGCCAGCGTCAATGCGGCGGCTCGAGCAACTCGTGAGCGCGATCTATCCCCCCGGATGCAAACCCGGCATGCCGTCCCCATGTCGGAGCTGTGGGCCCACATCGGGGCCCCTGGCCGGAGGCTGACGCTAACGTCATACTCGGCGTTGCGACAAGAACCGCACCGCAGCGACCACGTCGCGTCGGCGTCCTGTCAGGATGCTCGTCGTGTGCGCTACACGCTCGTGACCTTCCACGCGCATCCCGACGACGAGCGATCGCGACCGCGGCGGCACGATGGCGCGGGCCAAGGCCGATGGTCACCGGGTCGTGCTCGTCGTCGCGACGCGCGGCGAGCTCGGCGAGCTACGCGCCCGGCATCGTCGCGCCGGGCGAGATCGCTGGCCGACCGGCGCGTCGCCGAGCAGCTCGCGGCCGCCGCGGTCCTCGGCGTCGACCGGGTCGAGTTCCTCGGCTACCGTCGACTCCGGCATGGCCGGCGAACCGACGAACGACGCACCGACGGCTCGTTCGCGCGCGCCGACCTCGAGGAAGCGGCGCAGCGACTGGCGCAGCATCCTGCGCGAGGAGGACGCCGACGTGCTCACCGTCTACGACGACCACGGCGGCTACGGCCATCCCGACCACGTCCAGGTACACCGGGTCGGCGTCCGCGCGGCCGAGCTCGCCGGCACGCCGCGCGTCTACGAGTCGACGATGAACCGCGACTACATCCGGCGCTCTGATGCGCGACGGCCGCCGACGAGATGCCCGACGTCGCCGAACGCAGCCCGACGCCGCCGAGATGGACGACTTCGGCTCGCCGAAGCCGGATCATCACCACGACCGTCGACGTGCGCGACTACGTCGAGCTGCAAGCGCGCGCGCGATGGCCGCCCACGCGAGCCAGATCCCGGCCCGACTCGTTCTTCCTGACGCTGCCCGCCCGACGCGTTCCGCGAGGCGTTCGGCTACGAGTGGTTCATCCGCCGCGACGTGCCCGAAGGCACCCACGAGACCTGGATCTTCGACCGCAACTCTGGTCCGGCGCCGAGCCGCTCAGGCCAGCGGCCTTCATGAGCTCGCGCGAGCGCGTCGGGGACGGCCGCGGCGAGGTCGTCGACGTCGGGGACGAGCTCGCGGCACGCGATGAACCCGAAGTCGACGTGGTCGAGGTACGAGATCACGGTGACGTTGAGCCCGCAGTCGTCGAAGATCGGGCCGAGCGGGTGGAGCGCGACGAGGCGGCGCGCCCGCGAGGTAGAGCGGGAACGGCGGGCCCGGCACGTTCGACACGATGAGGTTGATGACCGGCCGCAGCCGCTCGCCGATGCCGCAGCCGCGTGTAGAAGCGCATCGCGCGCGAGAACAGCGCCGGCGCCGCGACCTCGGCCCACTCCTGCGAGCGTCGAGCCCCCGATCGTCCTCGTGCACGCTGCTTGGCGCCGCGTCATCGAGCGTGCGACCGCGCTGCGACGCGCTCGACCGGGTCGCTCGATCTCGACCGGGAGCGCCGCGAACATCGACGAGACCCGGTTGCCGAACTCGCGTCGTCGCCGTCGGCGCGGACCGACGTGGGGATCGACGGCGACCAGCGGGCGGTCGGGCAGCTCGCCGCGACCGACGAGGTAGGTGCGCAGCGCGCCCGGTCAGTGATCGCCGAGCACGACGTCGTTCACGGTGACGCCGAGCGCGTTCTTCACCGCCTTGACGTCGGCGAGCGGGACCGACGAGAACGCGACGACTCGCGGTGCGGCGTGATCGTACCGGTTCATCGACAGGCGCGGCGCGGTGAGCGGCAGCGCGACGTCCAGCGCCTCGTTCGCGGCGCCCGGCGCGCGACGCGCACGACGCCGCGGCACGAGGTTGTCGCGCGGCGCGCACGATCTTCGCCGGGCGCTGCGCGAGCGCGATCGCGGCAGCGGCTCGAGCATCTCGAGGTCGCTCGGCACGCGCTCCGGGTTCCCACTCGCCGGCGCGACTGTCGGCGAGCTCGAGCGGCGCGTTCGGGTTCGAGGTCGAACAGCGCCGAGAGGATCTCGACGCCCGGCCGCGCCGTCGATCAGCGAGTGGTGCACCTTGGTGACGAACGCCTGGTAGCCGTGCTCGAGGCCCTCGACGACGTACGCCTCCCAGAGCGGGTGGCGGCGATCGAGCGGGCGGCCCGCGACGTCGGCGACGAACGCGGCGAGCTCGGCCGCGCCGCCCGGCGCGGGCAGCGCGGCGCGGCGCAGGTGGTAGTCGAGGTCGAAGTCGGGGTCCTCGATCCACACCGGCACGTGCAGGCCGAACGGCACCTCGACGAGCCGGCGCCGCAGCGGCTGGCACGAGGTGCAGGCGCGCCTCGAGCAGCGCCCGCACCCGCTCGTGGAACCGGACCCGCGCGGCGCGGTCGGACGGATCGACGACGGCGACGCCCATCACGTGCATGTGCGCGCGTCGGCGTCTCCAGGGCGAGGAACGCGGCGTCGAGACCGGTCAGCCGCTGCATCGCACCTCCTTCGGCTGCGGCATCGGTAGGCCGCGGCGGAGCCCGCATGGCAGGGTGCGGGCGTCGCCGTTCCCAGGTCGCGAGCACCCTGGTCTCGGCTCGACACTGGTCGTGACCGTGTCGTGGGTGTTCCTCGTCGTCGTCGTTCTGGGGCGCGCTCTGGACGCTCGTCGTCGTTCCGGCCGCCGCGCCGCCCGCCGTCGCTGATGGTCGTTCGGGTTCTTCGCGGCGTGGGTCACGACCGAGCTCGCGCCGATCTGCACCTGCTCTGGCAGATCGCGGCAGTCGGTCGCTGTTCGTCGCGTTCGGCGCGCTGCGACTCGTGGCCGGGATGGGTCGCGCTCGCGATCACGCTCGCGTCGTGGTTCGGGCTCGCGTCGACGGTCAACGGCGCGGCGCGGTGCACGACCGGCCAGCGTTCGCCGCCGCGCTCGACGCGACGCGCTCGGCCCGGACTGGGACGACGACTCTCGACCCGACGCTCGAAGCCCAAGCCGGGTCGCCGCGTGAGTGGCGGCGCGTCCTCTTGCCGTTCCGCTTCAAGCGGCGCGGCGTGCGAGCGCGTCCGCAACATCCAGTACGTCGACGACGGCACAGCTCGCCGCCACCGACTCGACGTGTACCGCACCGCCGACGCCGGGCCCGGCGCACCGGTCCTGCTGCAGATCCACGGCGGCGCGTGGGTGATCGGCAACAAGGACCAGCAGGGCCTGCCGCTCATGTACCACCTCGCGGCGCGCGGCTGGGTGTGCGTCGCGATCAACTACCGCCTCTCGCCCCGCGCGACCTGG
Organism: uncultured Actinomycetes bacterium; assembly: GCA_963745645.1. Lineage (GTDB taxonomy): Bacteria > Actinomycetota > Acidimicrobiia > IMCC26256 > PALSA-610 > CAVUFH01. Next base: position 102,170 of record CAVUYD010000003.1, read on the forward strand.
CCCGACCACCTCGTCGACTGCAAGCGCGCGCTGGCGTGGGTCCGCGAGCACATCGCCGAGTACGGCGGCGACCCCGACTACGTCGTCGTCACCGGCGGCTCGGCCGGCGGTCACCTCACCGCGATGATGGGGCTCACCGCCGAACGACCCGCAGTTCCAGCCCGGCTTCGAGGACGTCGACACGTCGGTGCGGGCGATGATCCCGTTCTACGGCGTGTTCGACTGGACCGGCACCGGTTCGGCAGCGCGGCGACGCGACGGCCTGCGGCGCGTGCTCGAGCGGCACGATCGTCAAGCAGACGGTCGCCGACGCGCCCGAGGTCTTCCGAGCCGGCGTCACCGATGAGCCACGTCCGCGCCGACGCGCCGCCCGCGCTCGTCGTGCACGGCGACCTCGACACGCTCGCGCCGGTCGCCGAAGCGCGCGCACTTCGTCGCGCATGCTGCGCGAGGTCGAGCCAGCAACCGGTCGTCTACGTCGAGCTGCGCGGCGCGCACCACGCGTTCGAGGTCTTCAACTCGATCCGCACGCTGCACGACGATCACCGGGGTCGACCTGTTCCTCGCGTGGCTGCTGACCGCCGACCCGCCTGCGAGCGACTCGCTGCGCTCGACGCCGCACCGGCGTAACGGCGCAGCAGCGGCGTCAGCGGCGAGCGATCCGACATCCACGGCGCGTACGGAGCCATGACGAACGCGGCCAGCGCGATCAGCACGCCGTCGTAGTTCACCCGCCAGCCCGCGGAAGTCGCGCCACGCCTGGTCGCGGTCCGGCGCGCACCGGCACGCCGCGTCGCCCCGAGCCGCTCGTACACCTCGTCGAACTCCTCGCGCGTGATCGCTGATCGGATCGTCGGGCGCGGGTTCGTCGTCGTAGTCGAAGCCGAAGAACCCCGCGATCTCGCGCAGCGCGAGATAGCCGGAGCGGATGCACAGACGCGCCGGCCGGCGTCCACGGGATGTCGAGCACCGCCAGGCGCAGCGCAGCGGCGTCGAGCACCGCGCCCGACCGCGGTGACCCACGAGCGGTGCGGGTTCGGCGAGCGGAAGAACGACGAGCGACGCCGTACGACGTGTGCGTCTCCTGCACCTCGGTGAACCACGTCATCCACGGCTCCCAGAACGCGGTCCATCTCGTGCAGGAAGCCGGTGAGGTGCGCGCGCTCGAGCATCTCCCGCGGCGTCGGCGGCGTGCCCGCCGCGGATCGCAGAGGTCGGTGACGGCGACCTCGCGGCGCGAGAACGCGTTGTAGATCGTCGGGAGGTACGCGATGACGAGCGCGAGCAGCGCGAGCCCGATCGCCGCCTCCGCGAACGCGAGCGAACACGGCCGGGAGGTGCCGGCGGCCGCTCGAAGCCGAGCGTGAGCAGCGACGAGCCGCTCGTGGTGAACGCGCTCGCGCCAGCCGTCGTTCTCGAGCCCGACGAAGATGCACGGTGAAGCGCCGATGAACACGACGAGCAACGAGACGAGTCGGGAGCGCGAGCAGCGCGATCGGCGCGTACAGCGCCATGACGCGGTCGCGCGCTTCGTACGTGCGCGCGGGGCGCGGCGAACAGCCCGAAGCACGCACGCGGACGCTGCGGAACACGTGACGGTGAAGCAGCACGACCGTGCCGCGCGGGAGCGACGAACGTGCGGATCGCGGCGTCGAGCACGACACGACCGCGGCAGCAGCCCGACGAGCAGACGAGCAGCACGTCCGAGCGACAGATCGCTGCACGGCTCAGTCGTCCTCGCGCGACGGCCGGCGGCGGTCGCGCTTGACGTCGCCGCGCTGCCGCTTCGTCGCTCGACGCGCCGCTTCTTCGCCGCGCGCGACGGCTTCGTCGCGACGCGCGGCGGTTCGACGTGCAGCGCGGCGGCGAGCCGCGCCGCAGGCGTTCGAGCGCGAGCTCGCGGTTCTGGTGCTGCGAGCGCCGCTCCGACGCGGTCACCCGCACGACCGGCCCGAGCCGCTCGAGCAGCCGCGCCCGCTGGCGCGGACCGAGCGACGGCGAGTGCTCGATGTCGAAGCGCACCTCGACCTTGGTGTTCGACGTGTTGGCGTGCTGACCGCCCGGACCACCGGAGCCGGTGAACCGCCACTCGAGCTCGTCCGATCGCGGAATCGCGACACACGTCCGGCGTGACGCTGCAAGCGTCGGTCCGGCAGTACCTACAGCGCGCTCGGGTCAGCGGCTTGTACTTGATGCGGTGCGGTTGGTCGGCGTCGCCGCCGAGGCGCTTGTGCCGGTCCTTCTCGTAGTCGGAGAAGTTGCCTTCGAACCACACCACCTGGCTGTCGCCCTCGAACGCGAGCACGTGGGTCGCGATGCGGTCGAGGAACCAACGGTCGTGGGAGATCACCACCGCGCAGCCCGGGAACTCGAGGAGCGCCTCTTCGAGCGCGCGCAACGTGTCGACGTCGAGGTCGTTGGTCGGTTCGTCGAGCAGCAGCACGTTGCCGCCCATCAGCAACGCCTTGGCGAGGTGCAGCCGGTTGCGCTCGCCACCCGAGAGGTCGCCGACGCTCTTCTGCTGGTCGGAGCCCTTGAAGTTGAAGCCGGCGACGTACGCGCGGCCGTGGATCTCGCGGTCGCCGACCTTCAGGTGGTCGACGCCGCCGGTGATCTCCTCGTAGACCGTCTTGTCGGCGTCGAGCGATTCGCGCGACTGGTCGACGTACGCGAGCTCGCACGGTCGGGCCGACTCTTCAGCGTGCCGGCGTCGGGCTGTTCCTGTCCCACGAGCATGCGGAACAGCGTCGTCTTGCCCGCGCCGTTCGGCGCCGATGACGCCGACGATGCCGCCAGGCGGCAGCGAGAACGAGAGGTCTTCGATGAGCAGCTTGTCGCCGTAGCCCTTGGTGAGCTGCTCGGCCTCGACGACGAGGTCGCCGAGCCGCGGCCCGGGCGGGATCGTGATCTGCAGCTTGTCCTGGCGCTTGTCGGCGGCCTCGGCTTCCGCGACGAGCTGTGTCGTACGCGGTGATGCGCGCCTTGCCCTTGGCCTGGCGCGCGCGCGGCGCCATGCGGATCCACTCGAGCTCGCGCTCGAGGGTGCGCCGGCGGGTCTCGTCGACCTTCTCTTCCTGCGCGAGCCGCTGCGTCCTTCTGCTCGAGCCAGCTCGAGTAGTTGCCCTCCCACGGGATGCCGTAGCCGCGGTCGAGCTCGAGGATCCAGCCCGCGACGTTGTCGAGGAAGTAGCGGTCGTGCGTCACCGCGACGACGGTGCCGTGGTACTCCTGCAGGTGGCGTTCGAGCCACGCGACCGACTCCGCGTCGAGGTGGTTCGTCGGCTCGTCGAGGAGCAGCAGGTCGGGCTTCGACGAGCAGCAACCGGCACAGCGCGACGCGGCGCCGCTCACCGCCGGTCAGCGTCGTGACGTCGGCGTCCGACGGGCGGGAGCCGGAGCGCGTCCATCGCGATGTCGAGCTGGCGGTCGAGATCCCAGCCGTTGACCGCGTCGATCTCGTCCTGCAGCTCGGCCTGCTCGGCGAGCAGCTTGTCGAAGTCGGCGTCGGGCTCGCCCATCGCGTTGCACACCTCTTCGAAGCGGTCGAGCAGCCCCTTCGTGTGCGCGACGCCGTCGATCACGTTGCCGAGCACGTCCTTGGCCGGATCGAGGTGCGGCTCCTGCGGCAGGAAGCCGACGGAGAAGCCGGGCGTGACCCGGCACTCGCCCGAGTAGCCGTCGTCCTCCCCCGCGATGATCCGCAGCAGGGTCGACTTGCCCGAGCCGTTGAGCCCGAGCACGCCGATCTTGGCGCCGGGGTACATGGAGATGTTGATGCCGCGGAGCACCTCTTTGTCGGGCGGGTGCACCCGACGGAGATCGCGCATCGTGAGGATGAATTGAGGGGCCATGAACGCCCCACGGTACCGGGCCGGGATTCAGTGACCGTGACTGCCGGGCGCGCCGCTCGGACCGTGCGGCAGATCGGGCATGTCCGGGACGTCCGGAACGTCCGGGACATCAGGGATGTGCGAGGTGCCGGACTCGGACGTCGAGGCGTGCGTTCCGGAGTTCGTGCTCGTGCTGATGCTCGACGACGACACGGACGTGCCGCCGTTCGGCGCGTTGCTCGACTGCGAGACGCTCGCACTCACCGATGACTGCGTCGCGCCCGGTGACTCTGCGCGTCGACCGAGACGTCGACACCCGGTGCGGCCGCGTTCGTCGTGACCGTCACCTGACTGCCGGTGCCGGATGTCGACACCGAGACGCGAGGCGCGGCGCCGCTGCCGTCCACCGAGACGGAGACATCGACCGACGTGGTGGTCGCGTCGCCGGCCGCGTCGGGATCGGGACGCGGGGCGAGCGCGCGCTCTTGATCGGGCGTGGGCGCCGAGCCGCTCGGGCGTGGCGCGGGGGCGGGCGCATCGTCGTCGGCGGACAGCGCGGGCGCGGCGAGCGTGACCGCCGCCGCGAGCACACCGGCACCCGCGATGACGCGGACCCGGCCGCGGAGACGACCCGGTCGACCGGGTTCCTGATCGATGCTTCCGCCCATGACATCCACCCCCGCAGGTGAGGAACGGCACTCGCCGGACGCGGCGCCGGCGCGAGACTGCCGCTATGTCCCAGGTCTATTCCATCGCCGACCGCTACGTCGAGGCCTTCGCGGCGCTCGATCCGATTTCTGCGACCGGTGCCGGCATCGCCGGTCACGAGCACGAGCTCACCGACTACTCACCCGACGGCGCCGCGGCGCGGGCCGAGCTCGCGGCCGCGACGATGCAGGAGTTGACAACCGCCCCTCTGGAATCAGAGGGAGATCGTCTCGCCGCCGCGGTGATGCTCGAACGGCTGCAGAACGTCGTCGACCAGTACGAAGCGGGCGAGCGGCTGCGCGACGTCCGCGTGATCGGCAGCCCGGTCGGTGCGATCCGCTCCTGCTTCGACCTCATGGCCTACGACACGCCGGAGAACTGGGAGATCGTCCGCGCCCGCATGGCGCGCGTCCCGGAGGCCCTCGCCAACCTGGAGGCATCGCTTCGGGAAGGCATGGCCCGCGGCATCGTCGCGGCGCGGCGCCAGGCGTTCGCCTGTGCGGACCAGGCCGCGACGTGGAGCGGCGATGCGCCGTTCTTCCGCAACCTCGCGGACCAGCATTCCGGCGACGTACGCCTCGCCGACGCCGCAGAGGCCGCGACGGACGCCTACGCGCAGCTCGCGGTGTTCCTCCGCGACGAGTACGCGCCGGCAGCTGATCCGCGCGACCCGGTCGGCCGCGAGCGGTACGCACTCGGGTCGCGCGCGTTCAACGGCATCGAGCTCGACTTCGAGGAGACCTACCAGTGGGGCTGGGAGGAGCTGTACCGCATCGAGGACGCGATGCGGCGCGTCGCGGAGCGCATCCTCCCCGGCACGCCGCTCCCGGAGGTGATCGCGTTCCTCGACCGCGACGCGAACCGCTCGATCGAAGGCGTCGATGAGTTCCAACGCTGGAACCAGGAGCTCATCGACACGACGATCGCCGAGCTGGACGGCACGCACTTCGACATCCCCGAGCCGTTGTACCGCTGCGAAGCGATGATCGCGCCGCCGGGCGGCGCCGCGGCCATGTACTACACGGGGCCGAGCGAGGACTTCTCCCGGCCCGGGCGCACGTGGTACCCGACGCTCGGGAACACGACGTTCGCGCTGTGGCGCGAGGTGACGACCTGCTACCACGAGGCGGTCCCCGGCCATCACCTGCAGGTCGCGCAGGTGCGCTACCTCGCCGACAAGCTCTCGCGCTACCAACGCGCGTTCGGGTTCGTGTCGGGGCACGGCGAGGGCTGGGCGCTCTACGCGGAACGGCTCATGGGCGAGCTCGGCTACCTGGACGACGACCCGGCGTGGGAGATGGGGATGCTGGCCGCGCAAGCGATGCGCGCGGTCCGCGTGATCGTCGACATCGGCATGCACCTCGAGCTGCCGAGCCCCGAACACGGCGGCGCCACATGGACATCGGAGATCGCGCTGCCGTTCGCGGTCGAACGGGCACGCTTCCAGGGTGACGCGTTCATGCGCAGCGAGATCGACCGCTACCTCGGGTGGCCGGGTCAGGCCATCAGCTACAAGGTTGGCGAGAAAGTGTGGCTCGACGCACGCGCCGACGCGAAGCAGCGACACGGTGACGGGTTCGACCTGAAAGCGTTCCACTCGTACGCGCTCGATCTCGGCAGCATGGGCCTCGGGCCGCTGCGCGACGAGCTCGCGCGTTCTGAGCTGGTCGCCGATGCGTTTCATCGTCTACGGCGCGGGCGCGGTCGGTGGCGTGGTCGGCGCGCGTTTGTTCCAGCACGATCACGACGTGGTGCTGATCGCGCGCGGTCCGCACCGCGACGCGATCGCCGCGCACGGCCTGCGGCTGCAGAGCGCCGACGAGGACGTCAGGCTGCCGATACCCGTGGTGGGCGGACCGGCCGAGATCGACTTCCGCCCTGACGACGTCGTGCTGCTCGGCGTGAAGTCGCAGGACACGGTGGGTGCCGCGCTCGATCTCTCGGCGACGGCCGGCGTCGCGGTGCCCGTCGTGTCGATGCAGAACGGCGTGGCCAACGAGCCGGCGCTCCTGCGCTGGTTCGCGAACGTGTACGGGATCTGCGTGATGGCGCCGACCGCGCACGTCGAACCGGGGATCGTGCAGGCGAACAGCGCGCCGATCAGCGGTTTGCTCGACATCGGTCGCTATCCGCGCGGGGTCGACGACACCGCGACCACTGATCGCGACCGCGTTGGCGAAGTCGTCGTGCGCATCGATCCCCCGCGCCGACATCATGCGGTGGAAGCACCGGAAGCTCCTCATGAATCTCGGCAACGCCGTCGACGCCACGTGCGCGCCGAGCGACGCCGGCCGCGCGCTGGTTCGCGCCGCGCGGCACGAAGGCGCCGCGTGCCTCGACGCGGCCGGGATCGCGTCCGCGTCCGCCGAAGAGGACCGCGAGCGCCGGGCCGACCTGCTGACGGTCCGTCCGATCGCGGGCGCAGGCCGCGGTGGCGGTTCCACATGGCAGAGCCTCGCTCGGGGCACCGGTGCGGTCGAGGTCGACTACCTGAACGGCGAGATCGCGCGCATCGGCCGCCAGCACGGGTTCCCGACGCCGGTGAACGCGTTGCTGTGCGAGTTCGCGAACCGGATGGCCCGCGACCACGCGCCGCCGCAGTCGGCGGACGCGGCACCCCTGCTACGTGAGCTGGCTCTCTAGGCGTTCGAGCGCTTCGTCCTCGGTGACGTTCAACGCGAAGCTGAGCTCGGACACGAGGATGCCGCGGGCGCGCACCAGCATCGCCTTCTCGCCGGCCGACAGGCCCTTGGTGACCTCGCGGAGCGCGAGGTTCCGGACCACCTCGGCCACCTGGTAGACGTCGCCGCTCTTCAACTTCTCCTGGTGGTTCTTGAACCGCCGGCTCCAGTTGGTGGGCTCGCGCACGTCCTTCTTCGAGAGGAGGTGGAAGAGGTCGTCGACGTCGTCGGCCGAGATCGGCGGGCGCATCCCGACCTCCTCGGCCTTGTCGGCGGGGACGGCCAGCGTGAGGTCACCGTGGGCGACCTTCAGGACGAAGTACTCCGTCTTCTCACCGAAGACCTCTTTGGTCTCCTTCCGCTCGATCACTGCGGCACCGTGGTGGGGGTAGACGACGCGATCGCCGACTTTGAAGGCCATTCACCACTCCCAGTGGTCAGACGGGCGCTGCGAGACAGGTCAGTCTACCAGGGCGAGCGCCGGCCCCCCGGTCCGACCCGGTCCGCGCTCCGAACCCCGCCCGGCACATTTGCCCGGTCAAATGGTTGCGTTCCCGGCCAGCGGGGTGAATACTCACGGCGGGTGCTCCGGTGTACACGCCGTGTGGTGCTGTGGGGGGTCAGTTCGGCGGGACCGGTATGGGAGGCTGGAGGATGTCGGAACCACGCGACGCACGCAGCCCCGCGTCGGCCGTCCAAGCCCTCCCCGTCGCGGTCCTCGACCCCGACGGCACGATCGCCTTCGCCGGCGGGGACGATCTCGGCGGCATCGCCGGGCACGCCCCCGCGACGATCGAAGGGCGTTCGCTCCTCGACTTCGTCCATCCCGAAGATCTGATGGTCGTGCTCGACCACTTCGGCGCGGTGCGCGATCGCCGCAAGCCGACCGACGAGGTCGCGGCCCGCATCCGCGGTCCCGAAGGCGCCTACCGCGACGTCGCGCTCGTGTTCCACGAAGTCCCCGCGTCCTCCGACGTGTTCGTGTGGTGCCGCGACATCACGGCCACCGTCATGGCCGCCGAAGCCATGCAGTCCTCGGTGTTGCACAGTGCGCTCGTCGAGCACACCCGCTCGTTGCTCGCGGTGTTCGAGCTGGACGGACTGCTGCGCTTCCTGAATCCGGCCGCGCTGGAGATGTTCGAGGATGCCTGTCGCGACGCCGGACCGAACGCGACGCTGGCCGATCTCGTGCACCCGGACGACGTGGTCGAGATGCTGGCGCGGTTCGCCGAAGCGGTGAGCGCGCCCCGCCGCCGCATCCCGAGCGAGCTGCGCATCCGCCGCAAGGACGAGTGGCGGACGCTGCAAGTCGTGCTCGTGAACCTCATCGAAGATCCGGGGTGCGGGGCGTCGTCATGGACGGCGTCGACGCGACCGAGCAGCTCGACCTCGCGCGACCGTGCCCTCCACGACCCGCTCACCGGTGTCGCGAACCGAGTGCTGCTGACCGACCGGTTGACCCACTCGATGTCCCGGCTCGACCGGAGCCGCCGGCCGTTGATGGTCGCGTACGTCGACCTCGACCGGTTCAAGTCCGTCAACGACAAGCTCGGCCACGACATGGGTGACGCCGTGCTCGTGGAAGTCGCGAGCCGGTTGACCGTCTCGGTCCGCCCCGGCGACACCGTGGCCCGGCTCGGTGGTGACGAGTTCGTCATCGTCTGCCCTGACCTCCCCGACGCCGGGCTCGCCGACGACCTCGCACAGCGCCTCATCGCGGCGGTCGCGGAACCCATGAAGCTCGGAGCGGAGTCGCGCGTGATCACCGCGAGCGTCGGTCTCGTTCTCGTCCACCGCACGCTCGACGTCGACCAGGTGCTGCGCGCCGCAGACGCCGCGATGTACCGCGCCAAGCGCGCGGGCGGCAACCTCGGCGTGTGGAGCGGCTGCTAACGCGACTCGCCGGCGTGGGTGCGTGACGCGGCGATCCAGTCCTTGACCACCGGTGCGAACGCGGCGGGGTTGTACACGTCTTCTTCCGAGGAGAACTGCATGTCGCCCGCGTACTTCAGCACGGTGACGTTGTAGGCCTCGTAGATCTTGCCGTCGCCGGGATCACGGAACCGGTTCTCGATCTGGCAGATCCACCAGCCCCGTTCGGGGTCGCAGACACACCAGTCGTGCGGGAATTCCTTCATCTCGGAGTTCGGCCATTCGGCCATCGTCTGCGCGATCCAGTCATGGATCGCTTCGCGGCCGTCGAACGTGCCGTAGTGGTGCTCGATGTACTGCGCGTCCTCGGTGAACAAGTCGGCCCAGGGCCGCCAGTTGCCGGTACGACCCGCCTCTTGCGCGGTCGCGACGTAGTTGTCGTCGCGCGGCTTGCAGCTCTTCTCGGGTCCATTGCGCCATGGGTCGTTCCTCTTCTAGTCCTGACAGTGGTCGGGAGCGCGCAGGTCGAGCGCGGGGTTGCGGTCGAAGAACCCGACCGGCGCGAGCAGGAAGCCCGCGTACTCGACCGGCATGACCGGCCAGTCTTCCGGCCGCACGAAGTGCGTCACGCCGAACGTGTACCAGCACGACGATGTCGGTGCCGCTGATCGAACGGTCCGCCGCCGTCCAGCCGGGAGTCCGTCGCCGCCCGCGTGCTGGTTCGGGTACTCCCCCGCCGCGCGCCGCTCGTCGCGCACGTACGGCGTGACCCAGAGGTTGTGCCGCGCGAAGCCGGCGCGCTTCCCGACCGACGAGTCGGGCTGCGCGAGCAGCGTCGGCGTCGACATCGTCGGCACCAGCTTGTAGCCGACGGTTGAGCCCGAGTCCGTTGCGCACCTCCGGGTTGACGATCTTCCAGCCGCGCGAGGACGCCGAGTCGGTGTCGCGTTGCGCGGCAGCTTCGGTCTCGAGTCGGGTGCTGCGCTGACGGAACGCGTTGCCCCACGGGTTGTCGGGGCCGGTCGGCACCCGCTCGGCCTCGACCTCGTACACGTCGTTCACCGGTCCGTCGACATCGAAGTCGAGGCGCGCGCTGAACAGGTGCTGGTGGTGCGGCGCCGGCGATGCCGTCGCCGATCGACGTTCGCGAACTCCGGTTGCGTACCCGGCTCGATCGCCATCGGCGACACGATGCCGGTGAGCTTCACCTCGAGCTGGATGTTGCCGTCGAGGTAGAAGTACCAGAAGAAGCCGTACTCGTAGTTGCCGACGGTCGCGACGGAGCTGACGACCAGTCGGCGACTGCGGCGCACCTCGCTGCGGCCACCGTAGCAGGTCGACGTGCTTCCAGAGGATCCCGTAGTCCTCTTCGTGCATGCAGATCGCGTTCGCGATCGTCCACGGCCCGCCCTGCTCGTTCGCGAGCATGGCGTCGAAGTAGTGGATCTCGCCGACGCAGTCGCAGCCGAGCGTGAGCGGCTGCGTCATGCGGCCGAGTCCCCACTCGCCGGCGTCGAACGCGTTCTTCCACCCCTGCCGCTCGCCCGGGTCGCCCGTAGGGCACGACCATCTCGCTGATCGACGCGCGGTGCAGCACCGAACGCGAGCGGCCGTCGTCGTCGTAGCGTGATCTGGTGGAGCACCAACCCTTCGTACGGGTCGAAGCCGACGCGGAACTGCCACTTCTGCCCACTGCACCCGGTTGCCGTCGACCGTGAAGCTCGGACCGTCGGGTTGCGTGATCGAGATCGGCTTGAGATCCGGTGCGCAGGCTCGGCTGGTCCTCGGCGTAGTAACTCGCGCGGTTCGGCGGCAGCGGCGTCTCGCCGTGGTCGATCACCTCGATGACCTCGTTGCGCGCCCATGTCGAAGTGCACGATCAGGCCTTCGATCGGGCCGGGCGTAGCCGTTGTCGGTCGCGTCGTGGCGGAGGAACGAGATGCAGCGCGCGATGCGCCGTCCGTCCTCGGCGTCGTAGCCGAACGAGCCGGCCGGCCACGGGTCGATCTGGACTGCATCGAGGTCGGTGATGCCGCGCCGCGCGAGCGCGGCGATGTAGTCGGGATGCTCCTTCGTGGTGAAGATCGCGTTCATCGCCTCGGTCATCAGCAGCGCCGGGGCGCATGCCCTCGACCACGCGCCACTCGCGCACCGTCGCCGTGCGTCACCGACACGACGATCTCGACGAGGTCGAGCGTCCGGGCCGGGCACGACGAGGACGCGCACCTCGCGGTCGACCGGATCGCCGTCCTTCCACTGCGCGAGGTCGCGCTTTCGCGGGCTCGTGCAGCACGACGTGCGCGAACAGCGCGCCTTCCGGCAGCCGGCCGTCGGCGCGCACGATCTCGACCGCCGCGCTCGATCTCCGCCGCCCGTGAGCATGTCGAGCGGGTGCATCGATGTCCCCCGTTCCGTTGCGTTGGCTTCTTCGCGGTTCAGCGAGTATTGACGCACGCGCACGACCTCGGCGAAACGGCCGTCAGGGAGCGCGGCGAGCGCAGCGCGTTCGCCGCGGCCCACTCGCGCACCGTGCGTTCGGTTCCGGCCGGATCGGGCATCTGGCTCTTGTGCGAGAGCAGCGCCTCGATCTTGCGGTCGAGGGTGGCAGTGACGTCGCTGTAGTGCGTCGGCGCAGGAACGCCGGCCGTCAGCCAGACCTCGTCGACCGTGTGCGGTTCGAGTCCCTCGTCGGCCAGCTCCGGATGCGCCCAGCGGTTGCGGGCGTCCGGGATACACCGCGTCGAGCGTCGCGATCCCGGTGGCGAGGTGGTCCGGATGCGCGGCGTAGATGCGGTCGAGGTTGCGTTCCGGGCTCATGCCGACCACCCGTTGCGGGCGGACGGTGCGGATCGTCCGCGCCAGATCGCGTCGCAGTGCGAGCGTCGGTTCCAGGCGGCCGTCGGGGTAGCCGAGGAAACGAACGTCGTCGACGCCGACGACGGCTGCCGCCGCCCGTTGCTCGTCGCGCCGCAACGGGCCCATCTCCGATCGCGGGATCCCGAGCTCGGCGCCGCCCGCGTCGCCGTCGGTGACGATGCAGTAGGTGACGGCCGATGCCGGCGTCGGTCCATGAGGCGACGGAAGCGGCGATCGAGAAATCGACGTCGTCGGGGTGGGCGACGACCACGAGGATGCGGTCGACGCCGTCGAGCACCAGCTCCTGCACGCAGGGCAAGCTATCGGGTGGTGATGGACTCCCCGTTCGAGGCCGCGCGAGCTCGTCGGCCTGCTCGCCGACGAGGACCGGCGGCGGGTGTTCGCGGCGCTCGTGCTCGGCGCGACCGACGGCGAACGAGATCCGCGAGCGCGCCGGCCTCGACGCGCGCGGATGTGCCCGCGCGCTGCAACGCCTCGTCGATACGGGTCTCGTCATCCGCGGCGACGACGGAACCCATCACCTGCTCGGTGAGGCGTTCGCGGCCGCGGCGCGCGCCGAAGCGAGTCGCCGCGCCACGCAGTCACGAGCACGAGGACGAGCCGGAGGACGTGGCGAAGGTGCTGCGCGCGTTCGTGCGCAACGGCCGGCTCACGTCGATCCCCGCGTCCAAGGCGAAGCGCCTCGTGTTGCTCGACTGGTTGGTGCAACGCTTCGAGCCCGGGCGCCGCTACTCGGAGAACATGGTGAACCTGATCCTCGCGCAGGTGCATCCCGACACCGCATCGCTACGGCGCGCTCTCGTCGACGAAGGCATGCTGGACCGGGAGGCGGGCGAGTACTGGCGTTCCGGCGGCACGTTCGTCCCTGACTCCGAGGAGACCTGACCGGTACCGTGCGGCGATGACCGACGCCCCACTCGTCACCCTCGAACGGAACGTGCGCGACCACGTGACCGTGTGCACGCTGAACAAGCCCGACCGGCTCAACTCGATGTCGTTCCCGCTCGTGCACGCGCTCTACGACGCGCTCGCCGCGGTCGCCGAGGACAACGACTGCTGGGTCGTCGTGCTCACCGGCGCGGGCCGTGGCTTCTGCTCCGGACTCGACCTGCACGACCGGGGCGTGCCGCCGAACAGCCACGACCTCTCGTTCTCACGGCTCGCGATGAAGTCGATGTCGTACATGAGCGACGTCGTGCCCGCGATGCGCGGGATCCCGCAACCGATCATCGCCGCGATCAACGGCCCCGCGTACGGCGGTGGCATGTGCCTCACGCTCGGCGCCGACCTGCGGTATGCGTCCGAGTCTGCGGTGTTCTGCTCCGCCGGCTTGATCAACGGCCTGACGAGCAGCGAGCTGGGCGCGACCTACCTGCTCCCCCGCGCGGTCGGGACGTCGAACGCAGCCGAGCTGCTCCTCACCGGGCGCAAGATCGACGCGACGAAGCGTTGCGCATCGGCCTCGTGTCGAAGGTCCTGCCCGACGCCGCGCTGCTCGACCACGCGCTCGCCACGGCCGAGGAGATGTGCGCGCTCAGCCCGTTCGGCGTGATGATGACGAAGCAGACCATGTGGTCCAACCTCGAGATCGCGTCACTGCACGCCGCCATCGAGCTCGAGAACCGCAACCAGCTCCTCGCCGGCTACACCGGCAACCTCGACGAAGCCATCGCTGCGTTCCGCGAGAAGCGCAAGCCGGTCTACAAGGAGTAGCCCCGAAGCCGAACCGGCGTGAGTGATGCCGGACTATCCGGCATCACTTACGCCAGTTCGTGGTTGCGAGCGGCCGCGCGTGTTTCCACCATGCGGCGCATGCCGTCCTTCCAACCGACCGTTGTCGGGCCGGCGAGCTCGCGGCGCTTGGTGTTGTCGGTGGGGATCCCGCCGATCGTGTTCGTGGTGACGTCGAAGCGCGCGTCGCAACCGGCGAGACCGGCCATGTACTCGCACCACTCCTCGATGCTCGTCTCCTCGTCGCCTCCCCAGTTGACGATCGTCGCGGGCACGGTCGCCGCATCGAGCAGCCTGGGCAGCATCGCGATGATGTCGTCCTCGTGGATCGGGTTGAAGCGGCTCGGTCCGTTCGGGTGCACCGGCACCGCCTGGCCGGCCAGCATCATCTCGAGGTGGAACGCGGGCCAGCCCCCATTGGCGCCGTAGGGAACGTTGAGGCGTGCGATCGTCGTCGGCACGTCGAAGATCCGGCACGTGGTGCGCACCACCGCTTCGGCCGCGATCTTGCTGATGCTGTACGTCGGCATCATCACGCGGTGGTTGTCACCGAGCGGATCGGTCTCGAGTTGCGGTTCGCCGTGCGCGGCCTCGTAGACGCCGGTCGATGAGCAGTGCAGGAACGCGCGGGCCGTACGGCAATGGGCCATCAGCAGTCCCGCGGCCTCGGCGTTGCCGGCGAGGTCGACATCCCAGCGGTTGGACTTCACGACCGCGAAGTTGCAGACGTAGTCGACGTCGGCCGGCACACCTTCGAGCGTTCCTTTGGCGAGGTCGGCTTCGACACAGGTGACACCCGCGCGCGTCGAGCTCCTCGCGCCTGGCCGGCGTCGCGGAAGCGGGCGACCGCGACCACCTCGTGATCCGGGATGTCCGCGAGCGCGACCGCGACCGGCAGGCCGACTTGGCCGGTCGCGCCGGTGACGAGGAAGCGGGTGCGCCCGGCCATCACGTGACCGCCAGATATGCGCGCGTCGCGTCGTCGAGCGCGGGATCGCCGGCGGCCCGGCCGGCCGCGGCCCGCACGAACTCGGCGTCGGGGAGGTCGACGTCGACGTCGCCCCCGCGCACCCGGGTTCGGCCGTCGTGGGCCTCGGTCTCGGTGTCGGGCTTGGTCTCCTTCAACGCGAACCGGCCGAACTGGGCCAGCCACTGTGTGCGGCCCGCCGGCCTCGGAGCCTGCGACCGGCGCGCCGACGTCGTCGGCGTGGATCGCGAGCTCGAACGCGAGGTGGAAGGCCTGCCGAGCGCGCCGGGTACGCGCCGACCGAACTGTCGACATCGCCGCCATCGCGCGCTCGGAACGCTTCCCGGTTCTCCGCGGCGCGTGTCCGCCAGGTCGCGAGCAGTTCCGGCGTCGCGACGCCGTCGAGGTCGCGGATGCCGACTTCGTTCGCGGACTCGAGATCAGTGACGCCGCGCTCGCCCATCGTGGCGAGGAACGCGGCCACCGTTCCGTCGAGGCACGCCCGGTTGTAGTCCTCGCTCGCGGTCAGGTGCGCGAGCATGTCGCGCACTGTCCAGCCGTCGCAGCGCGACGCACGTCCCCATGCCGCATCGTCGAGCCCGGTGAAGGAACGATCGAGGCGATCCGCTTCGGTCGCCATCAGGTCGTACGGATCGAGACCGGCCAGATCGTGATCGTCGGTCATGAGGTCCCCCAAGTGATCGATGCGTCATCGATGCGTGATCGAGGCGGAGGGAGGGTACAGCGTGCGGACCAAAGGAGGCACCACATGTTGTTCTTGCTCTGGCTCATCGCGGTGATCCTCGTGGTCGCCGGCATTGTGTACCTCGTACGCGGTGCGGTTGCCATGGGCATCGTGCTCATCATCATCGGGCTGCTCGTTGGTCCCGGAGGCGTGAGCATCTTCAACTAGTCGGGGCTCCCGGGCGGGTCGGTAGGAACGCCCGGGAGCCGCGTGTCCTCCTCAAGCCGTCAACACATAGACGGGTTGCGGCCCCTCGAATCCCCGCAAGGTACGCGTGCCGGCCGGTTCAACGCGTCCCGGGAGCGCGGCGGCGGTCATCTCGTCGCACAGGATCTCACCCGGGCGCGCGACCTCGCTCAGGCGCGACGCCAGATTCACCGGCGCGCCGAGATAGTCGCCGTTGCGCGCGAAGACCCGGCCCGACGCGATGCCACCGTGGGCGCCGCGGAAGCGTTCATCGCCGGACACCGTCGTGACGAGATCCTGCGTCGCCCCGGCCACCGCGTCGGCGAACGGCGCCGCGATCATGGCGCCGTCGCCGATGAGCTTCACCAGGCGAGCGGTGTTCCGAGCCGCGGCTTCGGCCGCGAGCCCCTCGAAGTCGCGCACGGCCGCCGCGAACTCGCCGCTGTCGCTCTCGACCGTGAGGCGCGTCGACTCGACCAGGTCGACGAACCCGATCGTGAACTCGACCTCGTCGCGAGGCAGATGTTCGCCGTCGTCCCAGTGCCCAGTGAGCCGGTCGACGGCTTCGTCGAACTGCAGCCGCATCATGATGTCGATCGCGGACCGCGCCGCGGTGAAAGTGACCGTCGATTCGCGGGACGCGTTGGGCGTACTCGATCGGCGAGGCACCGGCATCGCGCAACGGTTCCGCGACGGAGACCGCGAACATCGAGATCGCCGCCTCGGCCATCGCGGCAGTCGACGTGCCCAGCACGCGCGTGAACTCCAGCGCGGGTTCCTCGCCGAACATCTCGATCGCGACTCGGATGGAGACGAGCAGCTCGATCTCGCCGGGATGGCAGACCGGTTCGTCGCCGGGATCGGCGAGGCCGATGAGCCGCCGGGCCCGGCGCGCGGTCGCCTCGGGCATCCCGGCCGCGGCCGCGACTTCCGCGACCGTCAGGCGGCCGCCGTCCGGCCAGAGCAGCGCGTCCAACCCGGCGCGGTACAACGAGCCCCGCTCGTGCGCCTCGACGATCTGGTCGAGCGGGACGCCCTGGCCCATCAGCCACTGCAGGAGCTCGAGCCGCGCCGCGGCGTCCGGTGCCGCCGGGTCGTAGACACCGGCGGCGACGAGCGCATCGATGTCCACCCGCGGCCCGCCGGCGGGCAACAGGTCGTCGGGCATCAGCCAGCCGGGATCGAGATGCCGTAGAGGTCGGCCGCGTTGCCGTACAGGATGCGTTCGCGCGCGTGCGCGCTCAGCGATCCTGCGTGCTCGGCGAGGAGCGCTTGCGAGTCGGGCCAGGTCGCGTCGCTGTGCGGGAAGTCGTTGGCCCACATCAGCCGCTCGACGTTCATGAGCTCCGCGACCCGGAACGCGACCCAGTCGTCCTGGAAGGTGAGGTAGACGTTCTCGCGAAGGTAGTCGCTCGGCGGCCGCGACGAGCTCGCCGGCCGTCAGCCAGTTGCGGTGCCGGTCGTAGGCGTGGTCGGCGCGGTACATGTAGTGCGGCATCCAGCCCGCGTCGGCCTCGACGCAGACGACGCGCAGGTCGGGATGGCGCTCGAACACCGCGCCGAACACCAGCGTGCCGACGATGTCCTGGTTGCCGCGGATGATCGCCATGAAGTTGTTGAGCTTCGGGCCCCGGATGTGTCGGCGCGAACGGCGTGTCGCTGCGCGACGTGAGGATGTGGAACGAGGGCGGCAGATCCGATGTCGACGACGGCGTCCCAGAACTCGTCGTACATCGGATCGTCGTAGTCGGCGAGCGGCGGGAAGCCGGGAAGCATCACGCCGCGCAGGCCCAGACGCCTTGATGTCGGCGAGGTCGCGCGATCCCTTCCGCGGGCGTGCGCATCGCGGTCTGCCCGATCCCGACGAGCCGGTCCGGCGCGTGATCGCAGAACTCGGCGATCCACCGGTTGTACGCGTGGAAGCACGCGTGCTGGTAGTCGACGTCGGGGTGGTTGCACAGCAGCATGCCGACCGACGGGTACACGACCTCGGCCGCGACACCGTCGCGATCCTGGTCGGTCAGTCGGGCGACCGGATCCCAACCGCCCCGGTGGAGCTCGGCGAAGGTCTTGCCGCTCTCGAGCACGACCTCTTCCGTCGGCCGGCCCGCGGCCGCGACGAGCCAGTACGGCACGAGCGATTGCCCGTTGTCGATCAGCATCACGTCGCCGAGCGTGTCGTGGTGGTGCAGCCGTGGCGCGCGATCACGGAAGCTCGGGTCGATGCGGTCGACGTAGGTGTCCGGCGGTTCGGTGACGTGCGAGTCGGCCGAGATGCAGAGGGTCATACCCGAGTCTTCCATCAGTCGCCGAACGAGGTCGCGAACAGCCCGTCGTACGCCAGGCCCCACGGCGGTCGGAGGAAGCCGAGGGCGCGGACGTCCTCGAACCAGGCCGACACCGGCGAGCGGCGCGAGAACGTGCCGCCGCCCAGCACCTGCGCCAGCCGGCGCAGCGCGCCTTCGGCCGCCTCCGCAACCGCCGTCTTGGCGCGGAGCCCGGCGTGCAACCCGGCTCGCGGGTCGGACGTCTCGATCGTGCGCAGCGCGCCTTCGAACGCCTGCACCGCGGTCCAGTGCTCGAGATCGGCCCGGGTCCACTCGACCTGTTCGAACGCGCGAACGTGTCGCGCTTCGGGCCCGAGTTGTTCGCGCGCGAACTGCATGGCGACGTCGAAGACGCCCAACACGACGGCGGTGAACACCATCGTGACGAACGGCGCCGCATTCGCGGTGATGACGTCGATCTCGTCCGTCCACGCGAGTCGGGTCGCCGGCATTGCCTCGAGACGGGCCGCGTGGCTCTGCGTCGCGGTCATGCCCGCACCGTCCCACTCGGCAGTGACGGTCACCTCGGAGCCGCCCGACGAGCGCACGGACCGCATGTCCATGAAGAACAGGCCCGGCGCGTCGTCGTCATCGGCGCGCGCCGTCGTGAACATGTAGTCGCTGATTCCGAACCCACTCCCGAAGTGCTTGTCACCGGTGAGCCGGTAGCGCCGCCCCGGTACGTCGTCGTTCGGGCTCGCCTCGCCGTCGGGCTCGGCCGCGTGCGTGTCCGCATGATGTCGCCACCGCTGCCCGGTTCTGAGGTGATGGTCCCCCACTGAAGGCCGTCGGCGGCGGTCGCGAACACCGCGCGCCGTTGCGCTTGCCCACCCGGGCTGTGACGCGTCGGTCGTCGCGAGCCAGTAGCTGAGGACGGCCGGATGCATGGCCGCCACGAGCGCGACCGACGGATCGCGCCGGCCAGAACGCGCAACTGCGCGGACACGGGCCGCGTCGACACGGCAACCGACTCCCAGCACCCGCCCTGGTCCACGGGAACTGCGCTCAACAGGAAGCCGGTCGCGGCCAGCGCGTCGAAGTCGGCCCGTTCGCAGCGCGCGTCGCTGCTGACGATCCGCGCGCTCGCGGACGCCACTCGTCGGCGAGCGCAACGACCGCGGCATGGATCGCTTCAGCAGTGTGCGGGATGTCCATGCGCGCAGTCCAGCGCGGGCGCTCCGCGTCCAGTTCTCCCGGGCCCCGCCGTCCGGCGTCCGGTCACCCGGGTGTCGGGAGCGCGTCGAGCGCCTGGCGCGCCTTGCGCTTCGCCCGCCACGACAACGACGGCCGACCTTCGGTGTCGGTCGCGGCGAGGATCAGACCTCCGAACATCGACACGTTCTTCAGGAAGTGCATGCGCTGTTGCGCGCGCTGCTGGGGATCCTCGACCTCCCAGAAGCGGTGCCCGGCAAACGTCGTCGGGATCAGCGATGCCGCCAGCGCGACCGACGCGAGCCGCGGCAGCTTGCCCGTGGCGAGCAGCACACCCCCGGCCACCATCACCGCGCCGTTCAGGCGCACGAGCGTGGCGGTGTCGTCGGGAAGCGGAACCGTCTCCGCGATCTTGTCGGTCACCGGCGCGGCGCGGGAGACCTTCGTGGTCGGGGTGCTGCAGCGCATCCAGCCCACCGGAAACGAACATCGCGGCAAGCAAGGGCCACGCGACACGACGAGTGATCGGCACGGGTGCTGTGTACCCACGCGGGGGCCGGCTACTCCGGGCCCGTGTCGGCGGGTTCAGTCCCGACGGTGTGGCGCCGAGTGCTCCCAGTCGGCGAGCAGCGCGCGCAGCCCGTGACGAGCGGGATCGGCTGGTCCAGCATGATGTGGTGCCACGCCAGCGGCACTTCGACGATCGGCGCGACGCGGCCGAGCTGCTCGTACATGTACGCGCCGATGTCGCGCGACACGAGGCCGTGCTCGGCACGGAACAGCGAGACCCGACAGCGCACTCGTTGCAGCGTGTCACCGCTCGGAACCTGGCCGGCGCTCGAAGATCCGCGGATCGAACTTCCACGTGTATCCACCCGGCGCCGGTCGCAGCGACTCGCGGCGCGACGTGGTCGATCACGTACGGCAACGACGTCGGCTGATCGGGCACGGTGCGGAACCGCGCGAGCGCCTCCTCCAGCGTCGGGTAGGTGCGCAGCGGACCGAACGCGACACCCACGTGTGCCGCCTCCACCTCCGGGTCGGGCCGCGCCACCATCGAGTCGAGCAGGATCAGGCCCGCGATGTCGTCGCCGTGGTCGGCCGCGAGCGTGATCCCGACCCATCCGCCCATGCTGTGCGCGACGACGATCGGCGGTGCGGGCAGGCAGGAGTGGTCGGCGACCGCGATGACTTCGCGCGCCCATGTGTCCATGTCGTAGTGGTCGCGCCGGCCGCTGTCGCCGTGGCCGGACAGGTCGAGCGCCACGACGCAGTACTCGCCCGCGAGCAGTGGCGCGACGTGGTCCCACCAGCCCGAGTGCGCGGCGCCGCCGTGCACCAACACCAGGCCGGGCCGATCGGTGGCACCCCAACGCCGGTAGTGGATCGGCCCGCCGTCGACCTCGACCTCGCCGTGCTCGGGCGTGGTCGCCGAGCGCGTCGAGGAACCACTGCGGCGCGGGCGGCGCTCCCGACTCGCTCAGTGGTCCGCTCCGAGTCCCTTGCCGAACTTCTGCATCGTGTCGACGTACTCGTCGATGATGTCGAACACGACATCCTTCGCCGGACGGACGCGATCGACGCGCCCGATGATCTGACCCACGGGCGAACCCGAGAGCGCCTTCGACCGCGCGCGCATGAAGCGGTGCGCGGCGGGCGCGTAGAGGATCCCCTGGAGCGGCATCGGCAACGGATCCGGCGCCTCGTCGCGCTCCCACGCCTCGGTCCACGCGGTGCGCAGCTGGCGGGCCGGCTTGCCCGTCATCGATCGCGACCGCACCGTGTCGCCGAAGCCGGCGGCGAGCAGGTTCTCGACCACCCACGGCTCCGTCGGCCGACTCCGCGACCGTCGAGCCAGATCGAGCCCGTCCACGCACCCTGCGCGCCGAGCGCCATCGCCGCGGCCATCTGCCGGCCGCGGCCGATGCCGCCCGCCGCGAGCACCGGGACGTCGGGGCCGACGGTGTCGACGACTTCGGGTACGAGCACCATCGTCGAGATCTCGCCGCGGTGGCCGCCGGCCTCGGTGCCCTGGGCGATGAGCACGTCGACGCCACGCTCGAGGTTGCGCTGCGCGTGCCGCGGGCTCCCGCAGAGCGCGCCGACGAGCACACCCTTCGCGTGCGCGGCCTCGACCGCGTACTCGGGCGGCGGCCCGAGCGCGTTGACGAGCATCGAGACCGGGTGGCGCAGCGTCGCCTCGACCTGGCCGGGCCCTTCGAGCTCGACGCCGAGGCCGGCCGCCTTCATCACGCCTTCGACACCTTCGGGCAGCGGCGGCACGTCGTGCTCGGCGAGCACCTGCTCGACGAACTCGCGGTGCTCGGCCGGGATCAGTGCCTTCGAGGGCGTCGAAGTCGAACTCCTCGCCCTTGCCGACGAACTTCTCGGGCATCGCGAAGTCGACGCCGTACGGCTTGCCGTCGACGTGTTCGTCGATCCACGTCAGCTCGATCTCGAGCTGATCGGGACTGAACGCGAGCGCGCCGAGCACGCCGTAGCCGCCGGCCTTGCTCACCGCGGCCACGACGTCCCGGCAGTGCGAGAACGCGAACAGCGGGAACTCGATGCCGAGCCGGTCACAGATGGGGGTTTGCACGACTTCCTCCGGTCCGAGACGTCCCTGGTCGTCAGTTCGAGCAGGGGAAACGCGAGCAGACGGGATCGTACGGCCCAGCGACATTCCAGGGTGACTCGGTAGATTTCCTCCGCGGCGATCACTCGGAGGAACGAATGCTCGAGTTCGACCCGCTCGACGAATACCCGATCCATCAGGTCCCGCTGCCGATGCGTTACGTCGCGAGCAGCGACCGCAACGTCTACGACCGGTGCATCTACCAGGGCGTCGACCACGAGGCCGACGCGTACTTCATCACCGGCATGGGCGTGTACCCGAACCTCGGCGTGATGGACGCGTACGCGACGGTGCGGCGCGGCGACAAGCAGTGGGCGATCCGCGCGTCGGGCGTCGCGTCCCGACGACAAGCTGAGCCAGCAGGTCGGGCCGTACCGCATCGAGGTCATCGAGCCGTTCCACGAGCTGCGCCTCATCTGCGACGCCGACGACCACGGCATCGGCTTCGACCTCGTGTACCGCTCCGAGTACGGCCCGATCTCCGAGCCCGCAGCACGTCCGCCGCCAGGGCGACCGCATCCTGCTCGACGCGTCGCGCTTCGCCGGCGTCGGCACGTGGTCGAAGGCGAGCTGCGCGTCGACGGCGACACGATCGCGGTCACGCCCGATCGCTTCACCGCGACACGCGACCGGTCGTGGGGCATCCGGCCCGTCGGCGAGGCCGAACCCGCCGGGCCGGCCGCAACGACTTCACCGGCATGTGGTGGTGCTGGATCCCGCTGCGCTTCGACGACTTCATGCTGCACGTCATCCTCGAAGAGGACCGCGACGGGCTGCGCAACACGAACTTCGCGGTGCGCGTGCTGGCCCGCGGCGACCGGCACGGCCGCCCGAGCAACTCGGCTGGCCGCTCCCGGAGATCACGCTACCAGTCCGGTACGCGCAACCCGACGCGCGCGTCGATCGAGCTGACGAACCGCGAGGGCAAGAAGTCGACGCTCGAGATCGAGCCGCTCGATCGGCATCTCGCTCAACGTCGGCTGCGGCTACGGCGCCGATCCCGACTGGACGCACGGCCTCTGGAAGGGCGACGACTGGGTCGAGGGCTCGGTCTACGACTACAACGATCCGGCCGTGACCGGCCGGGCCGCGTTCTCGTCGTGGGACCACGTCGCCCGCGTCACGTTCGACGGTCACGAGGGCTACGGCATCTTCGAGCACGGCTGCATCGGCACGCACGAACCGTCCGGCTTCACCGACATGATGCAGGTCGCGCCCTGAGCACCCGCGCTCGCGTGGGCGAACGCGGGTGCTGCGGGTCGTTCGTCGATCAGCGGTCGCCGAGGTCGCGGTTCAGCACGGTGAGTGTGATGAACCCGGCGTTGAACGCATCGACGTCGTTCGTGAACGTCGTCGTCGTCGAAGCGCAGTCCGAGGCTGCGATCACGTTCTGGGTCACGACGTTCGGTTGGAACACGCCGTTGCCGACCGCACCCGACTGCAACGTGTAGCTGCCGACATCAGAGCTGCGACCCAACGGTTCGGCAACGAGACCGCGAATCGACGTGCCGGGCGCGCAGCTCGGGACGTTGATGTTGAGCGTGTTCGCCGGTGCGGTCCCGCCCTCGTAGCCCTGGCGGAACAACTCGATCCAGGCGCGCGTCGTGAACGCGGCGCGGCCGTAGTTGATGTTCGCGGCCAGGCCCTGGCTCACCGCGATCGCGGGGATCCCCAGCCGGTTCGCGGTCCGCGCCGCACCGACAGTGCCGGACAGCTCCGTCGCGTTGGCGAGGTTCTGCCCGAAGTTGATGCCGGAGACGACGATGTCCGGGCGTTGCGGCATCGCCGCGAGCACGCCGTACAGGACGGTGTCAGCCGGGAACCCGGCGACCGCGGTCGCCGCATCGCCGGAGGCCGTCGTGGCCGGCGAGACAGTGATCGGACCGGTCGTGAAGTTCGGGCCGGTACCGCTCTGGTTGGTCTTCGGCGCGATGACCGTCACCTCGACGTTCGGGATGTTCTGCATCGCGTTCACCAGCGTGTCGATGCCGGCCGCCGCGACGCCGTCGTCGTTGGTGACGAGGATCCGCAACGGGTCGGCCTGCGTCGTCGCCGCCGGACGCGTTGCCGCGCTCGCACTTGCCAACGAGCCACCGGCACCCAGGGCGATCAGCGCGACCAGCGCCAGTCGCAGCTTGGAACCGAAGATTGCGCGCATTCTCGTCATGACCGTTCCCCCAGGTGCTCGAACGCGAAGCCCGCAGTCGAGCCGAGCGACGCGGCGCCTGTCCAAGACCTGACACCGCGACCAGCGATACCTTCTGGGCATGAATCTGCAACAGCTGCGCTACGTCGTCGCCACCGCCGACGAAGGTTCGATGACCGCGGCCGCCCGGTCGGTCCACGTGGCGCAGCCGGCGTTGAGCCGGGCCGTGCGCAGCCTCGAGCACGAGCTCGGCGTCGAGCTCTTCGCGAACCGGGGGCGGTCGGTGCAGCTCACGCCCGCCGGCGCGCAAGTGGTCGACGCGGCGCGCCGGGTGCTGCACGACATCGACGACCTGCGCCTCGTGGCCGCGCAGCTGCGGGACGAAGGCACGCTGACGATCAGTTCCACGCCGTCGCTCGAGCACGCTTACACCAACCCGACGATCGCCCGGTACGTCGGGATGCGCCCGAAGACGGCGATTGCGATGCAGCGTGCGGGCGGGCGCGAGGAAGTGCTCGCCCTGGTGCGCGGCGGTGGCGCGGAGCTCGGCGTGGCGGACTTCGACACGCTGCCCGACGACCTCGTCGCGTGGCCGCTCGATCACGACGAAGTCGTGCTGATCTCACCGCCGGGCACTGAGCTGCCGGCGTTCGTGACGCTCGCGCACTTGAACCGGTTGCCGCTCGTCCTCCCGAGTCACGCCAGCTCGCGGCGCCGCGAGCTCGACGAGCTGTTCGCGCGGCACGGGATCACACCGAAGGTCGCGATCGAGTCGGACGAGCGCGCCACCTGGGTGCAGTCGATGCAGCTCGGCATCGGCAGCTTCCTCGGCTTTCGCGGCAAGGCGTTGGGCCTCGCGGCGCAGGGCGCCGTGATCCGACCGTTCCGCCCGTCGCTCTCCCGGACGATCGCGCTCGTGCACCGCGACGGCCAGTGCTCCGACGCCGCGCGCGCGTTCGTCGACCTCGCGTGTGCGACCGTCAGGACGACCCGACGCGCGTCGGCGTGAGCTGCATGGCATCCGCGACGAGCGAGTAGGACCGCCGGCGCTCGGCGTGCCCGTGCACGACGGTCGTCAGCATGAGCTCGTTCGCACCGGTGCGCGCCGCGAGCTCGTGCAGCTGGTCCCGCACCGCGTCAGGCGTGCCGACCACGTGTGATGCGGTCCACCCCCGAACGATCTCCCGCTCGGCCGGCGTGTACGTGTACTCGGCTGCTTCCTCCGGCGTCGGGTAGGGCGCGGGTCGCCCGCGGCGGAGCCGGACGATCGCGAGCGCGTTCGGCGCCGACAACCAGCGCGCCTCCTCGGCGGTGGGTGCGCACACCACGGACACACCGATCAGCGCGTAGGGCTCGTCGAGCACCGCCGACGGGCGGAAGCTCCGGCGATAGATCTCGAGCGCGGGCTCGGTGTTCGCGGCGGCGAAGTGGTGCGCGAACGAGAACGGCAGGCCGAGCCGGCCGGCGAGCCGCGCGCTGTAGTCGCTCGAGCCGAGCAGCCAGATCGCGGGGCGGTACCCGAGCCCGGGCACCGCGCGGATGTTGCGGTATGGATGGTCATCGGCGAACGAACCGTCGAAGTAGCCGATCAGCTGCCCGAACTGCTCGGGGAAGTCGTCCGCCATCGTCAACGGTGCGCGCCGGAGCGCCTGCGCGGTGAGCGGATCCGTACCGGGTGCGCGTCCGATCCCGAGATCGATGCGGCCGGGGTGCAAGGCCTCGAGTGTCCCGAACTGCTCGGCGACCACGAGCGGCGAGTGGTTGGGGAGCATGACGCCGCCGGAACCGACCCGGATCGTCGAGGTCGCGGCGGCGACATGGGCGATCATCACCGCGGGCGCCGAGCTCGCGATGCCCGGCATATTGTGATGTTCCGCGAGCCAGTACCGCTCGTATCCGAGCTGTTCGACGTACGCCGCGAGGTCGATCGTGTTTCGCAGCGCGTCGGCAGGCGTCGAACCCTGCACGACAGGTGCGAGATCGAGCACGGAGAGGGTCGGTTCGCTCACGGGATGCGCAACGTAGTCGGCCCGCCAGATGTTCCGACGCCGAACGAACGAGCAGGTGCGAGATGGTGCAGTCCCCGCCGCTGTGGTCACCGTTGCCGGTTGCCGAGTGGGGCGCGACGTACGACACCCTGCACATGTACGCGCAGATCGTCGGCTGGCCCGTCGACTCACTCGACCTGCACGAATGAGCGCATCGCGTCAACCGCTGCCCGGCGCAGTCGACGCACACCTGAGCCGCGGGCCGCGCATGCAGGCGGTCAGCGCCGATCGGTCCGCCGCAGCCCACGCAGCGGCCGTAGGTTCCCTCCGCGACGCGTTGCGCGGCCGCATCGAGCTCCGCGAGGTGGGCACGCGCGCGCTCCAGCAGCGCCCGCACCTGCGCGCGTTCGAAACCGACGGTCGAGCCCTCGGGATCGTGCTCGTCGTCGAGGTTCGCCGCCTCGGACGCATCGACGATGGCGGCGAAGTCACGCTCGAGGTCCGAGATGCGCGTCGCGACCCGCTGCCGCTCGGCCGCGAGCCGCTTCCCCGGCTCCACTCAGAGCCCGAACTCGGCTCGATCTGCCTCGAGCACGAGGTCCTGGTACTCGGCGTGGTCCTGGATGTACTTCCGCACCAGCGGGCAGACCGGGCGCACCGCGAAGCCCCGTGCGCGCGCATCGTCGAGTGCGGACCGTACGAGCTCGCTCGCGAGCCCGTGGCCCTGGAACCGCTCGTCCACCTCGGTGTGGACGAGCACCATCACGTCACCGTTCTGGTGGTAGTCGATGAACCCGGCGAGCTCACCGTCGAGACGGATCTCGAAACGGTGCAGGTCCTGGTTGTCGGTCACGGTCGTCGCCATGCCCTCTGTGTACCCCCTGAGGAAGGCGGCGATCTCGCGTGGCGTCCGCAGCTGGACGAACCGGAGGTGCGCGTTCGCGGGGTCGCGGCGGGCGGCTTCATAGCGGTCGTGGTATTTCCCGTGCTGCGTCCAGGACCAGAGGATCACGGACTCGTCCTTGTCGAGGGTGAAGATGTTCCGCCAACGTTCGCGATTGCCGTTCCAGAGCTCGCGGCGCCCGACGACGCGAACGAGCGTGCGCGTCGTCACCCGCTGCATGACGCGCCAGCGGGGCAGGTCGAGCCACACGACCGTGTCCGCGCGGGCCCAGACGATGTCGCGCACCGCCGAATAGTTGCCGTCGATGACCCACGATTCGGCTTCGGTCAGCGCGGTGACCTGGCGCCGGAACTCGTCGACGGGCAACGGGGTCCAGTCCGGTTGATGGTTGACAGCGTCCAGTTCCGTGAACGGCGCGCCGAGCCGGGCGGCGAGTCGCGCCGCAACGGTGGACTTGCCCGATCCCGAGTTGCCGACGACCGAAACGCGCTGCACTGCGCGTCAGGGGACGATCGGCGGGTAGTAGTTCTCGGCGCCGATCTTCTTGATGTCCTCGAACCACGAGCTGTCGTAGACGTCGGTGTGTCCCTGGCGGACGGGATCCTCGAAGTTCCACGCTTGGCGCTTGTACGTCCAGTTGTCGGGATGCAGACGGTGCGCGGCGCGCCAGTGTGGGATCGCGGCGGCGTGGTCGCCGGTGCGGTGCAGGTGCTGGCCGAGCTCGAACTCGGCCGCCGCGGTCGCTTCGGCTGTCGAGCGCGGGTGTGAACGGCGGATGACTTCGTCCGGCGCGAGCGCGTACGGGCTGTCCGCGCCGCGCTCGACCCAGTCGCGCAGCATTGCAACCGTGAGGTCAGGATCGCTCTTGATCTTGCGCGCTTCGGTGAGCATCTCGGCAACGTCGGGGGGCAAGGTCGACAGGTCGATCTTGCGGAACGACTCGTTGATCGGGTTGCGCCCGGGATGCGCCGGTTCCGCGGGGCGCACGATCGTGCCTTCCTCGTCGATCCAGACGCCGTTGGGCACGTTCACGATGCCGAACAGCTCGTCGACGACGTGCGCGGAATCGATGAGCGACGGGTGCTGTGCCCCGGCTTCCTCGATGAACGGGCGCGCCGCGTCAGGGTCGACATCGAGCGCGACGGTCACGATCTCGAGCCCGCGTGGATGCAACTCGGTGCGCAGCTCCTGCCACACGGGCAGGTCGAAGCGACACCCTCACCACGACGCCCAGGCGACGAGCAGCACCTTCTGACCGCGCAACGTCGAGAGCCGGAACGGGTTGCCGTCGGCGTCGGGGAGCTCGAGCTCCGGCGCGACGGCGGTGGTCAGCGCGCGGCCGGTCACCGCGGTTTCGGGGCCGAGCGACCATATGTGGTGCGGCTCGTCCGCGACGAGCGGCATCCCGAGTCGTTCGGCCAGCACTCGGACGTCCAGCTGATCGCCGGCGGCGTGTGCGGCTTCGGGCAGCGGGACGCAGATCTCGGCCTTGCACGCACCTTCGGGCTTGATCGCCCAACCGGTACGGGCGGTGAAGGCACCGGCGTCGACGGCGAGGTCTTCGAGGATCACCGCGCGACCTTACGCGCCTCGGTCGGTGGAGGTGGCGGGCGGTGCCGCGGCGAACTGCGGCGGCGCATCGGCGTAACCATGCAGCGCTTCGATCGGATCGCGCAGGTCGCCGAAGTAGCCGAGCGCGTAGGCGCCGCGTTGATAGCCGACGAGCCGGGCCAGCTCCACCGGCAGCGTGCGCGCGACCTCGGGTGGGCACGCGAGGTACTGGTTCTCCTCCTGGCGCAACCACGACAACGTGTAGCCGACGTTGATGCCGCGCCGCGACGTCTGCGACGTGTTCGCACCGCCACCGTGGTACAGCGACCCGACGTAGAGGAGCACCGACCCGCGCGGCATCTCGGCCGGAACCGTCGCGTCGGGTCCGGGGTGCAACCGGTCGGCCCAGGTGTTGCTGCCGGGTATCACGCGGGTTGCGCCGTTCGCGTCGGTGAAGTCGGTCAGCGCCCACATCGTGTGGCATTCGACCTCGAAGCCGGCGGGGAACGGGAAGAAGTCGAACGCCCACTGGTCGCGGTGGATCGCTTGCGCGGGCTCACCCGGCCCGATGTCGATCACCTGCGTGAGGTGCAGCTGATAGCTCGTCGCATGGTCACCCAGCACGCGATCGAGCACCGCGAGCACGAGCGGGTGTGCGGCCAGTTCGCGAAACGCAGGCGAGCGGGCGATCAGCGCGCCGGTGCGGCGCGTGTTGCGCCCCGCGAAGTCGTCGCCGCCCGCGTCGGTCGCCTGCACGTGCGGGTCGAGCTCGGCGTCGATCTCGTCGAGTCGCGCGGCCGGCACCAGCTGCTCGACGATCACGCAGCCCGCGGTGCGGATGCACTCGACGATCTCGTCGACGCCGGCGCCGGTGCCGACGCGAGGAACGGTGAGGTCATCAACCATGCGCACAGTCTGCCAAGCGGCGGGCGAAGGGCGCGCTCAGACCGCGACCGCGGCGCGGCGGTGCGCTTGCGGGCTGATGCCACGGACCCGTTTGAACGCGGTGCTGAGTGCGAACGGGCTGCCGTACCCGACTTGCCGGGCGACGCCGCCGATCGTCGAACCGGGCTCGCACAGGAGGTCGGCTGCCAGCGTCAATCGCCAGTTGGTCAGGAACGCCATCGGCGGCTCGCCCACGAGCTCGGTGAAGCGCCGCGCCAGCGCCGCGCGACACCCCCGTGGTGGCAGCGAGCTCGGCCACGGTCCACGGGTGCGCGGGGTTGTGCTGCAGCATGCGCAGCGCGTGACCCACCACGGGATCACGGTAGGCGCGATACCACTGCGACTCGGTCGCATCGCCGCGCGCGAACCACGCGCGCAGCGCGGCGATGAGCAGCAGGTCGAGCAAGCGGTCGAGGACCGCTTCCTGCCCGGGGTCGTCCTTCACGATCTCGTCTGCGAGCAGGGACACGAACGGGCAATCCCATGCTTCGCCCGGCAATGCCACGAGCGGAGGCAGCGCGTCGAGCAACCGCGGCACTGACCGCACTGTGGAGTTGGTAGGTGCCTGTCAGCATGGTCGTCGCACCGTCGGCGCAGTTGCCCCACGTGCGGACCCCGAGGTGCATCGCTTCCGCCAGATGCTGACCGTCCGGGGTCATGCACACCTGGCCGGGGTGGATGACGACCTGCGGCACCGTCGCGGGATCGTCGGCCACCGTGTACGGATCCGGGCCGCGGATGATCGCGACGTCGCCGGCGGCGAGCCGCGTCGGCGCGCCGGCGTCCGGCACCACCCACGCGTCACCGTGCACGATGGCGACGAGCGTGAGCGGGGCTTCGTCGTGGATGCGCAGCGACCACGGCGGGTCCATGACCGAGCGCAGGAGGAAGGCCTCCCGCGCCCGCGGCCCCTCGAGCAAGCCCGCGAAGGCGTCCATGCGCAGATGGTAGACGATTGCGTATGGATCTGCGCTGATCGGCCATGGAACGTCTCATCAGCTTCCGGTTCACTGCGATCCATGACCGCACACGGACTGCTCCGCTCCCTGACCCTCGTGAGCGCGCTGGGCGCCGGCCTCGTCGCCGGCGTCTTCTTCGCGTTCTCCACCTTCGTCATGCGGGGACTCGACCGCACGCCTGCACCCGGTGGCCTGACCGCCATGCAGTCGATCAACCGCGCCGCGCCGACACCGCTCTTCATGCTGGCCCTGTTCGGCACCGCGGTCACGTGCACGGTGCTCGGCGTGTCGGCGTGCTTCCGGCTCGACGAGCCGGTGGCGCGTTACCAGCTCGCTGGCTGCGCGCTGTACCTCGTCGCGATCGTGCTGACCGCGGCGTACCACGTCCCGCGCAACGACGCGCTCGGCACGGTCAACCCGCAGAGCGTCGACGCAGGCGCGACGTGGTCGCACTACGTCGCGTCGTGGACCGCGTGGAACCACGTCCGCACGATCACGTCGTTCGCCGGGGCCGTCGTGCTCACGCTCGCGGTGCGTCTGGCCTGAGCGACCACGCGGTCTTCACCCGATCACGCACACCCGAAGGAGACCAACCATGCACACTGAAGCGTTCGCGTCCACGAAGAACCTGCTCCTCACCACGTTCCGCAAGGACGGCACGCCGGTCGCGACCCCGGTGTGGTTCGTCGTCCACGACGACGAGCTCCATGTCACGACCCTCGAGGATGCGGGCAAGGTCAAGCGCATCCGCGCGAACCCAAGGGTCACCGTCGCGGCCTGCACCGTGAAGGGAACGCGGACCGGCCCGACCTTCGGCGCCCACGCGCGGCTCCTCCCGCCGGACGCGTCGCGCCGCGCGGTGAAGGCCGTCGACAAGCGCTACGCGTGGGGACGGGCCCTGCACACCTTCGAGCGGCTCGTCCACCGCAAGACGTTCACCGGCATCGCACTCAGCGAGATCACGCCCCTGCCTGTGTCCGGCGGCGCCGACGTCACACGGGCGCGGGAACACGCGGCGCGGGAACACGCGGCGCGGGAACACGTGGCGCGGAAACGTGCCGCAGGTGCCGCGCGATGAGGACGCTCACGATCGCAGCCCAGAAGCACCAGAGTGAGACGAACCCGTTGATGGTGAGCCCCATGAGCACCGGAACCACGACGAGGTTCAACGCGCCGATCGTGGCGATGTCGCGGTAGCTGCACGCGAGCAACGCGCCGCACATCGCGACGACGTAGAGCGCGGTGAGCTGCCCACCGAAGTGCAGCGCGTCGACGTCATATGCGATGTGTCGGCCCTGGATGACGGTGTGGATCGGCCCTCGGAACAGCGCGGCGGTGAGCGCAACGGCAACCGCGGTGCCGAGGACGCCGAATCCGATGATCACCCGCCGGCGGCTCGGTACCTGTTCGATGAGACCGACCGCCACCGGGATGAGAACCGGGAGCGCCGCGAATGCGAACAAGAGGTACGCCCACAATGCGGCTCGCTCCACCGCGTGGGCGACGTCACCTTGCAGACCCCACCACACGAACGCTTCGCTCACCTGGTGCAGCCCGAAGAGGAGCGGCAGCGAAGCGAGCGGGATCTGTCTCGGCGTGCGCACGTGCCGCAGCGCGTCGACCCCGACCACGATGACGATCCCCCCGACGACCGCATCGGCCTCGGGGGAGAAGCACATGTCAGTCCGTTCGGCAGAGCAGCAGTTGCGCTTCGGTCGGCCACCGGACGTGCGACGCCCAGCCCGCCCGCTCGAAGAGCCGGATCAGCGCGGCCGACGGGTCGTACTGGTGACGCAGAGCGCCGTGGCGGGCCGAGGCCGGATGCGCGTGGTGGAAGTTGTGCCACGCCTCGCCGAAGGAGATCACGCCGAGCGGCGCGAAGTTGGTGCTGTGGTCCTTCTGCGTCGCCGGCTGCGAGCCGAACATGTGGCAGATCGAGTTCACGCTCCAGGTCACGTGGTGCAGGAGCACCATGCGCGCCAGGCCGGCCCACAACAGCGCGGTGAGCGCGCCACCGATCGCGCCCGACAAGGTCCACCCGAGGAAGAACGGAGCCGCGAGCGAGAGGATCCCGAACAGCGGGAAGAGCCGGCTGATGATCCTCGTGTCGGCATCTTCCAGGAGCTCGGGCGCGTAGCGCGCGGCCGAGGTGACGTCGCCTTTGAACAGCCACCCGACGTGCGCGTGCGCGAAGCCGCGCAACTGGCCGCCGATGCCCGCACCGTGCAACTGGGGTGAGTGCGGATCGCCCGGCTTGTCACTGAAAACGTGGTGACGCCGATGGTTCGCGACCCATCCCGCGAGCGAGCCCTCGACCGCGAGCGACCCGGCCGACGCGAGCACGATGCGCAACCAGCGGGACGCGCGGAAGCTGCGATGCGTGAACAGGCGGTGATACCCGACGGTGACGCCGAAGCCACTCACGAGATAGAACGCGACCGCGCAGGATCACATCGCGGAGGTGCACCGCGTGACCCCATAGCAGCGGGATCGCGATCGCCAAGGCGATCACGGGTCCGACGACGAGGAGCGCGGTGACGATCCGGCCCAGGAGCACGCTCGCCGGGCTCGGAGGCGGCTCCGGGGCACGTTCGGGTAACGAAGAGGCATCGAGCAATGCGGCCATTGGCCCATCCCTTGCTCGCACAGGTGTGCGGTAGTCGCGGATCCGACCGACCCGGCGCTACGGGGAGGGACGCATGCAGCCAACTGGCGGCTCCCTCAGGATACGCCTCGCGTCCAGCTCCCGGGGGATCAGGGTGCGATCGCGAAGGCGCGGCCGACGTCGAAGCCCCAGTAGCGCGTCGTCGGGACCGCCGGGGCGCCACCGAACGGCGACACGCCGCCGTAGCCGTCGAACACGTAGCCCGCGGTGCCCGCGCCCTTGATCAGCGCGACACCGCGTGCGATGTCCCAGCCGGACCAGTAGATGGTCGAGCTCGGCCTCGGCGCGCCACCGAACGGGTGCAGGCCCCCGAAGCCGTCGAGCACGTAGCCACCCGGGCCGTCGGGATCGAGCGCGAACCCGTGCGCGATGTCCCAGCCGTAGAAGTAGCCCTCGACCGCGACGCTCGGCGCCACGCCGAACGGATGCACGCCGCCCCAGCCGTCGAGCACGTAACCCGCAGGCGCGGCCTTCGTCGAGGACGGGAGCAGCACGACACCGCGCGCGATGTCCCAACCCACCCAGTAGCCCGCGCTGGCCGGCGCGGCACCACCGACCGGGTGCAGACCACCGAAGCCGTCGAGCACGTAGCCGGAGTTCGAGCCATCGGTGTTCATGGCGAGGCCGCGCACGATGTCCCAGCCCGAGAACGTGCCCGAGATCGAGACCGCGGGCGCGGTCCCGAACGCGTGCACACCACCGAACCCGTCGGCGATCCACCCACCGCCGGGGATCGCCGCGATCCCGCGCGCCTGAGCCGGCAGGCCGGGTCCGGCCACGGGTGGGCTCGCGATCGCGGCGGTGTCGCCGTTGAACGCCGCGGAATATGCGGACTGGAAGGGCTGCGCCGCGGTCGCGCCGCCGTTGATCATCGTCGCGGCCGGGGCCGACCACGCGCCGACGTTGCCGGCGCGGTCGCGGCGCGAACGCGCACGGAGTAGGTGTGACCGGGCAACCCGTACAACGACGAGCTCCCCGTGGACGTGTTGCCCGCGCCGCCGGTCGGTGCCACGCGGTCGAGCCAGCGCGTCCACGCGCCGGCGCCATCCTGCACGTCGACGTCGAACGAGCGGACACCGGTCGTGTCCTCACCCGCGGTCTGGCCGTCGGTGGCGGTCCAGCTCACCGTGACCTTCGTGGACGCCGAGGGGTTCGGGACCGACGAGAACGACGCGGTCGGGGCGGTCAGGTCGATCGCGGCGCCGGTGCGGCGCTGGTTCTGCTTGAACGTCGGCCAGTCGAAGCGGCCCTGTGGCACGCTCGAGATCTTCCACGCCATCAGCCGATCGCGGTCACCGGTGTCCCGCTGGCCGTTGCCGTTCGCGTCGTAGAGGGCGTGCACCGTGATCCACGTGTCGGATCCCACCCGCGAGACGGTGGGCGCGGCCGCGGGCGCGAACGTCCGAATCTGACAGCAAGGGTCGATGTTGTGGTCCTCGGCCTCGATCGCGCCGGTGTTGCCGTCGAAGACGCGCAGCTTGTTCCCGACGAACGACACGACATCCTGCTGACCGTCGCCATTGACGTCGGCGATCGTCGCGGATCCGTGATGCTGTTCGTAGTGTGGGCACTGGCCGGTCCAGTCGTCGCAACTCGTCCACCGCTTGCTGCCGTCCGGGTTCAGCACCGCGGTGTACCCATCGCCCGTGACGATCGCGGTGTAGAGGCGGGCGTCAGCGTTGACGAGGTTGCCGAGCGCGGGTGACGCCATCACGAGCGAGCCCACGTTGATGCCCGGCGCGCCGCCGCTCGACCAGCCCGGGAGCGAGTAGCCGCCGTTGTTCAGTGCGTATACGTGGTGTCCGTCGTCAGGGAAGTTCAGGCCCGTCCCGAACACGATGTCGGGAGCGCCGTTCGCATCGACGTCGCCGACCGCGGGCGAGGACCACACCACCTGGCGTGGAATGGACTTGGGAAAGCCGGGATAGTTCGAGGCGTCCGTGCGCAACACCCAGAGCAGGCCGCCCCACGGATAGGGCGCGCCCGGGTAGTTGTCCATGTCGCCGCCGAAGATGATCTCGGGCCGCCCGTCGCCGTCGAGGTCCCGCAGGGCCGGGCTGGACCACAGCGAGTCGTACATGAACCGGGGAAAGCCGGGGAGCACCGAGCCGTTGAGGTGCCACGCGAACACGCCGTGGTTCCACGTCGTCGCGACGATCTCGGGGCTGCCGTCGCCGTCGAGGTCGCCGACGGCGGGCGTCGAGAACACGCCGGGCCCGCGCGCGAACACCGTCGTGTTCTGCGCGAAGAACGGCTGGCCGGAGAGACCCGCGGCGCTCCCGCGGTACGCGAGCACCCAACCGGTACCGGTGTTCGCGGTGACGAGATCGGTGTAGCCGTCGCCGTCGAGGTCGGTGAGCACGGGCGTCGCTTGGACGGGCGCGGCACCCGTGAAGATGCATGCCGGCGCGCGCGTCAGATCACCGAGGTCGTAGATGTACACGCAGCCGTTCAGCGCGCCGACGGCAACTTGCGTGCCGCCCGTACCGAGCAGGTTGGCGCCGATTGCCGGCGCGGAGAACACCTCGCTCGTGGCGGGTGGCGGCGGGAAACTCATGGGCGACGACGAGGCCGAGGCCGGCGTGAGCGTGATGCTCCCGCCGACTGCCGCGGTCCGGACCGCGGGGCGGGTCGAGGCGGGCGCCGCGCCCGCGGCGGAGACCACGAGGGCGACACTCACGAGCAGCAGGAACAGCACCCGCGGTGACCGCGCGCGCGGCCTCGCCGCGTGCATCGTTCGCGTGCTCGTCGTCATGTCGGTCGTCCCGCGATGCCCGGGGCGTCCTGCCCCGGCCTGGTGCTGTCATCGGCATCTTGACCGCTGGGCCTGAGGCGCCGGCGGTCGCCTCGTTCACAACAAATTCTCAGGATCGGCGTGTTGCATCGGAAGCGACAGGGATTCCGGTGCCGACCGGGACGAGAGCGAGGTTCCGATGCGTGGGATGAAGGGCATGTTGGCGCTACGAGTGGCCCTGCTGGTGCTGGCGGGGGTGCTGGCCGCGGTGCTGATCGCACGCGGCACGGTGGTCATCGGCGTGCTCGTCGGCGCGATGGCGGTCCTCCGAGCCGTGATGCTGGCGACGATGTACCGCCGCCGGCAAGAGTTCTCGCGGAGGTTCCCGAACGCGCGCGAGCGCTTCTTCGGTCAGATGGCCTCCTCGCGCCCGCGCAGCGCGTTCCACACCGACGGGCGGACGCGTAGGCCGTCGTCGCCCTCGTAGCACGCCTGCAGTTCGGCGAACTTCGAGTCAGGCGACTGCGTGAGCGCGGCGAGGCGGTCGAACCGCGCGGCCCGGTCGGCGTCTATCGGGTCGTCCGGGCCCGGCATCGCGCCCCAGCAGTCCCACGGCAGCAATTCCAGGTTGCGCAGCGCGGCGGCGTCCCGCATCAGGTTGCCGGCGATCCACCACGCGCCACCTTCGTCGAACGCACTCAGCCCGAAGGTGTTCTCGTCGGCGCCGCCCCGGCGGTACTGCGCCCAGGCATCGCCTCCGATCAGGAACTGATCGCGTGGCACGTCGGTGAGATCGAAGTCGATGCCGAAGAATGCCCGTTGTCCGGCGTCGATCTGCGCGTCGGCGAGCAGCCACCGCTCCTCCGCGTCGTCCCAGTACTCGCAGACCCAATGGTCTTCGTAGCGGCCCTTGCGAAAATATGCGCCGAAGCCGCACCGAGCGCGCGCCGGTGTGCCCTGCGCCCGCAACATGGCGACCGTGAGCACGGTGAAGTGACGGCAATTGCCGGCGACGCGTCCGGACGGTGGGCGAGCGACGTCGAGCGGGCGGTCGTCGCGCGCCACGATCTGTTCGAGCAATTCCTCGACCGGCCGGAGGTGCACCGTGCTGCGGTCGGCTTCCGAAAGCGTGACGCCGTACGCGGCCGCCATGTGCTCGTGCAGGACGAGCCCCTGCGCGACCGCGGCCAGACCGGCGAAATCGCGCGGCAGTATCTCCAACCAGGGCGCGTACTGCCCCGCGGCGGTCATCGGCCCTGGCCGCGAGAGAACGCGAGGATCGACTGCTCGTTCCGCACTACGTCGCGGCGCGGCTCGACGACGGCGCGTCCTCGTCCTCACGTGCCGTGCGTCCACGCGGCCTCGACCGCAGCGGTGATCGCCGGCACTGCGTCACGGAGCGCCTCTGCGTCGCGCTCGAGCGCGGCATCGCCCGTGACCGTGACGCCCGATCGTTCGAGCACTGCCGCCAAGTCGTCGAACTGTGCGGCCAGCCAGCTCGTCGGGTCGCGCTTGATCTGCGGCTTCCAGTGGCGGTCGCAGGGCTCGATCCCGTCGAAGTACGGGTGGAAGTGGGCGCTGCGGAGGTTTCCCGGTGGGGCGTTCATCTGGTCGAACAGGTCGGCGCGGAACACCGGCCGGTCGACGACCACCCGCTCGGCCGCGTAGCGCGAACCGCGCGCGGGCTCGTCGGCGAGCAACCGGACCTCGACGCGTGCGCCGCGCTCGGGCGGGTCCATCGGCTCGTGCCACGGGCCGACGAGAACCGCGATCTTCTCGAACACGAATGCCTGCCGCATGCGGGCACCCCCTTGGTCGAGGGCAACGCTACGCCCGACCCGCACCCACGCGTCCGGCGTCTCGTCAGACGAGCCACTCCCCCGCGCGCATGAGCTCCCGCCCTTCGAGCTCGTTCGCCTCCCGCCACGCCTGGATCCGTTGCGGGCGGATGCGGAAGTAGCGGTAGGACTCGGCGAGGCCGCGCGGGTCGAACCCGGTGCGCGCCCGCGAACACGTCGCCGACGTCGGCAGTCAGCTCGCTTCCTTCGATCACCTCGACCGTTCCCTCGATGAGCACGACGTCACGCGTCGGTCCGAGCCCGACCCGAGCCTTGCCTGTCGACTGCAGGTTGCGAGCGGTGGTGCTCGTCGCCGGGGTCGAGATCACGAGCGCGCGGCCGTCCCACCAGAACGACAGCGGCACCAGATAGGGAGTGCCGCCGCCTTCGCTCGCCGTCGCGATCCACGCGTCGACGTCACGTTCGAGCCGATCCAGCGTGTCCTGCTTACGTTGGGCTGCGCGCCGCGCCGAAGCGTTCACTGGTTCTCCTGACGATCGCGTTGCCATCGGCATCCTTCACCGACACGCGCCGAGACGAGATGACGTTTCACGCGCGTTCGTAGGAGTACCCCGGGTCGTGCGCGGTGAAGCCGCCGTCGACGCGCAGCACGGTGCCCGTCACGAACGCGGCCGCGTCGGAAGCGAGGTAGGCGACGGCTTCCGCGATCTCTTCGGGATAGCCCAACCGGCCGACCATGTGGCCCTGGGTGTACCGGCGAAGTCGCTCGCCCATCGGTCCGCCGGCGGCCGCTTGGGCGTCACGCGGCACGACCACGCCGGGAGCGATGGCGTTGCAGCGGATCCCGCGATCCCGAGTACGCGGTCGCGATGTAACGGGTGAGCGCGACGACGCCGGCTTTCGACGTTCCGTACGCGAGCAACGTCCGGCTGCCGTAGAACGCGGCCGCGGACGCGGTGTTCACGATCGCGCCGCCACCGCGCTCGAGCATGGCGGGCACGGCGTAGCGGCATCCGAGCATCGGCCCGGTGAGGTTGACGGCCATCACGCGGTCCCACGTCGCAAGATCCATCGTCACGACGTCCTGGTCGTGGCGGTTCTGATCGAGCGCAGCCGCGTTGTTGTGCAACACGTCGAGCCCTCCGAACGCCGCCACGGTGTCGGCGACCATCGCGGCGACGGCGTCAGGATCGGAGACGTCGACGACCTGGCGTCGGGCCCGGCCGCCCGCGGCCTGCACCTCCGCGACCACGGCGTCCGCCGCGTCCACGGAGATGTCGGCCACGGTCACCGCCGCGCCTTCGGACGCGAGCAGCCGCGCGGTCGCGCGACCGATGCCCGAGCCACCGCCCGTGACGATCGCAACCTTGCCTTCGAACCGTTCCATCAGTGACGGGACGCTACGCCGCCTTGACGGCCACCGCTTCCAGGTACGTGCTGGCGACGCGGAACCCACCGTTGCGCGCCGTGTTGGCGCGGTACGCGATGCCGAGCAGGTCGCGTGCGAACGCGGCTTGTCCGGCTCGGTCGAGCGCGGCGAACGCCTTGTGTATCGGCCCGTAGGAATTGCGGAACACCTCGAGCCAGTGCTCCGGCGAGCGGTACCGGAACACGAATTCGCGGCGGTGGGTCGTGAGCGACTGCACCCGGCTCCCGAACAGCTCCCGCACGTGCACGTCGCGGCCCCATTCGAGCGGCGAACGCACACCTGCGGGCGGCGGGACGTGCCGGCCGACGATCTTGAACATCTCGCCGACGAAGCTGTCCGGTGTCCAGCTCGCCAGTCCGATGCGTCCGCCGGGCCGGCACACCCGCAGAAGCTCCGCCACGGCCCGATTCTGGTTCGGCGTGAACATCACACCGAACGTGGACAGCACGACGTCGAAGATGCTTCCTGCGAAGGGCAACGCTTCCGCGTCACCCTCGCGCACCTCGAGTTGCAAGCCCTCGGCCGCGGCCCGCACGCGTGCGCGGTCAAGCAACCCCCGCACGTAGTCGGTCGCGGTGACCACGGCCTCGCGGCGCGTGGCTGCGAGTGCCGCATTGCCGTTTCCGGCCGCGAACATCGAGCACACGCTCACCGGCGCTGACGTCCACGGCCTCGCACAGCGACTCACCGGTGATCTGCAGCGTGGTGCCGATGACGGAGTAGTCACCGGACGACCACGTGGCCTGCTGCTTGGTCTTGATCGCGTCGAAGTCGATGATCGTCGTGGTCATCGTGATCCCTCCCGCTACTGGGGCGGCGCGAAGAACTCGAGCGCGATGCCGTCGGGATCGCGGAAGCTCAGGCCCGAGCCATAGGGAGCGTCCTTGATCTCGCCGTGCTCGATGCCGAGCTCGTCGAGGCGGCGCGCCCACTTCTCGAGCGCGGCGCGGTTCTCGCAGCCGAAGGCGAGGTGGTCGAGCCCGACGCGGTACTCGCTGAAGGACTCCGGCGGCGCAGGGGTCTGGTGCTGGTGCAAGCCCAGCAACATCCCGCCACCGACGAGGTAGACGGTGTGGTGCATGTCGGGAGTCGTGTCCTCGTCGAGCACGGCGTCCGCGTCGAGGAGGTCCTCGTACCACGGGACACTGACGGTCAGGTCGCGTACGGTCAGCGCGACGTGGGTGATCGGGGGGAAGGTGGTCATGGGTTTTCCTCGTATCATTCGCACCCGATCGAGCGGCGCAGTGCACGCCGGTCGACGGAAGCAGTGGGTGGGGTGTCGTGACGAGTGTGCAAGCGAATCCCGGCGGCGAGAATGACCAAGGCACCACGAGTGCTGACCGAGACGCCACGGATCGGCCGGTGACACACGGTGCGGCAACCGCCCCGGACGTGCCCGCGGCGTTGCAGCACGCGCTCGAACAGCTCCGCCTCGAAGGTGCGATCTTCTTCCGCTCGGAATGGACCGAAGGGTTCGCCTTCGAATCCGTGCCGAACACCGTCGCCGGAGCGCTCCATCCCGGCGCCGAACGCTTGATCGTCTTCCACATCGTCGCGTGCGGGTCGTGCTGGGTCTCGGGCGATGACGGCGAACGGCACTGGGCCGGGCCCGGTGACGTGATCGTGATCCCCTACGGGGATCGGCACGACATCGGCGGTGCGACGCCCGCAGATCGCGTCTCGGTGCTGCAACTGATGGACACACCGCCGTGGAGTGTCCTTCCGGTCATCCGTCACGGCGGCGGCGGCGAACGCACCGACATCGTCTGCGGCTATCTCCACTCCACCGATCCGTTGTTCGATCCGGCGATGCGCGTCTTCCCTTCCGCGTTCGTCGTGCGCGTGCCGCCGGGCCCGGCCTCGGGATGGATCCAGGCGAGCATCGCCTACGCACTCGAAGGCGGACCGCCGTCGAACGCGAGTGCGAGCGTGATCTCGACCCGCCTGCCGGAGCTCGTGCTCATCGAGGTGTTGCGCCTGCACCTCGCCACGGCTCCGGCTGCGGATCACGGCTTCCTCGCGGCGCTGCACGACCCCGTCCTCGCGCCCGCCCTCGCGCTGTTGCATCGCGAGCCGGAACGCCGTTGGACCGTCGCCGATCTCGCGTCCGCCGCCGCGGTTTCGCGCTCCTTGCTCGACGAACGCTTCCGCGACGTTCTCGGTCGCTCCCCGATCAAGTACCTCACCGAGTGGCGCATGCACCTTGCCGAGGAGCTCCTCGCGACCACCGAGATGGGCGTGGTCGCGGTTGCGCACCGCGTCGGCTATGACTCCGAGGAAGCGTTCAGCCGCGTGTTCAAGCGTGCGCACGGACTCTCACCGAGCCACTGGCGGGCGGCGCGCTCCCGCCCGAGCGCCTGCCGGCGGACGCATAGCCGCGGACGGCCCGCTGGTCACGACGCGGCCGATCGCACCTGCGCCACCGGTCCGTAGGTGATGTCGAGCCACTCGGCGAACGTCGGGCCTGCGAGGCGCGCACCCAGACCGGGGAGCTGCGCACCCGCATCCCACAGGGCGTTGTCGGGATCCGATGCGTCGCGCGCGCCCTGGATCGTGAGGGTGCCGCCGCGCCGCGGTTCCAGGAGCTGCGCCATCTCGACGACGTTCTCGACTCGCG
The DNA here is from genome assembly GCA_963745645.1 of uncultured Actinomycetes bacterium. Lineage (GTDB taxonomy): Bacteria > Actinomycetota > Acidimicrobiia > IMCC26256 > PALSA-610 > CAVUFH01. Next base: position 143,618 of record CAVUYD010000003.1, read on the forward strand.
GTCCGGCAACCTCGAGCGGCGCGTCGCCGACCTCGGCCCCGACGGACGCATCCGTGGTCGCGAGGTCGACGAGCGCTTCGGCGACGGTGCGCGCCGCGACGAGCTGCGAACGCATGTCGGGCACGTAGCTGACGTCGCCTTGCGTCCCCCACTCGATGAGCGTCTCGACGAGCTCGTGGAACTGCGCGGCCCGCAGGATCTGTACGGGGATCGGACCGGCCAGCATCGCCCGCTCGTGCACGGCGTTCGCGGCGAAGTATCCCGCCGTGAACCGGTCGCATCCGATGATCGAGACCACCACCATGCGCGGCACGCCCGATGCCATGCCGAAGTCGTGCAAGTTGCGGGCTGATTGCGTGAAGAACTCCGTCGCGGCTTCGGGATCGGTCGAGGGTCCGCCGGCCGCGGCGTCGATCACGCACTCGACGCCGGCGAGCGCTTCGGCCAGCCCCTCACAGGTGATGACGTCCACGCCGAGCGCGCGTGCCATCGGCACCGCCTCGATGCCGCGCTCCCGCAGCACGGCGACGATGTTCTGTCCGACCCTTCCGGTCGCACCCGCGACAGCGATCTTCCGGCTTGTAGTCATTTGTGTTCCTCCACGGTTCTCGGGTGACTGGATGAGTGATTGCGGACGGACGTCAGCGATCCGCGCCGACGAGCTCGCGCTCGTCTGCGTCTTCCACCTGGTCGCCGGTCGCGTCGGCCCCGCCGTCGACGTCGACGTGCGGCAGCGCTCGCGACAGCCAGCGCGGCAGCCACCAGTTCGCGTTGCCGAGCAGCTCCATCGTCGCCGGGACGAGGACGATGCGGACGATCGGTCGCGTCGATCGCGACCGCGACCGCGAGGCCGAGCCCGATGAGCTTCAGCGCCCGGATGTCGGAGACCACGAAGCTGCCGAACACGAACACCATGATCAGCGCGGCGGCGGTGATGACCCGGGCGGTGGACTCGAGCCCGTCGGCGACCGCCTGACCGTTGTCGCCGCGTGCGGTCGTAGTGCTCGCGGATCGCGCTGATCAGGAACACCTCGTAGTCCATCGAGAGCCCGAACACGATCGCGAACAGCATCATCGGCACCCACGGCCTCGATCGGGCCCGGCGCTGACACCGAGGATGCTCGCCGCCCCAGCCCCACTGGAACGACCGCGACGATCACGCCGTACGCGGCGCCGATCGACAGCAGGTTCATCAGCACGGCCTTGAGCGGCACGAGCACCGACCGGAACACGAGCATCAGCAGCAGGAAGCTGAGCACGAGCACGCGCGCCGATGAAGATCGGGAGCCGGGCGCCGATCACGTCGGAGAAGTCGATCGCGCTCGCGGTCTGACCGCCGAGGTTGCACCACGCAGCCCGGTGCCCGCGGTCGCGCTCGGCACGACGTCGTCGCGGAGGTGGTGCACGAGCTGCTCGGTCGTCTCGGATCCTGCGGGCCGGTCGTCGGGAACAGCGTCGCGATCGCGGCGGTGCCGGCCGCGTTCGGGCGCGCGTCCGTCACCGACGCGACACCGGGCGTCGAGCGGAGCGTCGTCGAGCAGCGTCGGCAGCTCGGCGCGCCGAACCGGGCTTCGGCGTGTCGACGACGACCAGGATCGGGCCGTTGGCGCCCGGCACCGAAGCCCTTCGCGATGAGGTCGTACGCCTCGTGCGTGGTCGTGCTCGACCTTGGGTCGTTGCTCGCGTCGGCGCTCCCGAGACGCAGCGACAGCATCGGGAGCGCGACGACGACGAGCACCGTGAACCCGACGATCGCGATCAGCGCCGGGCGCCGCTGCACGAGTGCGCGCCCAGCGGTGCCACATCGTCTCGCCGCCGCTCGTCGTGCGCCGCCCGACCTTGAACTTGTCGATGGTGAACCCGACGAAGCCGAGCAGGGCCGGGAGCAGCGTGATCGCGGCGAGCACCGCGATCACGACCGCGAGCGAGGTGCCCGACCGCGAGGCCGTGCAGGAAGTTCAGGCCCATCAGGAGCATCCCGAGCACGCGAGATCATCACGGTGAAGCCGGCGAACACGACGGCGCGGCCGGAGGTGGTCATCGCTTCGATGCACCGCGGCTTCGGGTGAGCTCGTGCGGTGCAGCGCCTCGCGGTAGCGGGTGACGATGAACAGCGCGTAGTCGATGCCGACGCCGATGCCCGATCATCGCCGCGACCTGCGGCGCGAAGTCCGGCGTCGTGAAGACGTTCGCGAGGATCCCGACGCCGGCGAGCGAGATCGCGATCCCGATGAGCGCGGTCACGATCGGCAGCCCCATCGCGATCAGCGAGCCGAACGCGATGAGCAGCACGATGATCGCGGCGAGGATCCCGACGAGCTCACTCGCGGGCATCGCCGGCCTCGCCGAACCAGTCGCCCGGAGAACTCGACGTCGACGCCCGGCGTCACGCAACGGCGCGGCCAGGTCCTTGACCTCGGTCGGCGGTCTGCTTCGGGTGGCGTGCCCGAGCCGTTCGCGGTCGTGATCGGCACGATCGCGACCTGGCCGCCCTGCGAGACGACGGGAGCGGCTCGACCTCGATGACACCCGTCGACGTGCTCCACCTTCGCGCAGGTACGCGTCGATGGCGGCGCGGTGCTCGGTGATGTCGGCGAAGACGATGCGCGCTTCGTCGCCGTGACGCTGCGGGAAGTCGCGCTGCGAGCGAGTCGTACGCAGCTTGCGAGTCGGTGTGCGGGAGCCGGCCGGTGTTGGCGTAGTCGCCCGCGAGCGCCGGCCCCACGGCGATCGCGGCCACCAGGGCCACCAACCAGAGCGCCAGCACGAGGCGACGGTGACGGAAGGACGTACGAGCGATGCGGTGCAACATGCGAGGTCCTCGGGTTCGTAGCGGTGGTCGCGGCGCACGAGTCACGCTCGTGCGCGGCATCCCACGATCCCGGGCCGCTCTGAACGACCGCTGTCACCGCCCTGTCAGCGGGGTGTTGACGTCCGCGCCGCGCGTGCGTCGGCCACGACGGCACGCACATCGGCAGAGCCCGCCGCGAACGCCGCATCGAACCTGTCGTCGGTCTCGACGCGCGCGAGCGCGCGGTCCACGTCGCTCCGCTCCCGCCCGACGAGAGGTCCGCCCGCCCGTTCGCGGAGGGCGGTCGCCGCGCCGAGGAGGCGACCAACCGCCTCGGCGTCGCCGGCAAGGGACGCCGCGCCTGCGAGCCCTTCGAGCGCGAGCGCCTCCGCACTTCGATCGGCGGCGGCGCACGCCGCGTCGAGACTCGCCCGGTGCTTGGCTTGCGCGCCGGCCGCGTCGTCCCGGAGCTCGGCCACGTAACCGAGCGACGCAAGGGTCAGGCTGAGCCCGGTATGGGCACCGCGGTCGCGGTACAGCGTGAGCGCGTGTTGGTGACTCGCCTCGGCTTCGTCGAGCCGCCCCCGCCACCGCAGCGCGATCCCCCGCAGGTTGTGCGCGAGCGCGAGCGTCGGGACGTATCGCTGTCGTTCCGCGGCCGCGACGGCACGTTCGAACCACGCGTCGGCTTCGTCGTCGTCGCCCTGGAGTGCGCAGACGTGCCCGAGACGCGCCGTGAGCCCCGTCGCGATACCGAGCGCCCCCACCGACTGCAGCCCCCCGATCGCGTCCCGCAACGCACGCTCGGCGTCTTCGTACCGTCCTCGTGCTGTCGCGATGTCGGCCAGGTGGCGCAACGCGATGGCGCGGCCCCAGGCGTTCCCGAGCTCGGCGAACCGGTCGGCGCCCGCGCGCAACCTCGGGAGCGCGGCGTCGAGCTCGCCCGTCACCAACGCGATCGCGCCGTGGAGCAGCTCGACCATGGCGCGGCTCCAGGCATCGTCCACGGTCAGGAACGCGGTGATCGCTTCGCGGAACGCGGCGATTCCGTCGTCGATGCGCTGGAAGACCTCGATGAGCACGGATCCGTGCAGGGTCCCGGCCAGGCCCAAGCCCGCGGCGTCGCCGATCGCGCGCGCTCGGGCCCGCGCCTCGGCGCCGTACGCGAGCGCGAGCGCGCCGTCCTCGGCCACACCGACCATCCCCGCCCAGGCGAGCGCACGCACACGGCGCGCCGGCACTTCGGGTTCGCCGAGCGACACCGCGGCGACGAGCCAACGCCACGTGTCGTCGATCCGTCCGCCCATGTTCCAGTTCCAACCGAGACCGGCACCGAGCGCGCACGCCACGTCGGCATCGCCGGCCGCGATCGCCCACTCCATCGCGGCACGGATGTCGTCGAGCGATCGGCCGACGATCCCGAACCAGTCGGCGCTCGCGTCACCGTGCGACGGGTCGGTGACCTCGATCGCCGCCGCGATGTGACGGGCGTGCCGGGCGCGCGTCAGCTCGCCGTCGCCGGACGCCTCGAGCCGTTCCCGGCCGTACTGCGCGAGTGTCTGCAGCAGCCGGTACTGCACGCCCTCGCCCGTGCGCGGCGCGGAGACGAGCGACTTGTCGACGAGCCGCGCGATGAGCTCGGCAACGTCGTCGACGTGAAGTGTCTCGTCGGTACAGACTGCTTCGGCCGCAGCCACGGTGAACCCGCCCGCGAACACCGACACGCGTTCGAACACGCGTCGCTCGCTCTCGAACAGCAGGTCGTAGCTCCAGTCGATGACGGCGCGCAGCGTCTGCTGGCGCGTGAACGCGGTGCGCTGCCCCCCGGTCAGGAGACGGAAGCGGTCGTCGAGCCGGGCCAGCAGCGCGGCCGGCGTGAACGCGCGGCATGCGCGTGGCCGCGAGCTCGATCGCGAGGGGGAGGCAGTCGAGACGGACGCAGATGTCCCGAGCGGTGCTCCCACTGTCTTCGGCGTCGTACGCGGGCGCGACCACGTGCGGACGCGACTCGAAGAGCGCGACCGCGGCATCGAGCTCGAGCGGCGCGTGCGAGTGAACACAACGCCGGACGCTGCGACCGATGCACCCGCCGGCGCGCACCGGAAACGCAACGGCCCCGGGACGAACGCCCGGGGCCGCGCACGTGTCTCGAACCGGGCTTCACATCACGAGCAGCCGCTCGTGCTGCCGCACGACGGGCACGCGTAGCAACTGCCGGCGCGCTGCATCATGTCGCCGCAGACGTGGCAGAGCACGACCTCGCGCTCGACGGACTTCCGGCGGCGTGCTGCGGGCCGGGATCGCGTCCGCCGGGGCGCGGTCCTCGAGCGGCAGGTCGTTCGAACGCGCGCTGGGCGTGGTCGACTCCTCGACACCGGGCAGCGTCGGCTGCAACCGCTCCCCCACCGTGAGGATCCCCAGCGCCTCGCGCTTGTCCTTCGGGAGGTACTCGACCGCGAGGCGACGGGCGATGTAGTCGATCAGGCTCGTCGCGAACCGGATGTCGGGATCGTCGGTCATGCCCGCGGGCTCGAAGCGCATGTTCGTGAACATCTCCACGAACGCCTCGAGCGGCACGCCGTACTGCAGACCGTGGCTCACCGAGATCGCGAACGCGTCCATCACGCCGGCGAGGGTCGAGCCCTGCTTCGCGACCTGCAGGAACAGCTCGCCGGGGCGGCCGTCCTCGTACTCGCCGACCGTCACGTAACCGTGGCAGTCGGCGACGCGGAACGAGAACGTCTTCGCGGCCCGGGTGCGGGGCAGCTTCTGCCGCACCGGCTCCTGCACGATGATCGTCTCGACGATGCGCTCGACCTCGCGCTCGATGTCGGCGCCCGCCTTCTTCTGCGTCGAGAGCGGCTGGCCGACCTTGCAGTTGTCGCGGTAGATCGCGACCGCCTTCAGGCCGAGCTTCCACGACTCGATGTAGAGGTCCTCGACGTCTTGGATCGACACGTCCTCGGGCATGTTGACGGTCTTGCTGATCGCACCGCTGATGAACGGCTGCACCGCCGACATCATCTTCACGTGGCCCATGTAGTTGATCGCGTTGTCGCCCATCGAGCACGCGAACACCGGGAGGTGCTCGGCCTTGAAGGCCGGTGCGCCGATGATCGTCTTGTGCTCGTCGATGTAGGCGACGATCGCGTCGACCTCGCCGTCGTCGTAACCGAGCTGACGCAGCGCACGCGGGATCGTCTGGTTGACGATGAACATCGTGCCGCCACCGACGAGCTTCTTCGCCTTGGTGAGCGCGAGGTCGGGCTCGATGCCGGTGGTGTCGCAGTCCATCATCAGGCCGATCGTGCCCGTGGGTGCGAGCACGGACGCCTGCGCGTTGCGCACACCGTGCCGCTCGCCGAGCTCGACCGCGTCGTCCCACGACTGCTGCGCGGCCGCGAGCAGGTCGGCGGGGACCCGCGGGTCGTTGACCCCGGCCGCGGCCTCGCGGTGCATGCGCAGCACGTTCAGCGTGGGCTCGCGGTTCTCGGCGTAGCCCGCGAACGGACCCATGCCGCGCCGCGGTGCGCGCGCTGGTGGCATACGCGTGGCCCGTCATCAGCGAGGTGATCGCGGCGGCCCAGGCCCGGCCTGCGTCCGAGTCGTACGGCATGCCTTCGGCCATGAGCAGCGCGCCGAGGTTGGCGTAGCCGAGCCCGAGCTGGCGGAACACCCGGCTGTTCTGCGCGATCTTCTCGGTCGGGTAATCGGCGTTGCCGACCAGGATCTCCTGGGCGGTGAACACGACCTCGACCGTGTGCCGGAACCCGTCGACGTCGAAGCTGCCGTCGTCGGCCAGGTAGTGCAGCAGGTTGATGCTCGCGAGGTTGCACGCCGAGTTGTCGAGGTGCATGTACTCGGAGCACGGGTTCGACGCGTTGATCGGGCCGGTGTTCGACGCGGTGTGCCACCGGTTGATCGTGGTGTCGAACTGCATCCCCGGGTCCGCGCACTCCCACGCGGACTGCGCGATCTGCCGCATGAGGTCACGGGCCGGCAACGACTTCACCGGCGTCCCGTCGATGACCGCCTTGCAGGTCCCAGGTCGCGTCCGCTTCGACCGCGCGCATGAACGCGTCGGTGACCCGCACCGAGTTGTTCGCGTTCTGGTACTGGATCGAGTGGCTGTCGCGACCGTCGAGGTCCATGTCGAAGCCGGCGTCGCGCAGGGCACGCGCCTTGCGCTCCTCGACCGCCTTGCACCACACGAACTCTTCGATGTCGGGATGATCCGCGTTGAGGATCACCATCTTGGCGGCCCGCCGGGTCTTGCCACCCGACTTGATCGTTCCGGCCGACGCGTCGGCACCCCGCATGAAGCTCACCGGCCCCGACGCGGTGCCGCCCCCCTTGAGGTGCTCGACCGACGAGCGGATGCCCGACAGGTTGATGCCCGCGCCGGACCCACCCTTGAAGATCGTGCCTTCCTCGCGGTACCAGTTGAGGATCGCGTCCATCGTGTCGTCGACGGCGAGGATGAAGCACGCGCTCGCCTGCTGCGGCACGCCCTTCACGCCGATGTTGAACCACACCGGCGAGTTGAACGCGGCGCGCTGGTGCACGAGCACGTACTTGAGCTCGGCGCGGAACGCGTCGGCTTCGTCGTCGTCGACGAAGTAGCCGTCACGCACGCCCCAGTCGGCGATCGTGTCGACGACCCGGTCGATCACCTGGCGCAGCGACGACTCGCGCTCGGGGGTGCCGAGGGTGCCGCGGAAGTACTTCTGGGCGACGATGTTCGTGGCGTTGAGCGACCACGACGTCGGGGAACTCGACACCGGGCTGGAAGAAGGCGTCGCCGCCGTCCTTGAAGTTCGGGATCCGCGCGTCCCGGCGCTCCCACTCGACCGTGTCGTACGGGTCGCGGTCGGGCGTGGTGAAGTGCCGGCCGATCCCGATGCCCAACTGCTGCGGCGCCATCGCCATGTTCGTGTCTGCCCCCTCCGGCCGTGCGGCCGAACGTCGTCTGCTCGTACCCGGTGGTCCAGGCACGCCCCGCACTTGCTTGTGCTGCTTGCCTGTCCCCCGTATCCCAGATCAGGCGTTTCCCAGATCAGGCGTATCCCCAGATCAGGCTGTCACACCACAAGATCTTGTGGGGTGACCGAAGCCGACCGCGAGATGGAGGAGCATTACAGCACTGTAGTTACACCCGTGTCAACGCTTTCCGGGTCGCGAAACGTCCTGGTGGGAGGGCGTTCGCGAAGGTTTGCACTCGTGCACCGGCGCACAAGCGCCGGCGCCGCTCAGCGCCGCTTGGGCTCGGTGGTCTTCTGCAGCTCGCCGACCTCGCGCTCGAAGTCGGCGAGGTCCTCGAAGCCCTTGTAGACCGACGCGAACCGCAGGTACGCGACGTCGTCGAGCGCCCGCAGCCGCTCCAGGACCGCCATGCCGACCCGTTCGCTGCCGACCTCGCCGCCCTGGTCGCGGAGCTCCTCTTCGACCTCCGCCACCAGGGTGTCGATCGTGCCGGGGTCGAGCCGGTTCGTGGCCGCCCGCTCGACGCCGGCCCGCAGCTTGAGCCGGTCGAAGGGCTCGCTGGTCCCGTCCCGCTTGCGTACGACCAGGCCGACCTCCTCGACCCGCTCGTAGGTGGTGTAGCGGCGACCGCAGGCCAGGCACTCGCGACGGCGCCGGATCGCGCCGCCGTCGTCGGCGACGCGCGAGTCGACGACCTTGTCGTCGTTCTCCCGGCAGTAGGGACACCGCACATGTCCACCGTATAGGTCCACCGCATAGGTCCCGCCGTACCGTCCGTCGTCACGCGATCGTCGTGCCCAGGACGTGCGCGCGTCAGTCGTCGAGCCAGGTGAGCGTCTCGCCCGGGAGCAACGCGGCGGTGCCGCGCGCCTGCACGAGCGCATCCACCACGTCGCGCGGGTCCGAGTCGGGGGCGAGGCGCTTGGCGATCGACCACAGCGTGTCGCCGGGTTCGACGACGACGGTCTCGACCTGCGGGCGGCGCTCGGCGGGGGCAAGGGAGGACCCGCCGAGCGCCGCACTCGCTTGGCCCACCACCACCACGAGACCGAGGCCGAGTGCCACGGCGACGAACCGACGCCGCCAGTAGACAGCGGCGGTTCGGTGGCGGCGCGGCGCCTCGGCCGCGGGGTGGTGGCGAACTGGGGAACGGACGGGAAAGGCGACTGCGGCGGCCATCAGGTCTCCTGCTGGGCTGTGCGAGGCCGGGGCGGGGCGGGCCAGTGGGCGGCCCGTGCGGTGGTGCGACTGACCTGCGCAGCGAACCACCCGGGTGAGACATCTACCTTGGTCGAACGCCTGTTCGCCGTCAAGGAATTTATCGAACGGGTGTTTGCCCCGAACGCGTGATCGTGTTACGTTCGGCCGATGCCGGCAACGACGAACTTCCCCGCTTCCGAAGCCTTTCCGGGTGGCGCCGACCGGGTCGACCACGTCGTCTCGGACTCGAAGGTGCGCCGGGAGCGCACCAACGAGCGGCCCCTCACCGGGCGCCAGCGCCAGGTGCTCGAGTTCATCGACCGGGAGATCCGCCAGCGGGGCTACCCGCCGAGCGTCCGGGAGATCGGCGACGCGGTCGGGCTCTCCTCCCCGTCGACCGTGCACGCGCACCTGGCCGCGCTCCAGGACAAGGGCTACCTCCGGCGGGACCCGAGCAAGCCCCGCGCCATGGAGGTCACGCTCGAGCCGACGACGGGCGCGGCGGTCGAGCGCCGGCCGGTCCGGCACGTCCCGCTGCTCGGTGACGTCGCCGCGGGCACCGGCGTGCTCGCGGCCGAGCACGTCGAGGAGGTCGTCCCCGTCCCCGAGGACTTCACCGGCGACGGTGACCTGTTCATGCTCCGCGTGCGGGGCGAGTCGATGATCGACGCCGGCATCTTCGACCAGGACTACGTGGTCGTCCGCGCCCAGGTGACGGCCGACAACGGCGACATCGTCGTCGCCGGGATCCCCGGCGAGGAGGCGACGGTGAAGACCTTCCTGCGCCGGCGGGGCAAGGTCGTGCTCCGGCCCGCGAACCCGACGATGGACGAGATGGTCTTCGACGGTGACGACGTGCAGATCTACGGCAAGGTCGTCACGCTGTTGCGCCGGCTCTGAGCCCGAGGAACGCCCGCAGCACATCCGCGCACCGGGTCAGGTCGCCGAGCTCGACGAGCTCTTCGGCGGTGTGCGCGAGCTCCGGGTCACCCGGCCCGTAGTTGCACACGGCGATCCCGTGCGCGGCAAACCGCGCCACGTCCGTCCATCCCAACTTCGGCCGCACCGACAAGCCGCCCGCACCGACGAGCTCCTGCACGAGCGGATGCGCGAGGTTGGGCGGCGCCGGTGCAGAGGCGCTCACGACCTCGAGCGTGTCCGCGTCGCCCAGGAGCTCGTACAGCTCGGTGACCGCGACGTCGACGGTGCGCGACGGCGCGATGCGCCGGTTGACGACGAACTCGCACACGTCGGGGACGACGTTGTTGGCGATCCCACCGCGTATGCGCACCACCTGGAGCGCTTCGCGGTAGTCGAGGCCGTCGACGGTGACCGTCTCCGCTTCGTAGCCGGCGCAGCGCGCGAGCACCGGTGCGGCGCGGTGGATCGCATTGGTACCCATCCACGGCCACGCGGTGTGCGCACGCTTCCCGGTGAAGGTGGCGCGCACGTGCACGGTTCCCTGGCAGCCCGCCTCGAGCCAGCCGCCCGTGGGTTCGAGCAGGATCGCGAGGTCACCCGCGACGAGCTCCGCGTGCTCGGCGAACAGGAAGCGCAACCCGTTGTGCTCGTCGGCGACCTCTTCGCCCTCGTAGAACACGAGCGTCACGTCGCGCCCGCCCGGGTGCGTGGCGAGATCGCGTGCGAGATGGAGCAGGACCGCCAAGCCGCCCTTCATGTCCGCGCTGCCGAGACCGTGGAGCGTCGTGCCGTCCCGGTTCGGATGCTGGTTCCCGTTGGCCGGGACCGTGTCGAGGTGGCCACCGAGCACGACCCGCGGCCCGGCGCCACCCCCGGTGCGCACCACGACGTTGTCCGCGAGTCGCCGGATCTCGAGCGAACCCGCGTACTCGTGCAGCCACTGCTCGACGAAGTCGGCGAGGGTGCCTTCGGTGCCGCTGACCGACGGGATCGCGCAGAGCTGCTCGGTGAGGTCGAGCAGTGCCGTCACCGCCGGTTTCGTCACGAGACGATGCCGTGCTCGCGCAGGATCGCGTTCAACGTCAGCTTGTCGTGCGTCTCGCCTTCGGCGAGATAGCGCAGGATGAGCGCGCACGGCAGGCCGAACGTCCCGCCCGGGAACTCCTTGTTGCGGATGCCCTGCACGACCACCGCCCGCTCGGGGATGTCACCGCGCCCGACCTCCTCGCCGGTCTGCGCGTCGATCACCGGTGTGGACGACGTGATGATCACGCCCGCGCCGAGCTTGGCGCCCTGCCGGACGCGAGCGCCATCGACGATCATGCAGCGGGACCCGATGAAGCAGTCGTCCTCGACGACGACCGGCACCGCCTGGGGCGGTTCGAGCACGCCGCCGATCCCGACGCCACCGGAGAGATGGACCCGCTTCCCGATCTACCGCGCACGATGCCACCGTTGCCCAGGTGTCGACCATCGTGCCCTCGTCGACGTAGGCGCCGATGTTCACGTACGACGGCATCATCACGACACCCGGCAGCGAGGAACACGCCGAAGCGGGCCGACGCGCCGGGCACCACGCGTACGCCCGCGACTTGGTAACCGTGCTTCAACGGGAGCTTGTCGACGTACTCGAACGGACCGACCTCCAGCGGTTCCATGTCGTTGACGCGGAACCACATCAGGATCGCGTGCTTGGCGGCTTCGTTGACGACGACGCGGCCGTCGACAACCTCGGCGACGCGCACTTCGCCGCGGATCGAGCGCGGCGACCACCGACTCGACCAGATCGTCCGCGGCGGCCGGTGCGAGGACGTCGCGCCATCCGTCGCCGGCCTCCCACAGCTGCGTCACCTGCTTCAGCGTCGCGTCGTCCACCGCGCGTCCTTCCGTCAGCGGGCCCGCGCCCGGGCCGCGACATCGAGGCGGTCCAGCGCGAGCTGCAGTCGTTCCGTGGGTTGCACGAGCGCGAGGCGCACGTGGTCGGCGCCGGCCGCGCCGTAGAGGTCGCCCGGCGACACGAGCGTGCCCGCGTGCGCAAGGCGCGCCGCGATCTCCCATCCGTCGTCGGCGCCGCGTGCGGCGCGCAACCACAGGTAGAAGGTACACGGGCCGCCGTCGTGCACGAGACCGTGTGCGGCGAGCCCGTCGCTCACCAGCTTGCGTCGTTCCTCATAGCGGTGCCGCTGTTCGGCAACGTGCCCGTCGTCGGCGAGCGCGGCGGCCGCCGCGGCCTGCACCGGCGTGGGCACCATCAGGCCCGCGTGCTTGCGGGTCTCGACGAGGTACGTGACCAGCTCCGCGTCGCCCGCGTAGAACCCGCACCGCAGGCCCGCGAGGTTCGACCGTTTCGACAGACTGTGCACCGCCAGCACGTTGCTGAGCCTCGCGCTCAGGATCGTCGTCGGCTCGGGCGCGTACTCGGCGTAGCACTCGTCGCTCGCGACGATGATGCCGTGCCCGCGCGCCCATTCGGCGATCGCCGCGAAGCGGGCCGCGTCGGCGACCGAACTGGTGGGGTTCCCGGGCTCGTTGACCCAGAGCACCAGCGCGCGTTCGGCGTCGGCCGGCGTGATCGAGTCGAGGTCCAGGTGCCAGTCGGTGTCGACCGCGACCGGCACGGCGCGACAACCGGCGAGCGTCGCACCCATCTCGTAGGTCGGATACGCGACCGCGGGATAGAGCACGGTGTTGCGCGCGGGGTTGCGGAGCTTGAGGAGGTGCGGCAGTGAAGCCACGAACTCCTTGGTGCCCACACACGCACCGACTTGATCGGCGGTGATCCCGACATCGAAGCGCCGGCCGAACCAATCGGCCGCCGCGCCGCGCAGGGCGGCGCTGCCCGCCGATGCCGGATACCCCATCGACGCGTCGAGGACGCGCGCGGCCGCGCGCGACGCGACCTCGGGAACCGGGTCGCACGGCGTGCCGATCGAGCAGTCGACGATGCCACCGGGCAGGCTGTCGGCGAGGCGCTTCAGCGCATCGAGCCGCTCGTACGGGTACGGCGGCGGCACGAATCCCGGATCACTCACGCGTCGAGCCTATCGGTGGTCACGAAGCCTATCGGTGGTCACGAGGCCTATCGGTGGTCACGAGACTACAGGTCGTCGCTCGTCGCGCTCGCGCTGAACTCGGCGAAGCGCCCGGCCGACGCGTCCGGCAGGCGCGCCTGCACCGCGTGCCCGAGTCGGCGTGCACTTCCATCAGCACCTCGCCCACGCGGTGGAGTGCGGCGAGCACGTCGCCGCGGTCGTAGGGCACGACGTACTCGACGACGCGCGCCAGCATGCGCAGGCGATCACCGATCGCGCCGAGGAGCTCCTCGATGCCGTCACCGCTCTTCGCGGAGATCGCGACGGAGCCCGAGTGCGCGGCGACGAGCCGCTTCACTTCGTCGCGGTCGGCGCCGTCGGACTTGGTCCACACGAGCAGGGTTGGCAGGTGACCCGCACCGATCTCGCGCAGCACCGCCTCGACCGCTTCGATGCGCAGTTCGGGCTCCGGTGCCGACGCATCGACCAGGTGGACCAGCAGATCGGCGTCCGACACCTCGTCGAGCGTCGTCCGGAAGGCCTCGACCAGCTGGTGGGGCAGCTTGCGGACGAACCCGACGGTGTCCGACATGAGGACGGTCTCGCCACCGGGGAGGTGCAGTCGGCGCGTCGTCGGGTCGAGCGTCGAGAACAACTGGTCCTCGACGAGCACCCCGGCGTTGGTGAGCCGGTTCAGCAGCGTGGACTTCCCCGCGTTCGTGTAGCCCACGAGCGCGACGCGCAGCAGTTCGCGCCGGCGCCGGGCCTTGCGTTGGGTCTCGCGCGTCGCGACGACGGTGCGCAGATCACCTTCGAGCTTCTGCACCCGGCGCACGAGCCGGCGCCGATCGACTTCGAGTTGGGTCTCGCCCGGACCCCGACGGGTCCCGATGCCACCGGCCTGCTGGCTCAACTGCAAGCCGCGACCGCGCAAGCGCGGCAACCGGTAGCGCAGTTGCGCGAGCTCGACCTGGATCATGCCCTCCTGGCTCGTCGCGTGCTGGGCGAAGATGTCGAGGATCAACGCGGCGCGGTCGACGACGTCGACCTTGAACAGCTTCTCGAGGTTGCGCTGCTGCGCGGGCGTGAGCTCGTCGTCGAACACGACCACGTCGATGTCGAGCGCAACGCCGAGCTGCCGCAGCTCTTCGGCTTTGCCCTTCCCGATGTACGTGGCCGGGTCCGGAGTCGTGCGGCGTTGGAGCACCCGCTCGACCGGATCAGCACCCGCGGTCTCGGTGAGGAGCACGAGCTCGTCGAGCGAGGCCTCCGCTTCCTCGACGCTCGTCGTCCCGTAGCCGGTGCCGACGAGGAGCGCGCGCTGCTGGCGCCGCTCGAGGTCGACCTCGGTGGCGGTGAGACGGCGACGCTGCCGGTTCTGGTGCGAGCGCGACGGGCTCACGGACAACCTCGGAGCGCTTCGATCGGAACCTCGACGTCGAAGACGTGCACCACCGGGCCGCCGAGCTGCACGGTGTCGCCGAGGGTCACCGCGAGGGTGCCGCCGAGCACGTCGACGCGCACCCGCGTGCCCACCAGCTCGCGCCGGTGCGCGACCGCGGCGACTGCGCATGCGCCGGTTCCGCACGACAGCGTCTCCCCCGCGCCCCGTTCCCAGACGCGCATGGAGATCCGGTCGGCGTGGGTGACATGCACGAACTCGACATTGGTGCGGCGCGGGAAGCGGGCGTCGTGCTCCAGAATGGGTCCGTGCGTCGTGACCGGTGCCGCCGCGGGGTCATCGACGAACAACACGAGGTGCGGGTTGCCCATGCCGGCCGCGTCACCCCGGTAGAACACACCGTCGGCGACCGCCTCCAGCTCGAACGGATCGTCGACCGCGATCGGGATGCGCGCCGGCTCGAAGGTGACCGGTCCCATGTCGACGTGCGCGGCGACGACCGACTCGCCCGCCGCGCTCGAGCGCGCACCAGCCGCCGGCCCGCCGCGGTCGCGACGTCGAGCTCGTCATCACGAGCCAGACCCGCGCGCGCCGCGACCCACGCGAGGCAGCGGATGCCGTTGCCGCTCATCTCCGCCGCCCCGCCGTCGGCGTTCACGAGGGTCATCGTGCAGTCCGCGCCGCCGGTTCCGGCCCCGATCGTGATGAGCCCGTCGGCACCGATGCCGCGGTGCCGGTCGCAGAGCGCAGCGACCGCGCGCGCGTCGAGCGCGCCGGCCGACTCGTCGAGCGCGAGGCGGACGAGGAAGTCGTTGCCGGTGGCGTGGAGCTTGGACAGGTACATCGAGGTGGTCACACCGGTGCGGGAACGGATCCCGTCCAGGTTGCCAGGATCGCGGGGCGAGTTCCTGCGGATTCCCGCCGGTCGCGATCCACTCGACCCTCGGATCGCGCCGGAACCACATGCGCTGGCGGCGCGCGAAGCGCCGGGTGCGGTGCACGGCCTCGGTGAACGCGGCGTCGACCGACGGCTGCTCGCCGCGTAGGAACGCGAGCGTCTCGCGGTAGCCGATCGCCTGGGCCGCGGTGCGCGAGAGGGACGTGCGGTTGACGACGAGCGTGCGAACTTCGTCCAGGAGGCCGCCATCGCGCATCGCCGAGAAGCGCGCTTCGATGCGATCGTTCAACGCGGGCCGGCCGATCCAGATCCCGACCATGCGCGCGTCGATCGTGGGCGAGCCGTAGGTGTCGAAGCCGGCGCCGAACGACGAGAACCGTCGGCCGGTCGCGTCGAACACCTCGAGCGCGCGCACGATGCGGCGCCGGTTGTTCGGTTCGATGCGCGCGGCGGCGACGGGGTCGACACTCCGCAGCCGGTCGTAGGCGCGTGCGACACCGTCCGGCGACTCCGTCTCGACGAGGAGCGCGGCGCGCGCGCGACGAGGTCGTCGCCGGGGAGCGCGAGGTCGTCGACCACTGCGCGCACGTACAAGCCGGTACCGCCCACGAGCAGCGCCCGGCGGCCCCGTGCCTCGATGCCGGCGATCGCGGCGCGGGCCAACGTCTGGGTGCCGCGCGACCGACCAGTCCTCGGACGGATCGGCGACGTCGACGAGATGATGGGGCACCGCGGCGCGCTCGGTTGCCGTCGGCTTGGCCGTGCCGATGTCCATCCCGCGATACACCTGCATCGAGTCGAGCGAGATGATCTCGACATCGCCCGCTCGCTGCGCGACCTCGAGCGCCAGCGCGGACTTGCCCGCGGCGGTCGGGCCGACGAGCGCGAGATGGCGCGTCACGCAGGCGACGCCGACACCGGGATGCGGACCCGACGCGAGCGCGTCGGGCGGACCCGCCGGACGTGCTCGCCCCGGAGCCAGTGCGGAGCCGCGGTGGTGATCCGCGCGTCGACGTACTCACCGCTGACGAGCGCGCCGCGCTCGGCGGCGCGAGGTGCACGAGCTTGTTGTGGCGGGAACGCCCGGACCACACCGACGGGTCCTTCTTCGACGGGCCTTCGATGAGCACTTCCTCGACCGCGCCGACGCGGGCCTCGTGACGGCGGAGCGCGCTGCGCTCGACGACCTCCGCGAGCCGTTGCATCCGTTCCTGCACCACCTCCGCCGGCACGAACTCGTCGACCATGGTCGCGGCTTCGGTGCCGGGCCGCGGCGAGAACACGAACGTGTAGGCCGCGTCGTAGTCGGCGTCCGCGACGACCGCGAGCGTTGCCGCGAAGTCGGCCTCCGTTTCGCCGGGGAACCCGACGATCAGGTCGGTGGTGACCGCGAGATCGGGGATCGCGGCGCGTGCGGCCTCGAGCCGCGTCAGGTACCGCGCCGCGGTGTAGCCGCGGTGCATGCGGGACAGTGTGCGGTCGCTCCCCGACTGCAGCGGCAGGTGCAGGTGCTCGCAGACGGCCGCGCACTCTGCCATCGCCGCGATCGTCTCGGGGCGGAGATCCTTCGGGTGCGGCGACGTGAACCGCACGCGCTCGATGCCGTCGACCGCGTCGATCGCCCGCAAGAGGTCCGCGAATTCGGGCCGGTACTGCCCGGCGCCGAGGTCACGGCCGTACGAGTTGACGTTCTGGCCGAGCAGCGTGATCTCGGAGACGCCGTCGGCCGCCAGCGCCTCGACCTCGTGCACGATGTCGCCCATGCGCCGGCTGACCTCTCGCCCGCGCACGGTCGGGACGATGCAGAACGCGCACGTGTTGTCACAACCGATCTGGATCGTGACCCACGCGGCATGGTCGACCTCGCGTCGCGCCGGGAGCGCCGACGGATACGCCTGGTGCTCCTCCAGGATCTCGACGATCGGGCCGGCGGTGCGCGAGCGCTCGAGCAGTGCCGGCGCGCTCGCGAGGTTGTGCGTCCCGAACACGACGTCGACGTGCGGTGCGCGCGCGAGCACCTGGTCGCGGTCCTTCTGGGCGAGACAGCCGCCCACTGCGATTTGCAGGTCGGGCCGAGCGTCCTTCAGAGACTTCAGGTGCCCGAGGTGGCCGTAGAGCTTGTTGTCCGCGTTCTCGCGGATGCAGCACGTGTTGAGGACGACCACGTCGGCGGCCGCGAGATCGTCGGTCGGTTCCATGCCTTCGGCCGCGAGCAAGCCCGCGATGCGTTCCGAGTCGTGCTCGTTCATCTGGCAGCCGAAGGTGCGCACGAAGAACCGGCGGGTCACCGCGCCAGTGTACGGGCCGAGCCCCGGTCACCCCGCGGGCATCACCGCGAGGTCGACGAGCACGGGCTTGTGATCCGAGCCCGAGCCGCGCAGCTCCCGGATGTCGAGCACCACCAGGGCGTCGTCGACGAGCACGTGGTCCAGCTGCAGCGGGGGCAGCAGATGCGTCGCCGTTCGGCCAGGTGACCGCGAGCCCGCGCCCGCGCAGACGGTGGGCGCTCTCGAGCCCCAAATCCTCCATGTCGTGCATGGTCTTGTTGTACGGCGTCGCGTTGAAGTCGCCCCCGACGACACGCGGCCGCGCGCGGCGTGCGTGCGAGCTCACGGGCGATCGCGGCCGACTGCCGGTGCAGCGTCATGCCCTGCGTCGGGCCGATCGCGTGCACGTTCACCACGGAGACCCGCCGGCGGCCGACCGTCACCTCCGCCGCGAGCATGGGGTTGTACGTCGGGCTCGACCACCAGCGCGTGATCGAGGGGCAGCCGCGAGTAGATCGCCTCGCCGAGCGGGTTCTCGCGCGGCTCCCGGAGCGAGTAGGGATAGCGCCGGGAGAAGCCCGCCGCGTCCAGCACGTCGATCCAGTGCGCCGTCACCTCCTGCAGGACGATGACGTCGGCGTCGGCCGCGAACAGCTCGGCCGCGAGCCGCTCCGGGGTCGGGTTCGTGTAGCGCAGATTGGCGGTCACGAGCCGGAGATGCGGTACCCGGCGCGCCGCGTCGGGGATCGCCGCGGCCCGGCCGATGCTCGGGACGACCGTCAGGATCTGGAACACGACGACGACCGTGGCCACGACCGCGAGGACGTAGCGGCGGAAGCACCACGCCGGCCGACGCGATCGCGTAGGCGGGGAGGAAGAGCCAAACCGTCTGGGCGTTCAGTGCGGCGAGGTAGCGATCGGTGTCGTAGCTGACGAACCGCAACAGCACCAGGCCGGCGTACGCGAGGGCCACGAACCACACCCCGGCCACCAGCACGCTCCCGACGGTGCCGGCGCGGGTCGTCGATCGGGTGCTGGTCGCCGCGGCCACGGGCAGGAGTCTGACCGCCCGCCGCACGCGAACGCGCAACGACCCCGCCACCGGGGGGACAATGACGGGGCCGTTGTGTTTGGTGGTGACCGCGAACGACCGATTGCGTCGGCGCTGCAGTCGCCTTCCGTGGCGTCAGACCTCGGCGTCGGCGTCCTCGGTCGTTGCTTCTGCTTCGAGATCGATCTCGTCGTCATCGATGCCGGATGCGGCGCGGATCTTCTCGGAGATCTCGACCATCAGATCGACGTTCTCGGCGAGGAAGGTCTTGACGTTCTCCCGGCCCTGGCCGAGCTGTTCGCCTTCGTAGGTGAACCACGCACCGGACTTCTTCACGATGCCGAGCTCCACACCGACGTCGAGCAGCGAACCCTCGCGGCTGATGCCCTTGCCGTACATGATGTCGAACTCGGCCTGCTTGAACGGCGGTGCCGTCTTGTTCTTGACGACCTTCACACGCACGCGGTTCCCGACGACCTCGGGGCCGTCCTTGATCGACTCGATGCGCCGGATGTCGAGGCGGACCGACGAGTAGAACTTCAGCGCCCGACCACCCGGTGTCGTCTCCGGGGAGCCGAACATCACGCCGATCTTCTCCCGCAGCTGGTTGATGAAGATCATGATCGTGCGCGACCGGTTCAGGTTGCCGGTGAGCTTGCGGAGGGCCTGGCTCATCAACCGGGCCTGCAGGCCCATGTGCGTGTCGCCCATCTCGCCTTCGATCTCGGCGCGGGGCACGAGGGCCGCGACCGAGTCGATGACCAGCACGTCGAGCGCGCCCGAACGCACCAACATGTCGGCGATCTCGAGCGCCTGCTCACCGGTGTCCGGCTGGCTGATCAGCAGCTCGTCGACGTTCACGCCGATCGCGGCCGCGTACACCGGATCCATCGCGTGCTCGGCGTCGATGTACGCACACACGCCGCCGTTGCGCTGCGCCTCGGCGACCACGTGGGTGGCGAGCGTCGACTTCCCCGACGACTCCGGGCCGTAGATCTCGACGATCCGCCCACGCGGGAGTCCGCCGATGCCGAGCGCGAGGTCGAGGGCCAGCGCGCCCGTGGGGATCGCTTCGACCCCGACGTGGCCCCGCTCGCCCAACTTCATGATCGAGCCCTTGCCGAATTGCTTGTCGATCTGGCTGAGTGCCATCTCGAGGGCCTTGTCCCGGTCCACCGTGGAACCCCTCTCTCTGCCGTGCGGCGTCGTTTGTGGTTGTCGAGTCGTGATTGGCGGGGGAAGCGCTCACTCGGGAACGTACCGAGGGGGTGTGACAACTACCTGGGTGACGACATGGGAGTTCGGGCGGCGCCGAATCACACGCGTGTGAGGAGCCTAGAGCGAACATGCGTTCGTAGCAAGGATCCTCGGCGGGCGTAGGCTCGGAGGAACGGAACACGCGTCCGGGGCGTTGTGCTCAGGGACGGAAGGGACACACATGCGTCCGACAATTCGGCTGGGTCGGGTCCGCGGCATCGCCATCGGCGTCCACTGGAGCCTGCTGGTCATCGGCTTCCTCATCGCGAGCACGCTCGCCGGGAGCCTGCTCCCCTCGCTCGAGCCCGACGCGGGCGGGTCCTACTGGGCCGCGGCGATCCTGGGCACGGCGTTGTTCTTCGGGTCGATCCTCGCCCACGAGCTCTCGCACGCACTCGTCGCGCTGAAGCGCGGGCAGCGGGTCGAGGGCATCACGCTGTGGCTGCTCGGTGGCGTCGCCAGCCTGCGCGACGAAGCCCCCGACGCGCGCAGCGAGTTCCTCGTCGCGGCCGCCGGTCCGGCCACGAGCATCGGGCTCGGCGTCGCGTTCACCGCGATCGGCATCGGGCTGGACGCGGTGCTCCCCGCCGGCAGCCTGCTCCCCGCGGTCGCGATCTACGTCGGGATCATCAACCTGATTCTCGCCGTGTTCAACCTGCTGCCCGGCGCGCCCCTCGACGGCGGCCGCATCCTGGCGTCCGCGCTGTGGGCGTGGCGCAAGGACCGGCGTGCAGCCGAGATCTCCGCCGCGCGCGCCGGCTTCGTGCTCGGCGGCCTGCTCGTCGGCTTCGGTCTGTTCGGGTTCCTCACGGGCAACGGCTTCGGTGACATCTGGACCGCGCTCATCGGATGGTTCGTCATCGACGCGTCGCGTTCCGAAGAGCAGGCCGCGCGTGTCGCCCGCACGCTCGACGGCCACACCGTCGCCGACCTGATGGGGCCGACGCCGATGCACACACCGGAGTGGACGACCGTGGCCGAGTTCCGCGCCGCGACCGCGGTCTCGATGCCGACGAGTGTGCTGCTGACCGGTTTCGCCGCCGCGCCGAGCGCGCTGCTGCAAACGGGCGCCCTCCGCGCGGTCACCGGCCCCGCGGCCGAGGCACGGCGGCTGCGCGACTTCGCGATCCCGCTCGCGCTCGTGCCCGCGGTCCCGCCCGAGACCAGTGCGCACGACGCACTCGAGCTGGGCGTCCCCGTCGCCGTCGTGCAGGCCGGGCAGATCATCGGCGTCGTCGGCCTCGACGAGGTCCGTCTCGCGGCCGGCCGCCACGCGATCGGCGTGCCGGCTTAGCCGCGCAGCGCCACCGTGGCGCGGGGCACGTACTCCGCGCCGTCGCGTCGGAGCACGCTCTCGAACACCACCACTTCGTCAACCGTCCATGCGGGCAGCACGTCGCGCGCGTCGATCAGCGCGACGGCGTCCGTGAGGTCGGTCGGGACCTTGGCGCGGGCGAGGGTCAGGTGCGGGTGAAATTCGCGCGCGTCGGGTGCGTACCCGAGCGGGGCGAGCCGGGCGCCGACTTCGCGCGCGACGCCGCGCACCGCTTCCCCGCCTTCGCGGCAGCCGACCCACAGCACGCGACCGCGCCGCAGCTTCGGGAACGCGCCCCCACCGCCGAGCCGGGCCCGGAACGGTTTCGCCGCCAGACCTTCGAGCGCGGCGCCGACCGCATCGATATCGGCCCGGTTGCCGAGGAACTGCAACGTCACGTGCCACTGCGGGCGCGTCGTGCGGCGAAGGCCGGCGCGGTCGAGCGCCGCGCTGCAGCGCGTCGACCTCGTCGAGCACGCGGTCGGGAGGGACGACCGCGACGAACGCGCGCGTCACCGGTTCACCGGTTCAGGCGTCGCGCGTCACGAGGTGCAGAGACACAGCTCGTTGCCCTCGGGATCCTGCATCACGATCCAGCGGCAGTCGTCGTTGCCGATCGCGTCCACGCTCGCACGCGTCGCGCCGAGCGCGACGAACCGCTCGGCTTCGCGCTCGATGCCGGCACCGACGATGAGGTCCAGGTGCATCCGGTTCTTGACGACCTTGCCTTCCGGCACCTTCTGGAACACCAGCTTCGGCCCGGCACCCGCGGCCGGCACGATCGAGCGGTAGGTCTCACCGCTCGAGCCGTGCGGCACGTAGTCGAGCGCACGCGTGTAGAAATCCACCATCCGGTCGAGGTCGGCGCAGTCGACGTTGATCTGGATCTCCACGACCGCTACCCGTGCTCCTGCTCGTCCGCGAGCACGTCGAGGCGCTGCCGCAGCAGGTTCAGCACCGAGATCGTCGCGAACTGGCGGATCCGTTCGCGGTCGCCCGGGAGCCGGGTCGAGACGGCTTCGACCGGACGGCCCGGCAGCGCGATCCCGAAGCAGACCGTGCCGACCGCGACACCCTCCTGTTCGGTCGGCCCGGCGACCCCGGTCACCGCGATGCCGACGTCGGCGCCGAGCACCCGCTGCGCGCCTTCCGCCATCTCGCGCGCCGCTTCCTCGCTCACGACTGTCGCCGCACGCACACCGAGCACGTCGCGCTTCACGTCCGTCGCGTAGGCACCGATCGTGCCGCGGAACACGTCGCTCGCGCCGGGGACGTTGACGATCGCGCGCGCCGATGAAACCGCCGGTCAGGCTCTCGGCGACGCCGAGCGACCAGCCGCGGCCGCGCACGCGTTCGAGCACCGCGGATTCCATCGTCTCGTCGTCGACGCCGAACACGAGGTCGCCGAGGATCGCGCGCAGTTCCTTCTCCTCCGCGTCCACGAGCGCACGCGCCGCGGCTTCGGAGTCGCCCTTGGCGGTGATGCGCACGACGAGGCCTTCGATGCCGCGCGCGAGGAACGCAATCGTCGGGTTGCCGGTCGCGTCGAGCACGTCGAGCCGGTGCGCCACCATCTCGGCGAGCGCGGATTCCGACGTGCCCCAGGTCTTCAGCGAGCGCGAGACGATCGTCGACGCTGCCCCGCTGCGCGCCAGGAGGTCAGGGAGCACCTGCGCGGTGATCATCTCCTGCATCTCGTACGGGACGCCCGGCACCGCGTACACGACCTTGCCGGCTCCCACCGGGCACACGAGCCCCGGCGCGGTACCGAGCGGGTTCGGGATCGCGGCCCCGCCGTCGGGGATGTCGGCCTGGCGCAGGTTGTTCTCGGGCATGTCGCGGAGTCGAGCCCGGAACATCGTTGCGATCTGTTCGGCCAGCTCCATGCGGCGAACGAGCGGCACCCCCATGAGCTCCGCGATTGCGTCGCGCGTCAGGTCGTCCTGCGTCGGCCCGAGCCCACCGCAGACGATGACGGCGTCGGCACGCGACAAGAGATCCCGCAACGCGGCAACGATGCGCGCCTGGTTGTCACCGATGACCCGGTGCTCGTACGAGTCGATGCCCGAGACCGCGAGCTGCTCGCCGATCCAGGCGCTGTTCGTGTCCACGATCTGGCCGAGCAGCAGCTCGGTCCCGACCGCCAGTACCTCGCATCGCACGACGGCACGCCTTTCTCGGGTCGACGGGTTCAGGTCTCTTGCTGTTGGAAGTCGATCCAGCCGTGACGGAGGATCGCCAACCCGGAGACGACCGTCAACGCGACCGCGGCGTACAGCACGATGTCCTGGAACGTGTACCAGTGCTCGGTGATCGGCAGCAGCACGAACCCCACCGAGCAGTACTGCAGGAACGCCTTGTACTTGCCGAGCCGTTGCGCGGGCAGCACGATGCCGCGCCGCCCGCGAGCGACCGGTACAACGAGATCCCGATCTCGCGGATCGCGATGACCACCACCGGCCACCACGGGAAGTCACCGCGATCGGCAAGCACCGCGAGGCCGCCGAGCACGATCGCCTTGTCGGTGACCGGATCGAGGAACGCGCCGGACCGCGTCGCGCCGTCCCGGCGTGCGAGCCAGCCGTCGAGGCTGTCGGTGGACGTGATCGCGAACCACAGGCCGACCGTCAGCCACCCCGCGCCACGGTCGCGGATGAGCAGCAGCGTCGGCACCGCGACGAGCAGGCGCGTCATGGTCACGAGGTTGGCGGGGGTCAAGAGCGCGCCTTGGCCGAAGCGCCGCGTCGACGCGGCGGTCACGCGCTCGCCTCCAGGTCGGGTCCGACCGCGCCGGTGACGCGGACGCGCACGGTTGCGCCGGGCCTTCCCACCGCCCCCATGATGCGGACGATACCGTCGATCTCGGGCGCCTCGCGGTACGTGCGGCCGACGAGTCCGTCGTCGTCCTCGCCGTCGACGAGCACGTCGACCGCGGTGCCCACCAGCGCCTCGCGCGCGGCGGCGGTGATCGGATCCTGCACCGCGCTGCATTCCCGCAACCGTTCGTGCACGAGCGCGGTCTCGACCTTGCCGTCGAGCGTCAGCGCGGCCGTGCCCGCTTCTTCGGAGAACGGGAAGAACCCGGCCCAGTCGAGACCCGCCGCCTCGAGGAAGGCCAGCAGCTCGTCGTGGTCGGACTCGGTCTCGCCGGGGAACCCGACGATGAACGACGACCGGAACGCGGCGTCGGGGTCCTGCGCGCGGATCTTCTCGACGGCGGTGAGGAACCGCTCGCCGTTCCCCCACCGCTTCATGCGCCGCAGCAAGCCGGCGGACGCGTGTTGCAGCGACAGGTCGAAGTAGGGCACGACGGTCGGCACCTCGAACATCGTCGTGATCAGCGGGTCGCGCACCTCGGACGGATACAGGTAGAGCAGCCGCAGGCGGGTGAGCCCGGAAGCCGACAACCGGTCGAGGCGGCGAAGCACGTCGACGATCGCACCGGGTTCTCCGGCGTCGCGCCCGTACCACGCGAGGTCCTGCGCCACGAGCACGATCTCGGAGACGCCTTGCTCCACGAGCGTGCGCGCTTCGAGCTCGATCGATTCCGGTGTCCGCGACCGCTGCGCGCCGCGAAACGACGGGATCGCGCAGAATGCGCACGCGCGGTCGCAGCCTTCGGCGATCTTCACGTACGCCCACGGCGCGGTGGGCGCGGGGCGTGGGAGCTCCAACAGGTCGCGCACACCCGTCGGCTTGCGCTTCAGCACGACGTCCGCGAGCGCTCCTTCACCGGCGAAGCCGACGACGGCATCGGCTTCGGGAAGCGCCGCGGCCAGCTCCTCGCCGTAGCGCTCGGCCATGCAGCCGGTGACCACGAGCTTGGCGCCGGCCCGTTTCACGTCCGACAGCGCGAGCGCGACGTCGATCGACTCCTGGCGCGCCGCTTCGATGAACGCGCACGTGTTGACCACGACGAGATCGGCATCGCCGGGCGCGGCCGCGGGTTCGAGTCCGTCGGCGAGCAGGGATGCGACGACCTTGTCGGAGTCGACCGCGTTCTTCGGGCAGCCGAGCGTCTCGACGTAGAAGCGTTGGGGCATCGGCCCGTCATCGTAGTTGTGACCCTTCCGTAGACTCGGCTGATGGCCGACAGTGGAAATGGGCTCAGCGTGTGGTGCCCGGCGTGCGGCGCCGAGTACGACGCCGGCAGCACGCAGTGCGGGGACTGCCGCGTGACCCTGGTCGCCACCAAGCCCCGCACGTTCACCGCGTCCGCCCGGTCCGATGGCGAAGGCGACGACGACGGCGGAGACGACGCGCTGGTCGAGTTGGGCGAGTGGCCGCGCCTGCAGGCGCAGATCCTGCGCCGGCGGCTCGAGTCTGCGGGCATCCCCGTGATGATCGAGTGGTCGGGCACGACGAACGACGCGACCGGCATCATCGTGGTGCCCGAGGAGCGCGGCGACTTCGCGTGGGCGGTCATCAACGAGATCGAGGTCGACGACGAGGTCCCCGACACGTCGCCGCACGCCTACCTCACGCGCATCGAGGAACACCTTTCGGCGGCCGCGGGCCTGCTCGAAGAGCTGCGGACGCGACTCGACGACCTCGAAGCGGAAGAGGGATAACCATGGCTCCCTCCGCTCCGAGCCGACGGGCCTGCGGCGAGAAGGCCTCCGCTGCGTCCGCACCGGAAGAGCATGAGGGGCGGTGCCCAATGAGCACCGCCCCTCATCCGTTGTCCCCCCAGGAGATCCTTGCACGGTGGCGGGCCTATTCGCGCGCGGCACCTCGTCGAGCTCGTCCACGGTCATCAGCACCGCGCGCGCCTTCGACCCCTCCGACGGTCCGACGATGCCGCGCTGCTCCAACAGGTCCATCAGCCGGCCGGCGCGGGCGAAGCCGACGCGGAGCTTGCGCTGCAGCATGCTCGTCGAGCCGAGGCCGCTGCGGACGACGAGCTCGAGCGCTTCGTCGAGCAGGTCGTCGGAGTCGTAGTCGTCACCGGCGGCGCGGGCACCGCCCGGGCTGTCGTCGCCCTGGATGCCTTCGACGTAGTTGGGCTTGGCGGTCTGGCGGCGCCAGTGCGCGACGACCTTGCGCACGCACTCCTCGTCGACCCACGCGCCTTGGATGCGCTCGGTGCGGCTGGACGACGCGGTCAACATGAGCATGTCGCCCTTGCCGATCAACTTCTCCGCGCCGGGCTGGTCGAGGATCACGCGGCTGTCGGCGAGCGTGCTGACCGAGAACGCGAGCCGGCTCGGGATGTTCGCCTTGATCACGCCGGTGATGACGTCCACCGACGGGCGTTGGGTCGCGATCACGAGGTGGATGCCGACGGCGCGCGCCATCTGCGCGAGGCGACAGATGCTCGTCTCGACATCGCGTGCCGCGACCATCATGAGGTCGGCGAGCTCGTCGACCACGACGACGATGAATGGCAACCGTTCGTAGTGCTTGCCCGTGTCGGGGTCGGGGTCGTCGACCGTCGGCAGCTCGCCGCGGTCGTACATCGCGTTGTAACCGGTGATGTCGCGCACCCCGACACCGGCGAGGATGTCGTAGCGCATCTCCATCTCGCGCACGGCCCAGTCCAGCGCGTTCGCGGCCTTCTTCGGGTTGGTGACGACTTCGGTCAGCAGGTGCGGGACCCGTTGTACTGCCCGAGCTCGACCCGCTTCGGGTCCACGAGGATGAGCCGCACCTGCTGCGGCGACGTGCGCATGAGCAGCGACGTCACGATGCTGTTGATGCAGCTGGACTTGCCGGCGCCGGTCTGGCCCGCGATCAGCACGTGCGGGAACGTGGCGAGGTTCGACATCACCGCGCGGCCCGACGATGTCGCGACCCATCGCCACCTCGAGCGGGTGCGTCGCCTTCTTCGTCTCGTCGCTCGCGAGGATGTCGCCGAGGGTGACGACCGGACGCGCCTTGTTCGGCACCTCCACACCGATCGCGCTGCGCCCCGGGATCGGCGCCAGGATGCGGACGTCGTGGCTCGCCATCGAGTACGCGATCTCCTTGGTGAGGTTCGTCACCCGGTTCACCTTCACGCCCGGCGCGATCTCGAGCTCGTACCGCGTGACGGTCGGGCCGACGGTCGCCCCGACGAGCCGCGCGTCCACGCCGAACTCGCGCAGGGTGGCCTCGAGCACCTCGCCGCCCGCCGCGACCATGCGCGGGTCCACCTCGCGTGACTGGCTGCGCTTGAGGATCGTGGCCGGCGGCAACTTCCACGCGACGTCCGGCAGCTCGCCGTCGACGGTCGCCTCGGTGTCGTCGTCGTCCTCTTCGTCCTCGCCTTCGGAGAGCGAGATCTCGACGTCGCCGACGAGCACCTCGTCGGTGGACGAGAACACGGTGACCTTCTCGACCGCGTCCTCGGCCGCGACGAGGTCGATGTCGGCTTCCGGGAGCGGCCCGATCGAGGTGTCGAGCTCTTCGGCGACCTGGTCGTAGAGCAGCGGCCGGTCGGGTTCGTACGCATCGTCGAGCGGCACCGGCTGCAGCGTGAACAGTCCCTTGCCGTTCTCGGCGAGCCACTTCACCGCGAGGAAGACGATGGCCGCGACCTGCTTCAGCCCCGCACCGAACACGAGCAGCGCGCCGAGCAGCAACACCGCGACCAGGACGATGACGGCGCCGACACCACCGAGGAGCGCGTGGAGGGGTGCGCCGAACAGCGCGCCGAGCAATCCGCCTGCCTGCTCGAGCGGTTCGAGCGCGTCGCCGCCCGGACTCCCGTGGCCGATGTGCAACAAGGCGACGATGGCCGCGCACACGAGGACGATGCCGAGCCCGAGGCGCAGGTCGCTGCGCGACTGTCCCGGCTCCCCGCGCGTGACGAGGACGCCGCCCGCGGCGACGAGCAACGCGAGCGGGACGACCACCCGGCCCGCGCCGAGCATGATCGACGCGGCGGTGTCGATGCCGTCGCCGACCGGACCCGCGAGGTCGGAGTAGATCCCGAGCGCGCTCGACGAGCGCGAGGACGAAGAGGCCGATCGCGAGTGCGTCGGTGGAATGGCCGCCGAGCTGGCGGGCCAGCTCCTGGCGCCACTTCGGTGTGGCCCGCCGGCGCGGCGCGGGCTTGCGGGCCGCGCTCGCCCGCTTGGCGGGGGGTTTGCGCCGCGTCGCCGTGCCGCGCGTCCTGCTGCTGCGGCTACGACTCGGCGCGGTCGTGGTGCTCCGGCGCGTGGCTGCCATAGGGGGACAACCGTAACACCAGCAACACGAGAAACAACAGGATCCACGGGCATCGCGCGGGCCCGGACCCACCGTCGACCGAACGGCACCCGGGTCGCGCGGGCGTCACAGCGTGGAGACGTAGCCCCCGTCGACCGGGTACACCTGGCCGGTGATCCACGCGCCCGCGTCGCTGCACAGCAGCGTCACGAGCGGGGCGACGTCGGCCGGTGTCCCGAGCCGGGGCACGGTGTAGGCCCGGCTCAACCGGCGCTCGAGGTCCGGGTCGCACTCGATGGCGACTTCCGTCGGGCCGGTGCGCATGGTCGCCGAGCGCGACGCAGTTGGCGGTGACGCCGGCGTTGCCGACCTCGGCCGCGAGGCCGCGGATGAAGCCCATCGCACCGGCCTTGGCCGACGCCGTAGATCGCCTGGAAGCGCTCGCCCTTGCGCCCCGCGTCGGACGACGATCGTCACGATGCGTCCCCAACGCCGCTCGACCATCTCGCCGAGGTACGCGTGCGTGACGTGCAGGATCGCGCCCAGGTTCAGGCGCATCAGATGACTCCCAGTCGTCCGGGTTCGAGTCGGCGAACCGCTTCAGGTCGAAGCCCTGAGTGGGGTTGCCGGCGTTGTTGACGAGGATGTCGACCGGACCCGTTTCCTCGCGCATGCGCGCGATCTTCGGTGGGCTGGTGACATCCGCCTTGATGGGCCGCGCGTGCTGCTCGCCACCGAGGTCGGCCGCGACCGGCGGCGCGGTCCTCGAAGATGTCGTTGACCCACACGAACGCGCCCGTCGCCGACGAGCACTCGGCAGATCTCGGAACCGACGCCGTTGCCGCCGCCGGTCACGAGTGCTCGGCGCCCCGTGAGATCGATGTCCAGACCAGCCACGGGGGAGCGTATGCCGTCAGACTTCCATGACCACCGGGATGACGATGGGCCGGCGCCGCGTGCGCTCGTCGATGAAGCGCCCGAGGGAGCGGCGGGCGTGGCGCCGCACCGTCTCGAAGTCGGTGGCGCCTTCGGCCGCGGCGTCGGCGATCGAGTCGCGCACCACTTGCTGCGCGTCTTCGAGCAGGTCCTCGGCTTCGGGCGCGTACACCCAACCCCGGGTGACGATCTCGGGGCCGGTCACGACCTCACCGGTACGCGGCGTCGATCGTGACGATGACCACGACGACCCCCTCCTCGCGAGAGCACGCGCCGGTCACGGAGCACGCCGTGGCCGATGTCGCCGACGATCCCGTCGACGTAGGTGTACCCGGCCGGCACCGCGCGGCGCTCCACGTCGAGGCCCTCGGGGCCGAGGTCGATCACGTCTCCGTCCTCGCACACGAGGACGTTGGCCGTCGGGACTCCCGACGTCGCGCGCGAGCTGCGCGTGGTGCACCAGGTGCCGGTACTCGCCGTGCACCGGGATGAACCACTCGGGCGAGAGCAGGTTGAGCACGAACTTCAGCTCTTCCTGCGACGCGTGCCCGGACACGTGCACGTGCGACGTTGCGGTCGTGCACGACTTCGGCGCCGGCGCGGTGCAACGCGTCGATGACGCGTGACACGTTCGACTCGTTGCCGGGGATCGCGTGCGCGCTGATCACGACGACGTCGTCGTCGGAGATCTTCACGTACTTGTGCTCGTGCGCTGCCATCAGCGAGCAGCGCGCTCATCGGCTCGCCCTGCGAACCCGTGCAGATGATGCACACGTCGCCGGGCGCGTAACTCGCGGTCTCCTCGATGTCGATGATCGCGTGCGCGGGGACGTCGAGGAACCCGAGCTCACGCGCCATGGTGACGTTGTGCATCATCGAACGACCGACGAACGCGACGCGCCGCCCGTGCGCGATCGCGGCCTGCGGCGACCTGCTCGACGCGGTGCAGGTGCGACGCGAAGCTCGTGACGATGAACCGCTTCGATCGGCGTGCTCGCGGAACAGCGTGCGCATCGCGACGCCCACGGTCGACTCGGACGGCGTGAACCCGGGCCGCTCGGCGTTGGTGGAGTCGGAGAGCAGCAGCCGCACGCCACCGTCGCGGCGCGCCAGCTCGCCGATGCAGCGCGAGGTCGGTGCGCCGGCCGTCGACGGGCGTGAGGTCGAGCTTGAAGTCGCCGGTGTGCACGATCGTGCCGGCCGGCGTGAAGAACGCGGTCGCGAAGCCGTGCGGGACGGAGTGGGTCACGGGGATGAACTGGCAGTCGAACGGTGCCGATGCGGCGACGTTCGCCGTCGGCACCGGGATCAGTTCGGTGCGGCCGAGCATGCCCGCTTCCTCGATGCGGTTGCGGGCCAGCGCGAGCGACAGCGCCGAGCCGTAGATCGGCACCTCGATGTCGCGGAGGAGGAAGGCGAGCCCGCCCGCGTGGTCCTCGTGCGCGTGGGTGAGGAACACGCCCTCGACCCGGTCCGCGTTGTCGTGGAGATAGGTGAAGTCCGGGAGGACGAGGTCGACGCCGGGCATGTCGGCGTCGGGGAACATGAGCCCGCAGTCGACGACGAGGATCCGGTCGTCGACCTCGAGGCAGAAGCAGTTGCGCCCGATCTCACCGAGCCCACCGAGGAAGACGATCCGAACGCGTGACTCGGCAACCGGCGAACTCATGATCCGTCGAACGTACCACCGGGTTCGGAGGCCCCGATACCAGCCCCCACCGCCGCCGAGACCGGAGCAGGCTCGTCGCGTCGCCGGCTTCGAGCCGCCGGAGGTCGCGAGCTTCGGCGAGGACACGCGGGCGGCCGGCGGAGGTCGTGCACGATGCCGACGAACGAGAGCAGCCGCAGCCCGTAGTACGTGGTGTCGATCTGCCACCAGCGGAAGCCCTGCCGCGCCGAGCACGGGTAGCGGTGATGGTTGTTGTGCCAACCCTCACCACCGGTGATCGAGCGCGATGAGCAGCGAGTTGCGGCTCGTGTCGGTCGTGTCGTAGACGCGCCGGCCGAACACGTGCGCGAGCGAGTTGACGATGAAGGTGACGTGCCAGAGCAGCACCGTCGACGCGAAGAACCCGATGACGAGACCGCTCCACCCGCCGATCAGGAAGCACGCGACGCCGAGCGTCCACGGCCCGATCCAGTCGTGCTTGTTGATGAAGCGGAGCTCGGGGTACTTCGCGAAGTCCTGGATCTCGTCGTACTCGCGTCTGCGCCGTACTTGTCGCAGAGGATCCAGCCGACGTGACTCCACCAGAAGCCGCGCTTGGGCGAGTGGATGTCGCGTGTCGGTGTCGGAGTAACGGTGGTGGTTGCGGTGGTGGGCCGCCCACCACAGCGGGCCCTTCTGCGCGGCCATCGTGCCGCCGAACGCCATGAGGAACTGCGAGAAGCGGTTGAGGCGGTAGCTGCGGTGCGAGAAGTAGCGGTGGTAGCCGGCCGTGATGAAGAACATCCGGCCGAGGTACGTCACGAGGAAGAGGATCACCGCGGTGCGGGTGATCCCGGTGAAGATCGCGAGCAGCGGGATGAAGTGCAGGGCGATGAACGGGATCGACGAGCGCTTGTTGATGCGCTCGTCGGCGGGGGTCACCGGCGCGGACACCGGGCGCGGTTCCGGTCGTACATCAGTGGCCGTCACGAGCGCCTTCCCGGTGCGAGTCTGGGGTCTGGGACCCTACCTACTAGTCGGTAGAGTAACTCGCTCGGAGCCTCGCGTCTGCACTCGTGCGGGGACGCGCATCGGCCGCCCGTGCGGGCGGCCGACGGAATCGAGAAGGGGCGGGCCGGGCGGCCCGTCGAAGGTCAGGCAGTCGCGGCTTCGCGGTCCTTGGCGACCTCGTCGAGCATGGCGTACTCCTCGCCGGTGTCGACCCAGTCCTCGAACTGGATCACGCCCAGCTCGGTGAAGTTCTTCCGGAGCCAACCGCCGTTGCGGTCGAGCAGCCCGAGCTTCTTGCAGTTCGGCACGATCTTCGAGAACAAGATGTTCTGGAACATGACCCGACCTTCGTCGGCCATGACCAACGAGAGCGCGTCCTTCACGGGCACACCCATGCGGTCCCAGACTTCCTGCTGGAGGAACCGGTCGCGCATGCGCACCGCGGCCTCGAACGTGAACTCGACGCGGTCTTGCATCTCGGCGTCGGTGAGCTCGGCGTAGTACTCCTTCAAGGAGAGCACGCCGAAGGCGACGTGGCGCGCTTCGTCGCTCATGACGTACCGGAGCAGCTGCTTCAGCAGCGGCTCGGTCGTCATCTGGTGCATGAAGCCGAACGCGGCGAGGGCGAGCCCCTCGACCATGATCTGCATGCCGAGGTACGTCATGTCCCAGCGGCTGTCGGCGAGGATGTCGTCGAGCAGCAAGCGCAGGTGCGCGTTGATCGGGTAGTGGCCCGTCAGCTTCTCGTCGAGATAGCGCGCGAACACCTCGACGTGGCGGGCTTCGTCCATCACCTGGGTCGCGGCGTAGTACTTGGCGTCGATCCACGGCACCGTCTCGACGATGCGCGCGGTGCAGAGCAACGCGCCCTGCTCGCCGTGCAGGAACTGCGAGAGCGTCCAGTTCTGGCCTTCGATGCGCGAGCTGGATCCACTCCTTCTCGGTCCACTTGGCGAACGGCGTGCCCGACAGGTCGACCGCGTCG
This sequence comes from uncultured Actinomycetes bacterium, assembly GCA_963745645.1. GTDB lineage: Bacteria > Actinomycetota > Acidimicrobiia > IMCC26256 > PALSA-610 > CAVUFH01. The sequence continues at coordinate 176,446 of CAVUYD010000003.1, forward strand.
CTGAAGAAGCCGCCGTCCTGGCCTGCGTTCGCGAGCACGACCGCCTCTTGGTCGACGTCGATCGACCAGTCGAGGTCGGTGGACGCGTTCCACTGCGACGTCTTCGCCTTCTCGTAGAGCTTCACGAGGGGCGTGCGGCTGCGCTCGTAGTCCCACGTGAAGACCGCGTCGAGGTTCGCGCCGACTTCGTGCACGACCGCGTCGACATCCTTGTTGGTGATCGCGAGGATGGCCTCGAGGTCGTTAAGATCGTGGCA